>NZ_MWSM01000020.1 GCF_002087075.1 Streptococcus pseudopneumoniae ATCC BAA-960 = CCUG 49455
TTGAACTTGAAATTTGGCCTCCTTATCCTATTTGTCTGACAAGTGCAAGCTGGTCGGATTTGTGGTAAAATAGATAAGATATGACAAAAAAATTTCATCATGTAACGGTCTTACTTCACGAAACGATTGATATGCTTGACGTAAAGCCCGACGGTATCTACGTTGATGCGACTTTGGGTGGAGCAGGCCATAGCGAGTATTTATTAAGTAAATTAAGTGAAAAAGGCCATCTCTATGCCTTTGACCAGGACCAGAATGCCATTGACAATGCGCAAAAACGCTTGGCACCTTACATTGAGAAGGGAATGGTGACCTTTATCAAGGATAACTTCCGTCATTTACAGGCACGTTTGCGCGAAGCTGGTGTTCAGGAAATTGATGGAATTTGTTATGACTTGGGAGTGTCTAGTCCTCAATTGGACCAGCGTGAGCGTGGTTTTTCTTATAAAAAGGATGCGCCACTGGACATGCGGATGAATCAGGATGCTAGCCTGACAGCCTATGAAGTGGTGAACCACTATGACTATCATGACTTGGTTCGTATTTTCTTCAAGTATGGAGAGGACAAATTCTCTAAACAGATTGCGCGTAAGATTGAACAAGCACGTGAAGTTAAGCCAATCGAGACTACGACTGAATTGGCAGAAATTATCAAGTCGGCCAAACCTGCCAAGGAACTCAAGAAGAAGGGCCATCCTGCTAAGCAGATTTTCCAGGCTATTCGAATTGAAGTCAATGATGAACTGGGAGCGGCAGATGAGTCCATCCAGCAGTCTATGGATATGTTGACTCTGGATGGTAGAATTTCAGTGATTACCTTTCATTCCTTGGAAGACCGCTTGACCAAGCAATTGTTTAAGGAAGCTTCAACAGTTGAAGTTCCAAAAGGTTTGCCTTTCATCCCAGATGATCTCAAGCCCAAGATGGAATTGGTATCCCGTAAGCCAATCTTGCCAAGTGCAGAAGAATTAGAAGCCAATAACCGCTCGCACTCAGCCAAGTTGCGCGTGGCCAGAAAAATTCACAAGTAAGAGGAAAAATGATGGCAGAAAGAATGGAAAAAACAGGTCAAATACTACAGATGCAACTTAAACGGTTTTCGCGTGTGGAAAAAGCTTTTTACTTTTCCATTGCTGTAACCACTCTTATTGTAGCCATTAGTATTATTTTTATGCAGACCAAGCTCTTGCAAGTGCAGAATGATTTGACAAAAATCAATGCGCAGATAGAGGAAAAGAAGACCGAATTGGACGATGCCAAGCAAGAGGTCAATGAACTATTACGTGCAGAACGTTTGAAAGAAATTGCCAATTCACACGATTTGCAATTAAACAATGAAAATATTCGAATAGCGGAGTAAGATATGAAGTGGACAAAAAAAGTAATCCGTTATGCGACCAAAAATCGGAAATCGCCGGCTGAAAACAGACGCAGAGTTGGAAAAAGTCTGAGTTTATTATCTGTCTTTGTTTTTGCCGTTTTTTTAGTCAATTTTGCGGTCATTATTGGGACGGGCACTCGCTTTGGAACAGATTTAGCGAGGGAAGCTAAGAAGGTTCATCAAACCACCCGTACAGTTCCTGCCAAACGTGGGACTATTTATGACCGAAATGGAGTCCCTATTGCTGAGGATGCGACATCTTATAATGTCTATGCGGTTATTGATGAGAACTATAAGTCAGCAACGGGTAAGATTCTTTACGTAGAAAAAACACAATTTAACAAGGTTGCAGAGGTCTTTCATAAGTATCTGGACATGGAAGAATCTTATGTAAGAGAGCAACTCTCGCAACCTAATCTCAAGCAAGTTTCTTTTGGAGCAAAGGGAAATGGGATTACCTATGCCAATATGATGACTATCAAAAAAGAGTTGGAAACTGCAGAGGTCAAGGGGATTGATTTTACAACCAGTCCCAATCGTAGTTACCCAAACGGACAATTTGCTTCTAGTTTTATCGGATTAGCTCAGCTACATGAAAATGAAGATGGAAGCAAGAGCTTGCTGGGAACCTCTGGAATGGAGAGTTCCTTGAACAGTATTCTTGCAGGGACAGACGGCATTATTACCTATGAAAAGGATCGTCTGGGTAATATTGTACCTGGAACAGAACAAGTTTCCCAACAAACGGTAGATGGCAAGGATGTTTATACAACCATTTCCAGCCCTCTCCAGTCCTTTATGGAAACCCAGATGGATGCTTTTCAAGAGAAGGTAAAAGGAAAGTACATGACAGCGACTTTGGTCAGTGCTAAAACAGGGGAAATTCTGGCAACAACGCAACGACCAACCTTTGATGCCGATACTAAGGAAGGAATCACTAAGGACTTTGTCTGGCGTGATATTCTTTATCAAAGTAACTATGAGCCAGGTTCCACTATGAAAGTGATGATGTTGGCTGCTGCTATTGATAATAATACCTTTCCAGGAGGAGAAGTCTTTAATAGTAGTGAGTTAAAAATTGCAGATGCCACGATTCGAGATTGGGACGTTAATGAAGGATTGACTGGTGGCAGAATGATGACTTTTTCTCAAGGTTTTGCACACTCAAGTAACGTTGGGATGACCCTCCTTGAGCAAAAGATGGGAGATGCTACCTGGCTTGATTATCTTAATCGTTTTAAATTTGGTGTTCCGACCCGTTTCGGTTTGACGGATGAGTATGCTGGTCAGCTTCCTGCGGATAATATTGTCAACATTGCGCAAAGCTCATTTGGACAAGGGATTTCAGTGACCCAGACGCAAATGATTCGTGCCTTTACAGCCATTGCTAATGACGGTGTCATGCTGGAGCCTAAATTTATTAGTGCCATTTATGATCCAAATGATCAAACTGCTCGGAAATCTCAAAAAGAAATTGTGGGAAATCCTGTTTCTAAAGATGCAGCTAGTCTAACTCGGACTAACATGGTTTTGGTAGGGACGGATCCGGTTTATGGAACCATGTATAACCACAGCACAGGCAAGCCAACTGTAACTGTTCCTGGGCAAAATGTAGCCCTCAAGTCTGGTACGGCTCAGATTGCTGACGAGAAAAATGGAGGCTACTTGGTTGGTTCTACCAACTACATTTTCTCGGTTGTAGCTATGAACCCTGCTGAAAATCCTGATTTTATCTTGTATGTAACGGTTCAACAGCCTGAACATTATTCAGGTATCCAATTGGGAGAATTTGCCAACCCAATCTTGGAGCGGGCTTCAGCTATGAAAGAATCTCTCAATCTTCAAACAACAGCTAAAGCTTTGGAGCAAGTAAGTCAACAAAGTCCTTATCCTATGCCTAGTGTCAAGGATATTTCACCTGGTGATTTAGCAGAAGAATTGCGTCGCAATCTTGTACAACCCATCGTTGTGGGAACAGGAACGAAGATTAAAAACAGTTCTGCTGAAGAAGGGAAGAATCTTGCCCCGAACCAGCAAGTCCTTATCTTATCTGATAAAGTAGAGGAAGTTCCAGATATGTATGGTTGGACAAAGGAGACTGCTGAGACCCTTGCTAAGTGGCTCAATATAGAACTTGAATTTCAAGGTTCGGGCTCTACTGTGCAGAAGCAAGATGTTCGTGCTAACACAGCTATCAAGGACATTAAAAAAATTACATTAACTTTAGGAGACTAATATGTTTATTTCCATCAGTGCTGGAATTGTGACATTTTTACTAACTTTAGTAGGAATTCCGGCCTTTATCCAATTTTATAGAAAGGCGCAAATTACAGGCCAGCAGATGCATGAAGATGTCAAACAGCATCAGGCAAAAGCTGGGACTCCTACAATGGGAGGTTTGGTTTTCTTGATTACTTCTGTTTTGCTTGCTTTCTTTTTCGCCCTATTTAGTAGCCAATTCAGCAATAATGTGGGAATGATTTTGTTCATCTTGGTCTTGTATGGCTTGGTCGGATTTTTAGATGACTTTCTCAAGGTCTTTCGTAAAATCAATGAGGGGCTTAATCCTAAGCAAAAATTAGCTCTTCAGCTTCTAGGTGGAGTTATCTTCTATCTTTTCTATGAGCGCGGTGGCGATATCCTGTCTGTCTTTGGTTATCCAGTTCATTTGGGATTTTTCTATATTTTCTTCGCTCTTTTCTGGCTAGTCGGTTTTTCAAACGCAGTAAACTTGACAGACGGTGTTGACGGTTTAGCTAGTATTTCCGTTGTGATTAGTTTGTCTGCCTATGGAGTTATTGCCTATGTGCAAGGTCAGATGGATATTCTTCTAGTGATTCTTGCCATGATTGGTGGTTTGCTCGGTTTCTTCATCTTTAACCATAAGCCTGCCAAGGTCTTTATGGGTGATGTGGGAAGTTTGGCACTAGGTGGGATGCTGGCAGCTATCTCTATGGCTCTCCACCAAGAATGGACTCTCTTGATTATCGGAATTGTGTATGTTTTTGAAACAACTTCTGTTATGATGCAAGTCAGTTATTTCAAACTGACAGGTGGTAAACGTATTTTCCGTATGACGCCTGTACATCACCATTTTGAGCTTGGGGGATTGTCTGGTAAAGGAAATCCTTGGAGCGAGTGGAAGGTTGACTTCTTCTTTTGGGGAGTTGGGCTTCTAGCAAGTCTCCTGACCCTCGCAATTTTGTATTTGATGTAAGAATGGCACCCTGATGTTTCAGGGTGTTTTTGTGTTTAAATACACAATGAAAATCAAAGAACAAACTAGAAAGCTAACTTTAGACTGCTCAAAATATAGTAGATTGAAACTAGAATAGTACACATCTACTTCTAAAATATTGTTAGAAATCGATTTGACTGTCCTGATTGATTTGTCCTGTTCTTATTTCATTTCACTATACAGTTTTGAGATGGTTGATAGAACTGACGAAGTCAGCTCAAAACACGGTTTTGAGATTGTAGATAAGGAGAAGCTGATGTGGTTTGAAGAGGTTTTCGAAGAGTGTAAAAAAATATTGGTCAGTTAAAGTCAAAGCTCTTGACCTTTTCTGACCAATGTAGTATATTATGAACGTAAGGTAAATGAAAGCCTTACTAGAACACTTATTTAAAGTAAAATAGAAAGAGGTGGGTCTATGTTTCATCTAGAAATCTTCAGAAGTAAAGATAGTCTACTCCTGCTTGAAAAAGAAAAACCAGAAATAGTACGTAGGGTAGCGGTTTAGCTAGTCTAAATTTTTTAAAACAAAGGTCAAAGATAGTCAATATCAGTAATCATAATTAAGTAAACAAAAAGAGGTAAAGAATATGAATAACAATTTTAATAATTTTAATAACATGGATGATTTATTTAACCAATTGATGGGTGGTATGCGAGGATACAGTTCTGAAAATCGCCGTTACTTAATTAATGGACGCGAAGTCACACCTGAGGAATTTGCTCACTATCGTGCGACTGGTCAATTACCAGGAAATGCAGAAACTGATGTGCAAATGCCACAACAGGCATCAGGTATGAAACAAGACGGTGTCCTTGCAAAACTAGGTCGAAACTTGACAGCAGAAGCGCGTGAGGGCAAGTTGGATCCTGTTATCGGACGAAACAAGGAAATTCAAGAAACATCTGAAATCCTCTCACGCCGCACCAAGAACAATCCTGTTTTGGTCGGAGATGCAGGTGTTGGTAAGACAGCAGTTGTCGAAGGTCTAGCGCAAGCCATTGTGAACGGAGATGTTCCTGCTGCTATCAAGAACAAGGAAATTATTTCTATTGATATCTCAGGTCTTGAGGCTGGTACTCAATACCGTGGTAGCTTTGAAGAAAATGTCCAAAACTTAGTCAATGAAGTGAAAGAAGCAGGGAATATTATCCTCTTCTTTGATGAAATTCACCAAATTCTTGGTGCTGGTAGCACTGGTGGAGACAGTGGTTCTAAAGGACTTGCGGATATTCTCAAGCCAGCTCTCTCTCGTGGAGAATTGACAGTGATTGGGGCAACAACTCAAGACGAATACCGTAACACCATCTTTAAGAATGCTGCTCTTGCTCGTCGTTTCAACGAAGTGAAGGTCAATGCTCCTTCAGCAGAGAATACTTTTAAAATTCTTCAAGGCATTCGTGATCTCTATCAACAACACCACAATGTCATCTTGCCAGACGAAGTCTTGAAAGCAGCGGTGGATTATTCTGTTCAATACATTCCTCAACGTAGCTTGCCAGATAAGGCTATTGACCTTGTCGATGTAACGGCTGCTCACTTGGCTGCTCAACATCCAGTAACAGATGTGCATGCTGTTGAACGAGAAATCGAAACGGAAAAAGACAAGCAAGAAAAAGCAGTTGAAGCAGAAGATTTTGAAGCAGCTCTAAACTATAAAACACGCATTGCAGAATTGGAAAAGAAAATCGAAAACCACACAGAAGATATGAAAGTGACTGCAAGTGTCAACGATGTGGCTGAATCTGTGGAACGAATGACAGGTATCCCAGTATCGCAAATGGGAGCTTCAGATATCGAACGTTTGAAAGATATGGCTCATCGCTTGCAAGACAAGGTGATTGGTCAAGATAAGGCCGTAGAAGCTGTAGCTCGTGCTATCCGTCGTAACCGTGCTGGTTTTGATGAAGGAAATCGCCCAATCGGCAGCTTCCTCTTTGTAGGGTCTACTGGGGTTGGTAAGACGGAGCTTGCTAAGCAATTGGCACTCGATATGTTTGGAACCCAGGATGCGATTATCCGTTTGGATATGTCTGAATACAGTGACCGCACAGCTGTTTCTAAGCTAATTGGTACAACAGCAGGCTATGTGGGTTATGATGACAATAGCAATACCTTAACAGAACGTGTTCGTCGCAATCCATACTCTATCATTCTCTTGGATGAAATTGAAAAGGCTGACCCTCAAGTTATTACCCTTCTCCTCCAAGTTCTAGATGATGGTCGTTTGACAGATGGTCAAGGAAATACAGTAAACTTCAAGAACACTGTCATTATTGCGACCTCAAATGCTGGATTTGGCTATGAAGCCAACTTGACAGAAGATGCGGATAAACCAGAATTGATGGACCGTTTGAACCCCTTCTTCCGTCCAGAACTCCTCAACCGCTTTAATGCAGTCATCGAGTTCTCACACTTGACTAAGGAAGATCTTTCTAAGATTGTAGATTTGATGTTGGCTGAAGTTAACCAAACCTTGGCTAAGAAAGACATTGACTTGGTAGTTAGTCAAGCGGCTAAAGATTATATCACAGAAGAAGGTTACGACGAAGTCATGGGGGTTCGTCCTCTCCGTCGCGTGGTTGAACAAGAAATTCGTGATAAGGTGACAGACTTCCACTTGGATCATTTAGATGCTAAACATCTGGAAGCAGATATGGAAGATGGCGTTTTGGTTATTCGTGAGAAAGTCTAAGACAGAATTTTGAGGATAAAAAAGAAGGAGCCAGCTGAAAAAAACTGGTTCCTTTTGAGGTATGACGGGCATGTCGTGTAGTAGAGGTGTACTATTCTAGTTTCAGTCTACTATAGTAGCTCAGAAGTCGGTACTTAAACGTGCTATATCAAAACCAGTCCTGGAAAAACGTGGACTGGTTTCGTGTTTGGATTATTACCTTGAACGACATGCGTTAAAAGTTAGTTGAACCGCCGTATGCCGAACGGCACGTGCGGTGGTGTGAGAGGGGCTAGAGATTATCCCCTACTCGATTTTAAATCACATGACGTTCAAAGGCATCATCTGAAATCCCTTGTTCCAAGATGAGTTTTGCCCATTCTTTAGCAGAGAAGAGGCTGTGGTCCTTGTAGTTTCCGCAAGATTCGATGGTTGTCCCTGGGACATCTTCCCAAGTAGTAGTTTCAGCGATTTCCTTGAGCGAATCCTTGATAACAGCTGCGATTTTAGCACTGGCGTGACGTCCCCACATAATCATGTGGAAGCCTGTGCGGCAACCAAATGGTGAACAGTCAATCATGCCGTCAATGCGGGTACGGATGAGTTTGGCTAAGAGGTGCTCGATAGTGTGAAGGCCGGCAGTAGGGATCGAGTCTTCATTGGGTTGCACTAAACGAATATCATAATTGGAGATGACATCTCCCTTTGGCCCTGTTTCTTCCCCAATCAAGCGAACATAGGGTGCTTTGACAATGGTGTGGTCAAGTTCAAAACTTTCGACAATAACTTCTTTTGACATGGTAAATCCTTTCAGTTTTCTTCTCTCATTATATCATAAAGGTTGCTCCTGAGACAGAGAGAAAACCTCTCCGAGGCTGGAGAGGTTGAAATCTTTACTTACGATATAAGCGGTCGTATTGGTAGTATGGGTCAAAGGTTACGTTGATACCCAGTTTACGAAGGACATTCTTGTCTTCATCAGTCAAGATGATGGTTGAGTGGGCTTCGCTTCCTTTGAGGTTGCCGAGTTCTTCCATAGCGCGGGCAGCATCAGGATTTTCTGTAGCTGTGATAGCAAGTGCAATCAGGATTTCATTTGAATGAAGGCGTGGATTGTGGCTACCGAGATGATCGATTTTAAGACCTTGGATTGGCTTAACAACTTCAGGCTCGATTAGTTTTACTTCTTTAGCGATGTCAGCTGATTTTTTGATGGCGTTGATCAAGGCAGCGGCTGTAGGGCCAAAGAGTTCTGAGTTCTTACCAGTGACGATTTCCCCATTTGGCAATTCAAAGGCTAGGGCTGGTCCACCAGTTTCTTCTGCTTTTTGGCGCGCAACGACAGCAACCTTACGGTCTGCAGGTGTGATACCGAGGTCGTTCATGAGCAACTCAATTTTCTTGACGGCAGCTTCGCCAACTTTTTCAGCTTTGAAGTCAAGAACTGTTTGATAGTAACGGCGGATGATTTCTTGTTTAGAAGCTTCGACAGCAGCCTCGTCATCTGTAATAGCGAAACCAACCATGTTGACACCCATATCTGTCGGTGAAGCGTATGGTGATTTTCCGAGAATACGTTCCAACATGCGCTTGAGCACTGGGAAGATTTCGATATCACGGTTGTAGTTGACAGTGGTTTCTCCATAGGTTTGAAGATGGAAGGGGTCAATCATGTTGACATCATCAAGGTCAGCTGTGGCAGCTTCATAAGCCAAGTTAACTGGGTGATGAAGGGGAAGATTCCAAACAGGGAAGGTTTCAAATTTAGCGTAGCCAGACTTGATGCCATTGATTTGGTCGTGGTACATATTGGACATACACGTTGCCAATTTTCCAGAACCGGGTCCAGGAGCGGTTACGACAATCAAGTTGCGACTGGTTTTGATGTAGTCGTTTTTGCCCATGCCTTCTGGGGAAATGATGTGATCCATATCCGTCGGATATCCTTTGATTGGATAATGAAGATAAGAATCAATTCCGTTTTTCTCAAGTTGGTTGCGGAAGGCATCTGCAGCGGGTTGGCCAGCGTATTGTGTAATGACAACGGAGCCGACAAAAATCCCTAATTCATTGAATTTGTCAATCAAACGAAGAACTTCTTGGTCATAAGAAATGCCTAAGTCGCCACGTGCTTTGGAATGTTCAATGTTGCTAGCATTAATGGCAATCACAACCTCAACCTGCTCTTTCAATTCTTGCAAGAGCTTGATTTTGTTGTCAGGTTCATAACCAGGAAGTACACGAGCAGCGTGGAAATCTTCTAACATTTTACCGCCAAATTCTAAGTAGAGTTTGCCGTCAAATTGGTTAATGCGTTCCAAAATATGGTCGCGTTGTAAATTCAAATATCGTTCAGAACTAAAAGCTTGTTTTTTCATTTTTTTACCTCTGACCTCTATTATAATAAAAAATTGGAAGTTAGGAAACTACGGAGTTAAAAAAGGAATCAAAAAGATTAGGCGAACGCTTGCATAAAAATCTGAAAAGCGCTATCATAGACTATAGATTATTAAAATAATGAGGTAAGAAGATGCAAGAAAAATGGTGGCACAATGCCGTAGTTTATCAAGTTTATCCAAAGAGTTTCATGGACAGCAACGGAGATGGAATTGGCGATTTGCCAGGAATTACCAGTAAGTTAGACTATCTAGCCAAGCTAGGGATTACAGCGATTTGGCTTTCTCCCGTTTATGACAGCCCTATGGATGATAATGGCTACGATATTGCTGATTATCAAGCGATTGCAACGATTTTTGGAACCATGGAGGATATGGATCAACTGATTGCGGAAGCTAAGAAGCGTGATATTCGTATCATCATGGACTTGGTGGTCAATCATACCTCGGATGAACATGCTTGGTTTGTAGAGGCCTGTGAAAATCCTAATAGCCCTGAGCGAGACTACTATATCTGGCGCGATGAACCCAATGACCTAGATTCTATCTTTAGTGGGTCTGCTTGGGAATACGATGAAAAGTCAGGTCAATACTATCTCCACTTTTTCAGTAAGAAACAGCCGGATCTCAACTGGGAAAATGAAAAACTTCGCCAGAAAATTTATGATATGATGGACTTCTGGATTGATAAAGGTATTGGTGGTTTCCGTATGGATGTTATTGACATGATTGGCAAAATTCCTGACGAGAAGGTAGTCAATAATGGTCCTATGCTTCACCCCTATCTCAAGGAAATGAATCAGGCCACCTTTGGAGCTAAGAATCTCTTGACAGTAGGGGAAACCTGGGGAGCAACGCCAGAGATTGCCAAGCTCTACTCTGACCCAAAGGGGCAAGAATTGTCTATGGTCTTCCATTTTGAACATATCGGTCTTCAGTATCAGGAAGGTCAGCCTAAATGGCACTATCAAAAAGAGCTGAATATCGCTAAGTTAAAAGAAATCTTCAACAAATGGCAGACAGAGTTAGGAGTTGAGGACGGCTGGAATTCCCTCTTCTGGAACAACCATGACCTCCCTCGTATTGTCTCAATCTGGGGAAATGACCAAGAATACCGCGAAAAATCTGCCAAAGCCTTTGCAATCTTGCTTCATATTATGAGAGGAACTCCTTATATCTACCAAGGTGAGGAGATTGGGATGACCAACTATCCGTTTGAAACGCTGGATCAAGTAGAAGATATTGAATCCCTCAATTATGCGCGTGAAGCTCTTGAAAAAGGTGTTTCGCTGGAAGAAATCATGGACAGTATACGTGTCATTGGACGTGACAATGCCCGTACCCCTATGCAATGGGACGAGAGCAAAAACGCTGGTTTCTCAACAGGTCAACCTTGGTTGGCAGTGAATCCAAACTATCAAGCAATCAACGTTCAAGAAGCGCTGGCAAATCCAGATTCTATTTTCTATACTTATCAGAACTTGGTCCAAATCCGTAAGGAGAACAGCTGGCTGATTCGAGCTGACTTTGAATTGCTTGATACGGCTGATAAGGTCTTCGCCTATATCCGTAAAGATGGCGACCGTCGTTTCCTAGTTGTGGCTAACTTGTCCAATGAAGAGCAAGTCTTTGTAGTAGAAGGAAATGTCAAATCTGTCTTGATTGAAAACACCCTAGCTCAAGAAGTCTTTGAAAAACAAATCTTAGCTCCATGGGATGCTTTCTGTGTGGAATTACTATAAATATTTTTTACAGAAAAATTTAAAATTGAAATCGCATAAAAACAAGGGAGGGCTGTATGAAAAGGCAGAAATCCTTTGTTTTTTATAACCAAGGTTTATAAACTTTCATTCTCGAAATTCAATTAACTTTACAAATTTCCACTATTTTGGTAAAACAAACCTATGTTACAAAAACTAACATAAAGTAGAAGGGAGATGAATACAAAAAAGAGTGTCCTTAGTGCAGGCCTGACTTTTGCATTTGCCTTGCTTTTAGCTGCTTGCGGACAATCAGGTTCAGATACAAAAACTTACTCATCAACCTTTAGTGGAAATCCAACTGCATTTAACTACTTGTTAGACTACTACGCTGATAATACAGCCATCATTACCAACCTAGTTGATGGTTTGCTTGAAAATGACAATTACGGAAATCTAGTTCCGTCTTTAGCAGAGGACTGGTCTGTTTCAAGCGGCGGTCTGACTTATACTTACAAATTGAGAAAAGTGCCAAATGGTTCACGGCTGACGGTGAAGAGTACGCCCCAGTTAAGGCACAAGATTTTGTGACAGGTATCAAGTACGCAGTGGATAATAAATCACAGGCCATTGACTTGATTCAAAACTCGATTAAGGGCTTGACTGATTATTTTACAGGAGCGGATTCTGACTTTTCTAAGGTTGGGGTGAAGGCCATTGACGACCAGACTGTTGAGTATACTTTGTCACGGCCAGAACCTTACTGGAACTCAAAAACAACCAACAGTATTCTTTTCCCAGTAAACGAAGAGTTTTTAAACTCAAAAGGGAAAGATTTTGGTACCCTATCTCCAGATAGTATTCTCTACAGCGGACCTTATTTGTTAAAAGATTTCACATCAAAATCATCAATCGAGTATGTGAAAAATCCGCATTACTATGATCATGACAAAGTATCAATTGAACATGTGAAATTGGCCTATTTTGATGGTTCAGACCAAGAATTGACCATCCGTAACTTTGAAAGTGGAGCTTATTCTATCGCTGGGGTTTATCCAAATAGTTCTAACTTTGCTAAGACCAAGGAGAAATATAAGGATAATATCGTCTATAGCTTGCAGGACAAGACTTCTTGGTATTTCAATTTCAACGTTAACCGTAAGGCCTACAATCACACTGCTAAAACGACAGATGAGCAGAAGAAGTCAACTGAGACAGCTGTTTTGAACAAGAACTTCCGCCAAGCGGTGAACTTTGCCTTGGACCGCACAGCCTATTCTGCTCAGTCAAATGGGGAAGAAGCAGCTAGCAAGACTCTTCGTAACACCCTAGTACCTCCTACATTTGTCCAAGTTGGAGACAAGACCTTTGGAGAAGTAGTCGCTTCTAAATTGGTCAACTACGGAACAGAATGGTCAGGTATTAACCTGGCAGATGCTCAGGATGCCTATTTCAACAAAGAAAAAGCCCAAGCAAAATTTGCGGAAGCTAAAAAAAATTGGCAAGTCAAGGTGTGACTTTCCCAATTCACTTGGATGTTGCAGTTGATCAGACAAGTAAAAATGCTGTGACAGGCATGAACTCAGTTAAGTAGACCCTTGAGTCGGTTTTGGGGGCTGATAACATCGTCATTGATGTTCAGCAACTTTCAACAGATGATTTTAATAATGTAGCCTTCTTAGCACCGACAGCAGCTGATAGAGACTATGATTTGAACTTTGATGGCTGGGTAGGTGACTATCAAGATCCATCAACTTATCTCAATCCTTTCAATGCAGAGGATGGATTCTACCTTAAGATTTTTGGACTAGATGCCAAGGAAGATAAGGAAAAAATCACTAGCCTAGGTCTGGATACCTATACTAATATACTTAAAGATGCAGATAGTGAAAATAAAGATGTAGCCAAACGTTACGAAAAATATGCTGAAGCACAGGCTTGGATGATTGATAATTCTCTGATTATGTCAGCTATGTCAAGTGGTGGAACAGCATCTGTAACCAAAGTAACGCCATTTACAAGAGGCTATTCATTGGCTGGTATTAAGGGTGATGGCAATAACTACAAGTACATGAAACTGCAAAAGACACTGTGACGACTAAACAGTTTGAAGAAGCTAAGACCAAATGGGATCAAGAAAGCAAAAAAGCAATCGAAAAAGCCCAAAAAGAAGCAGAAAAACATGTTAAATAGTTAGAAATAGCCTTTTCAAGCAAAATCCTAAAGACAAACATCAGTTTTGGTGCTTGTCTTTTTAAATCACTCGGCTATCGAAAACTGAGAAATGATTTGTTTTGTGCTAAAATAGATTGAAACGAATACTCAATAAAAATCAAAGAGTAACTGGGAAGTCAGCTCAAAATACTGTTTTGAGGTTGCAGATGGACGCTGACGTGCTTTGAAGAGATTTTCGAAGAGTATAAAGATCCTCTCTTTTACTATAGTTAAGGAGATGTAAAGATAAGTGATAAGGAAGAGACTATGTACGACTATCTAATCGTTGGTGCTGGTTTGTCGGGAGCAATTTTTGCTTATGAGGCGACTAAGCGTGGAAAAAAAGTAAAAGTTATTGATAAACGTGACCACATTGGTGGAAATATCTACTGTGAGAATGTAGAAGGGGTTAATGTTCATAAATATGGTGCCCATATCTTTCATACTTCTAATAAAAAAGTTTGGGACTATGTCAATCAATTCGCTGAGTTTAACAATTATATCAACTCGCCTCTAGCTAATTACAAGGGTAGCCTTTATAATCTACCTTTCAATATGAATACTTTCTATGCTATGTGGGGTACAAAAACTCCTCAAGAAGTGAAAGATAAGATTGCTGATCAAACGGCTCATATGAAGGACGTTGAACCTAAAAACTTGGAAGAACAGGCTATCAAGTTGATTGGTCCAGATATTTATGAAAAATTGATTAAAGGATATACTGAAAAGCAATGGGGACGTTCTGCTACTGACCTTCCACCGTTTATTATTAAACGTCTACCAGTTCGTTTGACCTTTGATAATAATTATTTCAATGACCGTTACCAAGGAATTCCAATTGGTGGGTATAATGTCATTATCGAAAATATGCTCAAGGATGTGGAAGTAGAACTTGGTCTTGACTTTTTTGCCAATCGTCAAGAATTAGAAGCTTCTGCTGAAAAAGTTGTCTTTACAGGGATGATTGACCAATACTTTGATTATAAACATGGTGAGTTAGAATACCGTAGTCTTCGTTTTGAGCATGAAGTTTTTGATGAAGAAAACTATCAAGGAAATGCTGTAGTGAACTACACAGAGCGAGAAATTCCTTATACTCGCATTATTGAGCATAAACATTTTGAGTATGGTACACAAGCTAAAACGGTTATTACTCGAGAATACCCAGCTGATTGGAAACGTGGAGATGAGCCTTATTATCCAATCAATGATGAGAGAAACAATGCTATATTTTCCAAATATCAGGAAGAAGCGGCAACAAATGACAAGGTTATTTTCTGTGGTCGTTTAGCAGATTATAAATACTACGACATGCATGTGGTCATCGAACGGGCTTTGGAAGTGGTCGAGGAAGAGTTGGGACAATAATGCAAGGATTCCGTTATTTTAGAATCTTTGCTACTTAAGATTTTTATACTAAACTAAAATAAAAAAGTATTATATAATAGTAATATGAAATCAAC
>NZ_MWSM01000021.1:0-8655 GCF_002087075.1 Streptococcus pseudopneumoniae ATCC BAA-960 = CCUG 49455
TCGAATCCTGTCTTCCCGATACATTACAGAGATACGTGAGTGTTTATTTTTAAAATTAGATATTATATACATTAAGAGAGAATCAGTTTGCTTCTCTCTTTTTTGATTTTCAGTAATTCATTTTGATCGTGTATATTTTTTTGTTTCCAGTCTTTTCAATAAATACCGTAGTTTAGGTATCCACATTGAAATTTAACAGATTTTATATTAAATTGAATTTGGAATAGTATAACATCTCTTCTAAAATATTGTTATAAATTGATTTGGATTCCAAAATTAAATTGTTCGATTCTTATTTCATTTTATTATATAACTCTTATAAATTTAGCCTCCTATAAATTTTTAAGAAAGCAATAGAAGGGTTTTGTTCAACGTATAATATATGTGTTTGTCTAATAAAAATTTCTACTCTTTTTGATTTTAAATAAGTATTAGTTTACATTATGGTGTGAATTGGGTTTGATATCTCTTTTGAGGAAGTTGCCTTAGATTTTTCTAATTGTGTTTTATTGTATAGTGTATCTTGCTTGTTTTGAACAGAATTTTTTATGACATTTGTCATATTTTCTAGTGACAGAAGCTTCTATCTCCTCTGATTTCAAAAGACTATAATTGTAGTATGAAATGGAGGAAGAAGAGATGAGAAATAAAATGATTATCGCAGTGAGTTTAGTAGTAGCAGGAGTTATGACCTATCTCATGTTTTCGGGATTGGATGAGGGTTTCTACCATTTTCCTTGGGAACTATTTGCTGTCTTTGGAATGATGTCTTGGATTGTTAGAGAAGGTTTGAAATTAGTCTCAGATGTGAAAAAGGAGTTTGAAAAATGAAAAAAGCGTTTCTCTATCTTTTTATTGGACTATCACTAGTGGTATGGTTGGTAGAAATGTTTACAGGTTGGTTTGCTCAAGCCTTGCTTCGCCAATTCATTCGTGGTGCTTTGGGGTTTGGATTTATGATTTTCGTCGTTTTCCTTATGAGAATGGAGTGGTTGAAAGGAGAGTCTCATGACTGTGGTTAAAGTTGAGAAATTGAGTAAGAAAATAAAAGACAAGGAGATTTTGCGGAACATCTCCTTTGAAATCAACGATGGCGAATGCGTCGCCTTGATTGGGCCAAACGGAGCAGGAAAGACCACACTCTTGGACTGTTTGCTTGGAGATAAACTGGTCACAAGCGGTCAAGTATCTATCCAAGATTTGTCGGTAACGAGCTCTAAGTTAGACTATACAAGATCCTACCTCCCTCAAGAGAATGTCATCGTTCAGAAATTAAAGGTCAAAGAGTTGATTGCTTTCTTTCAAAGTATTTATCCAAATCCCTTGAGCAACCAGGAAATCGATCAACTATTGCAGTTTGATCAGCAACAGAAAGAGCAATTTGCAGAAAAATTGTCAGGTGGGCAAAAACGTCTTTTATCTTTTGTCTTGACCTTAATTGGGCGACCAAAGCTTGTCTTTTTAGATGAGCCAACTGCGGCCATGGATACTTCAACTCGTCAACGTTTTTGGGAAATTGTTCGGGACCTAAAAGCGCAAGGAGTCACCATTCTCTATTCGTCTCATTATATTGAAGAGGTAGAGCATACAGCTGACCGGATTTTGGTTTTAAATAAGGGAGAGTTGATTCGTGACACGACGCCTCTAGCTATGCGTAGTGAGGAGATTGAAAAGCATTTTATCCTTCCGCTAGCTTACAAGGAAGTCGTTGAGAAGTCAGTCTTGGTTGAAAACTGGGTACAAAAACAAGATGCCTTACAAGTAGTCACACGCGAAGCGGATGCTTTCTGGGAACTGTTAGTTCAAGCAGGATGTAGCATACAAGAAATTGAAGTTAATAATCGTAGTTTGTTGGATACAATCTTTGAAGAAACTCAGAAGGGAGATGACTAAGATGAAACAATGGATAGCATTAAATAAGATAGAATTTCTATTGACCAAACGGCAATCAATCTATTATTTATTATCCGTAGGGATGCCGACAGCCTTCTATCTATTCTTTTCTGGCATGTACCAGAACACACCAGGTGGACCCGCGAATTTTATGCGTGATTATCTTATCTCCATGACGGCTTTTTCCATGATGTCGACAGCTATCTTCTCATTTCCAGCTGTCTTACATACCGACAAGATCAACAATTGGCAGAAAACATTGCGTCATAGTCCTGTAAATATGGTAGAATATTATCTATCAAAGATAACAACTATGCTGGTTGATTATTTGGTTTCAATCTTGGTGGTTTTCTCAGTTGGGCATTTTGTAAGAGGTGTGGATATGCCTTTAGCAAGCTGGGTTGGAGCTGCGATTTTGCTGATTATGGGAAGTATTGCTTTTGTAGCACTTGGCTTGACCTTGACTCTCTTACCAACTAGTCAGCTGATGTCTGTTGTGGGCAATCTTCTTTATCTAGGATTGGCTGTTTTAGGCGGACTCTGGATGCCCATCTCTTTATTTCCAGACTGGATGCAAGCAGTCGGTAAGTGTCTCCCGACCTATCAATTGATGGAGTTGCTCAAGACCTTCTTAAACGAGGGTGGCATCAATCTATCAGCCACAGTTTATTTACTTGTTTTTTCAGCAGTTTTATTTGGTTTGACTATTTACCTTCAAGGTCATAAGGAGAATGCTTAATGCTTGAAAGACTGAAAAGCATACACTATATGTTTTGGGCCAGTTTGATTTTTATGCTTTTTCCCATCCTACCTGTAGTGATTGGGGAGCTTCCTGCCTGGCATTTATTGGTTGATATTCTATTTGTAGTGACGTATTTGGGTGTTTTAATAACTAAGAACCAGCGCCTATCTTGGCTTTTCTGGGGGATCATGCTGGTCTATGTAGCTGGGAATACCGCCTTTGTTGCTGGGAATTATATCTGGTTTTTCTTTTTCCTTTCCAATCTCTTAATTTATCATTTTGGCGTACGTAGTTTAAAGTCTTTACATGTATGGACATTTCTCCTTGCTTAAGTCCTTGTTGTGGGGCGACTTTTGATTTTTCAGAGAATCGAAGTTGAGTTTCTAGTCTATATGCTTGTAATTCTTACTTTTGTCGATTTAATGACTTTTGGATTGGTTCGGATTCGGATTGTCGAGGATTTGAAAGAAGCTCAGGTCAAGCAAAATGCCCAGATAAATCTATTGCTTGCTGAAAATGAACGCAGTCGTATCGGTCAGGATTTACATGATAGTCTGGGGCATACCTTTGCTATGCTGAGTGTCAAGACAGATTTAGCCTTGCAGTTATTTCAAATGCAGGCTTATCCACAGGTGGAAAAGGAATTAAGAGAAATACAGCAAATTAGTAAAGAATCAATGCGTGAAGTTCGAACCATTGTGGAAAATCTTAAGTCTAGAACTTTGACATCCGAACTAGAGACTGTGAAAAAGATGTTAGAAATTGCTGGAATTGAGGTGGAAATAGCTAATCAACTAGATACAGCTAGCTTAACTCAGGAATTGGAGTCAACGGCTTCCATGATTTTGCTTGAATTAGTGACCAATATCATCAAACATGCCAAAGCGTCTAAAGTCTACTTAAGATTAGAACGGACAGAGAAGGAACTCATTCTAATAGTGAGAGATGATGGCTGTGGCTTTACTTCTATAAAGGGGGGTGACCTCCATACAGTCCGAGAACGTGTCCTTCCATTTTCGGGAGAGGTAAAGGTGATTAGTCAGAAACAACCGACAGAAGTTCAGGTTCGACTACCTTATAAGGAGAGAAAGTAGATGAAAGTATTAGTCGCAGAAGATCAAAGTATGTTGCGAGATGCTATGTGCCAGTTGCTTGCCTTTCAAGCAGATGTAGAGTCTGTCCTCCAAGCCAAGAATGGGCAGGAAGCAATTCAACTATTAGAAAAGGAGTCTGTAGATATCGCCATCCTTGACGTAGAAATGCCTGTTAAGACAGGTCTTGAAGTCTTGGAGTGGATACGAGCAGAAAATCTAGAAACAAAGGTGGTTGTGGTGACGACCTTCAAGCGTGCTGGGTATTTTGAACGTGCGGTCAAGGCTGGAGTGGATGCTTATGTATTAAAGGAACGAAGCATTGCAGACCTCATGCAAACCTTGCACATTGTCCTCGAAGGGCGCAAGGAGTATTCGCCTGAATTGATGGAAGTGGTGATGACGCATCCCAATCCGTTGACAGAACAAGAAATCGCAGTCTTAAAGGGAATTGCTCAGGGTTTCTCTAACCAAGAAATTGCAGATCAACTTTATTTATCCAACGGAACAGTCCGAAACTATGTCACCAATATTCTTTCGAAACTAGATGCAGGTAATCGAACAGAGGCAGCTAATATCGCGAAAGAATCTGGTTGGTTGTGATACTATCATAACGCGAAAACCATTATGTGTTAAAATTAAAATTATTCAATCAAACAATTTGTAACTTGAGGGGGCTTAGTTTCCTCCTTTTTGTGGCTCTAAGGTGGTAGCAAGGAGCTAAACCTAGGCTTTCTATGAAATTTTTTCAATCAATCCTCAAAAAACACTTGAAAGTGTTTACAATTAGTGATAGAATGGAATAAGTAAAAATATGAAAACGAAATTTTCACATCTTCACTTTTGTAAGTAGATATAGAGCTTTAATTGGTGCCTCTACTTGTAAAAGAATGTGTGGGATAGAAAGGACAGGAAAAGGAATGAATGCAGATGATACAGTAACCATTTATGATGTCGCTCGTGAAGCAGGTGTTTCCATGGCGACGGTCAGCCGTGTGGTTAATGGCAATAAAAATGTAAAAGAGAATACCCGTAAAAAAGTGTTAGAGGTAATTGATCGTTTGGATTATCGTCCAAATGCAGTTGCGCGTGGTCTTGCAAGTAAAAAGACAACCACTGTTGGTGTCGTGATTCCAAATATTACCAATGGTTATTTTTCGAGTTTGGCTAAGGGGATTGATGATATTGCAGAAATGTACAAGTACAATATTGTCCTAGCTAATAGCGATGAAGATAACGAGAAAGAAGTTTCTGTTGTCAATACCCTCTTTTCAAAGCAGGTAGATGGCATTATCTTTATGGGTTATCACTTGACAGATAAAATTCGCTCAGAATTTTCGCGTTCACGTACTCCGATTGTTCTCGCAGGAACTGTGGATGTAGAGCATCAGCTTCCAAGTGTCAATATTGACTACAAACAAGCTACGATTGATGCAGTGACCTACCTCGCTAAAGAAAATGAGCGCATTGCTTTTGTCAGTGGTCCACTAGTGGATGACATCAATGGTAAGGTTCGTTTGGTTGGTTACAAGGAAGCTTTGAAAAAAGCAGATATTCCTTATAGCGAAGGCTTGGTATTTGAATCTAAATACACTTATGAAGATGGCTATGCCTTGGCAGAGCGCTTGATTTCATCAAATGCAACTGCAGCAATTGTAACAGGTGATGAGTTGGCGGCAGGTGTCTTGAACGGTTTGGCTGATAAAGGTGTGTCAGTACCAGAAGAATTTGAGATCATTGCCAGTGATGATTCGCAAGTCTCTCGCTTTACCCGTCCAAACTTGACAACTATTGCCCAACCTCTTTATGACCTTGGTGCCATTAGTATGCGTATGTTGACTAAGATTATGCACAAGGAAGTGTTGGAAGAACGTGAAGTTCTATTATCTCATGGATTAACAGAACGTAGCTCAACACGAAAACGTAAATAGAAAAAATCAGGGAATCGAGAAGATTTCCTGATTTTGTGCTCTTAAACAAGAGATGTTGACTTAATGAATACCATAGAGCGGACTAGGCGGCTGGTTAAAGACTGCGCAACACACTGTTTTGAACTTGTAGATAGAACTGACGAAGTCAGCTCAAGTCCCTGCTTTGAGCTTGTGGATAGAACTAACGAAGTCAGCTCAAGTCCCTGCTTTGAGCTTGTGGATAGAACTAACGAAGTCAGCTCAAGTCCCTGCTTTGAGCTTGTGGATAGAACTAACGAAGTCAGCTCAAGTCCCTGCTTTGAGCTTGTGGATAGAACTAACGAAGTCAGCTCAAGTCCCTGCTTTGAGCTTGTAGATAGAACTGACGAAGTCAGCTCAAGTTCCTGCTTTGAGCTTGTGGATGAAACTGACGAAGTCAGCTCAAGTCCCTGCTTTGAGCTTGTGGATGAAACTGACGAAGTCAGCTCAAGTCCCTGCTTTGAGCTTGTGGATGAAACTGACGAAGTCAGCTCAAGTCCCTGTTTTGAGCTTGTAGATGGAAGCTGACGTGGTTTGAAGAGATTTTTCAAGAGTCTTAGCCTTCCATATAGTCTTTCAAATCTTGCCCTGTTAGTCCGGCATTGAGGGCAATGAGGAGTTTCAAGCGGGCTTTTTGGGCGTTGAGTTCTTTAATAAAGAAGACACCAGATTTTTGTAATTGCACGCCCCCACCCTGGTAGGCATAAACAGGCTCAGCGATACCGTTAAAGCATCGTGAAACCAGGGCGACTGGGATTCCTTTTTGCAGAAGGTTTTCTAATTTTTGAGCCGTTTCTTTGGGAATATTACCAGCTCCGAAGGCTTGGATAATTAAACCGTCCAAGTGTTCTAAATCCAGCATATCAATCAGCTCATCTGTCATACCAGCATAAGCCGAGATGATAGGCACCAAGCCTTGTATGTGATCAAGATCAAAGCGAACACGAGGTTCAGCTGTTTTAAAGTAGAGGATTTCCTGTTTCATGATGAGACCGAGGGGGCCATGTGTTGGGGTCTGGAAGGTGCTGACGTTGGTCGTATGTGTTTTGGTGACATACTTGGCAGCGTGGATTTCATCGTTCATAACGACCAAAACTCCTTTGTCAGCAGCCTTGTCATCGCTAGCTACCCGCAAAGCACTCAGATAGTTATAAACACCATCACTACCGAGTTCATTGGAGCTGCGCATGGCTCCTGTTAGAACGATGGGCATGTGGGGAATTTTCATGGTATCAAGGAAATAGGCTGTTTCCTCTAAAGTATCGGTTCCGTGTGTGATCACCACCCCATCGTAGTTATCTGCTTCCTCTTTGATTTTTTGGTAGAGAGCCAGCATATGTTTGGGTTTGATATGGGGGCTTGGCAGATTAAAAAAGTCCAAGGCATGAACTTGGATTCCTTCAAGTGGGCTGGACACATGATTCATAGGATTATCTGAACTCGTCACAACAGCGCCAGAAGCATCGGCCTGCATGGAAATAGTCCCACCCGTATGTAAAACAAGGATTTTCTTAGGCATGATTTACTTACTCTTTCTGAAATGTGGTATAATCATTGTATCACAAAAGGGGAGATTGGGATAGGATGGAAGTCAAAGCTGTTTTTTTTGATATCGATGGAACACTAGTCAACAATCGCAAGAGTGTTTTGAAATCCACTAGGGACGCGATTAAGATTGTTAAAGAACAAGGGGTGCTTGTCGGTGTAGCGACAGGGCGAGGACCTTTTTTTGTTAAGGAATTGATGGACGATTTGGACCTGGATTTTGCGGTAACCTATAATGGCCAGTATATCTTTACTAAAGACAGAGTCTTGTTCACGAGCCCTATTTCCAAGTTGCACTTGCGCCATCTAATTAGCTACGCTAAAAAAGAGGGGAAGGAGATTGCCCTAGGGACCAAGGATGCCATGCTGGGTTCTAAAATCATGTCCTTTGGTCTGGGTTCTTTTTCCCAACGAATCAGTCGCTTCGTTCCCTCTGTCTTAACCCGGACGGTGAGTCATTCCTTTAATCGTATGGTCAGTAAGGTTGTTCCCCAAAAGGAAGAAGACCTGCTTCATCTGATGAATCAGCCTATTTATCAAGTCTTGATGCTGATGACGCCAGAAGAATCTGAGAAGGCGGCAGCTGATTTTGAAGACTTGAAATTGACACGTAGCAATCCTTTTGCTGCGGATGTCATCAATCAAGGAAACTCTAAATTGGAAGGCATTCGACTAGTCGGGAAAGAATATGGCTTTGACCTCAACCAAGTCATGGCCTTTGGAGACTCGGACAATGACCTAGAAATGTTGGCGGGTGTCGGTATGTCTGTGGCTATGGGAAATGGTAGTAGCAGTGTCAAGGAAGTTGCCAAGCACATTACCACCAGCAATCAACAAGACGGAATCCACAAGGCCTTGGAACATTTTGGTGTTTTGGCTTCAGAAAAAGTCTTTGTCAGCCGTGACTATCATTTCAATAAGGTCAAGACCTTCCACCACATGATGGATGAACGGACCCAAGAAGAACCTCGAGCTTGGGATTTAGAAGGTGCAACCCATAGGGCTGGCTTTAAAATAGAAGAATTGGTGGAGTTTGTTCGAGCTGCCAGCCCTTCTGAAGAGGACTTTGGTCAAGCTCTATCGCAACTTCATCAAGCTCTTGATAAGGCAGCAGATAAAGTAGCTAAGAAGACGCCTGCTCAGCAAGATTTGATAGGTCAGGTGGATGCCTTGATTGACACGCTTTATTTCACCTACGGTAGTTTTGTCTTGATGGGGGTGGATCCAGAACGTATTTTTGACATTGTCCATCAGGCTAATATGGGGAAAATTTTTCCAGATGGCAAGGCTCATTTTGATCCAGTGACCCACAAAATCTTAAAACCAGATGATTGGGAAGAAAAATATGCTCCAGAACCTGCTATTAAAAAGGAACTGCAGCGCCAGCTCAAGGCTTATGAGCGTCATAAAGAGAGAAATAATACTCAATGAAAAT
>NZ_MWSM01000021.1:8663-14961 GCF_002087075.1 Streptococcus pseudopneumoniae ATCC BAA-960 = CCUG 49455
CGAAGTCAGCTCAAAACATGTTTTTGAGGTTGCAGATGGAAGTTGACGTGGTTTGAAGAGATTTTCGAAGAGTATAAATAGTAAACAAAAAGGAGCGCTGAGCTCCTTTTCTTTGTAATTATAAGGTTTTCTCTTGTTCTCTCACCACCAGCAAATCGACCTTAGCATGGCGGAGGATGTATTCAGATGAAGAGCCGACCAAGAGGCGTTCAAAGGCGTTGAGACCGGTTGCGCCAAGGAGGATGAGGTCCACTTCTTCAGTATCGGGAATAGTACGTGCCAGTAGGGTCTTTGGATTTCCCATTTCAATGACGATATGAACATCTGCCATACCAGCATCTTTAGCACGTTTTTCGTACTCTTTCATCAGACTTTCAGCGTCGACTTGGAGTTGTTCGTAAACTTCAGCATCAAAGGTGGATACGCTTTGGAGAGCGCGTGTGTCAATGACATGGGCGATGGTGAGTTTAGCGTCATTTCGTAGAGCAGAATGAACTCCCTTGACAAAAGCCAAGTCTGCTTCCTTAGAACCATCGATTGCGACCATGATATTTTGGTAACGTTGTGCCATAATGAAACCTCCTGAAATTTTCTTACTACAATTGTAAA
Source organism: Streptococcus pseudopneumoniae ATCC BAA-960 = CCUG 49455 (assembly GCF_002087075.1). GTDB lineage: Bacteria > Bacillota > Bacilli > Lactobacillales > Streptococcaceae > Streptococcus > Streptococcus pseudopneumoniae. The sequence continues at coordinate 9,273 of NZ_MWSM01000021.1, forward strand.
CCTTTTCACTATAGAAGTAAAGCAAAAAAAGTATTTTTCAAAAAATGTTAGCGCTTGACATATGTATGTGTATATGTTAAAATATATAAAAAAGAGTGAGAGTAAAGATAGAATAGATTGGAGAGGAGTGGTTATGAAAAACTCTTTTCAAGAATCAAAAAAAATAAATTTCCTTTATTATGGAATCATCTTAGCTTCGGTCTTGGTAGAAGTGATCATGATCTGGCAATTAGATAGGTTGATTCCGCTTCTTTATCCAGGTTTTGTTGGCTTTTTAGTCTTTCATTTACTCTACCATTTGGTATTATTCCTAGTCGCTAAAAGAAGTGGTCGCTGGGATTACTTGATGATATGGGGGCTTTTCCTCATGTTCAATCTTCTCTATGACTCCTTTTTAGGCTTGCTTTTTCTAGGTTTATCTTTTGGTATGTAGAAATTAGTTGAGGTGTTGATATGAGATGTTCTAAATATATAATTACAATGATGTTTGTATTGTTTACTTTTGGAATGGTTATTCCTGTTGTAGCTCAGGAAAATTCCAATAATATAGATCAATCAATTACTATTTTGAAAAAATACACTGAATTAGATGAATCGAATATTCCTTTTATTCGGACGGATATTATGGAAGAACAGAATGAAAATAAAGAAACAATAACTCTTGCAGAAATGGTGAATGAACTCGCTATAAGTTATAAAAATCAGAAGCTATCTCATAATAAAGTAATAAAAAGAATAAGAAGAGGTTTGATTCCTACTTATGGTAATTGGTGTGGTCCAGGTCATACAATGGATGATAGAAATGGGAATGCAATTGATATTTTAGACTGGGCATGTAAAGATCACGATATTTGTTATAGAGATAATGGATATTGGAATATTGATTGTGATAAACGATTTATCAAACAGTTAAAAGCTATTCTTGATAGTGACGTATTATCTCCAGATGGGAGATTATATGCATCTGCAGCCTATACCTTATTTTCTACTATAAGAAATTATGGTGGATAGTTATTCTCTTTAAACTCTCCTCTATTTCCTCGCTTTTAGCGAGGGTTTTCTTCTATATAAATCTAGTAACAGCTTCCAGCAAACTTGTCGCATTCTTTTTCTAGTGGTATAATGTTACTAGTCTGATGAATGGAGGAAACAAGATGAAAGAATATAACAAGTCTAGTAAGTTAGAGCATGTTGCTTATGATATCCGTGGTCCGGTTTTGGAAGAAGCCATGCGGATGCGAGCAAATGGAGAAAAGATTTTGCGTCTGAACACAGGAAATCCAGCAGAATTTGGTTTTACAGCGCCAGACGAAGTCATCCATGACTTGATTATGAATGCGCGTGATAGTGAAGGCTATTCTGACTCCAAAGGGATTTTCTCAGCCCGTAAGGCCATCATGCAGTACTGCCAACTGAAGAAATTCCCCAATGTGGCTATAGATGATATTTACCTTGGAAATGGTGTCAGTGAGTTGATTGTCATGTCCATGCAGGGGCTTTTGGACAATGGAGATGAGGTCTTGGTGCCTATGCCCGACTATCCTCTCTGGACAGCGGCTGTCAGCCTAGCTGGGGGAAATGCCGTTCACTATATCTGTGATGAAGCTGCAGAATGGTACCCTGATATTGCGGATATCAAGTCAAAAATCACTTCCAATACCAAGGCAATCGTCCTTATCAATCCAAACAACCCAACTGGAGCCCTTTATCCGAAGGAACTCTTGCTGGAGATTATTGAGATTGCCCGTCAAAACGACTTGATCATCTTTGCGGATGAGATCTATGATCGCATGGTCATGGATGGGCATGTGCATACGCCTGTGGCGAGTCTGGCACCGGATCTCTTCTGTGTCAGCATGAATGGTCTGTCAAAATCGCATCGTATCGCTGGTTTCCGTGTGGGTTGGATGGTCCTGTCTGGCCCTAAGACTCATGTTAAGGGCTATATCGAAGGGCTCAATATGCTGTCCAATATGCGCCTTTGCTCTAACGTTTTGGCCCAACAAGTCGTCCAAACCTCCTTAGGTGGTCACCAATCAGTCGATGAATTGCTCCTTCCTGGTGGACGGATTTATGAACAAAGAAACTTCATCTACCATGCCATTCAAGAGATTCCAGGTTTATCTGCGGTTAAACCCAAGGCGGGTCTCTATATCTTCCCCAAAATCGACCGCAATATGTACCGTATCGATGATGATGAGCAGTTTGTCCTTGATTTCTTGAAGCAGGAAAAGGTGCTCTTGGTTCATGGTCGCGGTTTTAACTGGCAGGAACCAGACCACTTCCGTATTGTTTACCTTCCTCGTGTCGAGGAACTAGCCCAAATCCAAGAAAAGATGACTCGTTTCTTAAAACAGTATCGCAGATAGGGCTTACATGAGAAAAAAGCTGGAAACATTTGCCTAGAGCTATTGACAAAAGTGACAGAATCAGATAGAATGGTAAAGTATGTTTAGTAACTGATCACTTTATAGCCGGCTAAACGAATACAAAATCTATGAGGAGGTATTCATCGTGAAACGTACTTATCAACCAAGTAAACTTCGTCGTGCGCGCAAACACGGATTCCGTAACCGTATGTCAACTAAAAACGGTCGTCGCGTATTGGCAGCTCGTCGTCGTAAAGGACGCAACGTTTTGGCTGCCTAGTCCAAACCACGGAGAAGGAAAGTCAGTAGGAACTCGAGTCTACTGGCTTTTATTGTGCTTAAAAATAGGGGCAAGAGTAGATGAGTCCGGTGTCAAAGATAGAGTAGCTGGAAGCTAGGAAAGTAGATAGCGACTGCTAAAACAGTTTTAGAAATTGCTTTGCATTTCCTAATCAATCTGTTGCGTTTTTATTTCCTTTCGCTATAGATCTGTCTGGTAAAGGAAGGGCTCGTCATAAGCTATAGTAGATTGAAACGAGAATAGGACACCTCTACTTCTAAAACATTGTTAGAAATCGATTTGACTGTCCTGATCGATTTGTCCTGTTCTTATTTCATTTCACTATAGTTGAACCATCTCATTTTTAGGAGGGCTGGATGGCTAACTTCCTTATAGAACTTTCAGTGAGATTCAGCGATGAAAAAAATGATAAAAGTGTCAGGGTAAGTGTTGACTAATTTTATCAAAGTGGTATAATGTAGCTGTGATAGCTGTGATAGCTGTGATAGCTGTGATAGCTGTGATAGCTGTGATATTATAGTTGCTTGAGGCTTAAGGGTGACCTAGTCTCATCTCCTATCATTTACTCACTAGTAAGAATCACGGTGCTGTTTCTAGCTTCACTCTCTGAAGGAGTGGGAGTTGGGAAACTTATTTTTTATTATATCATTAGTCTTCTAAGGAGGTAACATGGAAGATAAATCGAATTCACTCAGTAGGGTAAAGCGCCATCAACGTGAAAAAGTCTTGCGCTTCTCTATTCGTAAATATAGCTTTGGTGCAGCTTCTGTTGCGGTTGCGGCTCTTATGTTTATGGGGGCCAACGTTGTGAGTGCAGATAGCCCAAGCCAAAACACGTCGTCATCGACTACTGGTCTAGCTAGCCCGAAAGATGGGGAGCAGTTGTCTGAAGCAGGGCAGGCAAGGGATGAAAATCAAGCTGAAGTAGCCAGTGAGCCTTCAGCAAATAAGGAAGCTCAACCTGCTAAAGATAAAGCTACTAAAGTTGATAGCAGCCGCTTGCGCAAGCTAGTGGAAGAGGTAGATGCTCGTCTTTCTACCAACTCGAAGCACGATCCTTCAGTTGTAAGTCCTATTAAGGAGCGACTTCAAAAAGGGAAAGAATTACTAGATCGTACTGATGCAGGTCAAGGGGATCTTGATAGTCTTGCTGAGAAGTTGGAGAAGGACTTGGCAGTCTTATCAAGTTCTTCTAAAGAAGAAAGTCAGCCTCAGGGCAGCGAAGCAGCGGATAAGAGTTCTTCTTCTGAAAGGAGCGACCGTAAGGAGGAGGGTTCAGACAGGGCTGCCTCTGCATCTGTGCCAGAAGACAAACCTAGAAGAAGATCTAGGAGGGATTTGTCTACGCGTTCCGCCGCAGATAATGCAGATGTAGAAGGTGCTTTGTTGCGCCCTAAAGGCTACATATCCGAAGAAAAGTCTGTCGGTGGTACAACAGTTGATAATAAATCACGTACGATTGAAAAGACCTTTATGAGATCTAGATACAGTGTGGAAAATGGGCAAAAGTTCCTTACTTATGATGTGTATTTCCAAAATAATGGACATGCGCTTCCAGGTCAGACTAGACAAGCGTTCTGGTTCTATCCCCCACGTGATCTTTTGTATTCTAATAGTCAGTACCCTAAAGGTCCAATTTACGAAGCTTATTATGAACGGTATAAAAAGAATACAGCTGGGGAAACGCTACTCTCTCATAATCCTTCGGCTTTCGTTAAAAATGGTCAAACTTACCATGTTCCTTTAAATAATGGACATTATGAAGACGATGGTGGTAAACAAGCTTGGGGTACAAGCTATTCTCACTATCAGTTAACGGCTGGTCCAACTAGAGATAATCAACGTCAGGAAATGTTGAAAAACTTAGAACATAATCCTGAGTTGAATTCTATTATTAAACAAGGAAATAACTACCCAACCCTTTCCTATTCACATTTGTTAAGCATTTCGCATAATGAAGAGTATGCCTACAAGTATCATGTTAAATTACGATTGAGAGATAATGTCACTGAGGAGCAAGCAAAAAATGCTGGATCAATGGCTGTGACGACTAGTTCTGGGATTGCTTACAATGCGAAAGCGGCATATGTATATGCAGCGGCGGGGACACGCTTGGTTAGCAGCACAGACGCAGAAGCCTACCCTATCCAAGGTAGTTTACACACCAAAACGGTGGGAGATAGTCTTCCAAATTCAGATAATCCTGTAGGTGATAAGTATGTCACTTCAAAAAGTGGTAGAGAGTTCCCATCAGGAATGTCTTGGAGCTGGAAAGATAATCGTAAACCAAGTACAGCTCAAGCTGGCGTCTTTACTTATAAAGTAATTGCTAAGTATGGGGATGGTTCATCATCAGAAAATGCCAACTCAGGCTCAGACGGAACAGTTACATTAAACGTTAAACCTAAAAAACCGATTATTTCAGGCTTTGAGAATAAGAAAGGTCTCACTGGACAGCAACTTACAGTGAATGTGGGAGACGGAGTACCGGATGGCTCGATAGTGAAGCTTTATGATGGGGATAAAGTTATCGGAGAAGGTAGAACAAAAGGTAAAACTGCAGTGGTGACTGTCACAGACGCTTTACCTGGTTCTCCTATTACTGCTGAAACCATCGTTAAGAATGGTGGAGAGGTAAAATCAGACCGAAGTGATGCCGTAACACCGACCCCTCAACCAGATAACCAACCACCTACATTGACTGTTACACCAGAACGTCAAACAGTGAAAATTGGAGAAAATATTCGTATAACGCTTGATGCACAGGATGATACCAAGGTGAAATTGAATGTCGAGGATTTGTTGAATAAATATCCAAATCATTTGGCTCAAACATCGAATCCTAATCGTGAAGTTGATACTGATACACATAAGAAATATATATTTGATCTCGGTGCTGCAACAACAGCAGATCTTGGAGAAAAGACAATTACCTTTAAAGTGACCGATGATGCAGGACATACAACGAGCAAACAAGTAACTGTAAAAGTTGTACCAGCAACACCAGCCACACCAACGA
>NZ_MWSM01000022.1:0-8808 GCF_002087075.1 Streptococcus pseudopneumoniae ATCC BAA-960 = CCUG 49455
TTTGAATTTGATTTTCGAAGAGTATGAGATTTCGCAGAAATGAAAACAGCCCTCAGAGGGCTGTCAGTTAAGATGTGATCTCAACTTAAATCGCAAACAAGTCATTCAAGTTCTCAGCCAAGGTTGGGTGAGTGAAGATTTGTTTTGTGAAGTAAGTGTAAGGAATCTTGTTGTCCATAGCAACAGTAATGATGTTGATGATTTCTTGAGAACCTTCTGAGAAGATGCTTGCACCAAGAATTTCTTTTGTTTCAGTATTAACAACAGCTTTGAAAGCTCCGCGAAGGTCTCCATTTACGTGACCACGAGGCATGGCTGCAACAGGGATTTCTTTCACTGCGTATGGAAGTTTCAAATCAGCTGCTTGGCTTTCAGTCAAACCAACTTGTGAAAGTGCAGGTGTGATGAACATAGTATTTGGCACATTGAGACGGTCCTCAAGTGTGTAGCTGCCATCTCCAGCAAGGTAGCTGTAAACAACACGGAAGTCATCAAGTGAAATGTAAGTAAATTGAAGACCACCGTTGACATCTCCAACTGCAAAGACACCAGGAACGTTTGTTTGACAGTGTTTATCTACTTTAATAGCGCCACGTTCAGTTAGTTCAATATCTGTATTTTCAAGTTGAAGTGGTTCTACATTTGGTTTGCGTCCAGTTGCGTAGAGAAGGGCGTCGAAACGGTAAGTTTCGTCTTCAGTTACGACAAGCACTTGGTCACCGTCGTTTTTAATTTCAGTAGTATGGATATTTTGAAGCAATTCAATACCGTCTTCTTCCAGGTATTGTTTAGCAAGAGCTGCGATGGAAGGTTCTGCACGAGGTAGGAATGTATCCAAGGCATCTAGGACTGTAACCTTGCTTCCTAGTTTATTGTAAAGGCCAGCAAATTCAAGACCGATATTTCCGCCACCAAGGACTCCAAGTTTTTCAGGCAATTTATCCAAGCTTTGGATACCTGTTGAGTCAAAGACGTTTTTGCTTGTAGCAAGTCCAGGGATTGGCAAGACGTTTGAAACAGCACCAGTGTTGATGACGATAGTTTCAGCAGTCAATTCTTGTTTTTCATCACCAGCTTGGATTTCGATGACTTTATTTGAAAGGAAGTGAGCTTCCGCATCAAAGATATTGACGCCAGTACCAGCAACAGTCGTATAGTTTTTACCGTTGAGGCGACCAGTGATCGTGTTTTTGGTAGCAATGACTTCTTCAAAAGACAAGTCTTTCTCGGCAGCAACCAGCAAAGTTTTAGTTGGGATACAACCGATGTTGATACAAGTTCCACCGTACATAGCTTTGCTACGTTCAACGAGGGCAACTTTTTTGCCAGCTGAAGCCAATTTACCAGCTAGTGTTTTACCAGCTTTACCAAATCCGATAACGATTAAATCATAAGTTAACATTTAGAATTCCTCCTATTCGAATTACATTCTAGCACAAGAAAAAAACTTTTGCACAATTCTGCTACGAAAAAGACAGAAAAAGATGAAAACTCTTTCCAGACAAAAAACTAGTAATTTTTTAACAAGCTTGATAAACTAAAATCCTATCTATTTTTATATAAGAAAGAATAAATGTTCGAAAATAGGAGGTTTTATGAAATCGAATCGTTATATTATTGCCTTTGCTGGGGTCATTTTACACTTAATGCTGGGTTCGACTTATGCTTGGAGTGTTTATCGTAACCCTATTATTGAAAAAACGGGATGGGATCAGGCTTCTGTTGCCTTTGCCTTTAGTCTAGCAATCTTTTGTTTGGGCTTATCGGCTGCATTTATGGGGCGTTTGGTAGAAAAATTTGGTCCGAGAGTCATGGGGAGTCTATCTGCTTTTCTATACGCAGGTGGAAATATCTTAACAGGATTTGCAATAGACCGTCAGGAACTGTGGTTGTTGTATCTAGCTTATGGCATTTTAGGTGGGCTTGGTTTGGGAGCAGGCTATATTACCCCTGTGTCAACGATTATAAAATGGTTTCCTGATAAACGTGGTCTCGCAACAGGTTTAGCGATTATGGGGTTTGGTTTTGCTTCTTTATTGACTAGTCCCATAGCGCAACATCTCATCGCAGGGGTAGGGCTTGTAGAAACTTTTTATATTTTAGGTGCAAGTTACTTTATTATCATGCTCCTAGCTTCACAATTCATTAAGCGTCCAAATGAGCAAGAGCTTGCAATTTTATCTGTTTCAGGGAAAGAAAAAACAGCCTCTTTGACGCAAGGGATGACTGCAAATCAGGCTCTAAAAAGCAATCGGTTTTATATACTTTGGATTATTTTCTTTATCAACATAGCTTGTGGTTTAGGCTTAATTTCAGCGGCATCGCCAATGGCACAGGAGATGGCTGGCTTGTCTACAAGTCATGCAGCAGTAATGGTGGGCGTTTTGGGGATTTTCAATGGATTTGGTCGCTTGCTTTGGGCGAGTTTGTCTGACTATATCGGTCGCCCTCTAACCTTTAGTATATTACTGCTTGTCAATCTTTTCTTTTCTCTCTCACTTTGGCTCTTTACAGATTCCGTTTTATTTGTAGTCGCTATGTCTATTTTGATGACTTGCTATGGAGCTGGTTTTTCTTTGATTCCAGCTTATCTCAGTGATATTTTTGGAACCAAGGAATTGGCCGCTCTGCATGGTTATATTTTAACGGCTTGGGCAATGGCTGGTTTAGCGGGACCTATTTTATTAGCAGAGACTTATAAAATGGCTCATTCTTACACACAAACCTTGTTCGTTTTTATCATTTTATATAGTATCGCCTTGGCTTTGTCTTATTATCTAGGTCGTTCAATCAAAAAGGAAAGCCAAAAACCGCTTACATGATTTTCTAGAGAAATTGGGCTATCTTTTGCTCTGGTCTTGTGTTATACTAGATAGGTTGCAAAGAAAACAGTACTTTTCTTTTGTGGAAAAGAAGCAACACGATTTTATATCCAGTATATGAAAATACGTCATAAAAAGAAAAGTATACACTAAGCCCTATGGGGTGGCTTCGCACCACCTTTAGAAAGAAGAACAACGTGAAATTTAATGAATTAAACTTGTCTGCTGATTTGCTAGCAGAGATTGAAAAAGCTGGTTTTGTAGAAGCCAGTCCGATCCAAGAACAAACCATTCCCTTGGCCCTTGAAGGCAAGGACGTTATCGGTCAAGCTCAGACTGGTACAGGAAAAACTGCAGCCTTTGGCTTGCCTACCCTTGAAAAAATCCGTACAGAAGAAGCGACTATCCAAGCCTTGGTGATCGCTCCAACTCGTGAACTCGCTGTCCAAAGTCAAGAGGAATTGTTCCGTTTTGGTCGTAGCAAGGGAGTCAAAGTCCGCTCAGTATACGGCGGATCAAGCATTGAAAAACAAATTAAGGCTCTTAAATCTGGTGCCCATATCGTGGTGGGAACACCTGGTCGCCTCTTAGACTTGATCAAACGCAAGGCCTTGAAATTACAAGATATTGAAACGCTTATCCTTGACGAAGCGGATGAAATGCTCAACATGGGCTTCCTTGAAGACATTGAAGCTATCATCTCCCGTGTCCCTGAAAATCGACAAACTCTTCTTTTCTCAGCAACTATGCCAGATGCCATCAAACGTATCGGTGTTCAGTTTATGAAAGAACCTGAGCATGTGAAGATTGCTGCTAAGGAATTGACAACAGAATTGGTTGATCAATACTATATCCGAGTTAAGGAACAAGAAAAATTTGATACTATGACACGTCTCATGGATGTGGAGCAACCTGAGCTTGCTATCGTATTTGGTCGTACCAAACGTCGTGTGGATGAATTGACTCGTGGTTTGAAAATCCGTGGCTTCCGTGCAGAAGGAATTCATGGAGACCTAGACCAAAACAAACGTCTTCGTGTCCTTCGTGACTTTAAAAATGGAAATCTGGATGTTCTAGTTGCGACGGACGTTGCAGCGCGTGGTTTGGATATTTCAGGTGTGACCCATGTCTATAACTACGATATTCCACAAGATCCTGAAAGTTATGTTCACCGTATCGGTCGTACAGGTCGTGCCGGTAAGTCAGGTCAGTCTATTACTTTCGTATCACCAAATGAAATGGGCTACCTCCAAATCATTGAAAACTTGACCAAGAAACGCATGAAAGGTCTCAAACCTGCAAGTGCAGAAGAAGCCTTCCAAGCTAAAAAACAGGTAGCTCTCAAGAAAATCGAACGTGATTTTGCAGATGAGACTATCCGTGCTAACTTTGAGAAATTTGGTAAGGATGCTCGTAAGCTAGCTGCCGAATTTACTCCAGAAGAATTGGCAATGTATATCTTGAGTCTGACTGTTCAAGATCCGGATAGCCTTCCAGAAGTGGAGATTGCGCGTGAAAAACCACTGCCATTTAAACCATCAGGTAATGGCTTCGGTGGTAAAGCTAAGGGAGGTCGTCGTGGAGATGACCGTCGAGACCGTGATCGTCGAGACCGTGATCGCCGTGGTAATGGTCGTCGGGATGATTTCAAAAAAGGAAGTCGTGGCAATGATCGTTTTGATAAAGACAGACGTTACCGTAAGGATAATAAAAAACCACGCAATACTTCAAGTGAAAAGCAAACAGGCTTTGTTATTCGTAACAAGGGAGATAAATAAGAAAAAGCGGTTCAAAATGAATCGCTTTTTTATATAAGGAGACCAAGGGTGAAAGAAGATGGTGATAGCAAAGGATAGGTGAAATGGAAAGGTATTATCAACCCACCTTCTTATAATGATATAATATCAAATATAAATTAGGTTGTCAATAAGAAAACATAATTTTCTAAAATATTTCAGCTAGTCTAAATTGCAATTAAATAAGCAATTTTCAGATAATAATTGAAAATTCAATCTGTTTATGTTATAATGATAGCGATTAAATTCGAGGTGAAAAATGGCACATTTATTAGAAAAAACAAGAAAGATTACATCAATTTTGAAGCGCTCAGAGGAGCAGTTTCAGGATGAGCTTCCTTACAACGCTATTACGCGTCAGTTAGCGGATATTATTCATTGCAATGCCTGCATTATCAATAGTAAGGGACGTCTGCTTGGCTATTTTATGCGTTATAAAACAAATACAGATCGCGTAGAGCAATTCTTCCAAACTAAGATTTTCCCAGATGACTACGTTCAAGGGGCTAATATGATTTACGAAACAGAAGCAAATTTGCCTGTTGAGCATGATATGAGTATTTTCCCTGTTGAGAGTAGAGAAGATTTTCCAGATGGCTTGACGACTATTGCACCGATTCATGTATCGGGGATTCGCCTTGGTTCTTTGATTATTTGGCGCAATGATAAAAAATTCGAAGATGAGGACTTGATTCTTGTTGAGATTGCCAGTACCGTTGTTGGGATTCAGCTTCTTAACTTCCAGCGTGAAGAAGATGAGAAAAATATCCGTCGCCGTACTGCTGTCACCATGGCGGTTAATACCCTTTCTTACTCCGAACTCCGTGCTGTTTCAGCAATTTTAGGGGAATTAAATGGAAATGAAGGGCAGTTGACTGCATCAGTGATTGCAGACCGTATCGGAATTACCCGCTCTGTGATTGTCAATGCCCTTCGTAAACTTGAATCTGCGGGAATTATTGAAAGTCGCTCACTTGGAATGAAGGGAACCTACCTTAAGGTCTTGATTTCAGATATTTTTGAAGAAGTGAAGAAAAGAGATTACTAATGACTAAAGCTTTAATTTCGATTGATTATACAGAAGATTTTGTTGCTGATAGTGGTAAATTGACAGCAGGGGCTCCAGCTCAGGCTATTTCGGATGCCATTAGCAAGGTGACTCGATTAGCTTTTGAACGGGGAGATTATATCTTCTTTACTATTGATGCTCATGAAGAAAACGATTGTTTTCATCCAGAAAGTAAACTATTTCCTCCTCATAATCTGATTGGGACTAGTGGACGCAATTTATACGGAGACTTGGGGATCTTTTATCAAGAGCATGGTTCAGACAGTCGTGTCTTTTGGATGGATAAACGCCATTACTCAGCTTTTTCAGGGACTGACCTAGATATTCGTTTGAGAGAGCGTCGCATTTCTACAGTTATCTTAACAGGTGTCTTGACGGATATCTGTGTCCTGCATACAGCTATTGATGCCTATAATCTAGGTTATGACATCGAGATTGTTCAACCAGCTGTTGCTTCCATCTGGCCTGAAAATCATCAATTTGCCCTAGGTCATTTCAAAAATACACTTGGAGCTAAGTTAGTAGATGAAAATCTAAATGAAATTTTAGAGTAATTTGGTTGATGAAATGAAAAAAATTGAAAAAAAGTGTTGACAAGCATCCCAAAAGTTGATATACTAGTAAAGTAATCGACGCGGGGATGGCGGAATTGGCAGACGCGCAGGACTAAGGATCCTGTGACCGCTTTAGGTCGTGAGGGTTCAAGTCCCTCTCTCCGCATAGGATAAGAGTTAGCTTAGGCTAGCTCTTTTGTATTTCTCTAAAAAATTAGAATCCAGTCAAATGTAGTGGAGAATCAGCGAAAATATGGGAAAGCTGATCCTTGTTTCTGCTTTTGTATAGAAGAATAATAAAGATTATCTTCTTCAAATTCTCCGATATTCTCTAAAGTTTTGTGCAAGTTGCACAGAATTTTTTTGTTTTTTTGGTCACCTTGCCATAGAAATGTAAAACGTTTTCATCTATAATATAATTATCAAAAACAAAAGGAGTTCACCTCATGGTAGAATTGAATCTTAAAAATATTTACAAAAAATATCCAAACAGCGAACACTATTCAGTTGAAGATTTCAACTTGAACATCAAAGATAAAGAATTTATCGTTTTTGTAGGTCCTTCAGGATGTGGTAAATCAACTACACTCCGTATGATTGCTGGTCTTGAAGACATCACAGAAGGTACTGCATCTATCGATGGCGTGGTTGTCAACGATGTAGCTCCAAAAGACCGCGACATCGCCATGGTATTCCAAAACTACGCTCTTTACCCACACATGACTGTTTATGACAACATGGCTTTCGGTTTGAAATTGCGTAAATACAGCAAAGAAGACATCGACAAACGTGTGCAAGAAGCAGCTGAAATTCTTGGATTGAAAGAATTTTTGGAACGTAAACCAGCTGACCTTTCAGGTGGTCAACGTCAACGTGTTGCCATGGGTCGTGCCATCGTCCGTGATGCAAAAGTATTCTTGATGGACGAACCTTTGTCAAACTTGGATGCTAAACTTCGTGTATCAATGCGTGCTGAAATTGCGAAAATCCACCGTCGTATCGGAGCTACAACTATCTACGTAACTCACGACCAAACAGAAGCGATGACACTTGCAGACCGTATCGTTATCATGTCAGCAACTAAGAACCCTGCTGGTACAGGTACTATCGGACGTGTTGAGCAAATCGGTACTCCTCAAGAAGTTTACAAAAACCCAGTTAACAAATTCGTTGCAGGATTCATCGGAAGCCCAGCAATGAACTTCATCAATGTGAAATTAGTTGGTAGCGAAATTATTTCTGATGGTTTCCGTTTGAAAGTTCCAGAAGGAGCATTGAAAGTTCTTCGCGAAAAAGGCTACGAAGGTAAAGAGTTGATTTTCGGTATCCGTCCAGAAGATGTGAATGCAGAACCTGCTTTCCTTGAAACATTCCCAGACTGTGTTGTAAAAGCGACTATCTCTGTATCAGAACTGCTTGGTTCAGAATCTCACCTATACTGCCAAGTTGGTAAAGACGAATTTGTTGCTAAAGTTGATGCTCGTGATTACTTGCAAACAGGTGCAACAGTTGAACTTGGATTTGACTTGAACAAAGCACACTTCTTCGATGTAGAAACTGAAAAAACAGTCTATTAAAATAAATAAAATTCAAAGCACTACAAGAAAAGATATCTCTTTATCGATTGTAGTGGAGAGATATCAGTTAATCTAGGGAGAGAAACAAAATGCTTCTCTCCTTTTTGCTAGGGAAGTCATATTATGTATCTATCTTGTGACGTGCCTTGAATAAAAATGGTCGTCTTATTTGACTTATAGGGTGACTAGCAAATGAAATATTGTTTTCCCTTTCTTCTTTACTGGAAAATATGCTATAATAGAGAGTAAAAACTTTGAAAGAAAGAAAAAGATGAATTTAAAAGATTACATTGCAACAATTGAAAATTATCCAAAAGAAGGTATCACCTTCCGTGATATTAGTCCTTTGATGGCTGATGGAAATGCTTATAGCTACGCTGTTCGTGAAATTGTTCAGTATGCTACTGACAAGAAAATTGACATGGTTGTAGGGCCTGAGGCTCGTGGATTTATTGTGGGCTGTCCAGTTGCCTTTGAGTTGGGAATTGGTTTTGCACCTGTTCGTAAACCAGGTAAATTGCCACGTGAAGTCATTTCTGCTGACTATGAAAAAGAGTACGGTGTTGATACCTTGACTATGCATGCGGATGCAATCAAACCAGGTCAACGCGTTCTTATCGTAGATGATCTCTTGGCAACAGGTGGAACTGTTAAGGCAACTATCGAAATGATTGAAAAACTTGGTGGTGTTGTAGCAGGTTGTGCCTTTCTTGTTGAATTGGATGAATTGAACGGCCGTGAAAAAATCGGTGACTACGATTACAAAGTTTTGATGCATTATTAATGAAAAACAGTCCCTAGGGCTGTTTTCTCTACATTAGGATATAAAAATAGACTATAGCTAGTTAGAGAAAAACTATAATTGAAAACTATATCTTCTTGCAGTATAATAAAAGGACTATGTGTTTGAAATTTAGTTTCATACTCAATGAAAATCAAAGAGTAAACTAGCCGTAAGCTGCTCAAAGTACAGCTTTGAGGTTGCAGATA
>NZ_MWSM01000022.1:9120-21894 GCF_002087075.1 Streptococcus pseudopneumoniae ATCC BAA-960 = CCUG 49455
AGGTTGCAGATAGAACTGACGAAGTCAGTAACATATACGTACGGCAAGGCAACGTTGACGCGGTTTGAAGAGATTTTCGAAGAGTTTCAAACATATGCAATGATTCCTGAAAGAGTACAGTTAGGAGAGGGTTATGCCGATTCGAATTGATAAAAAATTACCAGCTGTTGAGATTTTACGGACAGAGAATATCTTTGTCATGGATGATCAACGTGCAGCCCACCAAGATATCCGTCCCTTGAAGATTTTAATTTTAAATCTCATGCCACAGAAAATGGTCACAGAGACCCAGTTGTTACGCCATTTGGCCAATACACCTCTACAACTGGATATTGATTTTCTCTATATGGAGAGCCATCGTTCTAAGACAACTCGTTCAGAGCACATGGAGACCTTTTATAAAACTTTTCCTGAAGTTAAGGACGAGTATTTTGATGGGATGATTATCACGGGTGCTCCAGTTGAGCATTTACCATTTGAGGAAGTGGACTATTGGGAGGAATTTAGCCAGGTGCTTGAGTGGTCCAAGACCCATGTCTATTCGACCCTTTATATCTGTTGGGGGGCTCAGGCTGGTCTTTATCTGCGTTATGGAGTGGAAAAATACCAGATGGACAGTAAGTTATCGGGTATTTATCCTCAGGACACTTTAAAAGAAGGGCACCTTCTTTTAAGAGGCTTTGACGATAGCTATGTTTCCCCTCATTCTCGGCACACGGAGATTTCTAAGGAAGAGGTCTTAAACAAAACCAATCTCGAGATTTTATCAGAGGGTTCTCAGGTTGGGGTTTCGATTTTGGCTAGTCGTGATTTGCGTGAAATTTATAGTTTTGGGCATTTGGAATATGACCGTGATACCTTGGCAAAAGAGTATTTCCGAGATTGTGATGCAGGTTTAGATCCTCATATTCCAGAAAATTACTTTAAGGATGATGATGTCAATCAGACGCCTTGTCTTTGTTGGTCTTCATCGGCAGCCCTCTTTTTCAGTAACTGGGTAAATTATGCAGTCTATCAGGAAACCCCTTTTGACTGGAGAAAAATAGAAGATGATGCATCTGCATTTGGGTATTTATAAGAGGAATTATGACATATTTAGACGCTTTTAAATCAGGGAACTTGGTTTTACCGAGTGCCCTGCTCTTGCATTTTAAGGAACTCTTTCCTTCTAGCGACGATTTTCTGGTTTGGCAATTTTTCTATTTGCAAAATACGACAGGCTTAGAAGAAATGTCGCCAAGCCAGATTGCTGAAAGGATTGGCAAGGAAATTTCGGATGTCAACCAGTCCATTTCCAATCTGACGGAGAGGGGACTTCTCCAGTATCGTACTATCGAATTAAATGGCGAAATCGAATTGCTTTTTGATGCTAGTTTGGCTTTGGAACGTTTGGATGACTTGCTTGGAGCTATTGCTTCGAGTTCAGACCAGTTGATACCTCAAAATCATCTTAAGGATTTGGTGGAAACCTTCCAGCAGGAGTTGGGACGCTTGTTGACGCCTTTTGAGATTGAGGATTTGATGAAGACACTAAAGGAAGATGGAACCAGTGCTGACTTGATTAAGGAAGCTCTTCGTGAAGCTGTTTTGAATGGAAAACCAAACTGGAAGTACATCCAGGCGATTTTGAGAAACTGGCGACATGAAGGTATCAAAAGTGTGGCTCAAATCGAGGCTAAGCGGGCAGAAAGAGAAGCAAGCAATCCTCAGTTGACACAGGTATCGGCAGATTTCAGAAATGCTATGGATCTCTGGAAGGATTAATCCATGTCAGCAGGCTTGAAATCCGAGTAAGATTTGCAAGCTGTGTCTAATTGTGATAAAATAAATAGAAAATAAATTGAAAAAAGAGGTATGTGAAATGTCACGTAAACCATTTATCGCTGGTAACTGGAAAATGAACAAAAATCCAGAAGAAGCTAAAGCATTCGTTGAAGCAGTTGCGTCAAAACTTCCTTCATCAGATCTTGTTGAAGCAGGTATCGCTGCTCCAGCTCTTGATTTGACAACAGTTCTTGCTGCGGCAAAAGGTTCAAACCTTAAAGTTGCTGCTCAAAACTGCTACTTTGAAAATGCAGGTGCCTTCACTGGTGAAACAAGCCCACAAGTTTTGAAAGAAATCGGTACTGACTACGTTGTTATCGGTCACTCAGAACGCCGTGACTACTTCCATGAAAC
The DNA here is from genome assembly GCF_002087075.1 of Streptococcus pseudopneumoniae ATCC BAA-960 = CCUG 49455. Classification (GTDB taxonomy): domain Bacteria; phylum Bacillota; class Bacilli; order Lactobacillales; family Streptococcaceae; genus Streptococcus; species Streptococcus pseudopneumoniae. The sequence continues at coordinate 11,299 of NZ_MWSM01000022.1, forward strand.
TGACGAAGATATCAACAAAAAAGCAAAAGCAATCTTTGCAAACGGTATGCTTCCAATCATCTGTTGTGGTGAGTCACTTGAAACTTACGAAGCTGGTAAAGCTGCTGAATTTGTAGGTGCTCAAGTATCTGCTGCATTGGCTGGATTGACTGCTGAACAAGTTGCTGCATCAGTTATCGCTTACGAACCAATCTGGGCTATCGGTACTGGTAAATCAGCTTCACAAGACGACGCACAAAAAATGTGTAAAGTTGTTCGTGACGTTGTAGCTGCTGACTTTGGTCAAGAAGTTGCAGACAAAGTTCGTGTTCAATACGGTGGTTCTGTTAAACCTGAGAACGTTGCTTCATACATGGCTTGTCCAGACGTTGACGGTGCCCTTGTAGGTGGTGCGTCACTTGAAGCTGAAAGCTTCTTGGCTTTGCTTGACTTTGTAAAATAATCAGTAAGTAGCAAAAGCTAGGTGGAACAGCATTCAGATGTCTGTTCCATTTTTTATAGGAGAGGAAAGATTGAAAACAAAATTTGTATGTATAGGGCTAGCAAGCCTTTGCTTACTTGGCGTAAGAGTTTCAGGAATTGCGGCAGATGAAACAAGTGGAAGCACAGTTTCAGAAAAATCTAGTCTATCAACAGGAACTTCATCAACTAGTAGCAATGAACAGAGAAACAGTGTCTCTGCCCACTGGGATGGAGATTATTATGTAAAGGCTGATGGTTCTAAAGCTCAAAGTGAATGGATTTTTGATAATAACTACAAAGCTTGGTTTTATCTCAAATCAGACGGTCGTTATGCTCAAAATGAGTGGCAGGGCAATTACTACCTGAAATCAGGTGGCTATATGGCTCAAAACGAGTGGCTTTATGATAATAATTACAAGAGTTGGTTTTATCTCAAGTCAGATGGGGCTTATGCTCATCAAGAATGGCAATTGATTGGAAATAAGTGGTACTACTTCAAGAAGTGGGGTTACATGGCTAAAAGCCAATGGCAAGGAAGTTATTTCTTGAACGGTCAAGGTGCCATGATGCAAAATGAATGGCTTTATGATCCAGCCTATTCTGCTTATTTTTATCTCAAATCCGATGGAACTTATGCTAACCAAGAGTGGCAAAAAGTGGGCGGCAAATGGTACTATTTCAAGAAGTGGGGCTATATGGCTCAGAATGAGTGGCAAGGCAACTACTATTTGACTGGAAGTGGTGCCATGGCGACTGATGAAGTGATTATGGATGGCGCTCGCTATATCTTTGCGGCCTCTGGTGAGCTCAAAGAAAAGAAAGATTTGAATGTCGGCTGGGTTCACAGAGATGGTAAACGCTATTTCTTTAATAATAGAGAAGAACAAGTTGGAACCGAACATGCTAAGAAAGTTATTGATATTAGTGAGCACAATGGCCGTATCAATGATTGGAAAAAGGTTATTGATGAAAATGAAGTAGATGGTGTCATTGTTCGTCTAGGTTATAGCGGTAAAGAAGACAAGGAATTGGCGCATAACATTAAGGAGTTAAACCGTCTGGGAATACCTTATGGCGTCTATCTCTATACCTATGCTGAAAATGAGACTGATGCTGAGAATGATGCTGAACAGACCATTGAACTTCTGAAGAAATACAATATGAACTTGTCTTACCCTATCTACTATGATGTTGAGAACTGGGAGTATGTGAATAAAAGTAAGCGTGCTCCGAATGATACAGGTACTTGGGTTAAGATTATCAACAAGTACATGGAGACGATGAAGCAGGCGGGTTATCAAAATGTGTATGTCTATAGCTATCGTAGTTTATTACAGACGCGTTTAAAACACCCAGATATTTTAAAACATGTAAACTGGGTAGCGGCCTATAACAATGCTTTAGAATGGGAAAACCCTCATTATTCAGGAGAAAAAGGTTGGCAATATACCTCTTCTGAATACATGAAAGGAATCCAAGGGCGCGTAGATGTCAGCGTTTGGTATTAAGCTCTGATTAGAAAGAGGGATGTGATAGTAGCACCCTCTTTTTCTTTGTTTTATGATAGTTTATCCTCGAGTAAATTCAAGAACTTGCTCGGAAATGAATCTTATACTCAATGAAAATCAAAGAGCAAACTAGGAAACTAGCCGCAGGCTGCTCAAAACACTGTTTTGAGGTTGTAGATAAGACTGATGAAGTCAGTAACTATATCTACGGCAAGGAGACGTCAGCGTGGTCAGTTCTACCTGCGACCTCAAAACTTGTACTTTGGTTAAGCTGGGTTTAGTTTCCTAGTTTGCTGATGGATTTCCATTGACTATAAGCATCCAGACCTCTTTTTCGTCTTCTAAAGAATTCTTAAATTATCAGTCTATTGCAACTTTTCTCATGTGGGTCATTTGGCTTGCTATTGTCTTTCCTTAGTAGTATACTAAGGTAGTAATCATTAAGAAGTGGTTACATAAAAATAATGAATGAGGTAAAAACAATGGTAGAATTGAAAAAAGAAGCAGCAAAAGATGTCGCAACATTAACAAAAGCAGCGCCAGTAGCATTGGCAAAAACAAAGGAAGTTTTGAATCAAGCTGTTGCTGATTTGTACGTAGCCCACGTTGCTTTGCATCAAGTGCACTGGTACATGCGTGGACGCGGTTTTATGGTATGGCATCCAAAAATGGATGAGTACATGGATGCTCTTGATGGTCATTTAGATGAAATCAGTGAACGATTGATTACACTCGGTGGTAAACCATACTCTACTTTGACAGAGTTCCTTCAAAACAGTGAAATCGAAGAAGAAGCTGGTGAATACCGCAATGTTGAAGAAAGTTTGGAACGTGTCCTTGTTATCTACCGTTACTTGTCAGAACTTTTCCAAAAAGGTTTGGATGTTACTGATGAAGAAGGTGATGATGTGACAAATAGTATCTTCTCAGACGCTAAAAATGAAACGGATAAAACAATCTGGATGCTTGCCGCAGAACTTGGACAAGCACCTGGTTTGTAAGAAACAAGGCAACATAGATAAATCTGTAGGAAATTTCTTACAGATTTTTTCTATTTTGTAAGCTATTCCAAACCAGTCTTTTTTTGAGTTTTTTGATAAAATAGTACTATCAGTAAAAAGGATGGAAGCATGACTAAGAAAATCGTAGCTATTTGGGCCCAGGATGAAGAGGGTGTGATTGGTAAGGATAATCGTCTGCCTTGGCATTTGCCAGCAGAACTGCAACATTTCAAGGAAACAACTCTGAATCATGCTATCTTGATGGGGCGGGTAACCTTTGATGGGATGGGACGTCGCTTGCTTCCACAACGGGAGACCTTGATTTTGACACGTAACACGGAAGAAAAGATAGATGGGGTTGCTACTTTTCAGGACGTCCAGTCTGTTCTCGACTGGTATCAGGCTCAAGAAAAGAATCTCTACATTATCGGTGGGAAGCAGATTTTTCAGGCTTTTGAACCCTACTTAGATGAAGTAATTGTCACTCACATTCATGCTCGGGTGGAGGGAGATACCTATTTTCCTGAGGAGTTTGACTTATCTCTTTTTGAGACAGTTTCAAGCAAATTCTACGCCAAAGATGAGAAGAATCCTTATGATTTTACCATCCAATATCACAAGAGAAAGGAAGTCTAATGGAACGGAGTTTATTTGGTTTATTCACGGCTTTTCTGTGTTTCATCTGCCTTCTGGCAGGAGCACAGGCTTTTCGTAAAAAGCGTTACGGGCTTTCTATCCTCCTTTGGTTAAATGCCTTTACCAATCTGGTCAATAGTATTCATGCTTTTTACATGACCTTATTTTAGATAGAATGACAGTATAGAATGGAAGGAAATCATGTCTACAAATAGAAAAAATGATATGATGGTTTATTGCTCATTTTGTGGCAAAAACCAAGAAGAAGTACAAAAAATAATTGCTGGGAACAATGCTTTTATTTGTAATGAATGCGTGGAGTTGGCTCAGGAAATCATTCGAGAAGAATTGGTTGAGGAAGTCTTGGCAGACTTGTCTGAGGTGCCAAAACCAATCGAACTCCTCCATATCTTGAACCACTATGTAATCGGTCAAGATCGTGCCAAGCGTGCCTTGGCAGTGGCGGTTTATAACCACTACAAACGTATCAACTTCCACGATACGCGTGAGGAGTCAGAAGATGTGGATTTGCAGAAGTCAAACATTTTGATGATTGGCCCAACTGGTTCAGGGAAAACTTTCCTTGCCCAGACCTTGGCTAAGAGCTTGAATGTGCCTTTTGCGATTGCGGATGCGACAGCTCTTACTGAGGCTGGTTATGTGGGTGAGGACGTGGAAAATATTCTCCTTAAACTCTTGCAGGCTGCTGACTTTAATATCGAGCGTGCAGAGCGTGGGATTATCTACGTGGATGAAATTGACAAGATTGCCAAGAAGAGCGAGAACGTATCGATCACACGGGATGTTTCTGGTGAAGGGGTGCAACAAGCCCTTCTCAAGATTATCGAGGGAACTGTTGCTAGCGTGCCGCCTCAAGGTGGACGCAAACATCCGCAACAAGAAATGATTCAAGTGGATACTAAAAATATCCTCTTCATCGTGGGTGGTGCCTTTGATGGTATTGAAGAAATTGTCAAACAACGTCTGGGTGAAAAGGTTATCGGCTTTGGTCAAAATAATAAAGCAATTGATGAAAACAGCTCTTACATGCAAGAAATCATCGCAGAAGATATTCAAAAATTCGGTATTATTCCAGAGTTGATTGGACGCTTGCCTGTCTTTGCAGCCCTTGAGCAATTAACGATTGATGACTTGGTTCGTATCTTGAAAGAGCCAAGAAATGCCTTGGTCAAACAATATCAAACCTTGTTATCTTATGATGATGTCGAGTTGGAATTTGACGACGAAGCTCTTCAAGAGATTGCCAATAAGGCCATCGAACGGAAGACAGGGGCGCGTGGTCTTCGCTCCATCATCGAAGAAACCATGCTAGATGTCATGTTTGAAGTACCGAGTCAGGAAAATGTGAAATTGGTTCGCATCACAAAAGAAGCTGTCGATGGAACGGATAAACCAATCTTGGAAACAGCCTAGAGGTGACTATGGAAATCAATACACATAATGCTGAAATCTTGCTCAGTGCAGCCAACAAGTCTCATTATCCGCAGGATGAACTGCCAGAGATTGCCCTAGCAGGGCGTTCAAATGTTGGTAAGTCTAGTTTTATCAATACCATGCTGAACCGTAAGAATCTGGCTCGTACGTCAGGGAAACCTGGGAAAACTCAGTTGCTCAACTTCTTTAACATTGACGACAAGATGCGCTTTGTGGATGTGCCTGGCTATGGCTATGCCCGCGTTTCCAAAAAGGAACGTGAAAAGTGGGGGCGCATGATTGAGGAGTACCTAACGACTCGAGAAAATCTTCGTGCAGTGGTCAGTTTGGTGGATCTCCGTCATGACCCGTCAGCAGATGATGTGCAGATGTACGAATTTCTCAAGTATTACGAGATTCCGGTTATCATCGTTGCGACCAAGGCGGACAAGATTCCTCGTGGTAAATGGAACAAGCACGAATCAGCAATCAAAAAGAAATTAAACTTTGACCCAAGTGACGACTTTATCCTCTTTTCATCTGTCAGCAAGGCAGGAATGGATGAGGCTTGGGATGCAATCTTAGAAAAATTGTGAGGAAAAGAAAATGGCAAAAACAATACATACAGACAAGGCTCCAAAGGCTATCGGACCCTATGTTCAAGGAAAAATCGTTGGCAACCTTTTGTTTGCTAGTGGTCAAGTTCCTCTCTCTCCTGAAACTGGAGAAATCGTTGGAGAAACGATTCAAGAACAGACAGAACAAGTCTTGAAAAACATCGGTGCTATTTTGGCAGAAGCAGGAACTGACTTTGACCATGTTGTCAAAACAACTTGCTTTTTGAGCGATATGAACGACTTTGTTCCTTTTAACGAGGTTTACCAAACGGCCTTTAAAGAGGAATTCCCAGCTCGTTCAGCAGTAGAGGTAGCTCGTCTTCCTCGTGATGTAAAAGTCGAAATCGAAGTCATCGCAGAGATTGGATAAGCTAGTTGAAGTTTGGTGTTGCCAAACTTCTTTTGATATAAGGAGAAAAAGATGACAAAGAAACAACTTCACTTGGTGATTGTGACAGGAATGAGTGGTGCAGGCAAAACTGTAGCCATTCAGTCCTTTGAGGATTTGGGTTATTTTACTATTGATAATATGCCGCCAGCTCTCTTGCCTAAGTTTTTGCAGTTGGTGGAAACAAAGGAAGACGATCCTAAGTTGGCCTTGGTAGTGGATATGCGTAGCCGTTCTTTCTTCTCGGAGATTCAAACTGTTTTGGATGAGTTGGAAAACAAGGAAGAACTGGACTTTAAAATTCTCTTTTTGGATGCAGCTGATAAGGAATTGGTCGCGCGTTACAAGGAAACCAGACGGAGTCACCCACTAGCTGCAGATGGTCGGATTTTGGATGGAATCAAGCTGGAACGTGAGCTCTTGGCGCCTTTGAAAAATATGAGCCAAAATGTGGTGGATACAACTGAACTCACTCCTCGTGAGCTACGTAAAACCATTGCAGAGCAGTTTTCAGATCAAGAACAAGCCCAGTCTTTCCGTATCGAAGTCATGTCTTTCGGCTTTAAATATGGAATCCCAATTGATGCAGACTTGGTTTTTGATGTGCGCTTTTTGCCAAATCCCTACTACCTTCCAGAGCTGAGAAACCAAACGGGTGTGGATGAACCTGTTTATGACTATGTCATGAATCATCCTGAGTCAGAAGATTTTTATCAGCATTTATTGGCCTTGATTGAGCCGATTTTGCCAAGTTACCAAAAGGAAGGGAAGTCTGTTTTGACCATTGCCATGGGTTGTACAGGTGGACAACACCGTAGTGTGGCTTTTGCCAAACGCTTGGCGCAGGACTTATCTAAGGATTGGCCTGTTAATGAAGGGCATCGCGACAAAGACCGAAGAAAGGAAACGGTAAACCGTTCATGAGAAAACCCAAGATAACGGTGATTGGTGGAGGGACTGGGATCCCCGTCATTCTTAAAAGTCTGCGTGAAAAAGATGTGGAAATCGCTGCTATCGTAACGGTAGCGGATGATGGTGGTTCATCAGGTGAACTCCGAAAAAATATGCAGCAATTGACACCGCCAGGTGATCTTCGTAATGTCCTTGTGGCCATGTCAGATATGCCTAAGTTTTATGAGAAGGTCTTTCAGTACCGCTTTTCTGAGGATGCAGGAGCTTTTGCGGGTCATCCATTGGGTAATCTCATTATAGCTGGCCTGTCAGAAATGCAGGGTTCGACCTATAATGCCATGCAGTTACTGAGCAAATTTTTCCATACAACTGGGAAGATTTATCCTTCCAGTGACCATCCTTTGACCTTGCATGCAGTCTTTCAAGATGGGACAGAAGTGGCTGGAGAGAGTCATATCGCAGACCATCCAGGCATGATTGACCATGTTTATGTGACCAATACCCTCAATGATGATACGCCTCTGGCCAGTCGTCGAGTAGTGCAGACCATTCTTGAAAGTGACATGATTGTCCTAGGGCCAGGTTCCCTCTTTACCTCGATTTTACCTAATATCGTGATTAAGGAAATTGGGCAGGCGCTTTTGGAAACCAAGGCAGAAATCGCCTATGTCTGCAATATCATGACCCAACGTGGGGAGACGGAACACTTTACAGATAGCGACCATGTGGAAGTCTTGCATCGTCACCTTGGTCGACCTTTTATCGACACTGTCTTGGTGAATATCGAAAAAGTTCCTCAGGAATACATGAATTCTAACCGTTTTGATGAATACTTGGTCCAGGTGGAACATGATTTTGCTGGTCTTTGTAAGCAAGTTCCGCGTGTGATTTCATCCAACTTCCTTCGTCTGGAAAATGGGGGTGCCTTTCACGATGGAGATTTGATCGTGGATGAGTTGATGCGGATTATACAGGTGAGAAAATGAGTTTCACAGTAGCAGTAAAAGAAGAAATCCTAGGTCAGCACCATATAAGCCGACATGAATTATCTGCCATTATCAAGATGTCTGGTAGCATCGGTCTCTCGACCTCGGGCCTGACCTTGTCTGTCGTGACAGAAAATGCCAAACTGGCTCGTCACCTCTATGAGTCCTTTCTCCATTTCTATGAAATCAAATCAGAAATCCGACACCACCAGAGGAGTAATCTTCGTAAGAATCGGGTCTATACTGTCTTTACTGATGAAAAGGTGCAGGACTTGTTAAGTGATTTGCACTTGGCTGACTCTTTCTTTGGTTTGGAAACAGGTATTGATGAGGCGATTTTATCGGATGAGGAAGCAGGTCGTGCCTATCTCTGTGGTGCCTTCTTGGCAAATGGCAGCATTCGTGACCCTGAGTCAGGTAAGTACCAGTTGGAAATCAGTTCTGTTTATCTGGACCACGCGCAAGGGATTGCCTCCCTTCTCCAGCAGTTTTTACTGGATGCCAAGGTACTTGAGCGCAAAAAGGGTGCTGTGACCTATCTCCAGCGTGCCGAAGATATTATGGACTTCTTGATAGTCATCGGAGCCATGCAGGCGCGTGATGATTTTGAGCGGGTTAAGATTTTACGAGAAACCCGTAACGACCTCAATCGGGCCAATAATGCCGAGACAGCTAATATTGCTCGGACAGTTTCTGCCAGCATGAAGACTATCAACAATATCAGCAAAATCAAAGATATTATGGGCTTAGAAAATTTGCCAGTAGATTTGCAGGAAGTAGCGCAGTTGCGGATTCGGCACCCAGACTACTCTATCCAACAGTTGGCAGATAGCCTCAGCACCCCTCTGACCAAAAGTGGTGTCAACCATAGACTTAGAAAGATAAATAAATTAGCCGATGAATTATAACGATATAAAGCAACCCCTTGAATTATCAATATCTTCAAGGGGTTTTGTTGTGTTGTGAAATCAAAAAGGGGCAAAAAAGGGGCAGAATTAAAAAATAGTATCTAATTTATTGACCAGTTTATCCTCCATATCCTCAGTAGTATGAGAATAGATTTCCAAAGTCATCTTTGCATTTGAGTGTCCAACTCGATCCATTATTGATTTTATTGGAAGGCCAGACTCTGCTAAAAACGAAATATGAGAATGCCTAAAAATATGGCTAGATAAGTTTTTTTCTATTTTAGCCTGTTTTCCATATTTTTTTAATATCTGTATGAAGCAAGCTATTGTTGTAGGTTGATTCCATTTTTCAAAACAGAAAATATAATCATCGCTTGACAATGGCTGGAAACGTTCGCTAAGTCGTACTATTTGTCTTTGAATAGCTTCTATGACACTCTCTGATACTTTGATTGTCCGTATTGAATTTGTAGTCTTTGGTAGCGTCTTGATTTTGTTTACTGAATCAAAATTACCTGTGATCTCAATTTTGTTGTTTTCGAAGTCTATATTCTTCAGTTGTAAGGCAGTTAACTCACCATATCTCATACCAGTTAATGCCAGCACAAGAACCATATCAGCGTACTTTTGGTGATATTCTCGACGATTAAGGACATCGACAAGTGCTTTTATTTCTTGCATGGTGAGAAAGTTGTTACGTTTTTTTTCCAGTTCTTCTAAAGTCTTTGGTTTTTGAGGAATCGTAGTATAATCGACCTCGTTATTTTCAATGTAAGAGTATTGAACGGCGTAATTAAAGATACCTCTGAGCCTATGCCGTACTTTTTTAGCTGTAATATATCCGTTGCTTTCAATAATTTTTTCAATAGCCTCTTGAAGAAAACGCCTGTCAAGATTAGCAAGTATGGTATCGGATGGTATGACTTCCTTCATCTTCTTATCAACTGATTTACAATTATGTTTTGTTGATTCCTTTACTGTTTGCGCCCATGATTTATAGAAAAGGTTATAGATTTCTTCAAATGTAATGCTTTCTACTTGTTTTGTGCTGAGTTTTTTATTTATCTTCTCTTGCAACAAGATAGCAGATTGATTTCTTGCCTGGGGAGTTTTCTTCTCCATCGTGACTGAAACTTTTTTTAATTTCTCAGTATATGGATCTTTATATCGCTCAAAAAATTTGTATTTTCCGTTGGGAAGTTCTTCCATCCACATTGTATTTACCTCACTTTTTTGATAAAATGGGTATAGTAAAGAGGGCTTTTAATGCCTTTTACTATACTGGATATCCTCACACTCAGAGTCGCCAAACTTTGCGAGTGTGGGGATTTTTTTGAGTTGTTTCCAAAATGGAAACAGTTGGCAGCTCGTCAGATAATAAAATAAGGTGTACCTCTTAGAAGTACACCAGACGATTTTATCCTTGACGAACAAGGCTTTTTTACATTCTTAGTGTATTTCTTTTTTTAATTTCTGTCAAACGTCAACTTATTTTAACGACTTATGTTTACTAGAATATGAAAAGAAAAGTAGTCGTATCAAATACGGCTACCATCACGTTATGGATCTAAAATCCAAACCTAAACTTTATGGAGCTAAACTCCTGATAGCTGTATTGTAATATAATTTTCAAAAAATATCAATTTTGCACAATAGACCTATGGGATGAGGTTGCTATTGGCGAATATGGGGGTGTTTTTGTTTATTTCAAGTATTTATAACTCAAAAAGGGAAGTAACAATTA
>NZ_MWSM01000023.1 GCF_002087075.1 Streptococcus pseudopneumoniae ATCC BAA-960 = CCUG 49455
TGAAGAGAGTTCTGACGCCAACATCAAAAACCTTGGCTGCCTCGACATGGCTGTGCCCCTCTTTGATGTAATCTAATGCTCGCTGTTTAAAATCTGTACTATATGCCATAGCTTTATTATAACATGCTTGTTTGAAACTAAGTAACTATAATAGTCAGCACATCGTCAAGTTTTCCTGATTTGAGGTAGTTGATAGAGGATTGGAGTGTCACTCCATCAAGCCCCAGAGATATGAGCACCAAACCGCTGATCTGGTCGCAAAGGGTAAAGAGATAACCACCATGGGCGTTGCCATAGTAGTTGAGCGACGAGTCCACTACTTTGGTCGTCACCACAACGTGACCATCTCTCATTTGTTCAATTTCGTAATTTTCAAAGGCAGATATAGCGTCAAAATGAAAGTCTTTCATCGTTTCCTCCTGATATTTCAAACGACACTATGATACTACTTTTTATAGGACTGTGCAAGGAGAAAGCTCCTAGTCTGGCAAAATTCCGACCTGCTCTACAAAGCGCATAAAGGCTGCCTGTCCTTGCTCCGTCTGCTTATAGACTCCTGCATCCTCAAGTACACGCGCAAAAATTGCACCCACAGAGTCCTTGACGATTTCAAGGGCTTTTTCTTTATCTGTTAGATCTGGATGTTGGCCTTTGAGTTGGTCTGCCCATTCCTGATGATAGTCGGCAACTGTATCAGCTTCTCCTACAAGATAGCTAGCGACTTGCTCCACTTCTTCTTTCAGACGTGGTGGCAAGATTGCCAAGCCCATGACCTCAATCAAGCCGATATTTTCCTTCTTGATATGTTGGACATCCTTGTGGGGATGATAGATGCCATCTGGATGTTCTGCAGAAGTCTGATTGTCTCGCAAGACCAAGTCCAACTCAAACTGTCCATCGCGTTTGCGGGCAATGGGTGTAATGGTATGGTGTGGTGTTCCATTACTTTCTGCCAAGACTTGCACTCTTGGATCTGAATACTGGCGCCATTCCTGCAAAATCTTATCAGCCAAGTTGATCAAATCTTCTTTGGAATCCGAAGTCAAACGCAACACTGACATTGGCCACTTGACAATCCCAGCCTTGACCTGATTAAAACCAGTAAAAGAGAAAGTCTTTTGCAAGGGAGCCAATTCCATAGGAAATACGTGACGGCCTCCCTGATAGTGGTCATGAGTCAGAATAGAACCTCCCACAATCGGCAAGTCGGCATTAGAGCCCGCAAAATATCCTGGAAACTGCTCTACGATAGCCAACAAACGTTCAAAGCTCTGACTGCTAATCGTCATGGGACAATGCTGGCCATCTAAAAAGATACAGTGCTCATTAAAATAAGCATAGGGCGAATACTGGAAGCCCCACTCCTGACCAGCCATTTCAAAACGGATAATTCGGTGATTGCTACGGGCTGGGTGGTTGACCCGACCATGGTAACCTTCATTCTCTAGACAAAGTTGACACTGAGGATAATTACTAGCTTGCACCAACTTGGCTACCGCAATCTCTTTCGGATCCTTTTCAGGCTTAGAGAGATTGATGGTAATTTCAAGTTCTCCATAATCAGATGGAACACGATAAGCGATATTTTTAGCAATGGCCTTGAGTTTGATGTAATCATTTTTCTGACTGAGTTGATAAAAATCCTCTATCGCTTGCTCAGGAGAGTGGACATAGGCTTCCCAGAAGTCACGATTGACCTGACTCGGATAAGGAGTCACCAAGTCCATCAGTTCAGTACCAAGGATTTCACGCGCAGTCTGACTATCCTCAATCATCTCTAATCGAACGGCTTCCTCAACTAGCTGGTCCTTGAGGTCAATCAATTTATCCAGATTGGTCTCAACTTCCAAAACACCTTCTCCCACTCGTGCCAAAACACGGTTGGTCAGGTAGATTCGATCCATTTCCTCAAATGAACTTTCAGAAATGACATGTGTTACAAATTTATCTACTAAGATCACTATAGAGCCTCCTTTTGACTAGTCAAGGACGCGAGTGCCACCTGCAACTTCAGCGATATAGAAGCTTGGAGCGTATCCAACTACTTCCTCGTAGTGTTTGCCTACAGCTTCCTTAAAGGCCTCAACAGCATCTTTTTGCACCAAGGCAATGGCACAGCCGCCAAAACCTGCCCCTGTCATGCGAGCACCGAGAACGCCTTCTTGTGCCCAAGCTGTGTGAACAAGAGTATCCAATTCCAAGCCAGTTACTTCATAATCATGCTCCAGAGAAACGTGAGAGGCATTCATCAAACGACCAAATGTTTTCAAATCTCCTGCTTGAAGGGCTGCTTGAGCTTTGAGGGTACGTTGGTTTTCAAGCACAGCATGGCGAGCACGTTTCAAACGATTTTCATCTTTAATCAGATAGCTGTATTGGTCAAAGGCCCACTCGTCCAATTCACCCAAGGTCTGAATATCTAAGGCTGCTTGCAATTCTTCCACTGCTTTTTCACACTCAGCACGACGTTCATTGTATTTAGAGTCCGCCAATTCACGGCGCTTGTTAGTGTTCATGATAACAACGACATTGTCCTTCAAATCAAGTGGTACCAAATCATACTCTAAAGTGTTAGTATCTAGGTAAATAGCACGTTGGTCAGCCCCCATACCGATAGCAAATTGGTCCATAACGCCAGAGTTGACTCCGATAAAGTTGTTTTCTGTTTGTTTTCCGATTTTAACCAAATCGAGACGGTCTAGTTTTAAATCAAAGAGATGCTCTGCCACGACCCCTGTCAAGAGTTCCAAGGATGCTGATGAAGACAAGCCAGCACCATTTGGGATATTCCCATAAACATAAAAATCAAAACCTTTGTCAATCACGTGCCCAGCTTCTTGCAAGAAATGAAGAACCCCTTTTGGATAGTTAGTCCAGCCGTGCTCTTTTTCAAACTTAAGGTCAGCAAGAGGCACTTCTATGATACCCTTGTCCTCAAAGTTAGCTGAGTAGAAACGTAAAACTTGGTCGTCACGCTTGCGAGCTGCACCGTAAGTTCCCAAGGAAATGGCTGCTGGAAATACATGTCCACCATTATAGTCTGTGTGCTCACCAATCAAGTTGATACGACCTGGTGAAAAGAATGTTTGGTCTGCTTCTTGACCAAAAACAGCAAGAAAGTCTTTGCGAAGTGCTTCAGTAGTAAGATCTTGTGTCATATGATTTCTCCTTTTACTGTCCGTTAAGTCGTCTTAACGTGTAATCGTTTTCTTCTATTGTATCCAAGGGATTTCCCAAGGTCAATCCTTTTTACTAAAATTTTACTAAATTATCAGTAAAAGCAGAAAAATATGATATACTAACCTTAAAGAAGGAGGATTTATGGCTACCTTAAAAGACATTGCACAGCTAGCCTCTGTCTCTATCGCGACCGTATCCCGTGTCCTAAACCGCGACCAGAGCCTATCTGTTACAGAAGAAACCAGGCACCGTATTTTAACCGTTGCTGAAGAGCTGGGCTACACCAAGCACCTCAAGACAGGCGAGTCCCACAAGCCCAAGCAAAAGATTGCCATTATCCAATGGGTCAGCGAACAAGGGGAGCTGGACGACCTCTACTACTACCAGATTCGCCTAGGCATAGAAAAAAGAGCTCAAGAGTTGGACTACGATATCTTGCGCTATTTTAATGACCATCCTTTTACCCTAAGCGAGGAAGTGATTGGAATTCTCTGCATCGGAAAATTTAGCCGAGCTCAGATTTCTGCCTTTGAAGAATACCAAAAGCCTCTTGTATTTCTAGACAGTGATACACTTTCCATGGGACATACCTGCATTATTACGGACTTTTACACTGCTATGAAACAGGTTGTCGATTATTTCCTCAGTCAAGGGTTGAATCGCATTGGGATTCTAACAGGGCTTGAGGAAACAACTGATCAAGAAGAAATCATTCAGGACAAGCGGCTGGAAAATTTTAGAAACTACAGTCAAACAAAAGGAATCTATCATGATGAACTGGTCTTTCAAGGAAGCTTTACTGCCCAGTCTGGCTATGACTTGATGAAGGAAGCCATTCAGAGCTTGGGAGACCAACTCCCACCAGCATTTTTCGCAGCCAGCGATAGTTTAGCCATCGGTGCCCTCCGTGCCCTCCAAGAAGCTGGAATCAACCTGCCAGACCGTGTCAGCCTCATTTCCTTTAACGACACCAGCCTGACCAAGCAGGTTTATCCTCCCCTCTCCAGCATCACAGTTTATACTGAAGAAATGGGGCGAGCAGGTATGGATATTCTTAACAAAGAAGTACTCCACGGTCGGAAAATACCTAGCCTGACCATGTTGGGAACCAAACTGACATTAAGAGAAAGTACCCTAAATCAAGAATAGGATAACATAAAAAACGAATAGAGTTCTAAAACTCCTATTCGTTTTTTATTCGATTACAATCATAGACTTAATTGTCTTACGTTCATCCATATCTTTGTAGGCTTGGTCGATATCTTCCAGTTTATAACTTGAAGTAAAGACGCGACCTGGATTGATATCACCATCAAGGACGGCTTTTAGTAAAAATTGCTTATCGTATGTTGTAGCAGAAGCTGCCCCACCTGCTACAGAGATATTTTGCATAAATGTCGAACCAAGAGCACGATTATTATAGTGTGGGACTCCTACAAAGCCCATACGCCCTCCATTATGAAGAACACCTAGCGCCTGTTCTATAGCAGCCTCCGTACCAACACATTCAAGTGCTGCGTCTGCTCCTCCACCGAGGATTTCACGCACCTTGGTAATTCCTTCTTGACCACGTTCTGCAACAACAGCTGTCGCACCTGACTCCATAGCCATCTTTTGACGGTCTTCATGACGGCTCATAAGGATAATTTGTGATGCTCCACGCATCTTAGCCGCGATGACAGCACATTGACCAACAGCCCCATCACCGATAACAACAACCTTGTCCCCTTTTTGAACATTTGCAACACGCGCCGCATGATAGCCTGTCGGCATGACATCTGCAAGAGTCAAAAGGGACTTGAGCATCCCTTCTGTATAGTCAGAAGGTTGACCAGGGATTTTAACCAGCGCCCAGTTTGCATAGTGGAAGCGAATATATTCTGCCTGAAAATCACCCCCCAAATTATTGCCAATATGATTGTCGCAAGAACCGTCAAATCCAGCAAGACAGGCATCACACTCACCACATCCATGTGTAAAAGGGACAATCACAAAATCACCTGGTTTCACCGTCGTAATGGCTTCCCCAGCTTCTTCAACAATCCCAATCGCTTCGTGTCCACTATTTTTGTGTCCAGCTTTCGTTTCTGGATTACGGTACCTCCATAAATCTGAACCACAAACGCACGCACGAACCACACGAATAATCACATCATCCGCTTCTATTATTTGCGGACGTTCAATGCTAGCAAGTCCAACCTGACCTGCCTTTGTATATACTGCTGATTTCATTTAAAATTTTCCTTCCTTATAAAGTTTAATTTTGAGATTTAAGCGATTTAAAGCCGTCTGTAACTGAGACAAGCGCTCCTCTAATTTTTTCTTTTCCTCTTCTAAAATACCAAGCCTCTCCTCTCGCGTTTCATCCCCCTTTTGGTAGAGCGACATATAGTCAACTAAACTGTCTACAGAGACACCTGTCGAACGAAAACACTTAATAAATTCCAGCGCTTCTATATCCTGATCTTGAAAATCACGAATCCCAGTTGCAGTACGAGTAATCGGTGGCACAAGACCAACCCGTTCATAATACCGAATCGTATCCGCTGAAATTCCCAACAAATCACTGGCAGATTTAATATTCATAGGCTAACCTCCTCTCCTTTCATTCACTGAGTTTAAGCTACTCTAACTCACTTATCTTATTATATAACTTTGAGTTGACTCCAAGTCAAGCATTTTGCACCTAATCGAAAAATTTTTATCATTAACAATCATATATCTGGAGTTTATACAATGCTCTTCTCTTACCAATTTTTGAAATATTTAAATAATAAAGAAATTACTCTATTCCAAATAAGATAGTACCCAAGTATTTTTCACTTTTTTCTAATGTTGATGCTCATAACTCCGTTCCAAGTCACACACCTTTCGCTTATGGGTTTGGTGAGTTTCTAGGTCAGCATCAATTTCAATGGTAATATTTTGAAAACCACAATCTTTTAGGAAAATTCGAATAGACTCTTTACAAGTTTCCATATGTTCCATTTCTTTTAGACAAACATGGACAATGGCATTTTTTTCCAAAGCATCCATAGTCCAGAGATTAAGCTGATTAAGGCTGGCCACATTGTCCAATCGCTCCAGGCCACTCTTTACTTGCTTGATATCAAGACCTTCTGGCACAGCATCCAAGAAAATCTTGAGTGTAGACCAAAAACGTGGAAGGGTTTTTGAAAGAATAAAGAAAGAAATGACAAGGGACAAAAGAGGATCTAGGATATACCAGTCCGTAAATCGAAGAACAATCGCCATCAGGATAACAGCTACCCACCCTAGCGTATCTTCCAGAAAATGCAAACTCAGAATAGACTCATTCTTTGTCTTTCCCTTACCAACCACCAGACTCGCTAACAGATTGATAGTAATCGCAATAATTCCTAACCAGAGAATCCCCTCATCATTGACTGGTTGCGGATGCAAAATCTTCGTGACATTTTCCAAAATGACTAGAACAGAGCCCGTTACGAGAATCACAGCTGTTACCAAGGCTCCTAGCAGGCTAAACCGCTTATAGCCCAAGGTGTACTGATTGTCTTCTTCACGATTGGAGATTGTTTCTAGAAAAGCTGATATTCCAATTGCAATCGCATCTCCCAAGTCATGCACAGAGTCAGCAAGAACAGCGCTAGAACCAAATACTCCACCTGCAATAAACTCAACAATGGCATAAGTCAAATTTAAGAAAAAAGCCACCCAAACAGCATATTTTGCCTTCATATTTCTCATTCCTTTGTTATAATAGATTTATGAACACCTTGTTCATTATCATTATCCACTAAAACTCAAAGAAAGGATAGAAGCAAAACGTCAGCTTTATTCAGTTCTGAACAATTTGCCTTAAGTGTCCATATGACTAACATTGACCGCCGTATCAGCAAAACCAAAAAAGCCATCTATCAAGCTTTTATACAACTTTTGAATGCTAAGGGTTACGAGGCCACTACTGTTCAGGATATCATTGATCTCGCAGATGTGGGACGATCCACCTTTTACTGTCACTATGAGAGTAAGGAGCTTCTTCTGGACCAGCTCTGCCGCTACCTCTTCCATCATCTTTTTGAAAGAGAGCAAGCCATTTCAACCGAAGATTACCTAGCCCACCTCTTTCTGCATTTTCAGAAAAACCAAGACCATATCACCAGTCTACTATTCTCCAAAAATGACTATTTCCTCCGTCAACTACAGAGAGAGCTTGAGCACCACGTCTATCCCATGCTGGCTGCTGATTTGAAGCAAACTCACCCAAGTCTACCTACTTCTTACCTCCAACACTTGGTCGTGTCCAACTTTATCGAGACATTGACCTGGTGGCTCAAAAAAGGTCAAGATTTCACAGACCAGGAAGTTGTCCAATTTTATCTAGACCTTCTCATTCCTAAAAATTGAATATAGAGTAAAGCTCAGTTGTCTTATTTCTAGGTTACTGAGTTTTTTATCTTTTCAACAACAAAAGAGGACCCGCCGATCCTCTTTTTCATACTATAAATCCTTGATTATCAACTATATCTGTTTTAATCGAAATCTCAAAACAGCACTTTCAAACATCTTTTCCTAGTTAAGTAAATCAGTATTCTGCTTAGCTGCCTTGCTCCATTGATACCAACCAACTAGACTGTTAATGAGATAAATTAGATATTTCCCTTGAATTTGCAGGCTTTCTCCCCACCAGAGATAGATTGAAAAGACATTGGTAGCCGCCCAGAATATCCACTGTTCACGGTAAACAGCTGTCATGAGGATTTGCCCTACCCCATTGGTTGCATCTGTGATTGAATCACGATAGGGACGATTGGCACCAATAGACTGATAAATGAAGCCAAAGGCCAACCACCAAAGCACACTAATGGAAAGATACTTTGTCCAGCCCTTGCCGTCCAGTTTACGCGCGACAAACTCCTGCTTTTCCTTCTTAAACTGTGCCTGATAAATCCAAACTAGAAGTCCAATTGGCTGCATGACTGTGAAGTAAAGTGTCGTCAGCACCTCACCATAAAAACCTTTCTGTAGGGCCAAAATAAGGTAAATAACAGAGTTAATCAAGCCAAAAAGATAATTACTTGCTCGACCTTCCGATACAAAGATTACACAGATAATCCCTGTCAAGCTACAAATCATCCCAATCCAGTCAACAATACGATGTTCGTAAACCAACTCCAGCCAGAAAGGAAAACTTCCTAAAACCAGCAAATAAATCCACTGGGCAAAACTACGATGGGCAAAGAGGTCATCCCAGATAGCCTTCATAGTTCCTGAAAATCCTAAATCAGCCATAGCCGCAACCATACGACGGTAACCACCTGACATTTCACCTAGGGTTGTTTTGATATTTTCAATTTTCTTTTGCAAATAAGTATGCATCATTTCTCCTTTTGTTTTTAAAGAGCCGTGTCTGGATAGACTTTCGGACGCAACGCTCTATTAGATAATGAACTGCCTATACACAAGATTTCTAACCTTAGTCGACATGAGCTGAAACCCCTTATTTGTTAAGTAGTTCACAAAATATTATACACCTATTTTATGAATAGTCAACTGTCTTTACAGTAAAATTTTAGAAAATCATGAAAATTTTCTCTTTCTTTCCATTTTAAGTGACATTCAGTCATTCTCACATCAAAAAAGCCCAGACGAAATTGTCTGAGCATTCTTTTATCTAGTCGTTTAAGGAAGTTGAGTTCAGTATGTTTAAAGTCTCTACCCCATCATTTCTTCAACAAACCTTGTTCTTGTAGAAATTCCTTGGCTACTTGTTCTGCTGACTTGCCTTCAACACCGACTTGATAGTTGAGCTGGCTCATCTGGCTTTCAGTAATTTTACCAGCCAATTTATTGAGAACTGTTTCCAACTCTGGATGTTTCTTGAGAAGAGCTTCTTTCATCAGTGGAGCCCCTTGATAAGGTGGGAAGAGTTGTTTGTCATCGTCCAATACCTGTAAATCATAACGTGCCAACTCTGCATCGGTTGAATAGGCATCCGTGATTTGAATATCACCTGACTGAATTGCCTGATAGCGAAGGGCTGGCTCCATGGTCGCCACATTAAGATTGAGACCATACATTGACTGCAAGCCCTTATTTCCGTCTTCACGGTCATTAAACTCGAGAGTAAAACCTGCCTTCAGCTGCCCTTCCACTTTTTTCAAGTCCGAAATGGTCTTCAAGCCATATTCTTGAGCAATCTTTTTCGGAACAGCTACAGCATAGGTATTTTGATAAGACATGGGTTTGAGATAGGCTAGATGATCCTGTTTGGCAATACCATCACGCGCTACATCATAAACCTGCTCTGGCTCATGACTCACTTTCGGTGATGGCTGAAGTAAACTTTCAGTCACCGTTCCTGTAAATTCAGGATAGATGTCAATATCGCCTTTTTTCAGAGCTTCATAGAGAAAGCTTGTTTTCCCAAAATTTGGTTTAACAGTCGCAGTCATACTGGTATTTTCTTCAATGAGGAGCTTATACATATTGGCCAAAATTTCTGGTTCTGGACCCAATTTCCCAGCAATGACCAAGTTCTCTTTCTCTTTTTGAGCTAAGAGGGCTGGGCTATAAGACAAACCAAGCAATATGGTCACCAAGGCAAAACCAGAAAAAATCGTCCGCAATTTTGCTTTTTCCATCACTTTTAGTAGGAAGTTAAAGGCAATGGCAAGCACTGCTGAAGAAAGGGCCCCAATCAAAATCAGACTGGCATTATTACGGTCAATTCCCAAAAGGATAAAGGAACCTAGTCCCCCAGCACCAATCAAGGCAGCCAAGGTTGCCGTACCGATAATCAACACTGCTGCCGTCCGAATCCCAGACATGATAACCGGCATAGCCAGTGGAATTTCAAACTTCTTGAGTCGCTCCCATCTAGTCATCCCAAAGGCAATCCCAGCCTCTTGCAGACTCGGATCAATTCCCTTGAGTCCAGTGATGGTATTTTGTAAAATCGGAAAGATCGCATAAATTACTAGTGCTGTCAAAGCCGGCAAGGTTCCAATTCCCATCAAGGGAATAAAGAGCCCCAACAAGGCCAGAGACGGGATGGTCTGGAAAATCCCTGCAATCTGTAAGACCCAATCCGCCAACTTCTCATGATAGCGAAGATAAACAGCCAAGGGAATCGCAAGCAAAATAGCTAGTAACAAGGTCAAAAGTGACAACTGCAAATGTTGAGATAGAGCTGTCAACCAATCACTAAAACGATCCTGAAAAGTTGCAATTAAATTAGTCATGAACACTACCTCCAAACAAGTCTGCTACAAAGTCTGTTGCAGGAGCTTTTAAAATGGTCTCGGGATTCGCCACCTGACGAATCTCTCCATCCTGCAAGACAGCAATACGGTCCGCCAATTTCAGAGCTTCATCCGTATCATGGGTTACAAAAATAGTTGTCATCCCAAATTCTTTATGCAATTCTTTCGTCAGAACCTGCAACTGTTTTCTCGAAATAGCATCCAAGGCTGAAAACGGCTCATCCATGAGGAGAATCTTAGGCTGACCAATCATGGCACGGACAATACCGACCCGTTGCTGTTCTCCACCAGATAATTCACTCGGAAGTCGATGCCCATACTCGGCTACTGGTAAACCAACCTTAGCCAAGAGCTCTTCTGTTTTCTGAGCAATTTCTTCCTTAGTCCAGCCCTTCATCTCAGGAATCAGGGCAATATTTTCCTCAACCGTTAGATTGGGAAAGAGAGCAATGGCCTGTAAAACATAACCAGTAGACAGACGAAGCTCCCGCTCGTCATAGTCTTTGATGCGCTTGCCATCCATATAAATATTTCCATCAGTCGGTTCCAAGAGACGGTTAATCATCTTAATCATGGTCGTCTTACCGGATCCAGAAGGCCCAACTAAAACCATAAATTCCCCATTATCAATCCGTAAATTGACATCTCTCAAGACATCTTTTTCTGTGTAGCGCAAGGCTACATTTTTGTATTCAATCATTCTTTGTCCTCATTTTAAAACTTTCCTCGATTGGTCATGTCTTCTACCTTAGGCATGACTTCCTTATTGTCCCAATGCTCTACAATTTTTCCATTTTCTAAACGGAAGATATTGTACTGGGCATAAGCAAGGCCATCAATCTGAGTCTGACCATAACTAACCACATAGTTTCCTTGTCCTAAGAGTTGGAAAACAAAGTCGAAAGCGGCCTTTACTTATAAACAGCTAATTTGATCTATTTTAATCCTCTTTTGCCTTCTCTTTCAGATTCGCCAAAATTCTTTCTTGAAAGGCTTCAAATTGCCGAATTTCTTCCTCTGAAAATCCTTTGTAAAAGATCGTATCCAATTTCTGACTAACACGATGCCCCACTTCTTTCTGGGACTTGCCTAACTCCGTTAAAACTAAATACTTCTTACGCTTGTCTTCCCCACACGGACTAACAATTACAAGCTTTTGTTCCTCTAGCTTTTTTATCATAGTCGTCAGCGTATTATTCGCAAGCCCAGTTGCCAGAGCAATATCTGTCGCAGTTGCGCAGCCAGTTTTACTATTCCATAAAACCGCTAAAATCTTCCCCTGTTCACCCCTATAAAGAGCTTCAGGGTCTTGACTCAGTAACTTTTGAAAAATCCGCCCATTCAACAAACGAATATGATGGGCTAGCAAATGACTATCTTTCATAACACCTCCAATTATTTCGATATCGAAATGAATAGAATAATTGTAACACTTGTCCTTTCAACTGTCAACTATTTCGATTTAGAAATAATTTTTGATAATGATTTACATCACCATACTCCGGTTCAACTAACTTTTAACGAGAGTTTCTAAACTCCTTCGTCCTCCAGTCTACAAAAGCCTTCCATCTGTACTATACTATATTTTATGAGGAGTCACGTTTTTCCTATCAGACCATTTATTTTAAAGATAGAAGTCAATCATAATTGCTTCCATCTGTTCTTTTATAGTATATTGAAGTTGAACTAGGGCACTGTATCTTCTAAAACATTGATAAAAAGCGATTTGAATTTCCCAATCAATTTGTTCGTATTTATAGCATTTTGAAATTGGAATAGGACACCATGACTGCTAAAAGATTTCTATAAATTCATTTAATCCCCCCCAATCAATTTGTTCATATCTTATTTCATCCCGCTATAATTTCACCTTACCCTATCTTTTTCGTAGCACCCTTCAAACAGCCTATCCCCTACCGTTTGACGATTCCTCACTTCGCTCCACTTCCATTACAGAAGTTTCTTCACTACTATAGGCTCGGCTGACTTCTCATGATTCCTTGTTACTACGCTTTCAGCGCTCATGAGATCTCACGGGATAAGTCCTACATCTTTCCTCGTTTATACAAGATATGAGGACGTTAAAAGGTTAGAGTGAAAATAGGAAATCTGACGCAGAGTCTTTAGACTCTAGAAAGATTTATCTTTTTCACACAAACCTTAGTCCGAATTCAATTACTCTCGTGATTTACGCATATGGGTTACGACCACCTTTTTGGACTTTAGAGTTTGAGGCCCCCTTATCCGCTATATACGCCTTACTATCACCTTCCTGTTCGTAGAGCCACGATTTCGCTATCCCTTCCTCTAACGATTCTTATTTCCAGTGTCAGACTTAAAACGGTCTATCTCCAGACCGTTTTAATCCGCTACCTCACGATAGTCAGGCTTGGGAATCGCTATTGGGTTCACCGGTAGCAGGTGCCCACCGAGGACTTACACCTCAGATGCACGACATGCCCGTCGTACCAAAAAATACTTTGATCCACAATGGAATCAAAGCATTTTAAAAATCTCCCCATACATAAGCGCAGAAACTGCGGTTCCTCTGTACTTGGTTTCTTCTCTCTTGATAAAACGAGCCAAATTGAGCAACTCAGGTGCCGGATGTTTGGGATTTAGGAGCAATTCATGATTGACCAAACCTGAGAGACGAACTGCCAGCAATTGCTCATTTGTAGTAGGCAGTTTTTTAGCAGTATCTAGGAGAGCAGCAACTAAATCCTCACTCAAATCATGTCGAGCATGATTGTAAAGATCTTTTATAAGGCTTTCTAGGTTTGGTTCTACCATCCCTACCACCTCCTTATGTTTAATAATGTTTAATCAAATCAACCGTTGAACGATCCAATTTCTTCACCAAGGCTTGTAAGAAGGCTTGCGCTTCTAGGAAGTCATCCATTGCATAAAGTGTTTGGTGAGAATGGATATAACGAGCACAGACTCCGATTGTTGTTGATGGGACACCACCATTTTTCAGATGTGCTGCGCCAGCGTCTGTTCCGCCTTTACCACAGTAGTATTGGTACTTGATACCAGCTTCTTCAGCTGTTGTCAAAAGGAAATCCTTCATTCCTGGGAGAAGCAAGTGACCTGGATCGTAGAAACGAATCAAGGTTCCATCTCCAATCCTGCCTTGACCGCCATAAACATCACCAGCAGGTGAGCAGTCAACTGCTAGGAAAACTTCTGGGTCAAACTTGGTTGTGGAAGTATGCGCACCACGGAGACCAACCTCTTCTTGGACGTTAGAACCCAGATAGAGTTCATTGCCAAGTTTCTGACCTGACAGAGCTTCCGCCAACTCGCTAACCATAAGAACACCGTAGCGGTTGTCCCAAGCTTTTGAGATGATATTTTTTTCATTGGCTGTCAAGATTGCAGAGCTATCTGGTACGATGGTATCACCAGGACGGATTCCAAAACTTTCTGCCTCAGCCTTATCCGCAAAACCGCCATCAAAGACGATATCGGCAATGGCTGGCATGGTTGGTCCCCCCTTTCCACGAGTCAAATGCGGCGGAACAGAACCTGAAATCACAGGAATTTCACGACCGTCACGAGTCAGAAGTTTGAAACGTTGGCTGCTGACTACCATGGGGTTCCAGCCACCGATTTCTACGACACGGAAGGTACCATCTGGCTTGATTTCGCTGACCATAAAACCAACTTCATCCATGTGAGAAGCGACCAAGACGCGCGGCGCATCCGCTGCTTCTGAATGTTTAATACCAAAAATACCACCCAAGCCATCTGTCACCACTTCATCCACATGCGGTGTCAATTTTTCACGAAGATAAGCACGGACAGGCGCCTCATGACCTGAGATAGCAGCAAGTTCTGTTACTTCTTTAATTTTTGAAAATAATGTTGTCATTTCAGTTCCTTCTTTCTTTCATCCATTTTACCACTTTTTAGAGGAGAAGGATAGTGGGAAGGTGGATAGTTTCTTACTCAGTTTTCCTATAAAAAAGAGAGACAGATATTCTTTCAGGAATTTTTCTTTCTTTTTTACATTAAATTGTCAGAAATTTTATTGACAGATTAGAAAAAACATGTTACAGTAATATCCGCAGGTATCTTTCGATACCAAATCTACATGAAAGGACGGGGTATGAAACTTTCTCATTATTTAATTGGCTTACTTCTGCTCCTAGTCTTTCTCTCTATTAGCATTGGAACCAGTGATTTTTCATGGGGAAAACTCTTTGCTTTCGACCAGCAGACCTGGCTACTATTTCAGGAGTCCCGTCTTCCAAGAACCATCAGTATTCTCCTTGCGGCCTCTAGTATGAGTATGGCAGGCCTTCTCATGCAGACCATCACTCAAAATCAGTTTGCTGCTCCGAGTACAGTTGGAACCACTGAAGCCGCCAAACTGGGAATGGTATTGAGCCTCTTTATCTTTCCGTCTGCGAGTCTAACCCAAAAGATGCTCTTCGCTTTTGTTTCATCCATCATATTTACCCTCTTCTTCCTAGCCTTTATGACCATTTTTACTGTAAAGGAAAGGTGGATGTTGCCTCTGATTGGAATCATCTATAGTGGGATTATCGACTCAGTCACAGAAGTTATCGCCTATCGTTTCAATCTGGTTCAGAGTATGAGTGCTTGGACCCAAGGATCCTTCTCCATGATTCAGACTCATCAGTATGAGTGGCTCTTCTTAGGCCTCATCATCCTGATAGCCGTTTGGAAATTATCCCAAACCTTCACTATCATGAATCTAGGGAAAGAAACCAGCGAGAGTTTGGGGATTTCCTACTCCCTACTTGAAAAACTGGCCCTCTTTCTGGTGGCACTAACGACTAGTGTCACCATGATTACCGTGGGTGGCTTGCCATTTCTCGGGGTCATCGTTCCCAATCTTGTTCGCAAGCGCTATGGAGATAATCTAAGCCAGACCAAACTCATCGTCGCACTAGTCGGTGCCAATCTAGTTCTGGCCTGCGACATCCTATCCCGAGTTCTGATTCGGCCCTATGAGCTGTCTGTCAGTCTTCTACTAGGAATCATTGGTAGCCTCGTCTTTATCCTACTTCTCTGGAGAGGGGGACGAAAAGATGCAGTTTAAAAGCAAACATACCAAACTCTTCTGCCTTCTCATTATTCTGGCCATTGGAGCTTGTCTCCTCTATTTTTGGCCCATCACCCACCTGTCTGCCTTTGCCTGGAAGCTACGTTCCCAAAAAATTGTCGTTTATCTCTTGGTAGCTATCGCGACTGGGATTTCGACCATTAGTTTTCAAACCCTGACGGAAAATCGTTTCCTGACGCCAAGTATTTTGGGAATCGAATCCTTCTACGTCCTACTACAAACCCTACTACTGGTTTTTGAAAGTAAGTTTCTTCAACTCGGGAAGTCTCCCATTTTAGAATTCCTAGTCTTACTTCTACTTCAATCCCTCTTCTTTCTCGCCTTGCAAGGCTACTTGAAGACACTGATGAAGCAAGACCTTGTCTTCATTCTGTTGATCTGTCTAGCCCTCGGAAGTCTCTTTCGAAATATCAGTACCTTCCTTCAGGTCCTGATGGATCCAAACGAATACGATAAACTGCAGAATAGTCTCTTTGCCTCCTTTCAACATCTCAACACTTCCATCCTAGCCATTGGTTCTCTGATTATCCTTGCTTTGACAATCTTTTTCTTTCAAAAAGCAGTCATTCTGGATGTCTTGCACCTGCAAAGAGAAACAGCTCAGGTATTGGGACTCGATGTTGAAAAAGAACAGAAAGAACTCCTCTGGGGTATCGTACTTTTGACCTCAACAGCAACTGCCCTGGTAGGACCTATGGCCTTCTTCGGCTTTATGCTAGCCAACCTCACTTACCTAATTGTCAAAGACTATCGGCACAAGTTGCTCTTTATCGTGGCCATTCTGGTCGGATTTATCAGTTTGACCTTGGGGCAGGCCTTGATTGAACGAGTCTTTGCGCTGGAAATTCGCATCAGTATGATCATCGAGAGTGTGGGTGGCTTCTTATTCTTTATCTTACTTTATAGGAGGGCGCGTCGGTGAAACTGGAAAACATTGACAAATCCATTCAAAAACAGGATATTTTGCAAGGCATTTCGCTTGAAGTCAGTCCTCAGAAACTGACAGCCTTCATTGGTCCAAATGGTGCTGGAAAATCGACTCTCCTCTCCATCATGAGCAGACTGACCAAGAAAGATCAGGGAATTCTCAGTATCAAAGGTCGTGAAATCGAGAGTTGGAATTCGCAAGAACTAGCCCAAGAACTGACCATCCTAAAGCAGAAGATCAATTACCAGGCAAAATTAACCGTTGAAGAACTGGTCAGCTTTGGACGTTTTCCCTACAGCCGAGGACGCCTGAGAGAAGAAGACTGGGAAAAAATTCGAGAAACTCTGAACTATCTGGAACTGATAAACTTAAAAGACCGCTACATCGATAGTCTGTCTGGCGGCCAGCTCCAACGTGTCTTTATCGCTATGGTACTGGCCCAGGATACGGACTTTATCTTGCTGGACGAACCACTCAACAATCTCGATATCAAGCAAAGCGTCAGCATGATGCAGATTCTTCGGCGACTGGTGGAGGAACTCGGCAAGACCATTATCATCGTCCTCCACGATATTAACATGGCCAGCCAGTATGCGGATGAAATTATCGCCTTCAAGGACGGTCAAGTCTTTAGCAAGGGAAGAACCAATCAAATCATGCAGGCTGACCTGCTCAGTCAACTCTATGAGATTCCTATCACGCTAGCTGATATCAATGGCAAAAAGATCTGTATCTATAGCTAGTAACATAGAAGCTCAAGTTAGAGAACCTTCGGTCTCTTAGTCAATAAGACCAAGAGACTCCCTAAATCGTTATCACATTTTAAAAAGGAGAAATCATGAAAACATCCCTTAAACTTTATTTCACTGCCCTAGTGGCCAGCTTCTTGCTTCTACTTGGTGCATGCAGTACAAATACAAACTCAAGCACTAGTCAGTCGGAAACAAGCAACTCTGCTCCAACAGAGATAACCATTAAAAGTTCACTAGACGAAGTCAAACTTTCCAAAGTTCCTGAAAAGATTGTGACCTTTGACCTCGGCGCTGCGGATACTATTCGTGCTCTAGGATTTGAAAAAAATATCGTTGGAATGCCTACAAAAACAGTACCAACCTATCTCAAAGACCTAGCTGGAAAAGTTAAAAATGTTGGTTCTATGAGAGAACCTGATTTAGAAGCTATCGCCGCCCTTGAGCCTGATTTGATTATTGCTTCCCTACGTACACAAAAATTCGTAGACAAATTCAAAGAAATCGCCCCAACAGTTCTCTTCCAAGCAAGCAAGGACGACTACTGGACTTCTACCAAGACTAATATCGAATCCCTAGCAAGCGCCTTTGGTGAAACTAGTACACAGAAAGCCAAGGAAGAATTGGACAAGCTAGACAAGAGCATCCAAGAAGTCGCTACTAAAAATGAAAGCTCTGACAAAAAAGCCCTTGCCATCCTCCTCAATGAAGGAAAAATGGCTGCCTTTGGTGCCCAATCTCGTTTCTCTTTCTTGTACCAAACCTTGAAATTCAAGCCAACTGATACTCAATTTGAAGATTCTCGCCACGGACAAGAAGTCAGCTTTGAAAGTGTCAAAGAAATCAATCCTGACATCCTCTTTGTCATCAACCGTACTCTTGCCATCGGTGGGGACAACTCTAGCAACGACGGTGTCCTAGAAAATGCCCTTATCGCTGAAACACCTGCCGCTAAAAATGGTAAGATTATCCAACTAACACCAGACCTCTGGTATCTAAGTGGAGGAGGTCTTGAATCAACAAAACTCATGATTGAAGACACACAAAAAGCTTTGAAATAAGCCACTTCAAACTCAATTTAATACTCAATGAAAATCAAAGAGCAAACTAGGAAACTAGCCGCAGGTTGCTCAAAACACTGTTTTGAGGTTGCAGATAGAAGCTGACGTGGTTTGAAGAGATTTTCGAAGAGTATAAAATTTTGACATTCTAAAACGCATCCTATCAAGTTCACTCAAACCTGATAGGATGCGTTTTTATCATTTTGAAATCTATTTACCTCACCTCATTCCCCTTCTTGATTCCGTTTGAGGGAAAAGTGGTCTGGGACGGAGTCCTTACCTGTTTTCGACCAGGGATGGCAACGTAAAATCCGAGCCAAGCCCATCAAAACACCCTTGAAGCCATGTTTTTCAATAGCCTGAATCATGTAGTTGGAACAAGTCGGCTCAAAGCGACAAGAGGGTGGAAAGGCTGGTGAGATAAACCGTTGGTAAAAGCGCACAGGCGCTATTAAAATTCGTTTCATTATTTCTTGGTTACAGCCATGGTGTGTAGTTGGCTGATTTCTTTTTTATTAAGACGACGGGATTCTCCTGGACGAAGTCCTGTCAAGTCTAGATGTCCAAAACGGGTCCGTGACAACTTATCTACTTGGAGACCGACAGCTTCAAACATCTTTTTAACCTGGTGGTTACGCCCTTCATGGATAGTCAACTGCACCACAGAGCGGTTTTTGACTGGGTCCACTTTGAGAATCTCATAGACAGCCGGTTTGGTTTTCTTACCATCAATCTCAAGTCCACGGGTCAAGGGGCGGAGATTATCCTTATTGGCCACACCTTTAACACGCGCGACATAAACCTTGTCAATCTCATTACGAGGGTGAATCATCTCATCCGTAAAATCCCCATCATTAGTCAAAATCAAAACTCCTGATGTATCCCAGTCCAAACGACCTACAGGGTAGATGCGCTCTTTCACGTTGGGCAAGAGGTCGACAACCGTCTTGCGGCCCTTGTCATCTATCACACTGGAAATGACACCGCGTGGTTTGTTAAGCAGATAATAGACCTTTTCTTCGTTGTAGATAGGTTGGCCTTCAACTTCAACCTTATCGCCTGACTTGATAGTGGTTGCTAGTTCACGTACCACTTGGCCGTTAACCGTCACCAAACCTTGCTTGATCAGCTCTTCTGCTTTTCTCCTACTGGCCACACCTGCGTGGGCAATATACTTATTGATTCTCATCTTCTTCTATCCTTTCACCAAATAATTGGCTTTCTTGGGCTTGAATCTCAAGCTCATCAATCACTGGTAATTCTTCCAAATGGTTAATTCCCATGTAATCTAGGAAATAATCTGTAGTCACATAGAGGTTGGGGCGACCCAACACTTCTTTTTTCCCGTCTTCTCGTATCAAGTCAAAGGCCTGCAACTTTGCCAAGGCCCCACTCGAGTTGACCCCACGGATGGCATCAATCTCTATCCGTGTGATGGGCTGTTTGTAAGCAATGATGGACAAGGTTTCAAGGGCAGCCCGAGATAAACTCTGGTTGATAGGTGCCTTAGAGTATTCCTTCAAAATCTCTGCAAATTGAGGCTTGGTCACCAATCTATAAGCGCCCCCTGTCTCAATTAGAGCCAAACTGGAATCTGGGGCCTTTTCATACTTCTGGGCTAATTTTTCTAAACTCTGTTGGATGCCTGTCGGTGGCAGAGAGAGGAGTTCAGCTAACTGGCGGACTCTAATCCCATCTTCACCCGCTACAAACAAGAGCGCTTCTATTTTTGCTAAAGTACTCATCTTTCCTCTCTATCAAGTCTAGCTTTGGGCCACTTGACTTTCTTCCTTCTTTTCCATGAGATAAATATCTCCGAAACTCTCCTCTTGTACGAGGGTTAGCTCCTGGGTTTTGATTAACTCTAGGGTTGCCAAAAAGAGGGTGATGACCTCTTGGAGATTCTGGGCTTCCTTAAACAAATCCTGCAAGCGCAATTGATCTCGTCCAGCCAAGGACTCTTTCACGATAATCATCATGTCCTCAATCTTATACTCATCCCTCAAGATAGTCGTGTGGTTCTGTGCAAACTCCTCTTTTTTCTTGGCTAGGATATTTGAAAAAGCCAAAAAGAGATCAATGGTCGTCTTGTCATGCACAAGCTCCGCATCTTCGTATATCAACTCTGTCGGCGCTTTGGAATAGTGCTGGGCCCGTTCTTGGTGTTTGGCTTCCAAGTGCTCCCCCAAGAGCTTGAACTTGCGGTATTCTTCAATTTGAGAGAGAAGATCCTGCTCCAGGTCATCTTCCAAATCTGTCACTTCCGCTACCTTTGGCAAGAGCTTGCGGCTCTTAATCAACATGAGCTGACTGGCCATAACCATGTACTCACCCGTCACTTCCAGACGCATGGCCTGCAGGGTTGAGACATAGGCTAGATACTGTTCGATAACTTCCGTAATGGGCACATCGTAGATATCCATCTGATACTTAGAAACCAGGTGCAAGAGCAAGTCCAGGGGCCCTTCAAAATCTTTTAATTTAATATCCATTATCTATATTTTTCTAAGGTCAGGACTGTTTTTAATCCTAATTTTTTTGCAATTTCGTACAAATCGACCTTGTTTTCTATTTGTCTTAGAATAAACTGTTCACGTAAGACTTGAGCTGATAAGGTTGAGAAACCTTTCTCCTTGACAAAAGCTTCTAACTGACGAAAGGCCCACTGACGAGAATAGGCTTTCCCTCCCCTTTCAAAGAGATATATCTGGCCCATCAAGGGTTCCAACTCCGAAAGCAAGGTCGTGGGAATGCTGACAATCCTCTGTTGGGAAGCCTTGCTGATTCGCAACACCTGAAAATCCAGATTGATGTCCGCAACCTTGATGGCTAAAATCTCACTGGGCAAGAGCCCCATTTCTAGGATTAAGAGCGCTAGCAAGCGTCCCTCTGGATGGTCGCTTTCCTGCCAAAAAGAGTCTAGGTATAGAATCTCTGGCTTTTCCGTCTTCTTTTCAGCTTGTTTGGCTAATTCCAAGCGGTAAAAGCTGTCCACCTCTCCTTTTTGATAGAGAAAGTATAGAAATTGGTTACAGGCCGAAATCTTTCGCTTCTGGGCGCTGATTTTTAGATTGGCTAGCTGGGCTTGGTAAATCTTGAGACTGGTCTCAGAAATCCGCTCACCTACCATGTCTAAAAATTGCTCCAAATCATACTTATAGGACTGCTTGGAATTGACAGACAAGCCCTGCTTTTCCTCTAAAAAGGCTGAAATCCTGTCTCTCATTGGCATCGAATCTCATATTCCTTACTAAAGTCATGCAAGAGGGCATTAACGGCCTTGAGGATGGACTTGCGCGTAATAATCCCTTGGAAAATACCCTCTGCATCCACAACCGGTAAGAAGGACTCATCTACTAGCTTGTGCAAGACCTCCGTAATGGTGAAATCAGGCGAAACAACCGCTACGTCCGTTTTTGTCATATGAACGATATCCGTATCCGCCATGATTTCTTGGCTCAAGTCATGCTCCATCTGATAAGCCATAATATCTCTGAGTCCAATCGTCCCAACAAACTGTTTTTCATCTGTCACAACAGGAACACGGGTATAGGTCATCTGACTGAGCAAGAGGGTCGCATGATCCGCATTGTGGGTATCAATCAACACAGCTAGATTTTTAGCAGGGGTCAAAAAAGTTTCCTCCTGCCCCAACAAGAAAGTCTCAAACTCCTTGGCAATCATCGGCTAAACTCCTTGGACAAACCTGGATACACCTCGTGATCTCGTGTCAAAAAGTCCACTTTGAAGTAACTATCATCAATCTCCACACGAGCATAGAGACATTCTCTGATGGTACCTCGTGGTTGACTGATAGAACCTGGATTTAGAAAGAGGATCTTGCCTTCCAACCAAGCACTTGGCACATGCAAGTGACCATAGAGGCAGATAGCGGCCTCTTCCTCCTGAGCCCAGTAGTCCAACTTTTGAAAGTTGAAATTGATGTCAAACAAGTGACCATGAGTTTGGATAATCTTGGTCGAACCAAGCTCAGTCACCAGACGTTCTGGGTAGCCGGCGTAGAAGTCCATGTTCCCTTTAACAACGCGGATGCCCTCCCAAAGTGGAGAATCCGGACGTAGTTCAGAATCGCCGTTATGAAAAACGGCATCGACTTTGCCCACATAGCGATCACGGACTTCTTCCACAATCAAGCTATCGCCATGGGAATCGCTCATTACAATGATGGTTTGCTTTGCCATGATGGAAATACCTCCAAAAGTTTCTTAACGGCTAAGGCACGGTGAGATTGACTATTTTTTTCTTCCAGGGTTAATTCAGCTGATGACTCACCTGTTTCTCCTACAAGGAAGAGGGGATCATAGCCAAAGCCATTTTCACCCTTAGGTTCAAAGTTAATATAACCTGACCAGTCTGCTTCAACAACTAAACTTTCCTTATTTGGGCTGGCTACGACTAGGGTTGTGTGGAACTGAGCCGAGCGGTCCTTGAGTTCAAAGACCATGGCCAATTCGTGCAAGAGTTTGGCATTATTTTCACGGTCAGTTGCTCCCACACCTGCGAAACGAGCTGACCAGACGCCTGGTAAGCCACCAAGGACATCGACTTTGAGACCAGAATCATCTGCCAAAACCATCTTGCCCGTTAATTGAGAAATGGTTTCTGCCTTGAGACGGGCATTTTCTTCGAAGGTCATGCCTGTTTCAGCTACTTCAGGCAGGTCAGGATAGTCATTAAGATTTTCCACATCGTAGCCTAACTTATCAAAGATAGCTCGGAACTCTTTGGTCTTGCCTTCGTTACGAGTCGCAATCAATAAGGTTTCTCTGACCTTGTTTGTCTCAAAGAATGCTTCTACATCAACACCTTCTTTAGGCAATTCTACATGCAGGAGTTGCCCATTTTCAACTAAGAGAACCCCCCCCTGACGTTGAATGACTTCTACATTTCGTCCCATTTCTTGGTTGAGGATATCTACCACAAAAGACAATAAACGGTAGAGGGAACCATAGCGTAAAACAGTAACAGAAACAGGAAAACCTCGATCCTCATCTCGAAATCTTTGGGCAAACTCCAATAGAGGAAAATCCAAGTCATCATCCGTCAACGTCCGGACGCCACCAAAAATACCATAGGACCCGACATACCAGTCCTGTTCATCCTTATATTCATAAATTTTATTTGTCATAATTCTACATGCTCCACATGAATCTCTTTTTCCAGCCATTCTTCACCAATTTGTGCAAAACTTTGGCTGCTGGCTGTTGTGTAAAAACGGTGATTAAGTGGTCCAGCATCGCGACCACGATTGATTTCAAAATAATTAAGTAAGACTGAGATGTCCCGTACGCACTCTGCTCCACTATCGATGAGCTGAACCTTTGGTCCCATGACATTTTGAATAATAGGTCTGAGCAATGGATAATGGGTACAACCCAAAATCAGGCTATCCACCTTTCCAACCAAGGGACGCAGGGTTTCATAGACCACTTTCTTGGTAACACTGGTTGACAGGGCGCCAGACTCGACCAAGGGGGCAAACTTGGGACAGGCCAAACTCTCCACCTGTAAGTCTGGAGCCAGATCATGAATTTTCTGACGATAGATATCTGATTGTACCGTCATGGGCGTTCCAATCACACCTATTTTCCCACCTTGACTGGACTTGATAGCTGCCGAAGCTCCTGGCAAAATAACACCTAGGACAGGAATATCTAGTTGAGCCTTGATTTCTTCCCAGACGACCGCAGTCGCAGTATTACAAGCAATGACAATCATTTTGACATCCTTGGTCAAAAGAAAGTTGACCAACTGCCAAGTATATTCACGAATTTGCTCAGCAGGACGGGGACCATAGGGAGCCCGTGCCGAATCTCCAATATAGACGATTTCTTCATGGGGAAGCTGGCGCATGAGCTCGCGCACAACGGTCAAGCCCCCGACACCCGAATCCAAAAAACCAATTGGGCGATTATCCATACAGTCTTCTTTCTAGTCTTTTTTCTGATTGATAGTTCATTATGATTACCGTTCCTTATGAACTGAATAATGACAGCCTAATCAATAACTATCTCTCTTAATCATAATCAAATATCAATAGAATGCAAGGAAAAAGTCTCATCCCTAAACCCTTAGCCAACATAGTGAGAAGTCTGGAACTTTCATCCCAGACTTTTCCTTATCTATTTTTTCTTTTTATTGTTAGCAAGGGCTGCCTTTTGTTGGCGAATGATTTGGTGGTAAACTTGTTGTACCTTGGCTTCGCTTGGTTTTTGACCATTTGCACTCAAAAGAGTACGAACTGCTTCAGCATTCAAACGTGGGTTGTCAGCGAATTCCTTTTCGATTTGCTTACGAACCAAGTACATTCCTCCAATAGCTCCTCCTAAAAAAGCTAGCACAATCAATACAATTGCTAAAAGTAAATCCATCATTTTTCTCCTGTTTCTTTTTGAGTCCCTTTCATTATACCACAAACTAGTCACCCTGACTAGTTTGTTTTACGCTATCAGGGATGGAATGTAATTCGAATGTGAGAATGTCTTTAGTAAATCGAACGTGAAAATGTCCCATTTGATAAAATAGTCGTATGAAAAGTATCCAACTGAATATGAATGAAACGAAAAAATATCTTGTGATAAAAGCTATAGACCAAGGAAAGAAAACAAAGAATCGAGCCTGTGTCGAACTGAATCTTTCTGAAAGACAAATCAATCGTCTGCTACTAGCCTATCAACAGAAAGGAAAAGAAGCCTTCAGACACGGAAACAGAAATCAAAAACCAAAACATGCAATCCCTGATGAAATCAAAGAACGTGTCCTAAAGAAATACCTCTCCTATGAAACATATAAACCAAATGTCCTTCATTTCTGTGAATTACTAGCTGAAGAAGAGGGAATTCAGCTCTCTGATACAACTGTTAGAAAAATACTCTATAAGGAAAACATCCTCTCTCCCAAGTCTCACAGAAAGACAAAGAAGAGACTAAGAAAACAAGCTAAACTGAACCGCAATCATCCCCTAGACAATCCAATCTTACCGTCCGCTAAAGATTTCCTGGAAGACACTAAAAAGCTACATCCTAGTAGACCCAGAAAGAAATTTGCTGGAGAACTCATCCAAATGGAGGCTAGCCCTCATGCCTGGTTTGGAGCAGAAACCTCTAACTTACACTTAGCCATTGATGATGCTTCCGGCAATATCCTAGGGGCTTATTTTGATAAAAAAGAGAACTTGAATGCTTACTATCATGTCCTTGAACAAATATTAGCCAATCACGGTATTCCCCTTCAAATTATAGTAGATTGAAACTAGAATAGTACACCTCTACTTCTAAAACATTGTTAGAAATCGATTTGACTGTCCTGATCGGTTTGTCCTATTCTTATTTCATTTTACTATACTTTCAAACCTAGCCGTTTCTCAATAAAACGACTAACTGAATACATCACACGCTTAGCGGCTGCCTCGCTTCCGACCATCATCACACAATCATCTGCGTAGCGCACAAATCGAAGTCCCCTCTTTTCTAATTCCTTGTCCAATTCATTAAGCATGATATTAGATAAGAGAGGAGATACATTTCCTCCCTGTGGTGTACCAACTAGCGTTTTATGACGCCGACCGTTAATGATAACACCTGAATGAAGATACTTACGAATCAAGGATTCCCTATCTCCGTCTTCGATCATATTATGTACTAAGGACATCAATCTATCTTGAGGAACCCTATCGAAAAATTTCTCTAGGTCTATATCCACTATCCACTCATAGCCGTCATTTAAGTACTCTAAGAGCTTGGACAATGGCTTGTTGGATTATCCTATCCATCACTGTCGGAATCCCAAGCTGAAGGACACCTCCATTGGGTTGGGGGATTTCAACTCGCAGGACTGATTGAGGTTTGTATTTTCTCTGTTTTATCAGCTCCTTAGTCAAGCGCCAGTTTTGTCTGAGATAGTCATCCATCTCTTCGATAGTCATTCCATCAATCCCAGCTGAGCCTTTATTGGATTTTACTTGATTGTAAGCTTCCAGCATATTTTCGCGTGATACTATCTTATCTAGCAATTTTGACATGTGCCTATTCCTTTCTTGTTTTGGTGCCTGAGGGATATCTTATATTGGTGAACCTTCATCTAGTCAATACGTGACAGAGTCCAGTTCTATCAGACCGTTCGTTTTACAGACACAAGTAAAGTAGGATTACTTCGATCTGTCGTTTTCTCTTTCTAGCGACAGAGCTCACGGGATAAGTCCTACATCTTTCCTCGTTTAGACTAGACATGAGGACGTTAAAAGGTTACAGTGGAAAAAGATAAATCTTAGTTCGAATTCAATTACTCTCGTGATTTACGCATATAGGTTACGACTACCTTTTTGGACTTTAAGGTTTCGCGCCCCCCCTATCCGCTATATACGCCTTACTATCACCTTCCTGTTCGTAGAGCCACGATTTCGCTATCCCTTCCTCTGACGATTCTTATTTCCAGCGTCAGACTTAAAACGGTCTATCCCCAGACCGTTTTAATCCGCTACCTCACGATAGTCAGGCTTGGGAATCGCTATTGGGTTCACCGGTAGCAGGTGCCCACCAAGGACTTATACTCAATGAAAATCAAAGAGTAAACTAGGAAACTAGCCGCAGGCTGTACTTGAGTACGGCAAGGCGACGTTGACGTGGTTTGAAGAGATTTTCGAAGAGTATTACACCTCAGATGCACCACATGCCCGTCGTACTTCAAAAAAACTGAAGTCAGATTTCACTGACCTCAGTTTTTTATTATTTAGCATAATCTACTGCACGAAGCTCACGAATCACGGTTATCTTGATATTTCCTGGGTAATCGAGATTGTTTTCAATTTTCTCACGAACTTTGTGAGCTAAGATTGTGACTTTGTCGTCCTTGATTTTTCCTGGATTGACCATGATACGAATTTCACGTCCTGCTTGAAGGGCAAAGCTATTTTGTACCCCTTCAAAGCCGTTCGCAATTTCTTCCAAATCATGGAGACGCTTGATGTAGCTTTCAAGAGACTCACTACGAGCACCTGGACGAGCTGCGCTCAAGGCATCTGCTGCAGCAACGATAACTGCAATGACGCTCTCAGCTTCAACATCTCCGTGGTGACTAGCAATCGTATTGACCACAACTGGATGTTCCTTGTACTTACGTGCCAATTCCATACCGATTTCAACGTGGCTACCTTCAACCTCGCGGTCAATGGCTTTTCCGATGTCGTGAAGGAATCCAGCACGACGGGCAAGAGCCGCATTCTCACCAAGCTCGCTGGCCATAATACCAGCTAACTTAGCAACCTCAATCGAATGGCGCAAAACATTTTGGCCATATGAAGTCCGGAATTGCAAGCGACCCATAATCTTCATCAAGTCTGGATGAAGGTTTGGTGCGCCAATCTCATAGGCAGCAGCCTCACCGTATTCACGGATCTTATTGTCAATCTCTTGACGGTTTTTCTCAACCAACTCTTCGATACGAGCTGGGTGGATACGACCATCCTTGAGCAACATTTCCATAGTCATACGGGCAATCTCACGACGAATCGGATCAAATCCTGACAAGGTCACCACTTCTGGTGTATCGTCGATAATCACATCGACCCCTGTCAAACTTTCAAAGGTACGAATGTTACGACCTTCACGACCAATAATGCGTCCCTTCATAGTATCGTCTGGCAGATGAACCGTTGAGTTTGTTGACTCCGCTACATATTCACCAGCGATACGTTGCATAGCTTGAACCAGGATGTCCTTGGCCATTTTGTCAGAACGTTCCTTGACCTCTTGCTCAGCTTCGCGAATACGACTGGCAATCTCCTTGGTCAAGTTTTCCTCTGTCTGTGCCAAGATAATATCTCGTGCTTCTGCCTGAGACAGAGCACCAATACGCTCTAGTTCTGCTTCTTTTTGTCTTTCGACTTCCTCTAATTGCTCTTCACGCGCATCAAGGTTTTTCGCTCTATCAGAAATACTTTGTTCTTTTTGTTCAAGTGTTTGTTCTTTACTCGTCAAATTGTCGTCCTTACGGTCAAGGCTAGTAGCTCTCTCTGTCAAACGACTTTCGATTTGTTTGAGTTCTTGACGTTCTGATTTGAATTCAGCGTCCACTTCTTCACGGTATTTTCTGGCTTCTTCTTTGGCCTCCAATAGTGCTTCTTTTTTAAGAGACTTGCTTTCACGTTTGGCTTCATTAACAAGTAAATCCACTTCACGCTCAGCTTGTCCACGTAAATTAGTTGCTTCTTGTTCAGCATTTAAAAGCATCAACTCTGCAGCTTCCTGAGATGATTTCATCTTAGCTGAGATGCTGACATATCCAATGACTAAACCAATGATGACGGCAAAAACAGCAATCGCAAGCGACATGATTTCCATGTTTTTACCTCATTTTATTGTTATTCCGAATGACATACATTCTTTTACATTCTACCATAAAAAAGTAATTTTCACAAACCTTAAATGGATATCGCTAACATCCGCATTATCACTATCATAGTTATCATTTACAGATATAAAGCGAATACCTTTTTCAAGAAATATCTTTTGTAAGTACTTTCCTGACTCGATATACTCTCTGCCGAAACGAGATAAATCTTTTACCATAATGATAGAAAACTTTCCTTTATTCAGGTCATCAATCATATTCTTAAAATTTGGTCGCTCAAAATTAGAACCACTATATCCATCATCTACATATTCATAGGATAATTCAATAGATTTCTCTTCTACCTCAAAAGCAAAAAGGATAAATTCCCCCTACACTTAAAATTTATCCCTCTTGGTAACCTCTTTTATTAATTTTTTTGATAAAGAAAACGCACATTTTATTTAACTGGTGCTGAAATATTTATAATAATATTTTTTTAGTTCTTTCTAGAATAATGATATTAAGATTTTTCATATATCTTATATATTCTTCTTCTGTGCTAGCAATCCTAATATCTTCTTTATCTAAAAAGACAACCTGATTGTTCTCTAAATCTGATTTAATTAAATCTATAATTTTATTTTGCTCATATATAAATCCTTCTAACTTAAAAAACTCGACAAATTTCTCAAATCCATTTTTACAATTATCATCATCAAAAAATAGTTCAAACCATTCACGGTAATTCTCTATAGCATAATCTATTTTTGAATTATTATTTCCCGCAAACCATTCTTTTATAGCATATAGTGTTAAATCAAAACGATCATAATATCCTTTATAAATTCCATTCTTGATTCTAGGTTTTCCACCTCTAGCTGTATTAACGGTTTCTGATTTTCCACCACCTCTAGGGAAAAGAATGTGTCCACCTATTGTTCTTGAAATACTCAAATGATCTAAAATTATTCTGTCGTTTAATCCTGCCTTTCTTGCCCAATAAATAGAGGCTCCTATATAATCACTTGATAATAAATACTTATCCTTATCAATAAATAAAGTATAAAAATCTCCATTTCCAAAGTTTTGGCATTTATTACATACAGATGTTATTTTAAGTTTTTCTTTTGAATCATCATCAAAAAACATCTTACATAAATCATCGTACAACGCCTTACTACATACATCAGGATCCTTTCTATTATATAATGAAAAACCTTTAGGAAAATAAGGATATAAATCAAATAGATAATTTTTAAACTTCATATTTATTACTCTCCATTAAATCTTTTTAGGAAATTTAAAGTCAAATTTTCCTCCAAGCACACCCGCACTTACTCCCGCAACTACTACAAGTGTTGTACTAATTGTTCCTATTTTCTTCACGCCACTGTTTAGCTCTTTTGTTAAATAAAACAACATTGATCATATCTGCTTCACTTACATACTTGTAAGACAACTGTTCGTTGGTAAGATCTTTTAAGAGATATTCTTTGATTGCATCTGTATGAATTTTGTAGTTAATCTTAGAAATTTCTCTATTCAAATTCCAGCCTAATGATATCTTAGAATTTTAATCTGACTTAAGTCTTTTGTAATCCTGAATTACATACATCTTAAATTCAGCAGAAATACATGAAGCAAATTCAAAGGCAATATCTGTATGTGCAAATGCACCACCATATCTTCCACCTTTTGAGATAATTCCGATTGCTCCAGTTTTCTCTACCCATTTCTTAGGAGACAATGTAAATGAATTATATCCAGCTTCCGATTTAATTCGGTCGAATTCGACCGAATTGAAATTCATGTTGTTTAAGCTTTTCCATAAACCAAGAAACTCAATTGTATCTTTTCTTCTCATCCAATTTTTAATTACATCACTCGATACTTATCCGAACGATAAGCTCCACGTAAGGTGTTCGCAATCGACCAAACTGCATTGACTACATTTGAAATCTGAACATCGTTCGACTGGAATATCGGTAGTTTTTCTTTAAAATTAGACATTTGCTTCCCCTGTTTTTATGATTTACAATTCTCTTCATTATACCACAAATTAAGAGTTATAAAGCGAATTCAAGGGTAAAGATCGAAGTTCATATACTAACTTTCTTTTCTGAGTTTTTGTCTTTTGTATTAGGGATTCTGTCATTTTCCAAAAAACTTTATCTTAAACTTACTAATAAAAATTTAAAAAATAAAAAGCCTACTTCGCAGTAGACTTAGTAATGATCTTTAAAGGACAAGAAAGCCACGCTATCTCCATCCATCATATAAATCAAGCGATTTTCTGCATCAATACGCCGTGACCAGGCTCCTTGGTAATCATATTTGAGTGGCTCTGGTTTTCCTATTCCTGTAAATGGATCGCGTTGAATATCCTTGATTAATTTATTGATTCTTTTTAGTGTTTTTTTATCTTGGTTTTGCCAGTAGCAATAATCTGCCCACGCATCTTCTGTAAACTTGAGTAGCATTCATCACTCCTCAATCACATGGACCTGAATGCTTCCAGCACGGACTTGAGCCATTCCTCGCAAAACCTTGTCTGATAACTCCTTATTTTGAGCGATTCTCAGGGTTTCCTGAATACTGTCCCATTCGCTCTTTGAAAGAACTACAATGTCCTCATCTGGATTTTTATTGACCACCGTCAAAGGCTCAAATTCATCATTTACCTTCTTCATGTAGTCCTTTAAATGATTTCGGAATGTTGAGTAAAGGACTGCTTCCATAACCATACCTCGTTTTAGCTCTTTTCCACTATTATACACGAAAAGAAAGAAATTGTCAGGAACTTGTACAAGATTTTCTTTTCCATCTATTTATACTCAATGAAAATCAAAGAGCAAACTAGGAAACTAGCCGCAGGTTGCTCAAANNACTGACGAAGTCAGTAACATATATACGGCAAGGCGACGTTGACGCGATTTGAATTTGATTTTCGAAGAGTATTATTCGTAAAAAATCTCAAAAAGCCTACCTTTCGGTAGACTTAGCTTGTTTCTATTCTAATCGGCACTCTTCCAAAATTTTGCTCTGCTATACTTGGCTTTCCTAGTTGGTAAATCTGGTCTGCTTTTTGGGTCATAGCATCCCAAGGTTCTTTGCCAATTCGGCTGACTAGATTGACCTGTCCTTTCAGAGACTTGAGATGTTGCCTGCCTTTTTCAGTAAATCCAAGGACATGAATGGCTTCTGGCAAGACATTTTCTCTAGCCTGCACCAAAATATAGGTCAATAGGCGTCTGACACGCGCCTTGGTGTAACGTTTGGTCGCAACCGCCTCGACCAACTCTTCTACAGACTGGGCTGGTTTAATAGCTTCTTTAATGCGCACAGCCATTTCTTGATTGACCTGATAGATGGTGGTTAGGTCGGGATTTGACAAGATTTGATAGCGGAGCAAGGGAAAATAGTCTTCCCAGATCACCTTACTGGCCTGCTCAAATAGGGCAACAGAAGGCATAAAGCGTTCTAAGAAATCTTGGTCCTTCTGATGTTGACGGAGGGCTGTCGCCGAGGCAAAGTCCACATCTTTATTCACAGAATGGTAACCTGCCCCCTGACGCTGAATCGTATGCAGCTTGATATTTCGTCCTGCAACCGCCTTTGCATAGGCCAGAGCAAGAACATGATTGGGGGTATTACCTGAAAAATCAAGACCAGCAAATTCCTTCCACATAGATTGGGTTTTCTGGGGATAGGAAAGGGAATCAGGCAGATTTTCCACAAATTTCTCCATCTCAGCACCTTTCTCTGTGTATAAGTCAGCGATTTTCTGATAATCTCGAACTTCCTCTGTCCCAAAAACTAGACTATCAATGCCCAAGCGATCCAAGATATCCACAGCTCCTTGACCAAAGAAATCAGCTGCCTGAACACTGACTAAAAAGGGCAATTCCACTACCAAGTCTGCGCCATTTTCCAGCGCCATCTGGGCCCTTGTCCACTTATCCACAATAGCAGGCTCTCCACGCTGCATGAAATTCCCTGACATGGCAACAATTTTCAGTCCCTCTGCCTGATCCAGCAGGTATTTATGGCCATTATGAAAAGGATTGAACTCTGCGATAATACCTGTGATGGTCATGATGTTCTCCTACTTCTGCGCCACAAAAAACCAACGGGTGCTAGTTTCTGTTGGTTCCTTATCCTCAAAGTCTGCATAGAGTTTGAAGGACTTGAATCCAGCCTGTTCCAGCAAGATATCATAGGTCAAGATCTCATAAGTCCTCTCCTCATGTACTTCATCGTGGCGACTAAAGGAACCGTCAGCCTCCTTGATAAAGAAAGTCAGCTCATGCACGATGGAGTGAGGAGCTTCGTCCTCATATGTATCCCAAAGCATGGCAAAATCTTCCGCATTTTCATGGTAGGAATAGCCAGGGAATACTTCATCTGTCTGGTAGGTCGAGTGCACGTCAAAGATGAAAACTCCCTCTTCATTCAGCGCATTGTACACGTCCTTAAAGACGTCCCCTACTTCCACCTCATCCTGCATATAGCAGATAGAGTCCGAATAACACGTGACAAAATCGTATTTCCCTGCCTTGGACAAATTCAGCATATTACCTTCTATAAAAGCAATCTTTTGCTTGGCTGAAGTTGCTCTCTTCTCCGCAATCTTCAACATATCCGCACTCAAGTCAAGTCCAGTCACATCAAAACCAGCCTGAGAGAAGCGCACTGATTGAATTCCTGTCCCACAAGCCAATTCCAAGAGTTTCTTTCTCTCCTTGGTCTTAGGCAAATGACGCAGAGAAAAATTCGTCCATTTGTCGTATAAACTATCGTCCATGACCGCATCATAGACCGCCGCAAAGGTTTCATAAGTCGCCATAATCATGATACTAAGAGCTCCATGGTAAACACCACTAGCCCTTTACCTTTCTATCAATTTTTCTAAAATAAGCAAAGAAACCCAGTTGACTACAACTGAGTTCATCTTCTAAGCAAGAGCTTCTGAAATATCTACTGAATTCGCCTCATGCCATAGCTTCTCTAGATTATAATGGGCACGCATTTCTTCTGAAAAGATATGCACGACAACAGCACCGATGTCCAGTAAGACCCAGCCTCCAGCTGCATCGCCTTCGACATGGCTACCTTTAAAGCCTGCTTGAGCTACTTTTTCACGG
Organism: Streptococcus pseudopneumoniae ATCC BAA-960 = CCUG 49455; assembly: GCF_002087075.1. Taxonomy (GTDB): domain Bacteria; phylum Bacillota; class Bacilli; order Lactobacillales; family Streptococcaceae; genus Streptococcus; species Streptococcus pseudopneumoniae. The sequence continues at coordinate 33,758 of NZ_MWSM01000023.1, forward strand.
ATATTAGCTGCGATAGCGTCCAACTGACGGCTATTCATTGAGCTAGTGATGACAAAGTAGTCCGTCACACTAGTCAAATCTTGTACATCAAGTGCGAGGATATCCTCCGCACGTTTCTCATCAGCCGCTTTCACGACTAGTTCTAGTAATTCTTTTTCGTTCATTTAATCCTCTTTTTAGAAAATATGTTTGTAATCTAGAACATCTGCAAAGCGCTCCTCCCAAATGTCCTCATAAAATTCATTAATCGTTTCTGCTGGAATGTCATCCCCATCAAAGGTTGTGACAGCACCTTCTGGAACAATAAGCTGATAGCCATATTCAAAGGCAACCTTGACAGAGGTATCCACACAATATTCTGTCTGCATACCACATAAAACTAATTTTTCAATCCCCTGCTTATCCAAGTATTTTTTTAAGCCAGTTTCTTTGAAAATACTGTTATATTTCTTCTGAAAGACCTTTTCAGCAGGTTTTCGATTTAAAAGCGCAGATAACTGCCAATCTTCTGATGTTTGAGCTTCAGAGTTCTCAATATGTTGAACATAGATAATTTCAATATTCTTGCTTCTAGCCTGGTTTTGTAAATAAGAAATTTTTTCCAATAGACTTTTTGTCTGGAACCCAGTTTCTACTAAAACATTCTGAACATCAATGATTATAAAAGCCGTCTTCATTTAGTCCTCTTTCAAATAGTGCACAAAGGCGTTATAGGTTTCAAGGGTTTGGGGATAGATGGGGAATCCCTGATGAGCTAGATACTCCACGGTACGAGCTGTTTCGTAGGCCACCGCCTTATTGAGCGATAGACTTGCAATCTCACGCGCCACATCTACTCCAGGAAAGGCTCGATTGTGCTCGATATAGTCTGCGACGTAGATGACCTTATCTAGGTCTGTCATTTGACCAGCTCCGACTGTATGAATTTCAATGGCTCGCAGAATTTCAGAATCATGCAAATCCAAATCTTCCTGAATTTTGTAAATTCCGACCATACCATGCCAGACATTATTGCCCCAGTTTTTGAGGTCAGGGTCTAGCTGGTAACGGTCAATCAAGGCTAGAAATTCCTGATCTGACAACTTTTTAGCATAGTCATGAAGAAGACCTGCTAGACTTGCTTTCTCAACATCTACACCAAAGCGCTGAGCTAATTCCATAGCGGCACGCTCCACACCCAAGCAATGGGTTAAGCGTTTTTCAGGTAGAAACTCTACCATTTTTTCCAACAAGGCCTCACGGGAGCAGTTGATATAGTCTTGATAGGACATCAGTAGAGCCCCTCCTTCTCGATGTAGTCTAGCACTGGCTGAGGTAGGAGAAAGTTGGGTTTCCGACCTTGGGCAAGGAAGTCCCGCACCATGCTGGACGAGATATCCATGAGCGGTACGTCCACCCAGATAACTGGATAGGAAGTCCCTACCTTGTAGCGTGGACGCTGAACCCCCACAAACTGAACCATGTCAACCAGTTCATCAATTCGGTACCACTTAGGCAGATAGTCAACCATGTCGGCACCGATGATAAAGTAATAATCCGTATCTGGATTCTTCTCTGTCAAAATCTTCATGGTGTCGTAGGTGTAGGAAATACCCTTGCGCTCCAACTCAATGGTTTCAATGACTAGGCCGTCAATTCCCTCAATTGCCAACTCAAGCATCTTGAGACGATGGTGTTCAGGGATGGTTTCCTTTTTATCAACGTGAGGAGGTTGGTATTCAGGCATGAGAAGAACTTGATCCAGTCCCAACTGTTGCCGTACTTGATCCGCAACAATGAGATGGGCATTGTGAACAGGGTTAAAATTCCCCCCTAAAATCCCAACTTGTTTGCGTTTTTTCTCCTTGATTTCTGGCTCCAACTCTACCTTGGTAAAGGGAGTCAATAGTTCGATTGTCATAGGCTAGTCCCCTTTATTTCTCTATAAAAACAGTTATTTGGAGTTTCGGTCTTAGATTTCTTTGACTTTCTTAGAAATCTTGCGATTTTCTTTCTTGCTAGATTGTTTAAACAAAATCAAGATGCGTCCGATTTTTTGGACTGTATCCACACCGATTTCTTCTTCCAAAATTTCAGCTACTTCGTGGATATTTTCATCTGTATTTTGCAAGAGCGTTACTTTAATCAATTCGCGTGCATCAAGTGCTTGACGAACGCTGGTTTTGATTTGGTCGTTGAGACCATTTTTTCCAATTTGGATGATGGGTTTGAGGGTGTGTGCCTGACTGTTGAGGAAGGCACGTTGTTTTGATGTTAATGACATAATTTCTTAAAAGAGTTTCTTTTTATACTTTTCTAAAGTGGTGGCGGACGTTAGCAAAGTCCTTCGGGCTTTCATGACTAAAATTTGAGCCTATGGTCTCAAATTTCCCGCAGTTGGTACAATCACTTGTACCAACTGACACCACGGCGAAAAGTATTCTCTACGGGCTCGCAACGCTCGCCTTAATAAAGACAACCCTTTCCTTTCTGTGTTTAAATAATTGCTTTTCGTATGACGACTGCGACGCCTTCTGGTGCCCAGACGGCGACTTTGGCAGTGCCTGTTACGCGGATCCAGCCGAGTCCTGAGATGACTAGGTCAGTTTTGTCCTTGATATTAAAGACATGTTGGACCAATTTTGGAAAATCTTCTTTTTCCTTGCTATTTGGTGGGGTTAAAAGGGTTCCAAGATGCTTGTCGTAAAAGGCACTAGCACCTTCAAGCTTAGTACGGTGGAGTTTCAATTCATTGTCAAAGAAGGCTGTGAATCCTTGCTTTTCACCCGCAATGAAATCAAAGCGTCCGAGACCACCTAAAAACAGGGTTTGTTCAGGATTGAGCTGATAGGTTTTAGGCTTGATTTCCTTTTTAGGACTAACATACTTGAGGTTTTTAGCCGTCAAATAGTGAGCCATCTGGTGACGGTGGATAATCCCCGGCGTATCGTAGATATAAGATCCGTCGTCAAGCGGAATCTCGATCTTGTCCAAGGTTGTTCCTGGGAAGCGCGAAGTCGTAATGACATTCTGGTCACCCGTGATTTCTTGGATAATAGCATTGATTAGGGTTGATTTTCCAACGTTAGTTACCCCAACGACATAGACATCACGGCCCTTACGGTAGTGTTCAATCTTGTCAATGACTTCCTTAATGGCATGCTTGTTTTGGGCTGAAGTTAGGACGACATCAACTGGACGGAGACCTTCTTCGTGGGCACGTTCCATGAGCCACTGGCTAATCTTGCCTGGTTTAACAGACTTGGGCAAGATATCTTTTTTATTTCCAACCAGGAGGACATCATTGCCCGAGACAAAACGTGGCAAGCCTGGGATGACAGAGCCATTAAAGTCAAAGATATCAACGACATTAACCACCAGGGCATCACTGTCTCCTACCTCGTGCAAGAGTTTTAGGAAATCATCGTCTGTCAATTGAACATCCGTGATTTCATTGTAGTGGCGGAGACGGAAACAGCGTTGGCAATAGATTTCGCCAGTCTCCAATCCTTTTTCAAGTGCCGACTGAGGGGTAAAACCCAGACCAGCCTTATCTGTCGTCTGAATGGTTGCTCCACAACCAATACAGAGAATTTCTTCCATAGTTAAATTCCTTTTTTATATGTAATCGGTCCGTACATTTCAGTGATTTTTCGCATAACACGACGCTCGCGAGCTCGGTTAATCTGCGTTTTAATCGAGTCATGTTGGACCAAGGGTTTGACTAAAATTGACCGAATGCCTGCACGGTGGGCTGCTCGTATATCTGTCATGAGCTGGTCGCCAACCATGACCACTTCGCTTTTCTCATAGTGAAATTCCTTCATGGCACGGTCAATCCCAAATGTGAAGGGCTTTAGAGCCCAATAAACGTAGTCAATCTCAAACTTCTCAACTGCTCGTTGGACGCGTTTTTTGGTGTTATTTGACACTACGATAATGCGAATGCCCGCGTCCCGAAGGTCATGTAGCCATTGCTTCATCTCTGGTGTCCCGTCAGGATTATTCCAAGCAATGAGGGTATTGTCCAAATCTACCAAAACAGCCTTGATTCCCTGCGCCTGCAGGCTTGGGACTGTCAGATCATAGACTGCTTCCACAGCAAAATCTGGCATGTAGTTTTCAATCGCCATTCTGGCTCCTTTTCTTAACTTTTTTTCGCAATTTTCCTTAGTAACAAGGATAAAACAATCCATAACCCTGCACTAGCTATACTGATGTAGAGCCAAGCATGGGGCTCATCTGTTAGAGGTAGGGGAACATTCATTCCGAAAAAGCCTGTCACGACTGCCAAAACAGCTAGCAAGACTGAAATGATAGTCAAGGTTGTCAAATTATCATTCAGATTATTGTTTAGAATATTGTTGTAAGAGGCTGAAAGTTGCTGTAAAATCTGAGAGATTAGGTCTGTCATGGATACCAGCTGATGAGCCTCAATCATGGCATCATCAAACTGTTCTCTCTCAATCTCATCAAAACTACGATACAAGGCATGACCTTGAATATGCTCCAACAAAATCCGATTTTGTTTAGCAGCCGCAGTAAGATAAACCATACCCGTCTCCAAGTCGGAAAGGGCAAAAAGATTTTTCTTAGTTGTCCGCTGACGCAAGAGACCATTGACCTCGTCCTTACTCTTATCCATCTGCTCGATGACAGGGTAGTAGGCATTGCTGATGATTTCCAGACTGGCAAAAAGAAACTTGTAGATCGAAAGCGTGTCATGACTCTCCAGATAACGGGTCATTTGTTCAATGACATAGGCGTTCTTGGTATTACTAATGGTAATCAGGCGACGATGCTCCACGATAAAGGTCATGGGAAAAGTCTCATAGTAGGCCTTGTCCTTTTTCACATCTAGGACATTATAGATAAAGGTAACCGTCCCACTTTCACGGTGGTAGTCCATGTGGGCACGCTCATTCCTATCCAGTGCGTACTCAATGGTTTCCTTGTCCAAGCCGTAGATTTCAGAAAGGTCTTCTAGTTTATTCAACTTTCCGAGGTCTAGGTCTATCCAGGTACAACCATTGCCCAACTGCTTTTCTAAAACCATCTTTTCTCCTTTATTAAACTCCCTCTATTGTACCACAAATTACTTAAAATAACAGGTCTAGTCCGTGCGTGAGAAATTGCTAACAACCGTGATATTTCGGTTCGGAACAAAGTGAAGAGCTTGCTCCTCGCTACGAAGCTGGGTCGTACGAATTCCCACGCTGACGACCTTGCCCGATACAGTAATGGGGCCATTGGTCAGAACAACCTCATCTCCCACATCCAGTTGACGTTCAAAAAGGATGAAAAAGCCATTGATGACATCAGACAGAAAACCTTGGGCTCCCATCCCAATCGCCACCCCAGCGATTCCAGCACCAGCCAGCAAGCTAGATACAGGTAAGCCTAAAATCGATAAAATACAGTAGAGTAAAAAGAAATATGACGTATAATTAAACACATTTTCTAACAAACGTGAGATGGTTTTCTGGCGCCCGACATCATGATGAGACATCTTTAGAGAAGGTTTGGCAATTCTCTGCACCATGGTATGAAGCATTTTTTTAGCAATATAAAATACAATCAAAAGCAGTAAAAGAGAAATGACCTTGGTTAGAATATTTTCGATAATGGTTGTCACATCTAGCTTTTCAATATAAGCTTGAATAAATTTTTGCATATAAAACTCCTTTATTTCATTATACCATATTTTCATCAGTCTCATTATCCATAAATATTCAAAAAATAGACAGAAAATTCTTGATTTTGTCTATCGTTTATACTATAATCATAATCACTACACAGAAAGGAGATTATTATGAAAAGAATCATTCATGCTTGGAACAAGGCAAGCCTTGTCAAGCGTATCTTGATTGGTATGCTTTGTGGGGGAATTCTAGGACTGACCCTTCCTAATCTCTCAGGAATTGGGCTACTCGGGGATTTATTCGTTGGAGGTCTAAAAGCTGTTGCTCCTATCCTAGTCTTTGCTCTCGTTGCTAATGCCCTTTCCCAACATCAAAAGGGACAAGATAGCAATATGAAAACTGTTGTTTTCTTGTATATCCTAGGAACTTTTGCCGCTGCTCTTGTAGCTGTACTAGCAAGTTTCATCGTCCCTATTGAAATCACCCTAAATAGTGCTAATACCGATATTGCTCCACCAGATGGGATTGGACAGGTCCTCAGCAACCTCTTGCTCAAACTGGTTGACAATCCAGTCAACGCCCTGCTTACTGCTAACTATATTGGAATCTTATCTTGGGCAGTCATTTTTGGAATTGCTATGAGAGAGGCCAGCAAAAATAGTAAAGAATTACTAAAAACTATCGCTGACGTGACTTCTAAAATTGTCGAATGGATCATCAATCTGGCTCCATTTGGAATCCTTGGTCTTGTTTTTAAAACCATTTCTGACAAGGGAATCGGAAGCCTTGCCAACTACGGTATTTTATTGGTTCTATTAGTAACGACTATGCTTTTTGTTGCCCTTGTGGTCAACCCTTTGATTGCCTTCTTCTTTATGAGACGCAACCCTTACCCTCTAGTTTGGAACTGCCTCCGTGTCAGCGGTGTGACAGCCTTCTTCACTCGTAGTTCTGCGGCTAACATTCCTGTCAACATGAAACTCTGCCATGACCTTGGACTCAACCCAGATACCTATTCTGTTTCTATCCCACTTGGCTCTACTATCAACATGGCTGGAGCAGCGATTACCATTAACGTTTTGACCCTTGCTGCGGTAAACACTCTTGGAATCCCTGTTGACTTTGCCACAGCCTTTGTCCTCAGTGTGGTAGCAGCTATCTCAGCCTGCGGTGCTTCTGGTATTGCGGGAGGTTCCCTCCTTCTTATCCCAGTTGCTTGTAGCCTTTTCGGTATTTCTAACGATATTGCCATGCAAGTTGTTGGGGTTGGATTTGTGATTGGGGTCATCCAAGACTCATGTGAAACAGCCCTTAACTCTTCTACAGACGTCCTCTTTACTGCCGTTGCCGAATACGCAGCAGCCCGTAAAAAATAACTCATAAAGGCAAGCCTGCTCAGGTTTTGTCTTTTGCTCTTTTATTCTAACTTATACTCTTCGAAAATCAAATTCAAACTACGTCAGCTTCGCCTTGCCGTACTCAAGTACTGCCTACGGCTAGCTTCCTAGTTTGCTCTTTGATTTTCATTGAGTATTATCAGGAAATTCTTATGTCTATTAGCCAACGTACGACCAAGCTCATCTTAGCTACCTGTCTTGCCTGCCTGCTTGCTTATTTTCTCAATCTTTCCTCAGCAATTTCGGCTGGAATTATCGCTCTCTTGAGCCTATCTGATACGCGTAGAAGTACTTTAAAACTGGCTCGCAATCGCCTCTTTTCCATGCTCCTAGCTCTGGCTATCGGTGTTCTAGCTTTTCACTTGAGCGGATTTCATATCTGGAGCCTTGGTCTCTATCTTGCCTTCTATGTGCCTCTAGCTTACAAGATGGGCTGGGAAATTGGCATCACACCAAGCACTGTTTTGGTTAGCCATCTCTTGGTACAAGAGTCAACCTCTCCAGACCTTCTAGTCAATGAATTCTTTCTCTTTGCTATCGGTACAGGATTTGCTTTACTGGTCAATCTCTACATGCCTTCACGAGAAGAGGAAATTCATCACTACCACACATTGGTAGAAGAAAAGTTAAAAGACATCCTCCTGCGCTTCAAATATTATTTATCCAGAGGGGATGGACGCAACCGAGCACAGCTGGTGGAAGAATTGGACACCCTTTTGGAAGAAGCCCTCAGACTGGTCTATTTGGATCACTCAGACCACCTCTTTCACCAGACTGATTACCATATTCACTACTTTGAGATGAGACAGCTACAAAGTCGTATCCTGCGAAATATGGCCCAGCAAATCAATACCTGTCACCTAGCTGCCAGTGAGAGCCTGATTTTGGCTCAACTCTTTTCAAAAATTGCAGGTCAACTGAGCCAGACCAATCCTGCTTCTGATTTGCTAGATGAAATCGAACGCTATCTGGAAGTCTTCCGAAACCGCAGTCTGCCCAAGACAAGAGAAGAATTTGAAACCCGCGCTACCCTTCTTCAACTCCTACGTGAAGCCAAAACCTTCATCCAAGTAAAAGTTGATTTTTACAAAAATATGGACAGTAAAAAAGAAAACCACTAAAAAACAGAACTTGCCAGCATTCTTGAAAAGTAGTATAATTATTGCATGCGCAATCATCTTGTGACGCAGAGACTGCCCGTTAATGGACTTTCTTCTATTTATGACTCTAAAAAGAAAGGAGACACTATGACCTATTTGGAAAAATGGTTTGACTTCAATCGGCGTCAGAAAGAAATTGAAAGTCTCCTGGAAGAGACCATTGCCCAACAGAGCGAGCAAAGTCTGACCTTGAAAGAGTTCTACCTGCTCTACTATCTGGACTTGGCCCAAGAAAAATCTCTACGCCAGATTGACCTGCCAGATAAGCTTCATCTGAGCCCGAGCGCAGTTTCTAGGATGGTGGCTCGCTTGGAAGCTAAAAATTGCGGTCTACTCAGTCGCATGTGCTGCCATCAAGATAGACGCTCTAGTTTTATCTGCCTGACAAATGATGGGCAAAAGACACTGGCCTCGCTACAAAAGGCTGTCGAAGAAAGCTTGGAAGCAGGTTTGGATTTCTTGATTTAAGATGATTTTAGAAAAAAGTTGCGTGCGCAATCATTTTTATTGACATTCTCTTTTACAAGGAGTAAAATAAAGTCAAGATTAAACAAAGGAGTTTTATATGATTGAAATTACTTATCTAGACGCCAGTAAGAACGAAAGAACTGTGACTTTCGAATCCTATGAAGATTTTGATCGTTCGCAACAAGCTTGCATTATCGGCGTCGCAGACTACTACCCTGTCCAAAAATTGACTTATAAGGATCATGATTTGGACTACCATGGGACTTATGGAGATATCTTCTTCTATCTCAAGAAACAAGATTTAAGCCAATATAACTAAAAAAGGAGAAATACAATGGCAAAAGCAATTACAGATGCAACATTCGAACAAGAAACAAAAGACGGTTTGGTCTTAGTAGACTTCTGGGCAACTTGGTGTGGTCCATGTCGTATGCAAGGTCCAATCTTGGACAAATTGTCTGAAGAACTTTCAGAAGATGTCTTGAAAATCGTTAAAATGGACGTTGATGAAAATCCAAACACAGCTCGTGCTTTTGGAATCATGTCTATTCCAACTCTTCTCTTCAAAAAAGACGGCCAAGTTGTCAAACAAGTTGCTGGTGTTCACACAGCAGAACAAATCAAGGCCATCGTTGCTGAATTGAGCTAATCAAACGAGAGACCAAGTACTTTCTTTGGTCTCTTTTTTCTTGCCCTTTGCCATTTTTCAAAAAATATGCTAGACTGTAAGTAGAATATTACGATGTTTGGGACATGCCATCGCTAAAAAAAACCTTGACTTGGTATTTTTTAGCTCCCTCAAGGGAGCTTTTTGCGTGCTCTGAACATTTCCCATTTTGGAAGGAGTACTATGAAACGTCAATCAGCCTTGGTCGTCTTTAGTGGCGGTCAAGATTCCACAACCTGCCTTTTCTGGGCTAAAGAACACTATGAAACGGTCGAAGCCGTTACCTTTGCCTATGGCCAACGCCACCATCTCGAAATTCAAGTTGCCAGAGAAATCGCTACGGAACAGGGCATTCGTCATCACATCCTAGATATGTCTCTGCTGGGGCAAATCACTGAAAATGCGCTGACCTCTGATATGGAGATTGAGCAAAAAGAGGGAGAAGTTCCCAATACCTTCGTTGACGGTCGAAACCACCTCTTTCTATCCTTTGCGGCAGTCCTTGCCAAGCAACGAGGCATTAAAGATATCGTGACAGGTGTCTGCGAGACAGACTTCTCAGGCTACCCCGATTGTCGAGATGTCTTTGTCAAATCCCTTAATGTTACCCTCAACCTTGCCATGGATTACGACTTCGTTATCCAAACACCTCTTATGTGGCTAGACAAGGCTGAAACTTGGGAGCTAGCCGACCAACTCGGTGCCTTTGACTATGTTCGTGAAAAGACCTTAACCTGCTACAACGGAATTATCGGGAGCGGCTGTGAAGATTGCCCCGCCTGCCACCTACGTCAACATGGGTTAGATGTTTATCTCTCACAGAAAGGAGAAGCCTAATGTTTTTTGCACCCAAAGAAATCAAACAGGAAACTGGGGAGTCTCTTGTCTACAATCCTTATCGGACTCTAGTCTCCAAAGAATTTACCTTTGATGCTGCTCACCACCTCTTTCACTATGAGGGAAAATGCAAATCCCTGCACGGCCACACCTATCATCTGCAGATTGCTGTCAGTGGATTTTTAGATGAACGTGGTATGACCTACGATTTCGGAGACATCAAAGCGACCTACAAGAACTACTTAGAGCCCCACTTGGATCATCGCTATCTCAATGAAACTCTTCCCTATATGAACACGACTGCTGAAAATATGGTTTACTGGATTTTCCAAACCATGAATCAAGAGTTGCCAAACGAGCGCGGTCTCCGTTTGGAATACGTTCGTCTCTATGAGACTCCGACTGCCTTTGCAGAGTTTAGACGGGAGTGGTTAGATGACTAGGGAACGTGTCCTCAAACTACCAGTTCTAGAAATTTTTGGCCCAACCTTTCAAGGCGAAGGCCGTGCAATCGGGCAGAAAACCATGTTTGTCCGCACTGCTGGTTGCGACTACCACTGCGACTGGTGCGATTCTGCCTTTACTTGGGATGGCTCTGAAAAGCCAACTCGTATGACAGCTGACGAGGTCATTGCTGCCTTGGATAAATTGGGGAGCTACGACTATGTAACCCTATCTGGGGGAAATCCTGCTATCCTAGCAGCCAACATGGCCGAATTGGTCACCAAACTCAAGGAACGTGGTGTTACTCTGGCTGTTGAAACTCAAGGCTCTCGCTGGCAAAATTGGTTAAAAGACATCGACCAGGTTACTCTCAGTCCCAAACCTCCTTCATCCAAGATGGAAGTCAACTTTGAGACCTTGGACTTTATCGTTTCCCAACTTGATCCAGACAGGGTCACCTTTAAAATCCCTGTCTTTGATGATGCCGATTTGGCCTTTGCCAAAGGGATTCAAGAACGCTACCAACCAGATGTTCTCTTCTTATCAGCAGGAAATCCTGAGCCCAAGGCTACGGGTAATATTGTCCAAGACCAACTGGACCGCCTCAAAGAACTCTGGGAACGTGTCGCTGCTGACGACAGCTGGGGCAATGTCCGCGTCCTCCCTCAACTGCATACCCTCCTCTACGATAATCAACGTGGTGTTTAAGATTAGAAAGAAAAAATCATGTCACAACAAGAAGAAATGAAAAACCTAAGCCTACTAGGCAACAAAGAAACCAACTACATTTTCGAATATCAACCAGAAGTCCTCGAATCCTTTGACAATCGTCATGTGGAAAATGACTATTTTATCAAATTTAACTGTCCTGAATTTACCTCACTTTGCCCGATCACTGCTCAACCAGACTTTGCGACCATTTATATTTCCTACATCCCTGACAAGCTCTGTGTTGAGTCAAAATCCCTCAAACTCTACCTCTTTAGCTACCGAAATCACGGAGATTTTCACGAAAACTGTATCAACACCATCGGGAAAGACTTGGTCAACTTGCTAGACCCTCGCTATTTAGAAGTCTGGGGAAAATTCACTCCGCGCGGTGGCATTTCAATCGACCCCTACTACAACTACGGTAAGCCTGGAACTAAGTATGAAGGCTTGGCAGAACAACGCCTCTTCCAACACGACCTTTATCCAGAGAAAATTGACAATCGTTAAACTCATACTCAATGAAAATCAAAAATCAAACTAGGAAGCTAGCCGCAAGTTGCTCAAATCACTGCTTTGAGGTTGCAGATGGAAGCTGACGTGGTTTGAAGAGATTTTCGAAGAGTATCATACGAAAAAGCCCTGTTCCTCTAGATGAGGAGCAAGGCTTTTTGTTTTTCAATTATTCTTCTGTTCCAAGGAAGTTTTTTGCAACGAGGGCTGCAAGAACCCCACCAACGATTGGTGCAAGGATGAAAATCCAAACTTGTTGAAGGGCTGCGCCACCTACCAAAACAGCTGGTGCCAAGCTACGAGCTGGATTTACTGAAAGCCCAGTAATGTTCAATCCGACAAGAATCATCGCCATCAAGGACAAACCGATTACCAAACCAGCAATCGCGCCATTTCCCTTGCTTGCTGAAGTCACAGTCATGATAACCAAGACAAACAAGAAAGTTGCGATGACTTCAAACAAGAAACCACCAAAGACAGTGACACCGTTTGCCAAGGCATTTTCACCAAGACTAGCAGTTGACATACCTGAGTTAGCCAAGAGGAAGAAGACAGAAGCAGATGCTAAGAAAGCTCCAACTACTTGTCCAAGTATGTAGTTTACAAGTTCTGAAGATGACAAACGTTTGTTTACAAACATAGCAATCGAAACAGCCGGATTCAAGTGAGCACCTGAAACAGTTCCGATTGAGTAGGCTGCCACCACGATTGCCAAACCAAAGGCAAAGGCGATTCCAAGGTGACCTAGGCCATCAAGACCATTTCCAAAAACAACAGCTCCTGTCCCGACGAATACAAGCATGAACGTACCGATTAACTCAGCAACAAATTTTTTCATTTTCTTTCTCCTTTTTTCAAAAACTAGATACTAGTCTATCAAAAGTAGGAAAGGGTTTCAAGAAAATTGATTGGAAATTTTTTGAAAATCATAGAACTACTAGCAATACCTAATATTGAAAAGATTGAATAGCTTCTTTCAAGTCATCTTGTAAACTATTTCTCTGGTCAAGTTGGACATAGACTTCCAACAGACAGGATCTGAAGTTGGAAAATTTATAAAAATCTTCCCTTTCTTCTATCGGAAAGTCAACAGCTTTTATCCAAGAAGCTACTTGCTCTTGCGCTAACTTCCCTTGTAAAATAGGTTCATAGATCACTCTTGCTAAACGCCAATCCTCATCATCTGTAAAGCGAATCGAAACTCTTTTAAATAGTTGGCCAAGTATATCAAATACTTCATGAACTCTGTTTTTAGGAAAGTTGGGATGACAAACCACCTCTGTCAGTAAATCGGCTCCATGTGCAAAAGCATGAACCCAACCATACTGACTTGAAAAACCCGTTGTATCCTTTTCTTTTGAAAGATAATACAAACCTTGATTTAAAAGGACATTACGAATTCCTGCATTTAATTCCTGATAAAAAATCGATTGCTGGTTGGCATCTGCAGACAAGAGATTTGCATAAATAAGCGCCCTAAAAGAACGTTCAAGGGTTGACAGGCCTACCTTATCAATATCTTTATCTAACCCTCCATCAGATGAAATCCCTTCAGCAATGAAATGAAATTGTTCCTGTGTAAATAGCTCTTCCTGAATCCCTCTAGCAAAGCTTGTAAAAACAAGGTCATCACGAATTTCTGGAGAAGGATCTCCCAAATGATCAAGTAGCCACTGGATTTCTTCCTAGTTATAACTTGGTTTTTCTTCTGCTATTTTTCTAAGTAACTTTTGATACATGGTCAATACCTCTACATTTCTAGCAACTGTTCAAAAATCTGTCCTTAAATGACTTTAGCAATTTGTAAAATTAAGTTAAAGAGAAAAAGACATTTATATTCAGAGAAACAGCACATTTCTGAAAGGATACATAAATGATTTATTCCATATTACCACAAATGAACTTGTAATGATAGAACTTTATCACAAAAATCACATTTCTGTCTCAAAAATTGCGAAAAACTAGTTATATAGTCATTTAGTTTTAAAAAAGCGTTCCAAACATTCAAAAATAGTTGGGACTTCCCTTAATAAATCTGTTACTTTCTTTTTTCAAGATAGCCCAAGCTTACTCAATAGGATTCAAATCTGGTGAATAAGGCGGTAGAGGTAAGAAAAAGTGTTTATCTTGGATGCAGAGTTCATCCAAAATGTTCTTGGGATCAAAACTAGCATTGTCCATGATAATAACACGAGGTGTCTTCAAAGCAGGTAGAAGTTGCGTTTTGAATCACTCCCCAAAGAAATCGCTTGTCATGCTGTTCTTGTAAATCATGGGAGCTATAAACTCTCCGTCTACTTGTCCTGCAACAATTGAAGTTCGCTCAAAACGACGTCCGCTAATCTTTTCATAGACTTTCTCCCCTCTAGGAGCCCCTGCATAAGGACGAGGGAGCGCTATTGTATAATAGATTGAAACTAGAATAGTACACCTCTACTTCTAAAACATTGTTAGAAATCTATTTGACTGTCCTGATTGATTCATCCTGTTCTTATCTCATTTCACTATATTCACCGGTAGTGAATCTCTACAGAGGACTTACACCTCAGATACACAACATGCCCATCGCATAAAAAATCTCCTACCCAAGGTAGAAGATTTCAATCTTATAAAACTTAATCCGTCATGTCCGATACCAAGGTTCGATGCTCCAATGGAACACTGCACATAACTAGCAAGAAAATGAAACCTGACTGAATCCAGAAGAGGGCCAAGTCAAAGATTCCATGCACAGCAACCACTGTAAGGAAAGACAGATAAAGACCGATAATCGGACGTTTCCCCGACTCCTGACTCATATCCATCATCAAGCGAACAGGAGCAACAGAAGACAAAACTAATAAAATGGTACCCACAATTCCGTAACTCAGAATCGTATCAATATAAAGACTGTGGGCATGTTCATGATAAGGAGCATGTATCCGAGGATAAGAGTGCATATAGGTCAATGGCCCTTCACCCCAAAAAGGATTTTGCTTAAACAAGGCCATCCCAGCATCCCAAATAGAAATTCGTTCTTCCATAGAAGAATCTAAAGTCCCCATCCGAACTCCCAAATCACTGGAAAAGAGGAAGCTCAAGCCAATCGCAAATACCCCAATACTAAGCCAAAAGGCCTTCCAGTTTTTAATAGTCGTAAAGAGATAGATGATTGCTCCAGCGATAATAGCAGGAAAAGCAGTTCGATTTTGCGTAAAGTTCAATCCAAAGAGATTAACAAAGCCTGCAATCACACAGAATACTTTCAACCAATTCAACTTGGTCGTTGTAAATAGATAGAAAGCAATCATGATACAGAAACAACAAATAATTCCATAATAATTAGGATTAAAGAAGGTCACTTCTGCACGATTCTGATGCCACACCTGCATATTGGGTGAAAGAAAAGCATAGTTGAATTTCTTCACAATTTGGAAATGTTCTAAACTCGCAAAAGCAGCTGACAAGACGCTACCAAACAAGACGAGCTGCAAAATTAATCGAAAGAATTTATGTGATAAAATCGACTGATATTGCAAAAATAAAATAGCAAACAAAAACATTCCTACTGAAGCCACAAGACCCATCCAATTTTGTGCAAGAATGGATATAACAGTACTATAGCCAAGAAAAAGAAGCAGCATCGGATGCTCCCCCATTTTCTGAAGAATACTTTTCATGTCTCCTGTAAAAATCAAACTGATAATATATAAACAGAATACAACTACAAAAAGATAAAAGGGCAAAAAGATACTCAGGATAATTCCCAATAAAATCAGCTCTTTACTAGACAACCCTATCAGCTTTTCAATAAAGCCTATTGATTTCAAAATGAATCCTTTCTCTCCAAATCAGCTGATTCAGATAATAGTAAGCTATCCTGTATTATACCACTTTTTTAACAATTTGAAAACAAAGGAAACGTTTTCCAAAATAAAATGTAATTCGAATGTGATAATTGAAAGTTCTATAATGAAGTTAGCCACCCAGCCCTCCTAAAAATTAGATGGTTCAACTAGCTTATAGCTAG
>NZ_MWSM01000024.1 GCF_002087075.1 Streptococcus pseudopneumoniae ATCC BAA-960 = CCUG 49455
GGTTTCATAGCCACAATCCGTCAAATAATCACTGACCCCCTCACGGATCATCTCTTCATCTTCTACAATTAAAATTTTCATACTTTAACTGCTCTCTATTTTTTATTTTTCTTATACTCAATAAAAATCAAAAAGCAAACTAGGAAGCTAGCCGCAGGTTGCTCAAAGCACTGCTTTGAGGTTGTAGATAAGACTGACGAAGTCAGCTCAAAACATGGTTTTGAGGTTGTAGATGAAACTGACGAAGTCAGTAACCATACATACGGTAAGGCGACGCTGACGTGGTTTGAAGAGATTTTCGAAGAGTATAAATACCTACTCTATTTTCTATTATAATCTCTTACTGGCCTTTTGTCTGTAAGCAACTGACCACTCGATAAAACAAAGAGAGCCTATCGCTCTCTCTGCTTGCATTTCACTCTCTATAGAATGAAAATTATTTAGCTGCTTTTGAAAATGTTACAACGTAGTTATAATCTTTCCCATTAGCTTGATAGACATAGTCCTCTTTTAAAGTATAGCCACGTTTGCCCAACTCTTCTTTCTTAGCATCAACTTGGTTCTTGACTGCCACTTTTACTTCATCATCTGTTGAACCTTCCGCGATTTCAAGAGGAGTTCCATTGATATCTCCTAGAAAACCTGCAATATCTTTCATTTTATCAAAGTTATAAAAAACATTGACTTTGACCTTTTGAGGAGCTGGTGTTACAACTTCTTCAGCTTCTACTGTTGTTCCTGCGTCTTTTGGAGCTAGTGTTTCTTCTGTTCCTACTTCTACAGATGGTTGTGTGTCTGTTGACTCACTTTCAGAGGTAACTGATGCTTCTTTTGACTCTGACGATTCTTCTGATGTGGCATTTGTTGTTCCATCTTGTGTCTCAGAATTATTTTCTTGTGAATTTACTAAGTTAGAATCAGACGAAGTCGCTTCTCCAGTTTCTTCTGTGGTGGTCAATACTTTTTCTGAGTCTGATGATGGAGCTACAGATGTTTTTCCTGTTTCTGCCATATCCGTAGCTGATGTGTTTTCAGCTGGTTCTACTTGGCTTTTCTCTGTGCTCTCCGTAGATTCTACAGTCTTTGCTTCCTCTGTTGCTCCGTTACCGTGCGATGTTACATCTCTTGTTTCTGAAGACGCTTCCTGTGAATTAACCTCTTTACTGTTTGTCTCTTCTATCAGATGTGTTTTCGACAATATCAGCTTTTGTTTTAAATGAGGAAAGTTGAGATTCTGTCACCTCTGCTTCTTGAATTGCTGGCCCATACTGTCCAACTAAAGCCTCCGAGTCGACCTTATCTCCTAAAATTTGTGCAACAGTAATCCAGTGATGTTCATGACGAGGGTTATTAAATGCACCAAGACCTGTATAAGTATATAGAGGATTTATCAATGATTTATAATGACCAGTTTGACCTGCAACTGTCTCACCCTTTGATTTTTTAATATAATCGGCTTTTTCTGAGTACCATTGCTTAATCGCCTCTGCAAATCCTTTATAATTCCACGCCAAGTTTTCTCCAAATGTTCTAGTACCAGTCGGAAAAGCTGTCCAAATATTTTTGTCAGAGAGACGAGCATGGGCATTCGTAATAGAAGACTCAGCAGCTCTCATAAGAGCCGTTTTTTCCAGTTGTGTTGACCACTTAATCGGAACATACTTATCTACTAATTTCTCCTCAAAAGCCTCTTTACGAATCTTATTAAGAGAATCTAAGATAGCTTGTTGATCTGGTGTTAAAAATTCTCCTTTGATTCCCACCAAAACATTGCCAGCAGATGCTTGACTCACTTCCGATTTAAATACAGTCTGCACCTCCTTTTGTGGTACAGCCGGCACTTCCCCTTTCGGTATTACTGGATCTTCCGTGGTTGGTCTTGTAGCTACCGGTGCTTCTGATTTTGGTGCTGGCGCTGCTGGTGCTTCCGCTTGCGGCGCCGGGGTCGCTGGTGCTTCTGATTTTGGTTCTGATACCATTGGCTCTTCTGCTTTTGGCGCTGGGGTCGCTGGTGCTTCTGATTTTGGTTCTGATACCATTGAATCTTCCACTTTCGGTGCTGGAGATACGGGTGCTTCTGCTTTTGGTTCTGATACCGTTGGCTCTTCTACTTCTGGTGCCAGTGTTGCTGGTTCTTCCGCTTTTGGCGCCGGTGACACTGGTTCTTCCACTTTTGGTGCTGGGGTCGCTGGTGCTTCCGATTTTGGTTCTGATACCATTGGCTCTTCCACTTTCGGTGCTGGCGCTTCAGAACTTGGATTTGAAACTACAGGTTGATTTGTTGTCCCTATATTTGAAAGGGCCTTGTCTACTACTGGACTTGATTCAGTTGAGTTCCCTGATTCAATTGTAGTATCTGCAGATGGAGCATGTAAAGTTTCTGATCTTGTTTCGGCTTTTGGCGCAACTGAGATTGAGGTTTCTGATTTCGATGCCGGCAATACTGACTCTTCAGCTTTCTCTGCTGACGCCGCTGGGATTTCCACAGCTACTGGTGTCGTTTGTTTAACAGTAGTCCTTTGTTCACCAGTTACAGTATCTGTTTTTGTTTCAACTTCATAACTTTGACGACTACCAGAATTATCAATCGACACTCGCTGTCTTTTTACTTCTGTATTTCCATCTTTTAGAAAAGCCTCTTCGCTAAAATACAATTTATTATTAGCAAAAATCAAATCTCTATTTGCAATACGATTTATCTCAACCAAACTATCAACAGATAGCCCTGTTGCCCCACTAATAGCACTCAATGTATCTCCCCACTTAATTGTGTAGTGTGATAAATTGTCTATATTTAGAATATCAGCTTTCACTTCCTCAACTGTTCTGGCTACCCAAACACCATCTTGTTCACTGGCTGATACAGTTGGAGCTAAAAAGCCTAGCCCCAGTAGAATCACACCTGTCGCAACAATTGCACCCGTTCTTAATTTTCTAAAACCACGGAGGGATAAGCTTCCTCTAACATTTGTTTGTCTCATAATATTTATTTTTCCTCACTATTCTATATTTTCCAAGGTAGACCCTGCCTAGGTCTACTAGCCTATGTTTGCGATATGGATAGGCTTCTACAGATTTATCTATAGATTTTTATGCACAATTCCATATATAAGTTGCGAAACCCCTTTCTAATAAATTCCATAACTTTAGTATATCATATTTAACACTAAAGTACAAAGAAAGCAACTGAAAGCAATGATTTTCACCACTGCTTTCTGCTTCATGTATCATTTTAAAACTTTCAGTTGCTAGCCTCATTTTTCAGTCTAGCATCAGTATTATTCACCATCCAGCAAAAGCTCTTTTGGTTGTTTTCTAAGGAGATTGCTTGAAGCAAGCGCCATAACGAGAACCACTAGAACCAAGGCTAGGACAAAGACGATGATAAAGTCTGAAGTCTGAATAGAAATATCTAGGCTCGACAAGGTCTTGCTAAAGCCATCTACTTCTGCACCACCACCAAGGTTAGAGGCTTGAGCCGCCTTACTAGCCTGTTTGGTAACACCTGAAGTCACATTGGCAAGGACAGTGTTTCCAATTGCACGGGCAGTGTAATTAGCTAGGAAGTAAGCAGAAACTAGAGCAGGGATAGCAATCAAGATAGATTCGGTTATGAATTGCCCCAAGATACTTGCCTGCTTGAGGCCGATAGAGAGGAGAATTCCCACTTCCTTGCGACGGGCGTTGATCCAAAGGCTGAGCAAGAGGGCAAGGAGGAGAACTGAGAAGCTCAAGCTACCCCAGAAGAGGAGGCTGGCCATCTTGTACATACCAGAGATAGATTGCTCAAGAGCTGGGTAGTTAGAGGAGCTCTTGACGAGTGTGTAGCTCTTCCAGTTGATACCACTGATGCCATTCAACTCTTTCATAACATCATCCAAGTTCTTGTCTGCTGTTACAAAGAAGGTTGCGTCCCCATAAATGGCTGTGTCTTCTGTGTATCCATAAAGTTTTGCAGCAGTATGGATGTCTGTGATGGCTGTATTTTCGTAAAGCTCTTGTGAGTAAGTTACTGCTGACTTATTATGACCATCAAAGAGTCCCTTGATTGTCACTTGGACTGTTTCCTTGGCTCCTTTTTCATTATCGGCATCGTAGATATTGGAGTCTAGTTTGACCTTATCCCCAACTTTCCAGCCGTGTTTGGCTGCCAAGTCCTTATGCATGAGAATCTTATCTTTGTCGTCGTTGGTTAGATGCTCACCTTCGACCAGCTTATAAGAACCAGAGACAAACTTGTCTTCTTTAGAGGAGTCATTGACACCAGTGATCATCAAGCTACTTCCAAAACGTTTGGCACGATCAGCAGTGAGATTCTTCTTGGTTTCTGGCGTTTCAATGAGGTCATATCCAGTCAAATCTCCGATAGCGTTGATACGTTTGACATAAGACTCGATGGCCTTGTTTTCGGTGATTTTTTTGATGTCTTCACCCTTGATATTCCCAGCACCACGTGGCGTTCCTTGATTGACGCGACGATTGATTTGCATGGAGAAGCTGTTGGTGATATTTTTAAAGGTCTCCTGAGAAGCTTTGGCAGTAGCTCCCTTGATCGACAAGCCGACCAAACTCAAGCTCGCCATGAGGAGAATAATCAGGAAGATGACGATCGATTTGAAAAACTTCCTTGTAACATAGGCAAATGCGTTGTGTAACATAGATTCCCTTTCTAGATTTTATTCTATTTTATAGTTTGAACAGAAAAAGTTCGTATTATTTCGTAGTATTTCGAGTTTCAGTCAGTTTCTTATCTTTCAACTCAAGTGTAATATCTGATGCTTGTGCCACTTCTTTGCTGTGGGTTACGACGATGACACATTTACCTGTTTTCTGGGCAAGTGATTTGAGCAGTTCGACAATATCTCCAGCAGTTTTAGGATCCAGATTTCCTGTTGGCTCATCAGCTAGAATAACTGGAGATTCTGAGACCAAACTGCGAGCAATGGCAACACGTTGCTGTTGACCACCTGATAACTGGAGAACATTCCGCTTGATCTGATTTTCATCTAAACCAAGCTCAAGCAGTGTATCCTTGCTTGCCTTTTTGTTGACCAAGCGGATATTTTCCAGTGGAGAAAGATAATCTATCAAGTTATAATTTTGAAATACCAGGGAAATATGGTGCATACGATGGTAGGAATACCCCTTCTTACGAATATCCTCTCCTTGGAAAAGAATCGAACCTTCAACAGGACTATCTAAACCAGCAAGTAGGGACAAGAGAGTGGATTTCCCCGCTCCTGACTCCCCAATAATACTGTAAAATTTCCCAGGTTCAAAATGATAATTGATCTGATATAGGACTGCCTCAGCAGTGTTCTTATAACGGTAGTTAAGGTCTTGTAATTGTAATAAAGTCATGATTTCTCCTTCTTATACTCAATGAAAATCAAAGAGCAAACTAGGAAGCTAGCTGTAGGTTGCTCAAAGCACAACTTTGAGGTTGCAGATACAGCTAACGCGGTTTGAAGAGATTTTCAAAGAGTATTAACTAATAGATGATAAAATTTCTTTCGGCGCTTTTCTAAATAAGAATAGGAAACAAAGGGCTACAGATAAGCAACTAAGCAGAACTAGAAAAACATAGGATGCTGCAAAAGATAGGATGCTGGTTGATAGACTGCTTGCTTTGGCTAGCGTGTCTTGTAAGCTTGCCTGCTCTCCACTTGCTAGTAGAGTTTGGAGTAGGTAGGATGTGATGGCGTTGCCTGCAGCAAATGCTGGAAGCAAGGCACCAAGAGATACCAAAACTACCTCTAAACAGAACTGTAGGAAGATCAAGCTCTTGCCTTTTCCAAGTGCTAGTAAAATCCCCACTTCGTAGACCCTTTCTCTCAACCAGAGAGACAAGACCAAAATCAAGGCCCCTACTCCTGCTATCAACATCCCATAAAGGAAGATGGTCAGGAAGGTTTGAAAGGTTTCCACTGAGTCTTTGATTTGTTCAAAAGCCTTGTTTTCCTTTTCGACTTGGTAGCCTTGATTTTCCAAGGCCAAGTTTTCTACCTGCTTCATGAGTCCGTCCATTTTCTTAGGATTTTCTACATAGAAGCGTGCTGCACTGACTTGAGCTTCACTATTGACCAAAAGGGTTTGGCTACTTTCATAATCTGTAAAGACTTGATTTTCACTGAAGTCAGAAGACAAGCCTGTGAATTTCTCTTGTTTTTTACCAGAAAAGATGCCGATAATCTCAAACTCTACTGTTTGTCCTTTTCCAGATTCAGACTGACCAGCATCCAAGCCAATCTTGTCATGAAGCGAAAGACCGTTCTTCTTAGCCAACTCTTCGTGGATCAGGATTTTCTTGGAATCCCCTTTTTGAAGGTGTCGCCCTTCTTTTAGGTTGAAGGCCGAACTGGTAAAGGTCACATCCTTGGATGAATCCTCAAGAGCCGTTAAGCTGACCAAGTTTTTGTCTGCAGCTGACAAATCATCACGCTCCACGCTCTGCTCGCCACTCACTGCTTCCTTGTCTTTTAGTTTTGCGACCGTCTCGAGTTCAGGAGAGACATGTTCCAGTCCCTTAATCTGGCTCACGGATGATAAGTCCGACAACTTGAAAGTCTGACCATTTTCTATCTTCTTAATAGAAAAAGATGTATTGAGTGATTTGTAAAGATTGGTTTCAACTGTTTTGTTGGACTTCATCAGCGTCAAACAGGCTGAAATTCCAGCCAATAGGACCAATAAAATCAGAAATAAAATAAAACTTCTCAGTCGTTTTCTGCTGACATAAGCCCAAGATCTTTGGATTGGATTCATTTGTCACCTCCATATTTGTAAGACTATTATAAAACCCAAATATGAAATGTTTATGAAATACGAAAAAAATATCGAGTAGGGGATAATCTCTAGTCCCTCTCACACCACCGTACGTGCCGTTCGGCATACGGCGGTTCAACTAACTTTTAAAGCATGTCGTTCAAGGTCATAATCCAAACACAAAATCAGTCCACGTTTTTCTTAGGCTAAAAGAGTCCACTGGACTCTTTTACTCCGTCCCATAACCAATGATTTAATAGCGCGTTCAGCTAGATTATTGGAAAGGACCAGATGCCCGTCTTTCAATAGAAATCACGACTTTCTGATGAATTTATTTTGGGAGTGATAGAAAAGCCCTTCATAAGCCAGTCTACTTGTTCAGGCGTGAGAGCTTTGATATCCTTTTCTGTACTGGGCCAAGTCAGTCTGCCGCTCTCAAAGCGTTTATATAGTAGCCAAAATCCTTGACCATCCCAGTAAAGGGATTTAAAGCGGTCTTTACGTCCACCACAAAAGAGAAAGACTTGACCTGAAAAGGGATTTAATTCAAAGTGGGTTTTAATGAGATAAGCCAGTGAATCAATGCCTTGCCTCATATCCGTTTTCCCACACACGAGATAGACCTGCCCTAGGCTAGATAGATGAATTGTCATAGAGCAACACCTTATCCAAAAGCTCTTCTATCATTTCGAGATTGTGGAATCTCTACAGGAACAATAGGTTGTGGCATTAAAATATCTTCCAATAGTTTTACTTTACGAATAGTATACAGGAGGAACTCCATGAATGATAGATACCTTGTTATGACGCGCTTACCGTACTATTATAAATTCAATCCACTATATCATTTGATTCACTAGTAAAAAAAGGATAACATCTCCTCTCGGAGATGCTATCCTTTTGGGGGCGACTAGAACATAGTGTTCCAATCTATTTTCGTTAAATTTACAGAATGTTTATCCTATGAATTATTTTATCAAAGTAATTTCTTACTCTTCTTCCTTGCGTTTTTTCGCGATAAGGAGTCCCCCTGTTGCTGCTGCAAGAAGTGCTAGAGCAAGTGAAGCGCTAGATTGTTCTGTACCAGTATTTGGCAATTCTTTCGCTCCTGCTTTCTCAGCTGGTGCTTGAGCAGGTGAATCTTGGTTGGTAGCTGGATTAACTGCTACTGAACTATCTGATTTCTTGACTGTCTTATCTGCTGGAATAACAGATGTAGTACCATCTTCAAAGGTTACAACTACTGATCCGTCTTTGTTTACCTTAATATCTTTCGCAGTTGGGTTAGATTTCTTAACTTCTTCGGCTACCTTAGCTTTTTCTGCGTCAGTCAAGTTGCTTGGATCTTTAACTGGTGTTGCTGACGGATCCTTAACACTATCTGCATCTTTAGCTTTCTCAACTGCTTTAGCTGCTGGAATTACTGCTGTTGAGCCATCTGGGAAGGTTACAGTTATTGTTCCATCTTTACCTACTTTAACATCTGTTGCAGTTGGGTTAGATTTCTTAACTTCTTCGGCTACCTTAGCTCTTTCTGCATCAGTCAAGTTGCTTGGATCTTTAACCGATGTTACTGATGGATCTTTAACACTATCTGAATCCTTAGTTGATGCACCTACTGGTTTAGATTCTGGTTTCGAGTTTGGATCTTTCGGATTTGTTCCTTTTTCTACTTCTTCTTTATCTGTGAAGCCATCGCCATCTGTATCAGCTTTAGTAGGGTCTGTTCCTTTCTCTACTTCTTCCTTATCAGTCAAGCCATCGCCATCTGTATCAGCTTTAGTAGGGTCTGTTCCTTTCTCTACTTCTTCCTTATCAGTCAAGCCATCGCCGTCTGTATCGGCTTTAGTAGGGTCTGTTCCTTTCTCTACTTCTTCCTTATCAGGGAAGCCGTCTTTGTCGGTGTCGACATTGTCTGGTGTTGAGTTCTTATCGTTTGGATCTGTTCCT
>NZ_MWSM01000025.1:0-19773 GCF_002087075.1 Streptococcus pseudopneumoniae ATCC BAA-960 = CCUG 49455
AAGGAAAATTAGCTATCGAAAAAGAAGTTGCAATTACAGCAATCAATGCTGAAAAAACAGCGAAAGAAAAAGAAATCGATAATAATTCTAACTTATCCGACGATGAAAAAGCAGTGGCTAAGAAACAAGCTAAAGCGGCAGCGGACAAAGCTATCCAAGCCATTGACGCAGCAAGCGACCAAGCAGGCGTGGACAAAGCGCAAGCAGACGGAATTGCCGCAGTAGCAGCAGTTAATCCAGTGGCTAAGGACAAGGCTAAGGCAGCAGCATTACCTAATACTGGTAGTCGATCAGATAGCACTACAGCTGCTCTAGGACTTCTATCAATCTTTGGAGCAGTCGGTTTACTCTTTTCTAAAAAGAAAAAAGATGATGAAGAAGCTTAAGTAGATGATTCTATTTGATTCTCAATAGCCTTCACATGCAAAAATCTTTATCAATTAAAAAGAACTAGGGTAACCTACACATTAGCTGGATATACTCACCCTATAGCGGATAGTGAAGAAGCCTCTTTGCCAACTGTAGTAGATGGAAGTTAGCTAAGATTCAGAAAGGACAAATTTTGTCCTTTCTTTTTTGTCGTCCTTCTGTAAGCGCGTCATAACAAGGTATCTATCATTCATGGAAGACCTCCTGTATACTATTAGTAAAGTAAAACTATTGGAGGATATTTAAATGCCACAACCTATTGTTCCTGTAGAGATTCCACAATCTCGTCGTTTTGATTCTAAAAAGAGAAATGATATTCTGCTTAAAGTTCGTAATTATCGCCAAGAAGAAGATTGGGCTAAGATGGGTTTACCAATCACACGTAAGGAAATCTCTAATTGACATATCAAGGCGAGTCAATATTATTTAGAGTCCCTTTATAAGCTTTTACGAGAAAAGTTGTTAGAACAAGCTCTTCTTCATGCGGATGAAACCTCTTATCGGGTCTTAGAAAGTGATAGCCATCTGACCTACTATTGGACTTTTTTGTCAGGAAAATCAGAGAAACAAGGGATTAGGCTTTACCACCATGATCAGCGTCGAAGTGGTTCAGTAGTACAAGAATTCCTAGGAGATTATTCTGGCTATGTGCATTGTGATATGTTGCGGCAGTAACTTAGGACCTTAGTCCTCTAGTTCTGCCTATGCAATAGCAGTCCAAGGTTTAGGAGCAAGGCAACGCTAAGCTTGGTAAACTGCGAACCGCTAGAAGCTTATCGTCAACTGGAAGAAGCTGAACTTGTTGGATGTTGGGCGCATGTGAGAAGGAAGTTTTTTGAATCCACCCCCAAGCAAGCAGACTCTCGTAAACAAAGAGGTTTTAGAGGCTTGTTTACCATGAACTAAAGTTGTACAAGAAAAGTGCAAATAAGAAATCTCCAGATTAGGAACTATCCGTGAGTTCACTAATCTGGAGATTTTTCAATATACTTCGTTATTGGACGGTTACGGACATTTGTTTGATAGTGGTGATAAAGTTTTAAATCTGCTACATAATTTGTGGAGTTTTTTCTATAATTAGGAGTTTAACCTAATCTGCAAATAGGAGTATACTAATAATGTAATCGTTATCAAAAGTCTAAAAAAGAATTTTTAGATGGATATCAAAATAAAAAGGGAGGAAATTATGAATAAGTTTTCAAAAACCTTGAGAGACAACTGGATCTTTCTCTTGATGGTTTTGCCAGGGGCACTCTGGTTGATTCTATTCTTCTACATTCCAGTATTTGGGAACGTGGTTGCCTTCAAAGACTACCACATGACCAGTAATGGATTTATAGATAGTATCATAAATAGTAAATGGGTCGGACTCGATAATTTCAGATTCTTATTTAGTTCAAGAGACGCCTTTATTATCACACGAAATACGGTTCTCTACAATCTTGGCTTTATCTTTCTAGGTTTAGTTGTATCTGTAGGGATTGCCATTATCCTCAGTGAACTCCGTTCCAAGAGAATGGTGAAGATTTTCCAAACTTCTATGTTGTTCCCTTACTTCTTGTCTTGGGTTATCATCAGTTTCTTTACAGATGCCTTCCTAAACATTGATAAAGGGGTGTTCAATCATCTATTGGAAAGTCTTGGTCTCAAAGAAGTCAATTTCTACGCTGATTTGGGAATCTGGCCTTATCTCCTACTTTTCCTAGGTATTTGGAAAGGTTTTGGATATAGCAGTGTCATGTACTATGCGACAATCATGGGAATTGATCCAACCTACTACGAAGCAGCGACAGTGGACGGAGCCAGCAAATGGCAACGCATTCGCAATGTCACCATTCCGCAGTTGACACCGCTGGTAACCGTATTGACCATCCTTGCAGTCGGAAATATCTTCCGTGCAGACTTCGGTCTTTTCTACCAAATTCCCCACAATGCTGGTCAACTTTATAACGTAACCAACGTCTTGGACGTATATGTATATAATGGCTTGACTCAGACAGCAGATATCGGGATGGCTTCAGCAGCAGGTCTCTACCAATCAGTAGTCGGCTTGATTCTGGTGGTTCTATCAAACTTACTGGCAAGACGAGTTGATCCAAACTCAGCTTTGTTCTAGAAAGGAGGAGAATATGGCAGAAAAGAAAATTAAAAAAGAAAAAATTGATAATGTCGGCATTCACTCCTTCAGTAAGAAAGCAGATATCTTCTTCAGTATCATTTCGGGTTTGATTGCCCTCTCTTGTATCCTACCCTTCGTATTCGTTATCATTATTTCAGTGACGGACGAGAAAAGCCTCCTCCAATACGGCTACAGCTTCTTCCCATCCCAATTTGGATTAGACGGTTTTGAGTTCTTGGCACAGTTTAAGGATAAAATCTTACAAGCCCTCTTCATTTCTGTCTTTGTAACCGTAGTTGGGACATTTACAAATGTCTTTATCACAACAACCTATGCCTACGCTATCTCACGGACAATATTTAAGTATCGCAGATTTTTTACCATCTTCGTCCTTCTCAGTATGTTGTTCAACGCTGGTTTGGTACCAGGTTATATCATGGTGACCCGTGTCCTTCAGCTTGGGGATACTGTTTGGGCCTTGATTGTTCCAATGCTTCTCTCACCATTTAACATCATCTTGATGCGTTCCTTCTTCAAGAAGACCATTCCAGAAGCCATTCTCGAATCGGCTCGTATCGATGGTGCCAGTGAGGCTCGGATTTTCTTCCAAATCTGTTTGCCATTGTCACTACCAGGTATCGCAACCATCACGCTTTTGACAGCACTTGGTTTCTGGAATGACTGGTTCAACGCCCTTCTTTACATCAAGAGTGACAACTTGTATCCATTGCAATATTTGCTTATGCAAATCCAACAAAATATGGACTACATTGCCAAAGCGGTCGGCTTGACTGGTCAACTGGGAGTTGCTCTACCGAAAGAAACAGGTCGTATGGCCATGGTTGTGGTTGCAACCCTTCCAATCGCGATTTTGTATCCATTCTTCCAACGCTACTTTGTAAAAGGTTTGACTATCGGTGGTGTGAAAGAATAGTGTTTATTGAGAAAGAACATTTCTCATTTCCAAACTTCCCTTGCGTGAAGTTAACATCATTACATTGTTTATAAGTTTAAAAATAAAAAAAGGAGTTTTTATCATGAAAAACTGGAAAAAATATGCTTTTGCATCTGCTAGTGTAGTCGCTTTGGCTGCAGGTCTTGCTGCTTGTGGAAACTTGACAGGTAACAGCAAAAAAGCTGCTGATTCAGGTGACAAACCTGTTATCAAAATGTACCAAATCGGTGACAAACCAGACAACTTGGATGAATTGTTAGCAAATGCCAACAAAATCATCGAAGAAAAAGTTGGTGCCAAATTGGATATCCAATACCTTGGCTGGGGTGACTATGGTAAGAAAATGTCAGTTATCACATCATCTGGTGAAAACTATGATATCGCCTTTGCAGATAACTACATTGTAAATGCTCAAAAAGGTGCTTACGCTGACTTGACAGAATTGTACAAAAAAGAAGGTAAAGACCTTTACAAAGCACTTGACCCAGCCTACATCAAGGGTAATACTGTAAACGGTAAAATTTACGCTGTTCCAGTTGCAGCCAACGTTGCATCATCTCAAAACTTTGCCTTCAACGGAACTCTCCTTGCCAAATATGGTATCGATATTTCAGGTGTTACTTCTTACGAAACTCTTGAGCCAGTCTTGAAACAAATTAAAGAAAAAGCTCCAGATGTAGTGCCATTTGCTATTGGTAAAATTTTCATCCCATCTGATAACTTTGACTACCCAGTAGCAAACGGGCTTCCATTCGTTATTGACCTTGAAGGCGATACTACTAAAGTTGTAAACCGTTACGAAGTGCCTCGTTTCAAAGAACACTTGAAGACTCTTCACAAATTCTATGAAGCTGGCTACATTCCAAAAGATGTCGCAACAAGCGATACTTCATTTGACATTCAACAAGATACTTGGTTCGTTCGTGAAGAAACAGTAGGACCAGCTGACTACGGTAACAGCTTGCTTTCACGTGTTGCCAACAAAGATATCCAAATCAAACCAATCACTAACTTCATCAAGAAAAACCAAACAACCCAAGTTGCTAACTTTGTCATCTCAAACAACTCTAAGAACAAAGAAAAATCAATGGAAATCTTGAACCTCTTGAATACGAACCCAGAACTTTTGAACGGTCTTGTTTACGGTCCAGAAGGCAAGAACTGGGAAAAAATTGAAGGTAAAGAAAACCGTGTTCGCGTTCTTGATGCTTATAATGGAAACACTCACATGGGTGGATGGAACACTGGTAACAACTGGATCCTTTATATCAACGAAAACGTTACAGACCAACAAATCGAAAATTCTAAGAAAGAATTGGCAGAAGCTAAAGAATCTCCAGCGCTTGGATTTATCTTCAATACTGACAATGTGAAATCTGAAATCTCAGCTATCGCTAACACAATGCAACAATTTGATACAGCTATCAACACTGGTACTGTAGACCCAGATAAAGCGATTCCAGAATTGATGGAAAAATTGAAATCTGAAGGTGCCTACGAAAAAGTATTGAACGAAATGCAAAAACAATACGATGAATTCTTGAAAAACAAAAAATAATCAGCTAAATTGATTTCGTGTATTCATTCCTAACTCCTAAAATAAGAATCACTGCTTTCCTCAGGTTTATCTGGGGGAGGCAGTGGTTTTTTTGAATGAAAAATAAACCAACTAATATAATTCAGGTATAGTTGGTCTTTTTGTATAAAATTGCTATTTTATGAGGAGTGTTGTCTCTATAATAAATCATTCTTATCCCAAGTATAGAACTTCATCACAGAGACATTCGATATCTTGCTCTATATGAGAAGCTAGAATAATAAGTTTCCCCTTTTCTTTTAGGTGGAGTAATTTTTCTCGAATTTTTTGAACAGATTGCTTATCAAGTCCGTTCATTGGTTCATCTAAGAGTAATATATCTGGATTTTCCATAAAAGCCTGTGCTAGAGCTAATTTTTGTTTCATTCCTAAAGAGTAGTGTTTTACTTTTTTAGAAGAACTAGGATTGAGTCCTACATCTATCATACTCTGAATGATTTCTTTCTCTCCTATTTTATTTTTGATTAGAGCTAGTTGATGTAAGTTATCAAAACCAGAATAACCTTCCAGAAATCCTGGAGTCTCAATAATAACACCTACACTTGGTAAGAAGGGAAAATCTATTCCAAGTATGTTTCCATCTAATTCGATTTTTCCTTCAGTTATACCTTCTAATCCCGCTAAACACTTGAGTAAAACTGTTTTTCCTGAACCGTTATATCCAACAATTCCGTATATATTTCCACTGGAAAATTCAAAGGAAAGGTCTTCAAAAATTACATTGTGTTTATAGTTTTTACGAATAGATTTTAAATGTAAGTCTGTCATATCTATTGTCTCCTTATTTTTTTCATAACAACTAGGATTATGGTGAGCAAAAGGTATAAAAGTAGGATACGAGTAATTATTTCTGGTAGGGATAGTAAGCCAGAATGGGCTTCGTATTTAATATAATGGAAGTCTAGCCAAGTTAAAGGAGATAAAAATTTAATCCAGAAACGTGAAGCTTCTGTAATAAATAATTCTACAATAACTAATCCACAGGCTAAGGTATTTCCTAAATTAGAATAATAACTATTGAAAACGAAAATCACTCCCCCAATCAATATGAACATAAGGAATAACAATAAGAATATTTGAAAAAAAGCGCCATAGGGAGAATAATATTGCAGTATAATGGAGCGTAGATGCGTCATGCTATCAACACCTTCCGGAAATGAAATACGTCCTTGAGCTAGGGAGGGTAGGAGACGTCCCCAATGATTTGAAAGGTGTAGTGTAGGGAGAAAAGTGATTAAAATGCTGATGATTTGGTAAATCGAAGCGATTAAGCTCGCGATAAGCAGATAAATAAACTGGGAGAGCATCCACTTTTTCTGTCCGATTTTTAAGATTAACCAAAACTGGAAAGTATCTTTTAAAGGAAGATTGCTAAATAGTAGTATGACAGATAAAATAGAAATTGCAGTGAACCATTGACTCGTGAAGAGAACAGTTACAATGCTGACAGGATAAGTTTCTTTGAAGTGATTAGCTAAATTAGAAAAAGGTAGCATTAAAATCAAAGTATAGAGGTGAAAGAAAATTAAGATAGGCAACAATCGTTTAAAGGTGAATTGTTGTTTTAAGAGAATAGTTACTACACGTATAATCTCCATAAGATTACTCCTTATCATAAAAATGCCAATGTTTTTTAAGAGCTAGTCGAATGATCTCTATTGACAAAAGTGCCCATAGAGTTAAGAAAATATAAGGATAAAGCAACGAAAAAATATTTCGAAAGTTTTCGTCACCTACTTGAAAATATGCTAGCCCTTCTCGTAAATAATCATCTGTCGTTAAGACGATATGTGGTAGAGTAAAAAAAGGGAGAACTCTCTCTAAACCAAATGTTGTGAGGACAAACCAGGCTGTACTTGGAAGAAGATAGACCATTAACACATTAGGGTAAAAAACGGAAAGAACTCCACCTAATAGAGTAAAGAATGCAAAATAGAGTCCAATTAGACTAATGAGAAGGAAGTAGAAAAGGAATATAAATCCTTGATTTAACAACCACTGATTGCTAAAAGTAGATGAGTAGTGAGAATTAGTGAGGGGAAAATAAAAGGAGAGGAGAATTAAAAAACAGAATCCTAAGGTCAGTCCTACAAAATAAGAACGGAAAATTAACCGTTTGACGAAGGAAGAAGCGTATTGTCGCAGAGACATACGACTAAGTAAAAAAGGAAGTCTATTTTGATGGTAGTCTTGTGAAAAGTCTGTTACTACAGTGGAAGCTGCTGTTAAGATATATAATGACATTGCTAGATTTCTAGAGAAGGAGAGCATGAAATAATCAGGGACTGCAAGTGAATTTCTTCCGTCTAATTTTATTGTTAGATCTGTATAGGACATCATCAATGCAACTACTAAGGAAAAGAGTAGTCCAATCCAAATCCTCCAATCTTTTAGCGTATATTTAAAGGGGAGAAGTAGTTTCATCTAACTTACCTCTTTCCAGTTTGTGGGATCGATAACTGCTTTATCTATACGATCTTTTTCTTTGATTGTAAAGATTAGGAAGGGACGATAGAGATTTCCTCCATAGAGTTCTTTTTCTTGAGTGGGAATAGGTATATACTCAATTGTAAATGACTCAATATAAATTGGACTGTCCAAAATCAAATTTTCGTATTTTTCTTTTAAAACATCTAATCCTTTTTGGACAGAAAGAGTCGCCATTTTATCTATTTTTTGAGTCGGTAAGATAACACCAGATAAATCAATTCCTTGAATCCCTGCTTGGGTGATGATAAAGTTTAGGTCAGGACCATGAATAAAACTAATCTCTCCGGATGAACCTAGCTGAGTTTCGCCATCAATAACTCTTTTACTAGAAAGTTTTGGAAAAACAGTAACATAGCACATATCAGTCAGATTGTTTTTGTCTATCTTTGTTCCTTTTAATTCTTTGGCATTTCTTTCGTAGGTTGGGAGATACTCAAGGAGTGTTTCTTTTGAGATAGCGTAGATGAGATAATCATAATCGTCAAATCCTAATTGGAGGGTATTTAGAAATTGCTTAACTTTGTTAACACCATCTTCTTTTGAAAATGGAAGTTCTTCTTTAAAGTCGGTTAGATTTAGATTATTTTCAATAGCGTCTAATCGTAGGTTGTGGAAAACACTTGATAGATCTGATATTTGATCAGATGTTAAATGAATCCATGATCCAGTTTTATTGACGGTAATATCTGCTCTGGTCTTTCCTTTTTGGAGTCTGGTTAAAGGATTCTTATCGGCAATAATCTCACTAATTTCACTATCATTTCCCATAAAATTTTGAATAGCTGTTACTAATGTGTTTTTGTCTCCTTTTTTTGAGTCCCAAAAAGGCAATTCTTCTTTATAGGAGGTATCTATCTGGTCTGATAGATAGATTTGCTCTGTTATCTCTTTATAACCTTCTTTTATGGGGAGGTTTTCCTTATTTATCTCCGTTATTTGTTTTTTGTTATATTGACAAGCTGTTAAAAAGATAAAGGGAAGAATAAGTAGAAATAATAGGTATTTTTTCATAGTAAAAAACTCCTTTTAAAAAAGGAGCAGAGGCATGACACTTTTAAGATGCGGCCTCCACTCTTAGAAGGGGGCTTTAGGCTAGCGAACGCTCAAATGATTAACTAGCGAATAACCCAATGTTTGCTACTTTTTGTTTTGAGACGAATTAAGGGTCAAAACGTCCTGTAATATTCGAGTCGAGCCAACCATATTTAGAGGCGTTGAGATAATAATAACGTCCAATTGTCCCATAACCGTCATTATAGTGAAGATTATAGCGACCATTTGAATCAGCTATTTTCATCTCAGTTGCAGGTTCATCCTCAGCAGCAGTCCAAGCGCGAATTCTGACCTTTTTTCCCCAACCAAGACCACCTGTGATATTAGCAACAGCAGGGGAGCCGTCTGTTTTTTCAGTTTTTCGGCTACTAACGGAATAGTCTTCGCGTGTAACATGAAGATTGAAATACACCATCTTAGCAGAAACAGTCTGACTAGCTAAGGGGAGTAAGCAAGCGACTCCCAGTCCTAATGCGATGCATTTTTTCAAATTTGTCATCACAATACCTCCTTTGTATTTTAGTGAAACCGATTTCATTTATATTGTACTACTTTTTTTTTATAATGTCAACCGCAAAATAAAGTATTTGTGATTGTGTGTAATTCGAATGTGATAATGTCTTTATAAAATAAGTTATTAGATTTACATATCTCATAACATATGGTTAAATTATTATATTGAATTTAGAATAGTACAGCATCTCTTCTAAAATATTGTTATAAATTGATTTGGATTCCAAAATTAAATTGCTCGATTCTTATTTCATTTTATTATATTTGACCCAGATAAAGCGATTCCAGAATTGATGGAAAAATTGAAATCTGAAGGTGCCTACGAAACAGTATTGAACGAAATGCAAAAACAATACGATGAATTCTTGAAAAACAAAAAATAATCAGCTAAATTGATTTCGTGTATTCATTCCTAACCTAACTCCTAAAATAAGAATCACTGCTTTCCTCAGGTTTATCTGGGGGAGGCAGTGGTTTTTTGGGCACAAGGATATAGATATTCCTGTTTTTTCTTATCCTTATTTTAATACTCAATGAAAATCAAAGAGTAAACTAGGAAGCTAGCCGCAGGCTGCTCAAAACACAGTTTTGAGGTTGTGGATAGAACTGACAGAGTCAGTATCATATACCTACGGCAAGGTGAAGCTGACGTAGTTTGAAGAGATTTTCGAAGAGTATAACCATTCAGGAAATTTCGATAACCCTCTACAATTTCCAGTCAAATAAATTGCATTCGTTTTCTCAAGCAGGTATACTGGTATGGATAAATAAAAAATTTAGAAAATTTAAGAATAGAAAAGAGAACAAATCTTATGGCAAAAGATATTCGTGTCTTACTTTACTACCTTTACACTCCAATTGAAAATGCAGAGCAATTTGCTGCAGACCACTTGGCTTTCTGTAAATCAATCGGCCTTAAAGGCCGTATCCTAGTCGCTGACGAGGGAATTAACGGAACAGTTTCAGGTGACTATGAAACAACTCAAAAATACATGGACTACGTTCACAGCCTCCCAGGCATGGAGGACCTCTGGTTCAAGATTGACGAAGAAAGTGAACAAGCCTTCAAGAAGATGTTTGTTCGCTACAAGAAAGAGATTGTCCACCTTGGTTTGGAAGACAACGACTTTGACAATGACATCAACCCACTTGAAACAACAGGTGCTTACTTGTCTCCAAAAGAGTTCAAAGAAGCCCTTCTTGATAAAGATACAGTTGTCCTTGACACACGTAACGATTATGAGTACGACCTAGGACACTTCCGTGGGGCTATCCGTCCAGACATCCGCAACTTCCGTGAGTTGCCACAATGGGTCCGTGATAACAAGGAAAAATTCATGGACAAGCGCGTCGTGGTTTACTGTACAGGTGGCGTTCGCTGTGAGAAATTCTCAGGCTGGATGGTCCGTGAAGGCTACAAAGATGTCGGCCAATTGCACGGAGGAATTGCAACTTACGGTAAAGACCCAGAAGTTCAAGGTGAGCTTTGGGATGGGAAAATGTACGTCTTTGACGAGCGTATCGCCGTTGATGTCAACCATGTCAACCCAACCATCGTAGGGAAAGACTGGTTTGATGGAACACCATGTGAACGTTATGTCAACTGTGGAAATCCCTTCTGTAACCGTCGTATCTTGACATCAGAAGAAAATGAAGACAAGTACCTTCGTGGATGCTCACACGAGTGCCGTGTTCACCCACGTAACCGCTATGTTTCAAAAAATGAATTGACACAAGCTGAAGTGATCGAGCGCCTAGCCGCTATCGGTGAAAGCTTGGATCAGGCAGCTACTGTATAAGATCAAACAGTCCTCAGGGGCTGTTTTTCTATGCTTTTTACTCAAAAATCTAATACTCAATGAAAATCAAAGAGCAAACTAGGAAGCTAGCCGCAGGCTGCTCAAAGCACTGNNTCAGTTACATATATCTACGGCAAGGCGAAGCTGACGCGGTTTGAAGAGATTTTCGAAGAGTATAAAGTTTGTTTTTGTATCTTTCAGAAAAATAAGGTATACTGTATGTAAACGATTTCAAAGGAGTCCAGTTATGGAGAAAACAATTTTTATTCCAAATAAACAGAGCATTTTAGGAGAACAGGAAATTTTGACTGCCAAGTCCATCTTGGCCTTGGTAGATGGTTTGGAGTCACATAGCTATGATGCTGTCTATCTCCGTCAGCCTCTTAACCGTCTCGAGTATATCGAGTGTGCGATAGTGGGGCAATCACAATTTCTTTTTAAAGTCAGTTATGCTGATGGTCAAAAGGCTTACCGTGTCGATCTTCCTGACCTACTCACGAAGACAGACTGGGAGATCATCAAGTCATTTTTAGATGCTTTGCTTGCTTATACAGGGACTGATATTGAAGGGCTAGATGGTTTTGATTTTGAAGCTTATTTCCAAGCAAGTATTCAAGCCCATCTGACAGATAATGCAGTTCGTTTTACGATTTGCCAAGGAATTTTTAATCCTATTTTCTTTAGTCATGAGGACTTGAAAAGCTTTTTAGAGGAAGATGGTTTGGCTCAGTTTGAAGCGCGTGTGCGTGCGGTTCAAGAGACCGATGCTTACTTTGCAAGAGTTTCCTTCTATCAGGATGGAGAAGGCCAAGTGCACGGTGTTTACCATCTGGCTCAAGGAGTCAAGACTGTTTTACCGGAAGAACCATTTGTGCCTGCAGCTTATATTGAGCAATTGGTGGATAAGGAAGTGCAGTGGGAGATTGACTTGGTTCAAATCACAGGAGATGGCTCTAAACCAGAAAACTATGAAGCCATTGCTCGCTTGGACTATGCCAAATTCCTAGAGTCACTACCATCAGCATTTTACCACCAACTAGACGCCAATCAAT
This sequence comes from Streptococcus pseudopneumoniae ATCC BAA-960 = CCUG 49455, assembly GCF_002087075.1. GTDB lineage: Bacteria > Bacillota > Bacilli > Lactobacillales > Streptococcaceae > Streptococcus > Streptococcus pseudopneumoniae. The sequence continues at coordinate 12,008 of NZ_MWSM01000025.1, forward strand.
TAGAAGTGCAACCCATCTTAGACAAAGATTTTAAAACATTAGCACAAGAAAAGTGAAGCAGAAGCAGGTCAATCGACTTGCTTTTTTGACATAGAAAAAATCCTGCCATGGAAGACAGGGTTGCTACTCAATGAAAATCAAAGAGCAAACTAGGAAGCTAGCCGCAGGCTGCTCAAAACACTGTTTTGAGGTTGTAGATAAGACTGACAAAGTCAGGAACATATATCTACGGTAAGGCGAAGCTGACGTGGTTTGAAGAGATTTTCGAAGAGTATGAAGTTTAAAGAAAGGCTAAGATACGAAGATAATCTCCAATCAGTGCCACTTCAGCTACAAAGAAGAGGAGGATAATGACTCCGTTCACAAGGACAGACAAGAATAATTGATAGAAGGAGTCGCTTTCACTTGCTTGACTAGGTCTCGTAATGATATGGAGGCTAGCAAGCAGAATGATTCCAATGCTAATCACACACAAAAGGGCTGAAAATCGTAGGCTATCAAAGAAGGCAAAGAAACTAGCAATGGCAGTTAGGAAGATTGGAATTGCCAAGAGTTGACTATATTGTTGGAGAATCTTTTCCAGCGTCCAGTTCTTGTCTTGGTAGATAAATCGTCTCACAACGAAACTACCCAAGAGGAATGAAAAGAAGAAGAGTGTTGTTGCTACTAGGATAGAGATGATAGAAAAGAGAGTTAAAGGTGCTAGTTGCTCAGGGAAGTGGCTGTTTATGGTTGCTATATGTCCATAGTAAGCATGTTTGATGTGGTAGATACTAAAGAAAAAGGAAGATGAAGAAAATAGAATGAGCAAGAGAAAGGCTGTGTAGCTGTGTGTGCTACTTGTTTCAAGCTTGCTTGTAGGAGATTTGATTGCTTCCACTAGCCAAGACCAAAAATCAAGCACTTGCTCTTTCCATTTATCCCTAGATTTTGGAGCTTGGTCGGGGATATAAGGACTTTCTAAAGATTTACTGAGAAGAAGAGGCTCTTTCGTGGTTGCTTTTTGCTGAGGAAGAGCTTCTTGGCTCTCTTCAGCTATAGTGACTTTTTCTGTTTCTTTAGAAAGGTCTGGCTCTTCTTCACTAGAATTAGATGCCTTCTTTTCTTTTATTTCTGTTCTCGCTTCACCGTCTTCAGGAGTTTCAATTGTCTCTTCTTGCTGGCTTTCCAATTCGACTGCAGTTTGAGAGACTTCCTCCTCTAACTGAGTATTTTTTTCAATTGGTGTATCGAGATCGGCTATCCTTTCTTCAGCCTTGTCTGCAAGCTCTTGAGCTTGCTCTTCAGGCTTGTTCTTGCTTGTTGTTTTTACAAAATCATTACTTTCAAACCATTCTTGTTTCATGGTAGAACCTCCTTTTAGTTAGATAAATATGTTTCCATAGTAGCAGATGTAAGCGTTTTTGTCAACGTCTGATTGGTGTGGATATTAGTTCAATATCATCATCAGATCTCGCAATGAGTTGATCCTTGACATCGGTTTTTTCAGTTTTGTAAGGGTTGCTTAATTCCGTGCCTCTTGATTCAGGCTCTTCCCTTGTGAATTGGAAGATAGAACCGTAGTTACTTGAGATGTCCCAGTTAATTCGTTGGTTTTCTTTCTGGTCTAGGATGATTCTGAGATAATCTTTGGCAGTCAGTTCAACCTTACCATGAACTTGGATATTTTCAGCGTGGAAGTGATTCTCTGTTGACTCTAGCTGACTATCTGTAATATCTGTATCAAAGATATTAACGATATTGGGCGTTGTGAGTTTACTGTTTTTGATACGACTTCCTTCAATTCGGAGGATATAGCTGTTTGTATTGAGGGTCGCATTTTCAAGGCTAGCATTTATGATGGTGGTTTGTCCACGATTGCTTGAGATGTTGATCCCTTTTAGAGTTCTCCCTTTTGGCAGTCTGATGATGACATCATTAAAACGATTAGATGAACTACTTACAATATGGAGAATCCCATCAATTCCAGAAGAGATAAATGGACTTTCAGACAGTTTCTTATCAGTGAGACTCAGAGTTCTATCGTTCTGATTGGTGATAAGATCATGGTGAGCAGAAAGTGATGGATGGTAAGAAATGTGGATTTGATCATCGAAAGAGTCTGTGATGGTCAGTGCGTGTTGATGGAGAGTAATCTCTAGATTTTCGACTTCCTTGCCAAAGGTTAGCTCTTCCGTACGGCTATCATAGACAGGTTCTTTGGACATGGAAAGTAGGCTCTTGATTCCGTCAGATTGGATGCCTACAAAGAGCAGGATAAAGCCGATAACGGTAGTCACCACACCAAAAATGAGAAATCCTTTTGTCAATTTACGCATGCTGGTCACCTCTCTTTCCTTTTTTAAGAACAAATTGCACCAGGCGAACAATGAGTAGACCGAAGAAGCGGGCTACATAGGAAATACCTAGTAAGACTAGTGAAGAAGCACCGATAGCCAGTAAACCAGAACCGAAAATCAAGATAAAGGCTGATTTGGCTTGGGCTAAGACAGTGAAACTTTCAACTAAAAATAGGAATCCGCCGATGATACCCAGTATGGAAACTGCAAAGAAAGCCAGAATAACAGTCAAAGCGGCTACAAGGATTGCGAACAGGGACACGAGGATGGCGATTCCCAGAGGAATACCGATGGGTGCTGCAAGGAGGGCTAACAAGGCGATATGTAAAATTTGTCGGTTATTTTTTTGAGCAGGTGCCTCATTGATTTTTTTATCGAGAAGATTAGAGAGAACTTCGTGGGCTGCTTCTTTGGGAGTTCCCAAGCTAGCGATGAGTTCTTCTTCTCCTTCGACTCCAGCATCGTCAAAGAGTTCCCTGAAATAGTCCATGGCTTCAATTTGGTCAGCCTGAGGCAGTTTTTTGAGATAGAGTTCTAGCTGAGTCAGGTATTCAGTTCTTGTCATGGCGGATACTCCCTTCTATGATGCCATTGATGGTGTCTGTATAGAGTGCCCATTCATCTTTTAGGGTCAAGAGCTGCTCTATACCACCGTTTGTCAAGGAGTAGTATTTGCGCATGCGACCTTGGAACTCTCTAGAATAGGTTGTCAGAAAGCTATTGCCTTCCAATTTTTTGAGAATGGGATAGAGTGTGGATTCTTTGATATTAGCGATCAGCTTAATGGTTTGGCTAATCTCATAACCATAAGAATCACCCTGCTCCAGTACGGCCAAGATGAGAAATTCAATCAAGGCAGAGGATGTTGGAAAGTACATGGGAAACCTCCTTTTCTAATGTGTAAGATTTTTATATATAATTTTTCTACACATACATTGTACATCTAAAAGAAAGCCCTGTCAAGAGAAATGTGTAAAATTTTTATATATAAAAAACTTCTAGCTAAAACTAGAAGTTTAAAGGATCTTATCCGCTCTGTCCACTGTAAAGAGGGCCACAGTCATCAGGATATCGATGAGCAAGAGGGCAGCTACAGATGGTACCCAAGAGTGGAACAGGTCAAAACTGTAACCAAAGAGGGTTGGCCCAAAGGCTGCTAGGATATAGCCTCCTGTTTGAGATAGGCCGGACAATTGGGCTGTCTTTTCAGGGGCGCTTGTCTTGAGTGAAAAGTTGACCATGAGATAAGGGAAGAGGGCACTGGTTGCGGTTCCGATGAGGAGATGGATGGCAAGCCAGTAAATGAAATTATTGATTGGGAAAAAGAGCATGGAAATGCCGACCACACCAGCTAGTGAAACCAGAGTGAGCATGAGCTGACGGTTGCGAGTAGATAAACTGGTTGTCAGGCTTGGGATGGTCATTGAAAAAGGAATGCTAATCAGAGAGAAGATAGAAGTCAGCAAGCCAGCTTCGTGACTGGATAGACCTGCATGGATAGACATGGTAGGTAACCAGGTCATGACGGTGTAAAAGATCAAGGATTGAAAACCTGAAAAGATAATAATTGCCCAAACCTGTTTATTACGCATGACCTTTATTTGACTTTTTTGTTTGGTTTGTGGAGCTAGTCTATGATTATAGCGGTGATTTGGGAGCCAGACCAAAAAAGTTGCTAGACAGAGTAACGTGAGGAGGAGGATAAGTCCTTTCCAAGAACTGGCTTGTGTAATGGGCACAGCTAGATAGGAAGCCAGAGCCGTTGCAATCCCCATAGAGGTTACATATAAGGTGGTCAGAAAACCAATTTTCTTTGGTTGATTGGCTTGGATAAGACTAGGAAGCAGGACATTGATGACTGCGACACTTGCCCCAACCATCAAGGTTCCTAGATAGAGCAGGGGCAGATTGATTAGTCGAATAAGTGAGCCGATGGTCAAGAAGAAGAGGCTGTAGGTGAAGAGATGCTCCAAGCCGATTTTCTGAGCCAGTCGGGTAGAAAATGGTGAAAAGAGGGTAAACATAAGGAGAGGCAGGCTGGTCAAGACACCAAGCGAACTAACTTCTACCTCTAGACCTTGCGAAATATTTCCCAAAATAATGGGTAAAACAGTAAAAGGAGTTCGCAAGGAAACACCAATCAGGATAATACCTGGAACAAAAAAGAGTGATTGCTTTTTCATATAATACCTCTTATAGCTGATTTTAATAACAGCTTATTTTAAGGCTTTTTCACTATAATGTCAAGTAAGGTTTCTGGCTTTCAAGATAAAAATGGGAAAGTCTTGAAAATTATGATAGAATGGTGGAAGGAAAAATTCAGGAGAGTAGTAGTGACTCAAAATGTTAAAAGTCTTCTCGTATCCATTGTAATCAGTGCATACAATGAAGAAAAATATCTGCCTGGTCTAATTGAAGACTTAAAAAATCAAACCTATCCTAAAGAGAATATTGAAATTCTATTTATAAATGCTATGTCCACAGATGGGACCACAGCTATCATTCAGCAATTGATAAAGGAAGATACAGAGTTTAACTCAATTAGATTGTATAACAATCCTAAGAAAAATCAAGCTAGTGGTTTTAACCTGGGAGTTAAACATTCTGTAGGGGACCTTATTTTAAAAATTGATGCTCATTCAAAAGTTACTGAGACTTTTGTAATGAACAATGTGGCTATTATTCAACAAGGTGAATTTGTCTGTGGGGGGCCTAGACCGACGATTGTCGAAGGAAAAGGAAAATGGGCAGAGACCTTGCATCTTGTTGAGGAAAATATGTTTGGCAGTAGCATTGCCAATTATCGAAATAGTGCCGAGGATAGATATGTTTCTTCTATTTTTCATGGGATGTATAAACGAGAGGTTTTCCAGAAGGTTGGTTTAGTAAATGAGCAACTTGGCCGAACTGAAGATAATGATATTCATTATAGAATTCGAGAACATGGTTATAAAATCCGCTATAGCCCAAGTATTCTATCTTATCAGTATATTCGACCAACATTCAAGAAAATGCTGCATCAAAAGTATTCAAATGGTTTGTGGATTGGCTTGACAAGTCATGTTCAGTTTAAGTGTTTATCATTATTTCACTATGTTCCTTGTTTATTTGTTTTGAGTCTTGTGTTTAGTCTAGCATTGTTACCGATCACATTCGTATTCATAACTTTACTATTAGGCGCCTATTTTTTACTTTTATCACTACTCACTTTGCTGACTTTATTAAAACATAAAAATGGATTTCTAATTGTGATGCCCTTTCTTTTATTTTCCATTCACTTTGCTTATGGCCTTGGAACGATTGTAGGTTTAATTAGAGGATTTAAATGGAAGAAAGAGTACAAGGGAACAGTAATTTATTTGGAAAAATAAGCCAAATAAATTAAAATGTGCTACAATAACAATATAGTAAAACTCTTTTAAGGAGGAGTAGATTGACATGAATAAAAAACTAACAGATTATGTGATTGATCTGGTGGAAATTTTAAATAAACAACAAAAGCAGGTTTTCTGGGGAATATTTGATATTTTCAGTATGGTGGTTTCGATCATTGTATCTTATATTTTATTTTATGGGCTGATTAATCCAGCACCTGTTGACTACATTATCTATACGAGTTTGGCCTTTCTGTTCTATCAATTGATGATTGGTTTTTGGGGGTTGAATGCTAGTATTAGTCGTTACAGCAAGATTACGGATTTCATGAAAATCTTTTTTGGTGTGACTGCCAGCAGTGTTTTGTCTTATGGAATCTGCTATGCCTTCTTGCCACTCTTCTCCATCCGTTTCATCATTCTCTTTATCTTGTTGAGTACCTTCTTGATTTTATTGCCACGGATTACTTGGCAGTTAATCTACTCTAGACGCAAAAAAGGAAGTGGCGATGGAGAACACCGTCGAACCTTCTTGATTGGTGCTGGTGATGGCGGAGCCCTCTTTATGAACAGTTACCAACACCCAACCAGTGATTTGGAACTTGTTGGTATTTTGGATAAGGATGCTAAGAAAAAGGGTCAAAAACTTGGTGGTATCCCTGTTTTAGGCTCTTATGACAATCTGCCTGAATTAGCCAAACGCCATCAAATCGAGCGAGTTATCGTTGCAATTCCGTCGCTTGACCCGTCAGAATATGAGTGTATCTTGCAGATGTGTAATAAGCTGGATGTCAAATGTTACAAGATGCCTAATGTTGAAACTGTTGTTCAAGGACTTCACCCAGCAGGTACTGGATTCCAAAAAATTGATATCATAGACCTTTTGGGCCGTCAGGAAATTCGTCTTGACGAATCGCGTCTGGGTGCAGAACTGACAGGTAAGACCATCTTAGTCACAGGAGCTGGAGGTTCAATCGGTTCTGAAATCTGTCGTCAAGTTAGTCGCTTCAATCCTGAACGCATTGTCTTGCTCGGTCATGGGGAAAACTCAATCTACCTTGTTTATCATGAATTGATTCGTAAGTTCCAAGGGATTGATTATGTACCTGTGATTGCGGACATTCAAGACTACGACCGTCTCTTGCAAGTCTTTGAGCAGTACAAACCTGCTATTGTTTATCATGCGGCAGCCCACAAGCATGTTCCTATGATGGAGCGCAATCCAAAAGAAGCCTTCAAAAACAATATCCGCGGAACTTACAATGTTGCTAAGGCTGTTGATGAAGCCAAAGTACCTAAGATGGTTATGATTTCGACAGATAAGGCGGTCAATCCACCCAATGTTATGGGAGCAACTAAGCGCGTGGCGGAGTTGATTGTCACTGGCTTTAACCAACGTAGCCAATCGACTTACTGTGCGGTTCGTTTTGGGAATGTTCTTGGTAGCCGAGGTAGTGTCATTCCAGTCTTTGAACGTCAGATTGCTGAAGGTGGGCCTGTAACGGTGACAGACTTCCGTATGACCCGTTACTTTATGACTATTCCAGAAGCTAGCCGTCTGGTTATCCATGCTGGTGCTTATGCCAAGGATGGGGAAGTCTTTATCCTTGATATGGGCAAACCAGTCAAGATTTATGACTTGGCCAAGAAAATGGTCCTTCTAAGTGGACACACCGAAAGCGAAATTCCAATCGTTGAAGTTGGAATCCGTCCAGGTGAAAAACTCTACGAAGAACTCTTGGTATCAACAGAACTTGTTGATAACCAAGTTATGGATAAGATTTTCGTTGGTAAGGTTAATGTCATGCCTCTAGAAGCCATCGATCAAAAGATTGAAGAGTTCCGCACTCTTAGTGGAGATGAGTTGAAGCAGGCTATTATCGCCTTTGCCAATCAAACAACCCACGTTGAATAAAAAAGAAAAACGCATATTATCAGGTCTTGAGCCTTGGTAATATGCGTTTTGTTATGTAGAGGCTTATACTCTTCGAAAATCTCTTCAAACCACGTCAACGTCGCCTTGCCGTAGATATATGTTACTGACTTCGTCAGT
>NZ_MWSM01000025.1:19966-28629 GCF_002087075.1 Streptococcus pseudopneumoniae ATCC BAA-960 = CCUG 49455
AGCTGACTTCGTCAGTTCTATCTGCCACCTCAAAACGGTGTTTTGAGCTGACTTCGTCAGTTCTATCTGCCACTTCAAAACAGTGTTTTGAGCTGACTTCGTCAGTTCCATCCACAACCTTAAAACAGTGTTTTGAGCTGACTTCGTCAGTTCCATCTACAACCTTAAAACAGTGTTTTGAGCAGCCCGCAGCTAGTTTCCTAGTTTGCTCTTTGATTTTCATTGAGTATTACTTCATTTTCTTCTGAAATGGAGTTGTTACCCAGTCTATGCTATTGAAAATACGCCAAAACTTCTAAGGGTTTGTGGGCGATATAATCAGGCTGATAGTTGAGCAAATCTGCTTGCTCTCCAAATCCCCAAGTGACGGCCAATTTCTGAATGCCTGTTTCTTGAGCTCCAAGCATATCAAACTTGGTATCTCCGATGATGATGGCTTGTTGAGGGACTAGTTGATGTGTCTGCAAGGCCTGGCGAATGACATCTGCCTTATGAGGTGCTTCAGGGCTGGAACCATAGATGCCATCAAAGAAATGATGGATTCCCAAGTTTTTAGTCATGTCTTGAGCGATTGGAGTATTTTTTGTCGTGGTGATGTAGAGTGGATAACTGCTTGATAACTCCTCAAGCAAGTCTACAATCTGAGGAAATAGTTGAGCTTCATAGATGCCTTTTGCCTTGTAGTAAGAACGATATATCTGCACAGCCTCAGCGATTTGTTCTTTGGGCAGGCAGGTCGCAAAACTACTTTCGAGGGGCGGTCCCATAAAACCACGAATCGTTTTGGCATCAGGGCTAGGCACCCCCAGCTCCTTAAAGGTATGGGTAAAGGCATTGTGAATTCCGATAGAACTGTCGACGAGGGTTCCATCCAGATCGAAAAAAATCGCTGTGATAGAGGTCATGGTTTCTCCTATTTGATAAACTTATTCTCCGAAAATTTCTTTTTGGAGGCGACGACCAGTAGGGGTGGTAGCGAGTCCACCTTCAGCTGTTTCACGAAAGGCAGTTGGCATGCTTGCTCCTACTTGGTACATGGCATCGATCACTTCATCCACAGGGATTTTAGATTCGATACCTGCCAAGGCCATGTCTGCTGCGATGAAAGCAAAGCTAGCTCCCATGGCATTACGTTTGACACAGGGAACTTCGACCAAACCTGCAACAGGGTCACAGATGAGGCCTAGCATATTTTTAATGACAAAGGCAATAGCTTGACTGGCCTGATAAGGTGTTCCACCTGCAGCCAGAGTCAAGGCGGCAGCACTCATAGCAGAGGCTGAACCAACTTCAGCTTGACACCCACCCTCAGCACCTGAGATGGAGGCATTGTTTGCGATGACTAGTCCAAAGGCACCAGCAGCAAAGAGGAAATCCAATTGTTGCTCGTGGCTGAGGTCTAATTTTTCAATAGCAGCAGTGAGAACGGAAGGGAGACAACCGGCACTTCCTGCGGTAGGAGTAGCGCAGACCAAGCCCATTTTAGCATTGTGTTCATTGACTGCGATAGCATTTCGGGCAGCAGAGAGAATCGTGTAATCTGATAAAGTTTTTTCGTTTTTGATGTAGTGATCCAATTTGGCAGCATCTCCACCTGTCAGGCCACTACGAGATTTATTTTCATTGAGGCCAAGTTGGACAGAGGCTTTCATAACTTCCAGATTGCGTTCCATGAGAAGGAAGACTTCTTCACGTTCGCGACCGGTCAATTCAAACTCTGTTGTAATCATGAGTTCTGCGACATTTCCTTGAAAGTCCAGATCTGCTTGCTCGACCAATTCTTTGATAGAATAAAACATGCTTCCTCCTATTTAAAGAAATTGACATTATGGAGATGAGGGATTTTTCGAATTTCTTCGATGGCCTCATCGCAGTTGCGACTGTCGACTTCGATAATCATAATGGCTTTTTCACCAGCTTTTTCACGAGTAACATTCATCTGGGCGATATTGATACCATAGCGTGAAAGGGCTTCTGTTACGAGGGCAATCATACCTGGAATATCTTGATGAACAATGATGATAGTCGGTGTATTCATATTGAGAGAGACGGCAAAGCCATTGAGTTCGGTAACCTGAATATTTCCTCCACCGATAGAAATACCAGTCACGCTGATGGTTTTATGGGCATTTTTAACGGTAATTTTAGTGGTGTTTGGATGAGGGGCATTGCTGTCTTTCTGAATAGTCCAGACAATCTTGATACCGCGCTTGTGAGCAATCTCCAGACTGTTTGGAATTTCAGGATCATCTGTATCCATGCCTAAAATACCTGCAACAAGGGCTAGGTCTGTCCCGTGACCACGATAGGTCTTGGCAAATGAGTTAAAAAGTTGGAATTCAACTTCTGTCGGAGTATCATCAAAAATGGAAGAGACAATCTTCCCAATACGAACAGCACCAGCGGTATGGCTACTAGATGGGCCAATCATAACTGGTCCGATGATATCAAAGACAGATTGAAAACGAAGTGATTTCATCAGTTTCCCCTTATAAAAATTCTTATCTCTATTATATCAAAGAATGAGGGGCTTGGCTTTAATTGTGGATGAAAACCTTTCTAATACCTCAAATAGCATAAAAATAGTATCTTTTATGACAAAAAACACCTTATTTAGGGAAATAAAAAATAATTTTGTAATATTTCTACATAAAAGTGTCAAGAAACGGTAATATTTAAAGGGTATGATAGAACTATAGAAAGAAGGAGAATTTTCGAATATGAAATCAATAACTAAAAAGATTAAAGCAACTCTTGCAGGAGTAGCTGCCTTGTTTGCAGTATTTGCTCCATCATTTGTATCTGCTCAAGAATCATCAACTTACACTGTTAAAGAAGGTGATACACTTTCAGAAATCGCTGAAACTCACAACACAACAGTTGAAAAATTGGCAGAAAACAACCACATTGATAACATTCATTTGATTTATGTTGATCAAGAGTTGGTTATCGATGGCCCTGTAGCGCCAGTAGCACCAGCTTCAACGACTTATGCAGCTCCAGCAGCTCAAGATGAGGCTGTTTCAGCTCCAGTGGCAGAAACTACAGAGGTAGAGGAAGAAACTCCAGTAGTAAGTGAAACAGTAGCAGAAGAAACAGTTGCTTCAACTGTAAGCGGATCTGAAGCAGAAGCTAAAGAATGGATCGCTCAAAAAGAATCAGGCGGTAGCTACACAGCTACAAACGGACGTTACATCGGACGTTACCAATTGACCGATTCATACTTGAACGGTGACTACTCAGCTGAAAACCAAGAACGTGTAGCAGATGCCTATGTAGCAGGACGTTACGGTTCATGGACTGCTGCTAAAAACTTCTGGCTTAACAACGGCTGGTATTAAGAAATAACGAACAGAATAATATGAAAAGGTCGAGGAAATCCCTCGACTTTTTATATTTCCTTCGGTTGAGAATAGATCTCTACTTCTTTTTTGAGATGAGACAGCATAGAAGTTTCCTCGGTCAGCTCTAGAAGTGAGAAACCTTTTTGGATAAGTCTAGCGTCATCCCTACAAATCCCGATACGGACATAGCAGATAGCAAGTCTATCGTAGTGCTTCTTTTTCTTGGCATCCTCTAGTAAAGTATAGCAGATTTGTTGACACATGTTTTTGTCTTGATGGTATAAGTAAATGGTGGACAGATTGAGTAGGATTGCCATTCGTAAGTCATATAAATGTTGGTAGTTTTTATAGACTTCCAAGCGTTGCAAGATTTTTCCAGTGATGAGATGGAGGTGTTCAATGGGAAAGCTGAAAAGAATGGTATTGAGGATTTTTAGGTCATTTTCATACCATGTATCTTGTTTTTCAATTTTTTCCCAAAGCTTTTTGATAGTCTGTTTTACTTGGTCTGACAGTTGCTCTGTACCATGTTGACGGATATGAATGACAACTTCCAGCATATCCCTGATCTCTTCTATAGAGAGGTCATGATGGGTCTTGAGATAGTTTTGGCATTTTTGAAATAGTTTTTCGAGTTCACTAGTCCCTAGGATTGAGCTCATATTGAGATAGGTTTGCATGATTTCTGTTCGTTGGCTTGGTTGATAGAGATGGCAGATATAGTCAAACTCTTCAAAACTCATATTGATTTGCTGGAGAAGAAACTCCATATTTTCATATTTGGGAGTTGCTTTACCGCCTTCAATCTTTGATAGGCTGGTTCTTGAGAGGACATTTCCACAGACCTCTTCTTGGGTCAGCCCCTTTGACTCACGTATTTCTTTATAGACCTTTCCGAAATCATAACGCATGATTTTCTCCTTTTCGTGAAAAAAGTTAACAAACAATAAAATTTTGTTAAAAATATTGTATCATAGTAACAGGAATAGTAAAAAAGAAAACTAAAATAATGTGTGAAAAAAGTTAACTAATTTTAAAATAGAATAAAGAAGAGGTATACTATAGATACAAAATATGGATAGGAGGGAAAAAGTATGAATAAAAAAGTTTTTCGCTTTTTAGTTGTTCTTGCTTTCTTATTTAGCATTGCTACGGTTTTCCCATGGAAATGGCCGATATAATGCGCTAGTTGCAAAAATGAAAGGAAGATGAGTCCAATGGATTATTTAGTAATTACATAAGATTTTCTGTGAATGTTAATTTCGTTTTAAGGTAGTTATTCTATAAATTTGAATTCATTATAATTTTGATTTTTAGTTTATTACATTATTTCATAGAAGTTTTAATAAATAATAATATTAAAATATGTGTATTGTAAATGGGATAATAAAGACGATATTAGTTATAGTAGATTAACTCTATAAAGTAAATTACCATAAATAACTGAAATCAATCGTTTTCAATATTCGATTTGAATAATACTTGTTTCTTGTTTTGATACACAATATAAACTTAGCGTTGCTTATTTTGTTAGATTTTTTAAGAATTATGGAGAATAACATGAAAAAATTAATAACATCATCTATAGTAGCATTATCATTATTTGGAGCAGTGGCTCCAACACTTGCTAATGCATCTACGATTTCTAATATAAGTAGTTCAGATAAGGTGGATGAATTTACTTCCGCAGATATAAATATAATTACAAATTACGGACAGTATTCATATGATAAAAAATTGACAGAAGTTGCTTTGAAATTAGAAAATTATTTTTCGAAAAATGAATATGGAGATCCAGTTTTATACGCAACTAAAGAACAGTTAATGGAAGACTTAGAGATTACTGAGCAGGAAGCTGAAGATATATTATCTATTGCAGAATTAGATGTGAGAAAAACTCAATTTAGAGGATTTGTCGGTTTGTATATTAATCTTGGTCCTAAAATTAGAAGTATGAATGGATGGGCTGCTGCGGCTTTTGCAGGTGGCTATTTTGGTTGGTATGCTAAGGAATTAGCAGCGGCAGGACCGTGGGGAGCTGGTGTTGCTGCGCTTGTAACAGCTTCTGCTGCAGCATTAGCTAAATGGGGTGTTGAAAATGGTGTAACTGTCTTGCATCTAGGAGATCACATACCTGGCATTAGTTTGTCTTATAACGTGTATATCCCATAATATGACTCATTTAAAATTTTATATCAAATCTGTTCTTAGTTCATTGGTATTTTTTATCCTTTTAATTTTTTTTATTAAAAATATATATTATCCTGCTTTAAAGATAACTATTGAAGTTATTCTGACATTTTCGATAGGTAGTCTTTGTTATTCTATTTTTTGTAAAACAAATCATGCTGCTTTTCTGCCAATCTCGGTTGTTTTATTTCTGCTGACTCTCTATTTGCTGGGAGGATAGTGTTTTAGTAGGAACTTTGTCAGTTTGCATTTTTCTCTTGTGGGAATGCTACCATTGAAATCTTAGTAGCATTAAGTGGAGTAAATTTGCTGTCAAGATTTTTCAAAAAAAAGAGAAGTAAATAGATTTGTTAGTGGATTGTTAAGACGAAAGGTAAAATTGGGATATACTAAAATAAATCTAATAAATTCTATTATTATAGCTCTTGGTATGATATTGACATTAATTTTGGTATTATCAAGAGTGTATAGAAAATATTTTTATAGAGACGATGATGACTAAAGTTGTTATCAATAAAGCAGGTTTTGCAACTTCTGCTATTAACAGATTTGCAACTTGGATGTCAATTGGTGATGCAATCACAACAATTTGGGCAAATAATGATATTCATCGCAGAGATCTAAACTTAAACGACTTAAGGTGATTGTAAAATGGGTATGAAAATTGAAAAAATTTTTGTTATTGTATTTTTGGCATTTCTACTAATTTCCTCTGTAACTTTTTTAGCATATGATCATGTTGATGAGGAACTAAAGAAATTAATCATTATGATTAATTTAATATTTTTGATTTTAACCATAGCAATGATAGTTTATGCAAAATTAAAAAAAGATAAGGGTGCTGTAAAATTATGATGCGTAAACTAATTGTTTTCTTACTAATGCTTCCTTTTTTAGGCTTGTGGTTAGAGTTGCATGTCTTAGTGAATAACTTGCCATTGAATTTAGAAATTCCCCTTGATTTTGTTATCAGTATGGGTCTTACTTTCTGTAGCTTGATTTTCTCAAAAATAGTTTTAGACCTAGTATATGCATTGAAAGATGTATACAAGAAAGAAGGTCTTATTACAATTTTTCCTTTTATTTTTACAGGAAAGAAGAAAGTAAATGTGCGATTCTCACCCTATTTTTCATTCCACCGTAAAAGTTTGTCTGCTGATGATTTAAAATCGAGGATTATATGGAGTTTTATTCTTGAAATAGCTATTATTCTAGTATTTATTTTAAAAATTCCTTCTGCCCTCATCGTGCTTACTACAATATTTTTTTGGAATATAATGGATATCAACCATATCGTTTTTAATAAGACGGAATTTCTTTTCAATCAAAATAAATGGCAAAAAGAAGATTCGTTTGACAGGGATTTGAGCAATACTTTAAAGGATAAAATACAAAAATCAGAGCTAAATTATTCTGACTTAATGTGTATTCTGCTGTATGATGCGATTAACCAATCTACCTTTTTAACGGATAGCGAGATCTTTGAGGATATTTTGAAAAAAATCGAAGATTCTCAGAACACCCTTCTGTGTACAGGTCTTGCCGAGTTACTGCTGTATGAGATTTCTATTAGTAACAATAATAACTGGCAAGAAAAGATTGATAAAATTAGAATACGGCTCATCAGAATCAATCAACTAGATTTTTTCTATTATACAAGTTGGTTAAGAAATAATTTTAATTTCTGTATGAATAGAGAGTATGATAAGATAAAATCACGAAGGATATTGATTAGTAATAAGAAGATAATCTAGATTCATACTGTTCGTACAACAAATGAAATAATTTCAACTAATTAGGTTTGCAAATCTGTTCATCTATAGAATATGATTAGGCAAAAAAGTATCTTATCTAGGTAACTAAGTGCTATAAACAAAGTCGATGCTCACTTGTTAGGAAACTATCCTAACCATGCTTAATAAAAAAGGAGAAAACAAATGGAACTCGTATTGCCAAATAATTATGTTGATCTTGAACAAGAAGAGATGATGTATCTTGATGGCGGAGAACCAATGTCAATTTCGGCCATTGTTGCCTTGGCTATCACAATTGGTGGCGCATCGTATAGCACAGGATATGTGTTAGGAGAAAGAGTCTACTATTCAGGATATAAAAACTCTGATTATCAAAAAAATAAGTGGGGTATTAGGGGAGCAATGCTGGTTGCATTTGGAGCAATAGGTGCAATAGTTATGCTCGGTTTTGAAAATAGATACTATGCTTTGGTTACTGGTAGAGGATAAAATGTTAAGAGTAATAGTAGTTATTCAATCTTTAGTAATAATACTGCTTGCTGTTGCTTTATTATTATCTCGGAAAAACTTTGATTCGTTAAATGTTGTTCTTATAATGATGATCGTATCACAATTGTTGTTATTAGTATATTTGATAAAATTAGGGAATCAGTGATTAGCTGTTATTTGAATTAAGTAAACTGTTAAGCTTCAAGCAGTAACTGGTTTTAAATATTTAAAATAAGATAAAGGAAGGAAGTCTAATTTAGGTAACTAAACAAAGCCTGCGATCACTTGTTAGGAAACTATCCTAACCATGATTAATAAAAAAGAGAATTTTGATGGAACTCGTATTACCAAACAACTATGTTGCTATTGAGCAAGAAGAGATGATGTATCTTGATGGTGAAGGGTGGCTTGCCTTGCTTTGTGGAGGTGTAGGTGGTGTCGCAAGCGGAATAGCAGGAGCTATAACTGGAGCGGCAGCTGGTGCAGCACTAGGGACAATAACCTTACCAGTTATTGGTACAGTTAGCTATGCATTCATTTTAGCTACTTGTGGTGCAGCAACAGGTTATATGTCAGGCTATATTACCGGCTATAATTTCGGTAGGATATTGGAAAGTAATTTAGGCTGGGACTAGTTATGAAAGATAAAAAAGTACAACTATTTGCGACTATAGTATTTATTATGAATCTATTATTAGCTATCGTGAGTTTATTTGATACTAGTATTTTTAAGCATGTTTTCCTTATAGTGAGCTATCTGGTAATCATGTTTGCCTTTCTTATCTATATTGTTGCTAATACTCAATGAAAATCAAAAAGCAAACTAGGAAGCTAGCCGCAGGTTGCTCAAAGCACTGCTTTGAGGGTGTAGATAAGACTGACGAAG
>NZ_MWSM01000025.1:28664-30513 GCF_002087075.1 Streptococcus pseudopneumoniae ATCC BAA-960 = CCUG 49455
AACACTGTTTTGAGGTTGCATATGAAACTGACGAAGTCAGCTCAAAACATAGTTTTGAGGTTGTAGATGAAACTGACGAAGTCAGCTCAAAACATAGTTTTGAGGTTGTAGATGAAACTGACGAAGTCAGTAACCATACCTACGGCAAGGTGAAGCTGACGTGGTTTGAAGAGATTTTCGAAGAGTATCAATCGAGTAGGGGATAATCTCTAGCCCCTCTCACACCACCGTACGTGCCGTTCGGCATACGGCGGTTCAACTAACTTTTAACGCATGTCGTTCAAGGTAATAATCCAAACACGAAACCAGTCCTCGTTTTTCAAGGACTGGTTTTGATATAGCACGTTTAAGTACCGACTTCTGAGCTACTAATTGATAATGGTCACCCCAGCCAGATACCTTATCTGCTATCCATTTAGGAACTCCTAACTTAAGCAATCCCCATAGTCGTCTCGATTTCTTCTTCCATTGCTTCCAGATAATCACTCGTAGGCGAGTACGCAAGCGCTCATCTATGCTGGTGACAATACTTTTCATATTTCCCAATGAGAAATAGTTTATCCATCCTCGAATAGACAAATTCAGTTGCTCAATACGTCTTGTTAAGTCTATACTCCATTTCCTCTGTGTTAGTTTCTTCAATTTAAGCTTAAATCTCCGAACACTATCTTGATGGGGACGACTTTTCCAACCATCTGATGATTTCCAGAACCCAAAACCTAAGTATTTCAGCTCTCTTGGTCTGGTAATCTTAGTCTTGGTCATATTTACTTTCAAACCTAGCCGTTTCTCAATAAAACGACTGACTGAATACATCACACGCTTAGCGGCTGCCTCGCTTCCGACCGTCATCACACAATCATCTGCGTAGCGCACAAATCGAAGTCCCCTCTTTTCTAATTCCTTGTCCAATTCATTAAGCATGACATTGGATAAGAGAGGAGATACATTTCCTCCCTGTGGTGTGCCAACTAGCGTTTTATGACGTTGACCATTAATGATAACACCTGAATGAAGATACTTACGAATCAAGGATTCCCTATCTCCGTCTTCGATAATGTTATGTACTAAGGACATCAATCTATCTTGAGGAACCCTATCGAAAAATTTCTCTAGGTCTATATCCACTATCCACTCATAGCCGTCATTTAAGTACTCTAAGAACTTCCTGATGGCTTTTTCACATGACCTATTTGGTCTGAAGCCATAACTCGTATCTGAGAAATGAGATTCACAAATGGGGCTCATGACTTGGACAATGGCTTGTTGGATTATCCTATCCATCACTGTCGGAATTCCTAGTTGACGGATGCCTCCGTTTGGTTTAGGAATCTCAACTCTAAGAACTGGTTGAGGCTTATATTTTCTCTGTTTTATCAGTTCCTTAGTCAAGCGCCAGTTTTGTCTGAGATAATTATCCATCTCTTCTATAGTCATTCCATCAATCCCAGCTGAGCCTTTATTGGATTTTACTTGATTGTAGGCTTCCAGCATATTTTCGCGTGATACTATCTTATCTAGCAATTTTGACATGTGCCTATTCCTTTCTTGTTTTGGTGCCTGAGGGATATCTTATATTGGTGAACCTTCATCTAGTCAATACGTGACAGAGTCCAGTTCTATCAGACCTCTCGTTTTACAGACACAAGTAAAGTAGGATTACTTCGATCTGTCGTTTTCTCTTTCTAGCGACAGACCTCAAACAGTCTCTCCCCAGACTGTTTGAGTATTCACCCCTTCGCTCCACTTCCATTACAGAAGTTTCCTCACTACTATGGGTTCGGCTGACTTCTCATGATTCCTTGTTACTACGCTTTCATACTCAATTGTTTTCAAAAAGCAACCTTGT
>NZ_MWSM01000026.1 GCF_002087075.1 Streptococcus pseudopneumoniae ATCC BAA-960 = CCUG 49455
CGACAGAAACCGTAGAGAAATCTAAGGTAGAGGTAACGCCAGTAGCAGACCCAGCGCATTTAACAGAAGCCGAAAAAGCCAAAGTTAAAGAAGCCGTTTCGAAAGCTAACCCAACAGCCACCAACGTAGTTGTAAAAGACAATGGAGACGTAACTGTCACATTACCAGATGGAACAACTAAAGAAATTCCATCGACAGAAACCGTAGAGAAAAAATCTGGTAATAATAGTACTGATACTAGCAACAGTGGCAACACCAACAATGGAGCTACTACCAACCCTGCTGGCAGCAATAGCAACAGTGTGACACCAGATAACAGAGGCAATACTCCAGCCCCTGGTGTGACAATTGACAATAGTAGCAATACGACCCTTACTACTCCATCGTCTACTGTTGGACAGGCACAAGCAAGCACTTCGACTCAAGAAACGCCAGTTTCTACAAGCACTCCAAACAATTCAGGAACTACAGTGACTCCTAACGAGACTCGTCCTGTTGACAAGTCTGAGCTTGCTCGATTGGTTGAAGGATTGGAAAGTCGTTTGAAAGATTTGGATGATATAGATAGTACAATGCTTGAGTCAGCTAAAGCTCTTCTTACAGAGATTAAACAAGCTCTTAATGACGAAAGTTTGACAGAGTCCGATTTGCGTGATATTGTTAGAAGAGTGAGAGAGGTAATAGACTCCTTAAAAGGTGTGAAAGAAGACCAGCAAAATCAAGAAAAAGATCAGATGAAAGACGATAGTCAGACAACTACTGAATTTTCATATGTAGTAATGATTGGCAGTCTACTTGCCCTTCTTGGGCTCCTTCTCTTCCTCATCGCGCGTCGTAAGAAAGAGTCAGAACTCAAGAAATTGGTCAAGGAACTAAGCAAGCTTGAAGCAGAATTGGATTCTACAAATGTGGATACGAAAGTTCTCGACCAAGCACGAGAAGCTCTCGCTCAAGCAGTTGCTTTCCTAGCCAATGAGAAAGAGTCTGACCACACAGAAGACGAGTTGATTGAGAAACTCAAAGCGATTCTTGCTCAGCTAAGATAAGCGACATGTTGAAATATCGCAGGCGACCATAGAAGTTACTACATTGCTGGATAATGACGATAGGAAAAGTTAGTCGCAAACCTGTAGTGGGAATATACCAGCTTCTAGTGGGGAAGTGGTTCTGGGAACAGGACACCGTCTTTTAAATGGGAATGCTTCCTCCTCTAGTACAAGTAGAAGTCTTTGATGGTAGAGTAAGATAAAGAAGAAACACGAAACAAGTAAGATAGTTCATGAAATGGAACTGAAAATTGCTGGTGTGGACTCTTGAAGGAAGTAATGGATAGAAAGAAGTTGAAAAGCGTCTTTCTATCCATCTTTCTTTAGGAGTTGATGTAAGCGCTCTCTATCACTTGGTTTTGTCAGATGATTGTGCTCTCCATAACCAACCATACGTATATCATATATAGTAGATTGAAATAAGATATGAACAAAGAGATTGAGAAAGTCAAATTAATTTCTAGAAATATTTTAGAATCCGTAGCCTACTATTCTAGGCTCAATATACTACACTTAAAAAATATTTCTATTGATTAATAGGGATTATTGTGGTATAATCTAGGTAGATTAGAAGTCATCAAAGGTACAGCAATGTATAACTAGGTGACCTTTTTTCATATAGTGGAGACTGTTAGAATGAATGTTGCCATATTTGAATTAACAAATTTCAAGGAATATATTCCTTGAAATATTGATATAGTTGATAAAATACGATTAGTTTATAATCCTGTGTTAGCACCTACTACGTTAAAAATGGCGATTGAACCTGCACTGACAGAAGAAGAATTGTATCAACATATGAAAGATAAATCTCATTGGGATTTTTCATATAATGTTGATGATGAATTTTATAAAAAGGATTGCGTAGATTTATGGTAAATTGGTTAATCGTCAGTATATTTTAGCTAAGTAAGCCTACTTATTTGATAGTTACCTTAGAAATTTCCTTCAAGAAATATTGGAGAGAATTGAAGTCTTTTTGAAAAAGAGTACCGCTGATGCTCTGACGCTTGGATACCAAAAAACTATTTATATTTTTGAAGACGATGATTTATATTTTTCTGAACAATCTAAATACTGCAAGGATAACCCTAAACGTCAGGATACTGTCTTGAAAACAAAGTATCATTTATCGCGGTTTATTTTTGAAAAACAAGATGATTCCATAGTAAAGAATCAGATTAGACAATATGGTGTTGTGTTGCCTTGGACTGTTTTTCGTTTAATGACATTTGGAAATATATCATCATTTCTTGTCGCCTTACAACCAGGTTATCGAAATAAGGTTGCTGCTTATATTAGTTTGCTCTTGTATAAGGATGATAAAATTCCAGCTAAAATCTTATTGTCCTGGTGTAATGCACTTCGATATCTTAGAAATATATGCTCATATAATGGCAGATTATATGAACGCTTACACCATACCTTACCTGCTCTTCATCATTCTGATAAGGAGTTATTGGAGACAAACTCAGAGAATGATGATAAGACATTATTTATTTATTTTATAGCAATGAGACATCTTATTTTGTCCATGTCCCTAGAAACCCAGAATTTTTGGAATAAAAAATACAAAATTTACTAGAAGAAGGAAGTAGAGAACAAGTTGATTTGAGACACTACGGTCTTCCAGAGGACTGGGTGAACTTATTGACAATTAAGAATAGGATAATCTCTTAGATAGATAATTATTGGAAAGAATAAGATAGTATGGAGGTCTAGTATAAAACAAAATAAAGGGCACAAAACTTTTTTATTCTGTGTTGTGCCTTGAGTGAAACAAAAGGAATAAATTATAACAATGAAAAAAGTTGCCATTATTGGAGCAGGAATTGTGGGGACAACAGCTGCCTACTACCTCTCGAAAGAAAGTGACCTAGAGGTAGCCGTCTTTGACCATGGACAAGGTCAGGCTACCAAGGCTGCAGCAGGAATTATCAGTCCTTGGTTTTCCAAACGCCGCAATAAAGCTTGGTACAAAATGGCGCGCTTAGGGGCTGATTTTTATGTGGATTTATTAGCTGATTTAGAGAAATCAGGGCAAGAAATCGACTTTTACCATCGTTCGGGAGTCTTTCTCCTGAAAAAGGATGAATCCAAGTTGGAAGAACTCTATGAATTAGCCCTCCAGCGCAGAGAAGAATCTCCCTTGATAGGGCAATTAGCCATTCTGGACCAAGCATCATCTAATGAATTATTCCCTGGTTTGCAGGGATTTGACCGTCTGCTCTATGCTTCTGGTGGAGCGAGAGTAGATGGCCAACTTTTAGTGACTCGTTTGCTGGAATCCAGTCATGTCAAGCTGGTCAAAGAAAAAGTGACTCTGACACCGTTAGCATCAGGCTACCAGATTGGTGAAGAGGAGTTTGAGCAGGTTATTTTGGCGACGGGAGCTTGGTTGGGGGATATGTTAGAACCCTTGGGTTATGCTGTGGATGTCCGTCCTCAGAAAGGACAGCTCCGAGATTATCAGCTGGCCCAAGACATGGAATTTTACCCTGTTGTCATGCCAGAAGGGGAATGGGATTTGATTCCTTTTGCAGGTGGTAAATTGTCCCTAGGTGCTACCCATGAAAATGATATGGGATTTGATTTGACGGTAGATGAAATCTTGCTCCAGCAAATGGAGGAGGCAGCCTTACCTCACTATCCAGTTTTAGCTAGAGCGACTTCAAGGGCTGAGCGTGTGGGAATCCGTGCCTATACTAGTGATTTCTCTCCTTTCTTTGGGCAAGTGCCAGAATTGGCAGGTGTCTACGCTGCTAGTGGACTAGGTTCATCAGGCCTCACAACTGGTCCTATTATTGGTTACCACCTAGCTCAATTGGTCAAAGGCAAGGAGTTGACTTTGAACCCTGAAAACTACCCAATTGAAAACTATGTCAAACCGGTAAAAAGCGAATAATACTCAATGAAAATCAAAAAACAAACTAGGAAACTAGCAGCGGGCTGCTCAAAACACTGTTTTGAGGTTGTGGATGGAACTGACGAAGTCAGTAACCATACCCATGGCAAGGCGAAGCTGACGTTGTTTGAAGAGATTTTCGAAGAGTATAAGCATTTTACTGAAATTTTATCTTACCCTCTAGGATGGCAAATGACATTCCCTATCAAAAATGGTAAAATAAGAAAAAATAATCCGAGAATCGAGGAATTAAGATGCAAGAAAAGATTTTGCTAACGGGTGGAGCAGGTTTTATCGGAACCCACACTGTTATTGAGTTAATCCAAGCAGGTCATCAGGTTGTTGTGGTGGATAACCTTGTCAACAGCAATCGCAAAAGTTTAGAAGTTGTTGAGAGAATTACAGGAGTTGAAGTACCTTTCTATGAGGCAGATATCCGTGATATAGATACTCTTCGTGACATTTTCAAACAAGAAGAACCAACAGGGGTCATTCACTTTGCTGGCTTGAAGGCTGTTGGAGAATCTACTCGTATTCCTCTTGCCTACTATGACAACAATATCGCAGGAACTCTTAGCCTTTTGAAAGCTATGGAAGAAGCCAACTGTAAGAACATCATTTTCAGTTCTTCTGCGACAGTTTACGGGGATCCTCATACAGTGCCAATCCTGGAAGATTTCCCACTTTCAGTGACCAATCCATACGGTCGTACCAAGCTCATGCTAGAGGAAGTTTTGATAGATATCTACAAGGCAGACTCAGAATGGAATGTGGTCTTGCTTCGTTATTTCAACCCAATCGGAGCCCATGAAAGTGGAGACCTAGGAGAAAATCCAAACGGTATTCCAAACAACCTCTTGCCATATGTGACTCAAGTAGCTGTTGGGAAATTAGAGCAAGTGCAAGTGTTTGGAGACGATTACGGTACCGAAGATGGAACTGGTGTTCGTGACTATATCCACGTTGTCGATTTGGCTAAAGGTCACGTCGCAGCTCTGAAAAAAATCCAAAAAGGTTCAGGCCTAAACGTTTATAACCTTGGAACAGGTAAAGGCTACTCAGTTCTTGAAATTATCCAAAATATGGAAAAAGCAGTGGGACGCCCAATTCCTTACCGCATCGTAGACCGTCGCCCAGGGGATATCGCAGCCTGCTATTCAGATCCTGCAAAAGCCAAAGCAGAACTAGGCTGGGAAGCAGAACTCGGCATCACCCAAATGTGTGAAGATACATGGCGTTGGCAAAGCAAGCATCCAAATGGATTTGAAGACTAAGATGGTGATGTCAATCATTGTCCCCTGCTTAAACGAAGAGGAAGTACTTCCTCTTTTTTATCAGGCTCTGGAAGATTTGATTCCAGATTTGGAAACAGAAATCGAGTATGTCTTTGTCGAGGATGGATCGAACGATGGAACCTTGGAACTTTTAAAGGCCTATCGGGAGCAAAATCCGGCAGTGCATTATCTTTCTTTCTCTCGAAATTTTGGCAAAGAAGCAGCCCTTTATGCAGGCTTGCAATATGCGACAGGAGATTTGGTGGTGGTGATGGATGCAGACCTCCAAGATCCTCCTAGTATGTTGCTTGAGATGAAAAACTTACTAGACCAGAATGCAGATTTGGACTGTGTTGGAACACGGAGAACTAGTCGGGAGGGAGAACCCTTCTTTCGCAGTTTTTGTGCTAATCTCTTTTACCGCCTTATGCAAAAAATTAGTCCAGTAGCCCTGCCATCAGGTGTCCGTGATTTTCGCATGATGAGACGGTCTGTAGTCGATGCCATTTTAAGCTTGACCGAGTCCAATCGTTTTTCAAAGGGGCTCTTCGCCTGGGTGGGTTTCAAAACCTACTATTTGGACTATCCAAATGTCGAAAGGCAGGCTGGCAAGACCAGTTGGAGTTTGAGGCAACTTTTTTTCTACTCCATTGAAGGGATTGTTAATTTTTCAGATTTTCCCCTGATTATCGCCTTTGTGGCGGGACTCCTATCTTGTTTTATTTCTTTTGTGATGACTGTTTTTGTGGTGTTTCGGACCCTTATCTTGGGCAATCCGACATCTGGTTGGACCTCTCTGATGGCTGTTATTCTCTTTCTTGGAGGCATTCAACTCTTGACTATTGGGATTCTCGGTAAATATATCAGTAAGATTTATTTGGAGACTAAAAAAAGACCACTTTATCTTATCAAAGAAAAAAGTTATCATAGATCATGAAAAAGTAGGAATTATCTGGCGCAGTCACTTTTTTGTAATTATAATTCTTTTGGTCTGGAACTTGAGTGATTTTTAAAAAAATTAGGGATTTGACATGATATAAATGAACTATGTGGAATAAATTTACTGCAAAGACGATAACTTAATAAATAAAACATTCAGGAGGGTTATTTTATGCTAAGTAAAGAGGATTATACTGAAGAAATCGGGCTAATAAAGAAACAAAATTATGTAGAGGTTGAACTGTATCCTTTAGTTGCTGATATAATTAAGCCAACTTTAAAAGATAGTTTATCAAAAAGATATGTCTTCGGAAGACAAAGAAGGGGTTTGGGACAAATTTATTATGGTCTAAGTAATTTTCCTGATATAGTTATTTTAGATAAGACTTATGAAAACAAATCTAGGAAAAGTATAAAAATTGAAGAATGGAAGGAACTTCGAGGATGCGTGGAAGTTAAGAATTTAAATTATAGTTTAATTACAGAGGAAAAAATCAAATCAACCATATCGAACAGTTTTGAACATATAACTGGAGAGATGGGACAACTTATTGGAGACCTTTTATGGTATAAAAAAGTAATTTATACAAATGGAATTGAATGGAGATTTCTAAGTTTAGATGACAAGGAAGAGATAGATAATACAATTGTTGAAGTAGTTAACAAAAGAATAGAAACAGAAGAAGCGGGAAATTCTTTTGATTGGTGGAAGAATATTAAAGATTTATCGTTCAATTATACGGATATATGCCTATCTAAAGATTGTAGACGAGAGTGGAATGAATTTGTAAAAAGGGTAAAGGAAATAGAATGGTAGAAGTCTATTCTCATTGAGGAATTTAGATTATAAGTTGCAGTAAGATTTATCTGGAGACTAAAAAAAGACCACTTTATCTCGTTAAAGAAAAAAGTGATCTTCCTGATTTTACAGAAAAAAATAAAGTGAAAAGACTATAATTTTACATGGAAATATGCTAAACTAGAAAGAGTGAAACGTTCTTGTCAATTTACTATGAGAGATTAGTGTTGATCTTTAATCAAGGCACGTGTCGGACAGTTTCTAACAGCCTCTAAGACATCCTGACTAGGAGAAATTTCTTTTTCCAGTTGGTCAGGATTATCGTAAAAACGCACGATTCCATTATCGTGGTAATCAAATAAGTCAGAATAAGTTTGGCAAAGCCCACAGGCGATGCATCGTTCAGGTATAAGTGTGATTTTCATGTTCATATTTATATTGTAATAAGAAAAGTAAAAAAAAACAAGGAGTAAGGTATGGCAAAAGAACCGTGGCAAGAAGATATTTATGATCAAGAAGAAGCAAGAGCAGAGCGTCGGCATCGAAACCACGGAGGGGCTGATAGGATGGCTAATCGTATTTTGACGATCCTAGCTAGTATTTTCTTTGTAATTGTGGTGGTGATGGTCATCGTTCTCATCTATCTATCATCGGGGGGGAGTAATCGCACAGCAGCCTTAAAAGACTTTCATGATTCTGATGCAAGTGTAGTACAAATCTCATCTTCAAGCAGTTCTCAGCCTGAGCAGAGTTCAGAGCCAGAATCTACTTCTAGTAGTTCAGAAGAAGCTGCTAATCCTGAAGGAACGATTAAAGTTCTCGCAGGAGAAGGGGAAGCAGCTATTGCCGCTCGTGCAGGAATCTCCATTGCTCAGTTAGAGGCCTTGAATCCTGGGCACATGGCTACAGGATCTTGGTTTGCTAATCCAGGTGATGTTATAAAAATAAAATAGGAGCCGATATGAAAACAATTCAAATTGCTATTGATGGTCCTGCTTCCAGCGGTAAGAGTACGGTCGCAAAGATTATTGCTAAGGATTTTGGATTCACCTACCTTGATACAGGAGCTATGTATCGTGCAGCGACCTATATGGCTCTTAAGAACCAATTAGGAGTTGAAGAAGTCGAAGCCCTTCTAACCTTGTTGGACCAGCATCCAATCAGCTTTGGACGTTCAGAAACTGGAGACCAGCTTGTTTTTGTAGGAGATGTGGATATTACCCATCCTATCCGTGAAAATGAAGTGACCAATCATGTTTCTGCTATTGCAGCAATTCCTCAAGTGCGTGAGAAACTAGTTTCTCTCCAACAAGAAATTGCCCAGCAAGGTGGGATTGTCATGGATGGTCGCGATATTGGAACTGTTGTATTGCCACAAGCAGAATTGAAAATTTTCCTAGTAGCTTCTGTTGATGAGAGAGCAGGGCGCCGTTACAAGGAAAATATTGCCAAGGGAATTGAAACAGACCTTGAAACCCTAAAAAAGGAAATTGCTGCGCGTGACTACAAGGATAGTCATCGGGAGACTTCTCCTCTTAAACAAGCAGAGGACGCTGTCTATCTTGATACAACTGGCTTGAACATTCAAGAAGTAGTTGAAAAAATCAAATCAGAAGCTGAAAAAAGAATGTAAATGTAGAAAAGCCGATAGATGGATATCGGTTTTTTTCTAAATTTGTCAAAATGCTGATTTTAGGGTATAATAGTTGCTGTTCGAGAAATTTTGATTTTCAAAGAATAGTGAATGATGATAAGGAGAAACTATGAACAATTTACCAAATTGTCCAAAATGTAACTCAGAGTATGTCTACGAAGACGGTGCCCTACTGGTTTGCCCAGAGTGTGCTCATGAGTGGAATCCTGCTGAAGTTGCAGAAGCAGAAGAAGGTCTTGTCGCTATCGATGCCAACGGAAATAAATTGGCTGATGGTGATACAGTAACTCTCATCAAGGACTTGAAAGTAAAAGGTGCGCCAAAAGATTTGAAACAAGGGACGCGCGTGAAAAATATCCGCATCGTAGAAGGCGACCACAATATCGACTGTAAGATTGATGGTTTTGGTGCCATGAAACTCAAATCAGAGTTTGTGAGGAAGATTTAAGCATGTCAAAACACTATAAACTTGTATTTTATAGCCGTATCTTCTTGTTTCTAGCGGCTTTTACGGGAGTTTATCTTGAAATTACTAAGCATGGTGGTTTTGGGATGCTTCTCTATTACACGGTTCTGTCCAACCTCTTGGTAACTATTTTTACCCTTTATCTTCTAAAGGTTATGAGCCGTGTAGGTGAAAATTGGCAAAGGCCAAGTCTCTTGCGCTTAAAAGGTGGGGTCACCATGAGTATCATGATTACCTGTGTGATTTACCATTTCCTCTTGGCGCCCATTGCGACTAATTTCTATACCCTAGAAAATTTCCTTTGCCACTATATCGTTCCCATCTGGTTTTTAGCGGATACCCTCTTTTTTGACAAACAGGGTCAATATAAGATTTGGGATCCAGCAGTGTGGACCATTTTACCCTTGCTGTATATGATGTTTGCTCTTTTTAATGGCTTGGTTCTAAAACTCAATATTCCAAATGCCAAGGATAATCCTTTCCCTTACTTCTTTTTAAATGTGAACAAGGGTTGGGATGTCGTATTCAAGTGGTGTCTGATTATCTTTGTTGCCTATATGGTAGCAGGATTTATCTTCTACTTTATTAAGCAAATCAAGAGAAAGTCATTCTAATACTCTTCGAAAATCTCTTCAAACTACGTCAGTTTCCATCTGCAACCTCAACACACTGTTTTGAGCAGCCTGCGGCTAGCTTCCTAGTTTGCTCTTTGATTTTCATTGAGTATAAGACACAAGGGATTCATTTTCGAGTTTGAGAAGGAGTCTGTGTACCAATGAGGCTTCTTCTTTTCTTGCTTTTTTGATAACTATCAAAAAAGTAGAAGATTAAGAGAAATATAGAAAGAGATTTCATGAAACAATTTTTAGAACGGGCCAGCATTTTGGCTCTCTCCCTCGTTTTGATTGCCTCCTTTTCCATTTCGAGTGCCCTACCAGCCATGTTTGACTATTATCAGGGTTATTCTAAGGAACAAATTGAGCTCTTGGTGAGCTTGCCTTCCTTTGGAATCATGATGATGTTACTGCTAAATGGTTTCTTAGAAAAAATATTTCCTGAGCGCTTACAGATTAGTTTGGGCTTGCTGATTTTATCATTGAGCGGTACAGCTCCCTTCTGGTACCAAGCCTATCCCTTTGTCTTTGGGACACGGCTTCTTTTTGGTTTAGGTGTTGGGATGATCAATGCCAAGGCCATTTCTATTATCAGTGAACGCTATCAAGGAAAAAGGCGAATTCAGATGTTAGGGCTACGCGCTTCTGCAGAGGTCGTTGGAGCTTCTCTCATTACCTTGGCCGTCGGTCAGTTGTTGGCCTTTGGTTGGACAGCTATCTTTCTAGCCTATAGTGCTGGATTTTTGGTGCTGCCCCTTTATCTGCTCTTTGTCCCTTATGGAAAATCAAAGAAAGAAGTCAAGAAAAGAGCGAAGGAAGCAAGTCGTTTAACTCGAGAAATGAAAGGCTTGATTTTTACCCTAGCTATCGAAGCGGCAGCTGTAGTTTGTACCAATACAGCTATTACCATCCGTATTCCAAGTTTGATGGTGGAAAGAGGATTGGGGGATGCCCAGTTATCTAGTTTTGTTCTTAGTCTCATGCAGTTAATCGGGATTGTGGCTGGAGTGAGTTTTTCTTTCTTGATTTCTATCTTTAAAGAGAAACTGCTCCTCTGGTCTGGTATTACATTTGGCTTGGGGCAAATCGTGATTGCCTTGTCTCCATCCTTGTGGGTGGTAGTAGCAGGAAGTGTTCTGGCTGGATTTGCCTATAGTGTAGTCTTGACGACGGTCTTTCAACTTGTCTCTGAACGAATTCCAGCTAAACTCCTCAATCAAGCAACTTCATTTGCAGTTTTAGGCTGTAGTTTCGGAGCTTTTACGACCCCATTCATTCTAGGTGCAATAGGGTTACTAACGCACAATGGGATGCTGGTCTTTGCCATCTTAGGAGGTTGGTTGATTGTAACCTCTATCTTTGTCATGTACCTATTTCAAAAGAGAGCTTAGGATTGATTCCTAAGTTTTTCTTTTGATACTCAATGAAAATCAAAGAGCAAACTATAGTTGATTGAGTTTGGAATAGTACGCTGTAGCTGCTAAAACATTTCTAGAAATTAATTTGACTTTCCTAATAGAGTTATTCATATCTTATTTCAATCTACTATAGAAAGCTAGCCGCAGGTTGCTCAAAATAGTGTTTTGAGGTTGCAGATGGAAACTGACGTGGTTTGAAGAGATTTTCGAAGAGTATGAGATTTTTATACCCATACAATATTTGTTTTAGGTCCTTGTTTACAGACTAATTTCTTGATAAAATAGAGGTTATGACGAGATATAAAGCAACTATTTCCTATGATGGTTATGCCTTTGCTGGCTTTCAGCGCCAGCCTCATGCGCGTAGCGTTCAGGAAGAAATTGAAAAAACCTTGACCAGGTTAAATAAAGGGCAAGCTATTACTGTTCACGGTGCTGGTAGGACAGATAGTGGGGTTCATGCTCTGGGACAGGTGCTTCATTTTGACCTGCCTTATCAGATGGATGAGGAGAAACTCCGTTTTGCCTTGGATACCCAGTCTCCTGAAGATATTGATGTGATTTCGATTGAGCTTGTGGCAGATGATTTTCATTGCCGTTATGCCAAGCATAGCAAGACCTATGAGTTTATCGTGGATAGAGGACGTCCCAAAAATCCCATGCGCCGTCACTATGCCACCCACTTCCCTTACCCACTTGATGTGGAGAGGATGCAGGAGGCCGTCAAAAAGCTAGAAGGAACCCATGATTTCACTGGCTTTACAGCCTCTGGGACTAGTGTAGAGGATAAGGTTCGCACTATTACAGAAGCCAGTCTTAGGGTTGATGAGACAGGCCAGTTTTTGACTTTTACCTTTTCAGGAAATGGTTTCTTGTATAAACAGATTCGCAATATGGTGGGGACACTGCTCAAAATCGGCAACAAGCGTATGCCAGTAGAGCAGATTGACCTCATCTTGGAGAAAAAGGACAGGCAGCTTGCAGGTCCCACTGCAGCACCAAATGGTTTATATTTAAAGGAGATTCGTTATGAAGAATAATCGTATTTTAGCACTTTCTGGGAATGATATTTTTAGTGGTGGTGGTTTGTCAGCTGATTTGGCTACCTATACCTTGAACGGCTTGCATGGCTTTGTAGCAGTGACTTGTTTGACAGCCTTGACGGAAAAGGGCTTTGAAGTCTTTCCAACTGACGATACCATTTTTCAACATGAATTAGATAGCTTGCGTGATGTAGAATTTGCAGGGATTAAGATTGGTCTTCTACCAACTGTCAGTGTGGCTGAGAAGGCTTTGGACTTTATCAAGCAACGTCCAGGAGTGCCTGTGGTTTTGGATCCTGTCTTGGTCTGTAAGGAAACGCATGATGTAGCTGTCAGTGAACTCTGCCAAGAGTTGATTCGCTTTTTCCCTCATGTCAGTGTGATTACGCCTAATCTTCCTGAAGCAGAATTACTAGCTGGTCAGGAAATTAAAACCTTGGAAGACATGAAAACTGCAGCTCAGAAATTGCATGACTTAGGAGCGCCAGCAGTCATTATCAAGGGAGGCAATCGCCTTAGTCAGGACAAGGCTGTAGATGTCTTTTATGACGGACAAAACTTTACAGTCCTAGAAAATCCTGTCATCCAAGGGCAAAATGCTGGCGCAGGTTGTACCTTTGCCTCTAGCATTGCCAGTCGCTTGGTTAAAGGTGATGAACTTTTACCAGCAGTAGAAAGCTCTAAGACTTTCGTTTACCGTGCCATTGCACAAGCAGATCAGTATGGAGTAAGACAATATGAAGCAAACCAAAACAACTAAAATCGCCCTTGTATCCCTATTAACCGCCCTCTCTGTGGTTCTAGGTTATTTCTTAAAAATCCCAACACCGACAGGCATCCTAACTCTTTTAGATGCGGGTGTCTTCTTTACGGCCTTCTACTTTGGTAGTCGTGAAGGGGCTGTAGTCGGAGGACTGGCAGGTTTCTTGATTGACCTCTTATCAGGCTATCCTCAATGGATGTTCTTTAGCTTGGTCAATCATGGATTGCAGGGATTTTTCGCAGGATTTAAAGGAAAAACTCAGTGGTTAGGCCTTATCTTAGCAACGATTGCCATGGTAGGGGGTTACGCCTTGGGTTCTACATTGATGAATGGCTGGGCAGCAGCCCTACCAGAAATTCTACCAAATTTCATGCAAAATATGGTAGGGATGATTGTAGGATTTATTCTTAGTCAAAGTATCAAGAAGATTAAGTAAAGCGGCTGTGGAGAAAGTCCTAAAAATCAGAAAAAACGCATAGTATCAGGTATTGAAAACCTTGATACTATGCGTTTTATTGTGGGAAGATTTTTCTCATTTTTAGTGAAATTGAACTTTTTCTAACATCTTTTTATAGATTACTTCTTGATCAATTATCATTTCCATTGTTGTTTCTTGGGGTTTCATCCCTTGTCTTTGATAAAAGCGGAGAGCACCCTCGTTATCATTCCAGACACTTAGGGTTAGATTATGGCAGCCAATTTCTTTAGCATAATTGAGAGCGAATTGATAGAGTTGATTACCAATTTTTTGACCACGAGCATTTTGATCTACACATAAATCTTTGATAAAAAGGGTTTTGATTTCTTGGAGAACAGGATTATCTGTTTTATCTTTTATGGTACAAAATAGGTGTCCGAGAACTTGTCCCTTCTCATCTTCAAAAACAAAAATAGGGGTATGTTCTTGAGAGAGAATATTTTGCAACTCAGAGGAACTATATTTAGTCCCAGTTTGCTTAAAAATATCTGGTCGAGCTTGGTGGTGAAGCGTAAGGATTTGTTGTAATAAATCGAGTAATTTAGGAATATCTTCTTGTTTAGCTTTTCGAATAGTCATGAAGGTTCTTTTTATTGGCTTAGTCTATAAGAAAAGCTTTAGGAGCAATCATTTTTCTTTATGAAGAGTTCTTAAAATAATTAACTGTGTTGACATAATCCAAAGAATGAGAATACTCATGTCCAATAGAGAAACATTTCCGTAGTCGTAAAGGCTGGCTCGCAGAAGATTTGAGGAAGGGACGAAAGGGAGGGCACGGTAAAGATGGTTTACCCACTCAGGTAGTCGATCTGCAGGATACATGAGTGGTGAGAACATGAGTCCAATCATAAGAATTAGCTGCGACATAAGGGTTACTGTATTTGGAGAAAAGGTGTAGGCTATAGCAAATCCCAGACTAATCATAGTAAGACAAATCAGAAGCACAATAAAAACACCAAGAAAAGATGGATGGAGACGAACAGAAAAACGGACATACCCAAGTAGAATAGAAATAAAAACTCCCGGCAAAATGGCAATTAACCACATCCACAAGTCAGCGAGAGAAATGAATATCCTAGGGATGGGTAAGGCACGAATATAATCAAAATGCCCTTCCAACTTATCATTTGCTATAACAGGGGAGGAAATTGTACAACCCATGGAGATAATTCCAATTAAAACAGAACCAGACGAAAGATAGTAGGCAGTAGTCGAATCGATATCGCCAATAACTAGAGGGTAGCCAAAAAGAAGAGAAATGGATAAGAGGAGCTGTGCTAGTGTAAAAAGGATGAAAAGCTCTTTTTGGCGCAAGTAGTTCCAATGAAGTAAGTAAAAAAATTGAGTCATATTAGTTGGTTAGCTCCTCTCTATAAAGGTCAGAAATAGTCAATGTTTTTTGATGAAGAGAGAGATTGGAAATTGTTTTTTGACCAAGTTCTTCTGTCAGTTGTGCTATCAATGGAGCTAGACTTCTTTCCTCAATCTCTAATTGACAACTAACACCATTGATAATTGTATAATCTTCTATTTTGTCTAATATACTTTTAGTCTTAAAATCAAAGCTTATCTGATACAGTTTGTCATGGATGATTTGCTTAACCTTTCCTGATTTGAGCAATCTACCATTATTAAAGAGGGCGTAATTATCTGCATATTTTTCAACCTCCAGAAGATTATGAGTAACGATAATAATGGTATGCCCCTTGCTAGCTAACTTTTGCAATAATTGCCATTGCTTTTCACGACGAATGGGGTCAACATCATTTGTTGGTTCGTCAAGAAGAATGATGTCTGAGCTACCGATTAGTGTCATAGCGAAGGAAGTTAGTCTTTTGAGACCGCCCGAAAGATCCTTACCTTTTTTGTAACGATAGTCTTCAATTTCTAAATCAGTGAGAAGCTGGCTGATTGTTTTTTCTAGTTCTTGGGAACTCAATCCTCGCATTTTTCCAAGTATTTCTAAATTTTGTTCTACGGTTAATTTGTCGAGTGGGGCATATTGTTGAGACATATAACTAATTAAGGTGCGTGCTTGTTTACGATTGTATATAAAAGAAATATCACCATACAAAATATCTCCTTGGTCAGGTTTAGTAAAACCAATCATTTGATTCAATAGAGTAGATTTTCCAGCTCCATTGTGTCCCAAAAAAGCCGTGATTTTTGCTGGTGATATTTCTAAGGAAATATGATTATTGGCTAAGTGCTGACCATCAAAAGATTTAGTCAAATTATCAATTACGAGTTTTGCAGTTGTCATAACTTTAATTCTCCGTACTTAGAAAAAATTTCCCAATCGTCTTCTTTACCTGTGCCGCATGTTGGACATTCATCAAGATAGCGTCCCCAAGAATCGTGTGTGAATGAGGCTCCGTTTTCATAATTGATTTCGTATTGATGGTTAAGGCTAATTGGTTCCGTATATTGAGTTAATAATCGGATAGTTTCATCAACAATGGCAGAAGTCAGTTGAAATATTGCTGGACCATAGGCTATTGTAGGGATTGTTTTTGTAATCGTACGAACACCGTGGAATTGTTCAAGGAATAGAGTGTCAATTTTTGTATAATAAATATTTAAACAATCAAAACAGCCTGTTTGGTAAGGGATAACTGAATAGACACGACCACGACTAACTTGACTGGCGCCAAATATACAGGGAATATTTTTTGTAACGATTGCTTTATTTACGATACGTTGAATATCATATTGAGGTTCATCAATCACACATATCGTAATATCAACATCATCAAGTAAAGGAATCAAGTCACTTACAGAGGTGATACGTATATTATGGGTTTCTACTTCAATATCGGAATTCATTTTTGTAACTTCTCTATGGGCAATTTGAACTTTAGATAAGCCAATATCATCTTCCTTGTATAGAAATTGTCTTCCTAGATTACTTTGCTCAACAATGTCAAAATCCACTATTTTTATCTTTTTAGGTCCCAAGCCTGCTAGTAATGTCAGTATGTTAGAACCCCCACCACCAAGACCTAGTAAAAGGATAGTAGACTGATGAATTTTTTTCTGTGTTGCAATACTATCTTGGAAGCTATTTAAATAGCGACTGAAATAATATATATTTGAATGATAACGTTCTTTAATATCCTGAATTTCGCCCGCTTCTTCGAGAACCCCCTCATTATCTAAGAGTTCAAGAGCGCCTGTGATGTCTTCTTCAGTTAAATCATCATATTTTGTTAGTATGATATTGAGAATATCTTGAAAAGGACGTCCGTCCAAAATATTGACTAAATTCCACATTTTATTATTATCATCCTTAATTTCTGTGGTTATACCAATTTGTAGCCCAATCCTAAATAAATTTTTATGAAGTTTATAAACAGGATATATTTCTTTTATTCTTGGATGATAGAATTTCATTTTAACCTCACTATTTTATTAAAAAAGGAAGACGAGGTGATTATAAATCATATATCCTCGTCTTGCAACTCCCAGTTCCTATTACAAATGGAAATAAGTAGAAAGAAAATGGTGAACCTATCTACTCAATTCCAACAGTAGGAATAAATAGAAAAGAACTCCTCTAAAAACTCAATTTTAAAATGCTAATTTTTCAACCTTTTCTGGTTACTAAACATAGAAAACCGGTAGTTTTTAGAGGTGCCCAAAATTTAGAAAACACCCCAGCTAATATCAGTTTTAGCAATAACTTTACGCACTTGAATATTTTTCATTTTTGTAACTCCTTTCATATTTGATAAGAATATTGTATAATAAATTAACGATTTTTTTATCAGCATGTCATAATTGACGTATTTGACGTTATAATTGGCAAAATCATGCTTGTAGTGAGGAATTTGATGTTAAAAATTGCGATTTGTGATGATTCTAATAGGGATGGTAGTCAGCTAGAAAACTTACTCTTATCTTATAAGGACATCAAAATAGAAACGAGTGTTTATACGAATCCCCAAAAACTATTAGAACAATTGACAGAGAAGTACAGTTGTGTTTTTTTGGATATCGAGATGCCACAGATAACAGGAATTGATATGGCACAAAAAATCCGTAAGGTAAACCCTTTTATCCCGATTATCTTTGTTACCAGTTATCGAGATTATATGGAGCAGGTTTTTGAAGTGCAGACTTTTGATTATTTACTTAAACCAGTGACTTCTAAAAAATTATATAAAACTCTGGATAGAGTGGTACGTTTTTTGAATTTAGGGCAAGCTGTATTTACGTTTACTTTTGGAAAGCAGCATTATTCACTGCCTTTAAATGACATTGTATTTTTTGAAAAGGATAAGCGTGCTGTCTTTATTTACACTAAAGATCAGACTTACAAAGCTTTGCTTAAAACGAAAGATATTTTAGAGAAATTACCTGATTACTTTATTCAAATTCATTCTTCCTATATTATCAATCCTAGATATGTGACAGAGTTTGATTCGCAAATAGTCACAATTTTAAATGGAATGGATGAAAATCACCTTCCAATTAGCCGAAAATTTCAAACGTCTTTTAGAGAAAAGTATTATTATTATCTGAGTGAGAGGAATTTTTAATGTTAGTCAGTTTGCGGATTGTGAGTATTCTGTTTGATTTATTTTTGGGAATTATTTTCTTTTATAGACCTCTGTCCCAAAAAGAAAAGTCTAGGAGAATTTGTATCTTTACTTCTCTCCTTTTATTTTTCCATGCCTTGTTGACGATATTATTTTCAGGAGCTAATCTTTTCTTAGTAGGGAATCTTATTCTCAGTATCGCAGAGTATTATTTTTTAGGTCTTTATTTTGGATATGCTGTTCAAGAATCTTCGTTTTGGATTTTTTGTCAGATGAGTCTAACTTTACTAGCTGGTACTATACTCAATCAAGCAGTGCAACTATTTTCCCCTTTATCAGTCATTTCAGAAAATCTAATAGCCATGCTTTTTTATCTCGCTGTAGCTTTTCTTTTATCATTGCTAGTGACCCTGGTTCTTCGACAACTTTTTCGTGCACATCAAAAGTTAGTTTATACTGTTTCTAAAGGGACTTGGTTATACCAGTTTATTGTACCATTTTTGTCCATTTGTTTTGCTTTTACAGTATCAGCGATTCAAGGGCAAGTGTTTGAGAAGGATTATCTTTCTTTTGTTTCTGTATTAGCCCTCATTGTGTTAACGTTCTCTTCTCTCTATTTCACCCTATATCTTTCTCAGCAACAACAGAGGTATTATCAAAGCATACTAGAGACGGAACAGATGACCTTTCAACTGAGAGAAATGAAACAATCTAAAAAAGATTATAGGAGGATTCAAAGGATTCAACACGATTTGAAAAATCAACATTTAATCCTCCTTGCACTTTTAAAAGAAGATCCTGAACAAGCGAAGTCTTATCTCCAAAGCATGACAAATAGTATAGAGAACCAAACTGTCTGTTACTCCAAGAATACAACAATTAACTTTTTACTCAATCAAAAATTACAGGATAAGGTAGAGGACATACAATTGGAAATTGATTGTTTTGTACCTCAACGATTAGAAATCAATCCAGATATTTTAGCGGTTTTACTTGGTAATTTGTTGGACAATAGTCTTGAAGCCTGTATGCGCTTGAGTAATAAAGAAGATAGGGTCTTGATCTTAGGAATACGATATTTTCAGAAGAAACTCTTTATTGCTATCGAGAATTCATTTGATGAGAATGAATTGGTAATACGAAAGGAACGTCAGACAGAGGGATGGGGGCTTAAAAATATTGAGAGACTTGTAACCAATCATAGGGGAACAATGAAGAATTTCATTCAGAATGGACGTCATAAAACAGAAGTGATTCTTCTTGTCTAACTAGGGTTTGTTGCTATCTTAATCAAAATAAAGCAAGTCTTTGCTGGTACTTGTAAAGAGGTCAAAGCCATCCTTGGTAACAACACCGCAGTCTTCAATACGAACACCGACTTTACCAGGGATATAGATACCTGGTTCAACAGAGAAGCACATGCCTTCTTCGATGACCATGTCGTTTCCTTCCATGATAGATGGGAATTCATGGACATCCATACCGATACCATGCCCGAGACGGTGGTTGAAGTACTCACCATAACCAGCTTTTTCGATGACCTCACGGGCAGCGCGGTCCACTTCATGAGCAGTCACACCTGGCTTGATAAAGTCAAGAGCAGCTTGTTGGGCTTCAAGAGTCAAGTTGTAAATATCTTTCTTGAATTGGTCTGGTTTGCCGACAGCGACTGTACGCGTCATATCTGACGCATAGCCATTGACCAGAACACCCAGGTCAAAGAGGAGAAGAGCATCATTTTCAACCTTATTAGCTGCTGGAATGCCGTGTGGATTCGCAGCATTATCACCAGTCAAGACCATGGTATCAAAGCTCATTTCGTAACCTTCACGTTTCATGGCAAAGTCAATTTGTGCGATGATATCTGTCTCAGTCTTATCAAGAGAAATATTGTCAAAACCAACATGAACAGCCTTGTCAGCATAAAGACCTGCAACCATCATTTTTTGCACTTCATCAGCTGATTTGATGAGGCGCATGCGTTGGATACGAGGAGTGAGGTTGTCAAACTCAGCAGTCTCAAAAACTGTTTTCAAACCATGGTATTTGGTCAAGATGAGATTGTCAAACTCAACAGCGACACGTTTGAAGTCAAGTTGTGGAAGAGCATGTTTCATTTTTTGCCATGGATTTTCAGAATCGACATAGCCCACTACTGGGAAGGAAACGGTGCTACTTGCACGTTCTACTTCAAGAGCTGGGACAAAGAGGAGAGGTTCCTGATCCGCTAGGACAAAGAGGAACATTTGGCGTTCATGGGGATCACTGTAAAAACCAGTGAGGTAATTGATTGTGACGGGGTCAGATACGACAGCGACGTCTAGTTTTTCTGATTCAAGATATGTTACGATTTGTTGTAATTTAGACATATGCTACCTTCTTTCTACTCCTCTATTTTGGCAAAAAAAGAGAGAAAATGCAAGGGAGAAGGGTAAAAGAAAAGACAAAAAAACTCCGACAAGATAACGGAGTTCTTTGAGATAGTTTCACTTTGTTTAAGAAAAGTCAGCCTTGCTTTTGACATCACTGTATTCTTCAGCGATTTCTTGGCTGAGAATATCTTCATAGGCAGGGAGTTGGATGTCCTGACCATATTTCTTCTTGAGGGCTGTAGTGACTAGGCGATAAGCCAGATTGGCATTACGAGAGAGGATAGGCCCGTGGAAGTAGGAACCAAAGACATTCTTATAATGAACCCCTTCGCCGACCTTTTCTTCGTTGTTTCCATTTCCATAGACAACCTGTCCCAGTGGTTTTTGGTCATCAGAGAGGAAGGTACGTCCCTGGTGATTTTCAAATCCATAGTAGGTTTCATTGAAATCTTCATTGTGAATCTTGATGTCCCCGATAAAACGGTTATTGGTCTGGTTGAGAGTGTAGTGGCCCATGACCCCTAGTCCTTCGATGCGTTTGCCTGAAGCTTCAACATAATATTGACCCAATAGTTGAAAACCACCGCAGATAGCGAGAACCACACCGTCGTTTTTGATGTAGTTGTCAATGCTCTCTTTTTTAGCAGGTAGGTCGTCTGCAATGATACTTTGTTCAAAGTCTTGACCGCCTCCGAAAAAGGCGATGTTGTAGTGATTTTCATCAAAATCATCATGGAGAGAAACGATGTCAACGGTCACATGGGCTCCCAGTTTTTCAGCAACATACTTGAGCATGAGGATGTTTCCATTGTCCCCGTAGGTATTCATGAGATTTCCGTAGAGGTGGGCAATGTTGAGCTGATAGGGGTAATTGCCATCTTTTGAGGAAAGTGAAGTATAAACCATTAGTTCATCTCCTTTCTAACAATCTGACGACTAGCCAGCAGTTCACGAAATTCCAGCATGGCAGTATAAGTTGCCAGAATATAGGCATGCTTGCAGTCTTGATTCTCAATGGTCTTGAGAACTTGCTCCAGATTACTCGTTTCAGTGATTTTCTCAGCTGGATAGCCAGTCACTCGGAGGCGACGAGCGATTTCAGAATGACGAACACCGCCAGCGTTGATTTCAGGAATGTCCATGTCAGTGATTTGCTCAAAGTCTGCATCCCAGATCCAGCTAGTGTCAATTCCATCTGCATAGTTGGCATTAAGGAGGACAGATAGGCTAAATGGATAAGGTGCTAGTTTGATCATTTCGATAGCTTGGGTTGCACCGACTGGATTTTTAATCAAGACAAGGGTACATTCCTTGTCACCGATATGAAAGGTTTCTTGGCGTCCAAAGACAGCACGGCTCTTGTCAAATCCCTGTTTGATGAGTTGGGAATCTGCGCCGAGGAAACGGGCGATGGCCACAGCAGCTAGGGCGTTATAGATATTATAGAGCCCGCCGATTTGGATACCGTATTCTTGGCCATCTATGACAAAGCGAGAGCGATTGTTGGTCAACTCAACCAGTTTTGTCAAACGATAGTCGAGATCAGGACGTTTACATCCACAACCTTCACAGATATAGGCACCCAAGTTTGCATAGGTATTATGCTCATATTTGAGGATGCCTTGGCAGTCAGGACAGAGAATCCCTTCGGTATTGTAGTGAGCCAGTTGGGCTGGTCCTTTTTCCAAGTCAAAACCAAAATACTGTATAGGATTTGGGAAAGATGGTTTGTAGAAAAGTGGGCTGTCTCCGTTAAGGAGAACAGTAGCAGTTGGAACTTTCCGAATGGCATCCAATATCATGTTATAGGTAGTATAGATTTCACCGAAACGGTCCATCTGATCACGGAAGATATTAGTAATGACAAAAAGACTAGGCTGGATATAGTCACAGATACGAGATAGACTGGCTTCGTCAATTTCGAGGACGGCAATATTTTTCCCAGTTTTTGAAGATTTGGCTGTTAGGAAGGTTGTTGCAATTCCTGTAATCATGTTGGCACCGCTTGGGTTGGTTAGAACTTGACCATAAACCTCTTTTAAAATGCCGACAGTGAGGGCAGTTGTCAGGGTTTTTCCATTTGTTCCAGTGACCACGACAATCTCGTAGTTCTTAGCTAGGTTTTGTAAAATATCTTTATCAAATTGAAGGGCGACTTTCCCTGGGAGCGTACTTCCACGTCCAAGACGGCTTAAAACGAAGTGGGAAGAACACCCAGCAAGAAGGCCCAAAGTAGTTTTTAAGTTCATGTTTCTATTATATCATAAAAGAGGGA
>NZ_MWSM01000027.1 GCF_002087075.1 Streptococcus pseudopneumoniae ATCC BAA-960 = CCUG 49455
CTATTTTTGAATGTTTGGAATGCTTTTTAAAACTAAATGACTATAAAATGAAATAAGAATAGGACAAATCGATCAGGACAGTCAAATCGATTTCTAACAATGTTTTAGAAGTAGAGGTGTACTATTATAGTTTCAATCTACTATATAAAAACGCATAATAGCGAGTGTACAGTGTACCTCAATACTATGCGTTTTATTGTG
This sequence comes from Streptococcus pseudopneumoniae ATCC BAA-960 = CCUG 49455, assembly GCF_002087075.1. GTDB lineage: Bacteria > Bacillota > Bacilli > Lactobacillales > Streptococcaceae > Streptococcus > Streptococcus pseudopneumoniae. The sequence goes on from NZ_MWSM01000027.1 coordinate 202, forward strand.
GGAAGACTTATTGGACTTTCGCTCAAGTAGAGTTTTTACTCAATTTCCTCACTGGATTGGGATTGAAATTCCAATTAATTTCTCTGAGTAGAGTGTCTTGATATTGGCTTCATCAATAGAGTTCTTATTAATTTTACGTTTCAAGAAAAATTCTTGAATGGTTTCGATTTCAGGCTCACGAATAGCACGGTGTTTGTTTGAGATGAGGATTTCATAGTGAAGCGGCGCTTGGGTAAAAATAACATCTGTATTCCCTGCAGAATAAACCTCAACAAGGGTTGCATCGGTACTTTCTAGCTGATTTTTTACAAGTTGCGAGTGTGAGTTTGTCGTATTGATAAGCTTCATAATATTTCCTCCGATTTTCTAATTCTATTATAGCACTTTTTGAATAAAGTCGCTTGATTTATACTCAATGAAAATCAAAGAGCGAACTAGGAAGCTAGCCGCAGGTTGCTCAAAACACAGTTTTGAGGTTGTAGATAAGACTGACGAAGTCAGTGACCATATCTACGGTCAGGCGACGCTGACGTGGTTTGAAGAGATTTTCGAAGAGTATTAGTCAATCTTATGCTGTTTTTTCCAAGATTGGATGGCCCATTTATGGCTACCACGTTTAAGATTTTGGATAGCCTCGTCAATAGGGAACCAGGCAATATGATTAAAGTCTTCTAGTGGATTTTGCACTTCTTTGAAAGAAGTCGCTTCATAGAGGTGGGCAGGATTGTAGTAGTAGGTATCACGATGACGAGAGTAGAAGTATTCATCAGCCTGTCCATAATAGGTACCAATTTCAGCTGTGAAACCAAGCTCTTCAATCAATTCACGCTTTAGGGCTTCCTGATGATTTTCACCTGCTTCAATTTCGCCACCTGGTAGGAACCAAGCGCCATTAGGTGCTTGAATAAGAACAATTTGTTTTTGTTTAGCGTCAGGGATAACTGCATACACTCCATAGCGTGCAACATAGTCTGTATTTGCTTTTTTTTTCTCCGAAAGTTGGGTTTGCCATTGCATTTTCCTCATTATCTAGTATCTTTATTATTATCATAATGGACAAAGGCAGAGCTGTCAAGAACTTATAGTTATTTTAGTAAAAAGAGCAGAAAATTTTCATTTTCTACTCCTTTTCTATAGGATTTATACTTCTTTTTCATAAGTTTTTACTTCAACTTTTTTGGCAGACTTAATTTGAATGTTTCCCTTGCTAGTCAGAACTGCTTTGAGGTCTTTTTCGCTTGGATTTTCAAGGTAGTAGTCAGTGATTGCGTCCTCAATATAGTCTTGAATAGTCCGACGAAGTGGGCGTGCTCCCATTTTTGGATCATAACCTAGGTCAACCAGCTTTTCCTTGACCTTGTCAGTTACATCCAAATGAATGTTGTTGCTAGAGAGGCGCTTGTTAACATCTGCTAGCATGAGCTCGACAATCTGAAGGAGATTATCCTTGCTGAGAGCCTTAAATTCGATAATGCCATCAAAACGGTTCATAAACTCTGGGCTAAAGAAGTTGCCGAGTTCACCGAGAACAGAGTTGGTACGTCCTTCTCTAGTAGCCCCAAATCCAACGTTGGCTTCAGACTTACCTGTACCTGCATTTGAGGTCATGATAATGATGGCATCCTTGAAGCTAACGGTCCGTCCTTGCCCATCTGTCAAACGACCATCGTCCAAGACTTGTAGAAACATGTGCATAACATCTGGGTGAGCTTTTTCCACTTCATCGAGAAGGATGAGAGAATATGGATTGCGGCGAACTTTTTCAGTTAATTGACCAGCCTCATCATAGCCAACATAACCTGGAGGAGCGCCGACCAACTTAGCCACACTGTGTTTTTCCATGTATTCACTCATATCAAAGCGAATCATACTATCAGCAGAACCAAAGAGTTCGATAGCTAATTGTTTGGAAAGTTCTGTCTTACCGACCCCAGTTGGTCCGACAAAGAGGAAGCTTCCAATTGGACGGTTAGGCGTACCAAGACCGACACGATTACGGCGAATAGCCTTAGCAATCTTATCGACTGCATCATCTTGGCCAATAATATGAGACTTGAGATCTTCGGCTAGATGGATGAGTTGAGATTGTTCTTTCTCTTTTAAATCACCAACAGGGATGTTGGTTTTCTGTTCAATAATATGCTCAATGGTTTTTTCACTGATGATTGGAGTATCCTGGTCTGTGACCTTTTTCTTTTGCATTTCCTTATATTTGGCAATCTGGTCACGGAAGTAGGCGGCTTTTTCAAAATCTTCTTCTCGTGTAGCTTGAGACTTGAGATTTTCAGCCTCAATCAAGCGCTGATCAATGACTTTAGGGTCTACAAAATTCAAGGTCAAATTCATCTTAGAACCAGCTTCATCTAGGAGGTCAATGGCCTTGTCAGGTAAGAAGCGATCTTGGATGTAACGATTGGAAAGAGTTGCAGCTGCTTCAATTGCAGCATCGGTATATTGAACGTGGTGGTAGTCTTCGTATTTCTTTTGAATCCCTTTGAGGATAGTGATTGTTTCTTCCACCGTTGGTTCATCAACCTTGACAGGCTGCATACGACGCTCGAGGGCAGCATCCTTTTCAATGATACGGTATTCATTGAGGGTAGTAGCGCCGACCAGTTGCAGTTCCCCACGAGCAAGGGCTGGCTTGAGGATATTTCCTGCGTCCATATTACCATCACTCGCAGAACCAGCACCGACAATTTCATGGATTTCATCGATAAAGAGGATGATGTCCTCACGTTTGCGAATTTCTTCCATGAGTTTTTGCATGCGTTCTTCAAATTGTCCACGGATCCCCGTTCCTTGCACCAAGCTAACCACATCCAGACGGATGACTTGTTTGCCTTGGAGTTTATGTGGAACATCACCATCAACAATTTTCTGAGCTAGGCCTTCGACAACGGCAGTTTTTCCGACACCCGGTTCACCGATAAGAACAGGATTATTCTTGGTTCTACGATTGAGAATCTCGATGACACGGATAATCTCATCGTCGCGCCCAATAACGGGGTCAATGTCTCCACGACGGGCAATCTCAGTTACGTTGATACCAAATTCTTCCAGCAGGCCTTTTTCTTGGCTTGCTGGTGGAGTTTGAGCAGAACCACGATTTTGGGAACCATAACCGCCGTTTCCACCGTAACCTCCACCTGATTGGGTTGGGGGAATAGGAGGAGTATTGCTAGAAGGTCTGAAATTGTTTAGGTCATTGAAAAAATCACCAAAGGGATCGAAGTCACGATTGTTCAGATCCGTCATACCTTTGAAGAGGCTATTGTTAGGATCTGTTTTGATAATCTTGTAGCAGTTTTGACAGAGGTCAATTTGTTTTTGTTTTCCATTGAGATTGGTGTAAAGATGAATTGTTGAGTCGTTGATTTTACAGTTTTGACAAAGCATACATCTACCTCATTTCTTTCTTTATCCTGATCTGTTTAAAGGTCAAAAATAGTCAAATTCCTATACTCTCATTATAACAGGATTGGGGTGTAAAGCAAGTAAAAAGATTGCAGCTTTGAAAAGTTGTTGCAATGAAAATTTTTGTGAATTTGGACTATAAAAAAATCCTATTTGTGAGACAAAAAGGATTTTGGTTAGACATGCAGGGACAATCCCAGCTTGTTTTAGATTAGTAGAGAAGTTCGTAAATCTCCATTGCAATTAAGTCAATGCTATCAAACGTATACGTTTCGCGAGCTTCTACGTCACGAAGGGTAAAGATTGAGCCGTTTTCTTCGTCGTGGCTGTACGCAACTTCTGCAACAACAACTCCTTCGCGTTCAAAATTACGTTTTAAATTTCCGCCATCGTTTGCCATTGCTTCAAGGCGGTTGATGATTCTAACCAAATGTGATTCCATTTTGATTCTCCTTCATTTCTTATCGTTACTATTTTACCATAAAGGAGGCCAACTTGACTAGAAAAAAACTAAGATTTCTCGCTAATTCTGCTAGTTTAAAGATTTTTAAATAAATTGGATAAAAGATTTGAATTTTAATTCAATATACGTTATAATCATACAGTATTCTATTTTAGAAAGCAGTGTGACTATGAATTTTTCTTTTTTACCTAAGTATTTACCTTATTTTAACTATGGGGCTGTTGTGACGGTTCTTATTTCTATCTGTGTTGTCATTTTGGGAACCATTTTGGGGGTTGTCTTGGCTTTTGGGCAACGTTCAAAGTTTAAACCGCTTGTTTGGCTGGCCAACTTGTACGTTTGGATTTTCCGTGGGACACCTATGATGGTTCAGATTATGATTACCTTTGCTCTTATGCACATCAATGCTCCGACTATTCAGGTTGGGATTTTGGGTGTTGATCTTTCTCGTCTGATTCCAGGGATTTTGATTATTTCTATGAACAGTGGTGCTTATGTTTCTGAGACTGTTCGTGCTGGGATTAATGCGGTTCCTAAGGGGCAGTTAGAGGCGTCCTATTCTTTAGGGATTCGTCCTAAAAATGCGATGCGGTATGTGATTTTGCCACAAGCAATCAAAAATATTTTGCCAGCATTGGGGAACGAATTTATCACCATTATCAAGGACAGCTCCCTCTTATCAGCTATTGGGGTCATGGAGTTGTGGAATGGGGCTACAACAGTTTCTACAACAACCTATCTACCTTTAACACCACTTTTATTTGCAGCATTTTACTACTTGATTATGACCTCTATTCTGACAGTAGCCTTGAAAGCTTTTGAAAAACATATGGGACAAGGAGATAAGAAATAATGACAGAAATCTTGATAAAAATTGAAAATTTACATAAATCTTTTGGAAAGAATGAAGTATTGAAGGGCATCAACCTCGAGATTAAAAGAGGAGAAGTTGTCGTTATCATCGGTCCTTCGGGGAGCGGGAAATCTACCTTGCTTCGCTCTATGAATTTGTTGGAGGAAGCAACCAAGGGGAAGGTTATCTTTGAGGGAGTCGATATTACGGACAAGAAGAATGACCTCTTTGCCATGCGTGAGAAGATGGGCATGGTTTTCCAACAATTTAACCTCTTTCCTAATATGACTGTGATGGAAAATATTACCTTGTCACCTATCAAGACCAAAGGTGAAAGCAAGGCAGTTGCTGAGAAGAGAGCTCAAGAGCTGTTGGAAAAAGTTGGTTTGCCGGATAAGGCAGACGCTTATCCACAGAGTTTGTCAGGTGGGCAGCAGCAACGGATTGCTATCGCGCGTGGGTTGGCTATGGAACCAGATGTTTTACTCTTTGACGAGCCAACTTCAGCCTTGGATCCTGAAATGGTGGGTGAGGTATTGGCTGTTATGCAAGATCTAGCCAAGTCAGGAATGACCATGGTTATCGTAACACATGAGATGGGATTTGCCCGTGAGGTGGCAGATCGTGTCATCTTTATGGCAGACGGTGTGGTTGTTGAAGACGGAATACCTGAACAGATTTTTGAACAAACCCAAGAACAACGGACTAAAGACTTCTTGAGTAAGGTTTTATAATCTATTTTAAAATTTCAAGACAAGATTAGTGAAAAGCTCAACCAGAGATTTTTCTTATAGTTTGAAACTATAGGATAGCCTAGGAAATAAGTGTTAGGGGGTGCAGGCAGTTTTTGCTATAATGGAAGATATTTGAAAGAAAAGAGAAGTGATATGACACAGATCATTGATGGGAAAGCTTTAGCGGTCAAATTGCAGGGGCAATTGGCTGAAAAGACTGCAAAATTAAAGGAAGAAACAGGTCTAGTACCTGGTTTGGTAGTGATTTTGGTTGGGGATAATCCAGCCAGCCAAGTCTACGTTCGCAACAAGGAGAGGTCAGCTCTTGCGGCTGGTTTCCGTAGCGAAGTAGTGCGAGTTCCAGAGACCATTGCTCAAGAGGAATTGTTAGACCTGATTGCTAAATATAATCAGGATCCAGCTTGGCATGGGATTTTGGTCCAGTTGCCATTACCAAAACACATTGATGAAGAGGCGGTTCTATTGTCTATTGATCCAGAAAAGGATGTGGATGGGTTCCATCCCTTAAACATGGGGCGTCTCTGGTCTGGTCATCCAGTCATGATTCCTTCGACACCTGCAGGAATTATGGAAATGTTTCATGAATATGGGATTGAATTAGAAGGTAAAAATGCGGTCGTCATCGGTCGTTCAAACATTGTTGGAAAACCCATGGCCCAGCTTCTTTTAGCCAAAAATGCAACAGTAACCTTGACCCATTCACGCACCCATAATCTTGCCAAGGTGGCTGCTAAAGCAGATATTCTTGTAGTCGCAATCGGTCGTGCTAAGTTTGTGACTGCTGACTTTGTCAAACCAGGTGCGGTTGTCATTGATGTCGGTATGAACCGCGATGAAAATGGGAAGCTCTGTGGAGATGTTGACTATGAGGCAGTTGCCCCACTTGCTAGCCACATCACACCAGTTCCTGGAGGTGTAGGCCCTATGACCATTACCATGCTAATGGAGCAAACTTATCAGGCAGCACTTCGGACATTGGATAGAAAATAAGAGAAAAATCGCTGAAGAGAGTGTATTTTCTATAGCTATATCTGAAATGGCAGAAATGAGTATTAAATTTTAGATATAAGATTACAAAAGGAGGTCTGCGCCTCCTTTTTGTTGTATAATAAAAGCGAGAGGAAAAAACGATGAAAGTGATTGATCAAACTTTACTAGAAAAAGTTATTATTGAACGTTCTCGTACAAGTCATAAAGGAGACCATGGTCGTCTGCTGCTGCTTGGTGGCACTTATCCTTATGGAGGTGCTATCATTATGGCTGCACTAGCTGCTGTTAAGAGTGGTGCAGGATTGGTGACCGTTGGAACGGACAGGGAAAATATTCCAGCTCTGCACAGCCATTTACCTGAGGCTATGGCATTTTCTCTTCAAGACAAGCAATTGTTAAAAGAGCAGTTGGAGAAGGCAGAAGTTGTCTTGCTGGGACCTGGTTTAGGAGACGATGCTTTTGGAGAAGATCTAGTCAAACAGGTCTTTGCTAGCTTAAAACAGAATCAGATTTTGATTGTAGATGGTGGTGCCCTGACCATTCTTGCTAGGACAAGTTTGTCGTTTCCGTCTAACCAGCTTATCCTAACTCCCCACCAAAAAGAATGGGAAAAGCTGTCTGGTATTGCTATTGAAAAGCAAAAGGAAGATGCAACAGCTAGTGCCCTGACTTCATTTCCTCAAGGAACAATTTTGGTGGAGAAAGGTCCGGCTACTCGTATTTGGCAAGCTAGCCAATCTGATTATTACCAGTTACAGGTCGGCGGTCCCTATCAGGCGACTGGGGGGATGGGAGATACTCTTGCTGGAATGATTGCAGGATTTGCAGGCCAATTCCGACAGGCCAGTCTCTACGAATGTGTGACGGTAGCGACCCATCTTCATTCAGCTATTGCCCAAGAACTAGCTCAAGAACAGTATGTGGTTTTGCCAACGGAGATTAGTAATTGTATTCCTAAAGTAATGAAAATTATTTGTCAACAAGAGAGGGTAAGCAAAGATAAACTTGTTTAAAATAGATAGATAAACCCACTTCCTTCTCTTAATTTATGATTCTTGAAATGCGCCTGCTTTAATGCTAAACTAGACGTATCAAAGTTAAGGTCTTGTTTTTGGAACTGGAAAGAGATGAACAAAGCAAATACATAAAAGATAAATTCATTTTTATTCGTTTTATAAAAATAAAATGCATGTTTTCAAAGAAAGATTGATAAAAAATGTAAATTTGATCTTTTTACTTGAATAAAAAGCGATTTCATAGTAGAATAAGAACTGAGAATGATGGAGGTAAATCGGTGGAAAATCTGAAGAAAATGGCAGGTATCAAGGCTGCTGAGTTCGTGAGCGATGGAATGGTCGTTGGACTTGGAACAGGCTCGACTGCCTATTATTTTGTAGAAGAAATCGGTCGTCGTATCAAGGAAGAAGGATTGCAGATTACAGCTGTAACAACTTCTAGTGTGACCACTAAACAGGCAGAAGGCCTTAATATCCCGCTCAAGTCTATTGACCAAGTAGACTTTGTCGATGTGACGGTTGATGGCGCGGATGAAGTGGATAGTCAGTTTAACGGAATCAAAGGCGGTGGTGGTGCCCTTCTCATGGAAAAGGTGGTCGCAACACCATCAAAAGAATACATTTGGGTGGTGGATGAAAGCAAGCTGGTCGAAAAACTAGGTGCTTTTAAATTGCCAGTAGAAGTGGTTCAGTATGGCGCAGAACAAGTCTTTCGTCGTTTTGAGCGAGCTGGCTACAAACCAAGTTTCCGTGAAAAAGACGGCCAACGTTTTGTGACGGATATGCAGAATTTTATCATTGACCTCGCCTTGGATGTCATTGAAAATCCAATTGCTTTTGGACAAGAATTGGACCATGTCGTTGGTGTTGTGGAGCATGGTTTATTCAACCAAATGGTGGATAAGGTAATCGTTGCTGGACGAGATGGAGTTCAGATTTCAACTTCAAAAAAAGGAAAATAGAAGGGGGCATAAGATGTCTAAATTTAATCGTATTCATTTGGTGGTACTGGATTCTGTAGGAATCGGTGCAGCACCAGATGCTAATAACTTTGTCAATGCAGGGGTTCCAGATGGAGCTTCTGACACACTGGGACACATTTCAAAAACAGTTGGTTTGAATGTCCCAAACATGGCTAAAATAGGTCTTGGAAATATTCCTCGTGAAACTCCTCTTAAGACTGTAGCAGCTGAAAGCAATCCAACTGGATATGCAACAAAATTAGAGGAAGTATCTCTTGGTAAGGATACTATGACTGGACACTGGGAAATCATGGGACTCAACATTACTGAGCCTTTCGATACTTTCTGGAACGGATTCCCAGAAGAAATCCTGACAAAAATCGAAGAATTCTCAGGACGCAAGGTTATTCGTGAAGCCAACAAACCTTATTCAGGAACGGCTGTTATCGATGATTTTGGACCACGTCAGATGGAAACTGGAGAGTTGATTATCTATACTTCAGCTGACCCTGTTTTGCAGATTGCTGCCCACGAAGACATTATTCCTTTGGATGAATTGTACCGTATCTGTGAATACGCTCGTTCGATTACCCTTGAGCGTCCTGCCCTTCTTGGTCGCATCATTGCTCGCCCTTATGTAGGTGAACCAGGTAACTTCACTCGTACGGCAAACCGTCGTGACTTGGCTGTATCTCCATTTTCCCCAACTGTTTTGGATAAATTGAATGAGGCTGGTATCGATACTTATGCTGTGGGTAAAATCAACGATATCTTTAACGGTGCTGGTATCAACCATGACATGGGTCACAACAAGTCAAATAGTCATGGAATTGATACACTATTGAAGACTATGGGACTTGCTGAGTTTGAAAAAGGATTCTCATTCACAAACCTAGTTGACTTTGATGCCCTTTATGGACACCGTCGTAATGCTCATGGCTACCGTGATTGCTTGCATGAGTTTGATGAACGCTTGCCTGAAATTATCGCAGCCATGAGAGAGAATGATCTTCTTTTGATTACTGCGGACCATGGAAATGACCCAACCTATGCTGGAACTGACCACACTCGTGAATATATTCCATTGTTGGCCTACAGCCCTGCCTTTAAAGGCAATGGTGTCATTCCAGTTGGACATTTTGCAGACATCTCAGCAACAGTTGCGGATAATTTTGGTGTTGAAACTGCCATGATTGGTGAAAGTTTCTTAGATAAATTGGTATAAGATGACGCGCTATGCTTTGCTGGTTAGAGGTATCAATGTTGGTGGCAAGAATAAGGTCGTCATGGCGGAGCTTCGTCAAGAATTGACAGACTTGGGACTGGAAAAGGTTGAAACCTACATCAACAGTGGCAACATTTTCTTTACTTCGACAGCTCCCAAAGCCCAATTGGTTGAAAAGTTAGAGACTTTCTTTGAAATCCATTATCCATTTATTCAGAGTTTTTCCCTACTGAGTCAAGAAGACTATGAAGATGAACTTGAAAATTTACCAGCTTGGTGGAACGAAGACTTGGCAAGAAAAGACGTTCTCTTTTACACTGAGGGTTTGGACGTAGATCAAGTCATCGCGACAGTTGAAAGTTTAGAGCTGAAAGATGAGGTGCTTCATTTTGGAAAACTTGGGATTTTCTGGGGAAAATTCTCTGAGGAAACCTACTCTAAGACTGCCTATCACAAGTACTTGCTCAAGATGCCTTTCTATCGCAATATTACAATTCGCAATGCAAAAACCTTTGACAAAATCGGTCAAATGCTTAAAAATAATAATAAAGGAAATACACAATGACATTTTTAGACAAAATCAATGAAACAGCTGCTTTCCTGAAAGACAAGGGAATTCAAGCGCCTGAGTTCGGTCTAATCCTTGGGTCAGGTCTTGGAGAATTGGCAGAAGAAATCGAAAATCCAGTTGTAGTAGACTATGCGGATATTCCAAACTGGGGCCGCTCTACAGTAGTTGGTCACGCTGGGAAATTGGTATATGGTGAACTGGCAGGGCGCAAGGTCTTGGCTCTTCAAGGTCGCTTCCATTTCTACGAAGGCAATCCTCTAGAAGTCGTGACTTTCCCAGTTCGTGTCATGAAAGTTCTTGGATGTGAAGGTGTCATTGTAACCAATGCAGCTGGTGGTATTGGATATGGTCCTGGTACTTTGATGGCTATCTCAGACCATATCAACATGACAGGTCAGAACCCATTGATGGGTGAAAACTTGGATGACTTTGGTCCTCGTTTCCCAGATATGTCTAAGGCCTACACACCAGAATACCGTGCTACTGCCCATGAAGTGGCTAAAAAACTTGGTATTAAGCTTGATGAAGGTGTCTATATCGGTGTAACTGGTCCGACTTATGAAACACCAGCAGAAATTCGCGCTTATAAGACACTGGGAGCTGATGCAGTCGGTATGTCTACGGTTCCTGAAGTGATCGTGGCAGCCCACTCTGGCTTGAAAGTTCTTGGTATTTCATGTATCACTAATTTTGCGGCTGGTTTCCAAGAAGAACTCAACCACGAAGAAGTTGTAGAAGTTACTGAACGTGTTAAAGGTGATTTCAAAGGCTTGCTTAAAGCGATTCTTGCAGAATTGTAAGAAAAAAGATTTAAAAGGGGGAATGCCTCTACCTTTTCATGATTGACTGCCTATTCGGAACAAAGAAGAAACATAGGTAGACTATGGGTTTCTTCCTACTCTTGTAACTGAAAGAGTCTGATAGTTAGCATTGTGAAAGACAAGATTCTAGGATACTAGCATTAGCTTCCTAGCCAAGCAGACTAGTATGATAAGAAGAGATAAGAATGAATTTATACTCAATGAAATTCAAAGAGCAAACTAGGAAGTTAGCCGCAGGTTGCTCAAAACACAGTTTTGAGGTTGTAGATAAGACTGACGAAGTCAGTGACCATATCTACGGTAAGGCGACGCTGACGTGGTTTGAAGAGATTTTCGAAGAGTATTACTTTCTGAATTTCTCAGTCTTGTCCTAGATAGGGGACAAGGAGATTTAGTTTGAGTCTGCTTATAAATAAACGAAAAGAAAGATAAAGAATAATGAAAATTGGTCAACGAATTATGCGCTTTGGCATAAAAAAATTAAGTATCGGAGTTGTATCTGTTGCAGTCGGCTTTGCATTTCTAGCTCCAGTTGGAATTTCAGCCAATGAACTAAAGCAAGATGTAACATCTGAAGTGGCAACAAGAGTGCTAGATTCTAAGGAGGAATTGAGAAAGCCGGAAAATGTTGCTCCAAAACTAGAAACTCCTCTTACAGAGGAGCCAAGACTAGCTCCTCAACCGCTTCCGGAAGCAAGTGAAGTTATTGAAAACAAAAAGGAAGAGTCAAAAGTAGAGATAACAGAGCCAGCTCAAGACTCACCTATTCTTGCTCCTGTCGAAGAAACTAAAGAAGAAGTTGTGACAGAAAAACCAACAAATACTCGTTCTCTAACCGCAGAAGATTTGGTGAAGATTTCCAAAGGGGAATTGCATTTAGAAAATGATTTGATTGATGAATCTCTCTATGGTGAAAAAGTTCTCGATTTGGAAGGGGATGATGACCAAGATGGCATCAAAAACAAAGATGAACTTTATGTTTACAACAAAGATGGTAAGGATTATCTAGGATATAACAGTCATCCCTTGCTAGCAGACAGTGATGGGGATGGTTTGGCAGATGGAGAAGATGACAATAAGAAAGAATGGTATGTCACAGACCGTGATTCTCTTCTCTTTATGGAGTTAGCCTATCGAGACGATGATTATATTGAGAAAATTTTAGATCATAAGAATCCTTTCCCTAGTCTCTATCTTGACCGTCAAGAATACAAACTCATGCACAATGAATTGGCTCCTTTCTGGAAGATGAAAAAAGCCTACCATACAGATAGTGGTCTGGATGCTTTCTTATTTGAGACCAAGAGCGACCTTCCTTATCTCAAAGATGGAACGGTGCACATGTTGGCTATTCGTGGAACGCGAGTTAATGACGCCAAGGATTTAAGTGCAGATTTGGTTTTATTTGGTGGAAATAAACCAGCTCAAGCGGACGATATCCGTAAGGTTGTTGGGGAATTAGCCAAGGATACAAGTATTACCAAGTTGTATATGACAGGTCATTCTCTTGGAGGTTACCTAGCTCAGATTGCAGCGGTTGAAGCTTACCAAAAATATCCTGATTTTTATAACCATGTATTACGGAAAGTGACGACTTTCAGTGCTCCTAAAGTGATTACTTCCAGAACTGTTTGGAATGCTAAGAATGGTTTCTGGGATGTTGGTTTGGAAAGCCGTAAATTAGCTGTTAGTGGGAAAATTAAGCATTATGTGGTTGATAATGATAATGTTGTGACTCCCTTGATTCATAATGATCGTGATATTGTTACATTTACAGGTAATTCACGCTTTAAACACCGTTCTCGTGGCTATTTTGAAAGTCGAATGAATGATATTCCTAACTTTAATATTGGTAAACGAGCTACCTTGGATAAACATGGTTATCGTGATCCGAAATTAGATAAAGTGCGATTCTTTAAGAAACAGGCTCTGCCTCAATCTTCTAGTCAACCAAGCGCTGAACCAATGGAAAATATTGCCTTAGGAAAACAGGTTACTCAAAGTTCGACAGCTTTCGGAGGAGATGCTAGAAGAGCTGTGGATGGTAACTATGATCACAATTCTGTCACTCATACAAACTTCCAATCTAAGCCTTGGTGGCAAGTAGATTTGGCTAAAGAAGAAACCATTCGCCAAATCAATATTTACAACCGCACAGACACTGCCCAGGATAGATTGGCAAACTTTGATGTCATTCTTTTAGATAGTTTTGGTAAAGAAATTGAGAGAAAACGCATAACATCTCTTAAAGATGTGTCAGCACAAATTGCGATTAACTATAAAAGAGCGCGCTATGTTCGGATTGAGCTAGAAGGCTATAATGCCCTCAGTCTTGCAGAAGTACAAGTATACCGTGCTGAGAATATCGCTTGGAAAAAACAGGTTAAGAAAAGTTCCACTGTTTTTGAGGGAGATGCAAGTTATGCCTTAGATGGAATTACCAATAGTAGTTATAGCCAACAGTCTAACACACATACTAAGTCTGAAAACCAACCTTGGTGGGAAGTTGATTTAGGTCGTACGGAACAGGTTGGGCTTGTCCGCCTTCATAACCGTGGGGATGGAGACGTTTCCAAACGTCTGTCAGACTTTGATGTGATTTTATATGATGAAAAAGGAACAGAAGTTGCTAGACAGTATGTTTCTAAACTTGACGGAACGAGCTTGGATGTTCAATTAAATGGGAAATTGGGACGCCGTGTTCGTGTGCAACTACGTAAGAACAATCAAGCCCTCAGTCTTGCAGAAGTAGAAGTTTTCCGCTTTATCGCTACGAATGGTGAGACGGCGACACAAGTTTCTAAGCCAGTTCAACCAATCAGTCAAACGCCTGTGAAAGACAAAACATTGACAATTCAACATAGTGGAGCTTATATTGCCCGCTACTCTATAACTTGGGAAGAAGTTACAGTAGACAAAGATGGAAACCAAGTTGTTCGTAGTCGTTCTTGGGAAGGAAACGGTCGCAACCAGACTGCAGGTTTTGTCCTCAACCTCCCAATCAAAGGAAACATGAGAAATCTGCGAATTAAGATTGAGAAAAAGACAGGTCTACTATGGAATAGATGGCAAACAATCTATGAAAACAGACCAATTTTAGCTCAACCCCACCGTAAAATTACCCATTGGGGAACAACATTAAATTCTAAGATTTCTGATGACGATGTCTTGTAAAAAATCCTACTATTCAAGAATGAGATGATTTAGTTTATAAGAAAGTACTACCTGAGCTTGAATAGAACTCAGGTAGCTATCTGTGAGAGAACAAAATTAAACAGAAAGGTATAGTGAGGTGTTCTAATTTGAACATGAGCGGAAAAACTTTTCTAAAAACTTAGAAAGGAAGGGGAGTTCGGGTTTGAATTGAATCCGATCTACTCTTCTCAATATTATCAAAATTAAGAAAGAAAGGAATTGAACCCATCATAAAAGCAGTGGGAAAAAGATAGTTGGTCTAGCGAGCATCGCTCACTGCGCCCCACTCCTATTTTCCCTTTGGCTTTTTAACGGGTTTGGTATCTTTCTCAATATAAAATATAAAAAAGAAAGGTAGAGCGCGTGTTTTGATTTGAACACGAGCGGAAAACTTTTCTAAAAACTCAGAAGAGAAGGGGAGTTCGGGTTTGAATTGAAGCCGTTCTAATCTTCTCAATATCATCAAAATTAAGAAAGGAATTGACCCCACCCTAAAAGCAGTGGGAAAAAGATAGTTGGTCTAGCGAGCATCGCTCACTGCGCCCAACTCCTATTTTCCCTTTGCTTTTTGACGGGTTTGGTATCTTTCTCAATATAAAATAAAGAAAGGTAGAGCGTGTGTTCTGATTTGAACACGAGCGGAAAACTTGGAAAATAGATAATCTGACTGAAAAATCAGGATTTCTCGTCAGATTCCTAATTTTCAGTCGTTTTCTTGTCGCTCTTTGTATCATAAATTATGTCTATCCATATTGCTGCTCAGCAGGGTGAAATTGCTGATAAAATTCTTCTTCCAGGGGATCCTCTTCGTGCGAAATTTATTGCGGAGAATTTCCTTGAAGATGCTGTTTGTTTTAACGAAGTGCGTAACATGTTTGGTTACACTGGTACTTACAAGGGTCACCGTGTATCTGTTATGGGAACTGGGATGGGAATGCCATCTATTTCGATTTATGCGCGTGAGTTAATTGTTGACTACGGAGTGAAAAAATTGATTCGTGTGGGAACTGCAGGATCTTTGAATGCAGATGTCCACGTACGTGAATTGGTTTTGGCGCAGGCAGCTGCAACCAACTCTAACATCATCCGCAATGACTGGCCACAGTACGATTTCCCACAAATCGCTAGCTTTGATTTGCTAGATAAGGCTTATCATATTGCCAAAAATCTCGGTATGACAACCCACGTTGGGAACGTTTTGTCATCTGATGTCTTTTATTCAAACTACTTTGAAAAGAACATCGAGCTTGGTAAATGGGGAGTCAAGGCTGTGGAAATGGAAGCAGCAGCACTTTACTATCTGGCAGCCCAACACCATGTTGACGCGCTAGCTATTATGACAATCTCTGATAGCTTGGTTAATCCAGATGAGGACACGACTGCAGAAGAACGTCAAAATACCTTCACCGATATGATGAAGGTTGGATTAGAAACCTTGATTGCTGAATAAAAGAGAACACAAAAGGAAGACTTTCTGGATGAAAATCTTCCTTTTTTAGTCATTCAGTCCATACTGTGACCTTAATGAAATGTTGCTCTACCGTCTATTTTTTAAGAGATTGCAAAAAACAATCAATCTCTGCTTG
This sequence comes from Streptococcus pseudopneumoniae ATCC BAA-960 = CCUG 49455, assembly GCF_002087075.1. Classification (GTDB taxonomy): domain Bacteria; phylum Bacillota; class Bacilli; order Lactobacillales; family Streptococcaceae; genus Streptococcus; species Streptococcus pseudopneumoniae. The sequence continues at coordinate 16,056 of NZ_MWSM01000027.1, forward strand.
AGAATGGAGAATACGCATCTTTTCTGGGTAAGTATTGTTTAAATATTGGTATCTATCCTTAGCATTTTTTGTTCGACCATCCCAGAGAATCCAACGAATAAATTCCCAGTTGAATTGCTCGGGGCATCCCTTAGCCATGCTTTCTCTCACTTTTCCTCTGTATTTTAAATAGCGCTTAAAGGCTCTTAGCAAACAATTCCAAGCAGAGAAGTTTAAAAAGATGATTTGGTTAGCTTCCTGCATTCTTTCTTCGTAATAACACCAAGAATAATTACCATCGATGACCCAAGCTTCATGCTTGGTGAGAAAATTTTTCATCTCGGTTAACATCCAATCACGGTCACTGTCTTGCCAACCAGGTTGAAATTGGAGTGTGTCCATATGAAGTTTTGGGATGGAGTAGTAGAGAGATAACTTTTCAGCTAGCGTTGACTTACCAGCACCAGAATATCCGATAATTGCAATTTTCATTTTCTACCTTTTCCTATTTGGAGACAAAAAAACAGCCTCTATGGACTGTTTCTTATTTAGCAAGTTTAGCTGAAAGACGAGCTTTATCGCGGCTTGCTTTGTTTTTGTGAATCAAACCTTTAGTTTCTGCTTTATCGATAGCTGAGCTAGCAGCACGGAAAAGTTCTTCAGATGGGTTTGCTTCGAAAGCTTTGATAGCAGTACGCATAGCTGATTTTTGAGCTGAGTTCTTTTCGTTTTGTTTAACGTTCAATTCAGCGCGTTTGATAGCTGATTTAATGTTTGCCAATGTTCTTACCTCCATATTTACTAACTATACCATTATATCTGAAAACTTACGTTTTGACAAGGGAAAATTATTTTTTTAAGTAAATTTCATCGATTTCATGGTTCTTTGTTTTATGAAGAATCACTTCTGCACGATTTCTAGTTGGTTCAATATAATTTTGTAGATTTGTGAGATTGATACTGGTCCAGACCTGATGGGCAAAGGATTCCACTTCCCCAATCGGCATTTGTGTAAAACGATAATAGTAGCTATCAGGGTCGTTTTGGGCTAGGCTCAGGATTTTCAAGAAACGGTCTAGATACCAACTCTCGATGTCATCAACTGAAGCATCAACATAGATGGAAAAGTCAAAGAAGTCAGTAATATAGAGACGCTCGTTTTGTGGATTTTGAAAGACGTTAATCCCCTCGACAATCACAAAGTCAGCAGCTTTTACTCGTTGTTTTGCTTCAGGGACGATGTCATAGACTTCATGAGAGTAGACAGGAATATCCACATCTTGTCCATTTTTGATGCAGTCCAAGAAGTTGAGAAGAGCTTCCATATCATAGCTTTCAGGAAATCCCTTACGATTTAAAATCCCTTGTTCAATCAAGGTCTGGTTGGGATAGAGAAAGCCGTCAGTTGTTACCAACTCAACCGTAGCATCTGTAAGTGTACGGGACAGTAGGATTTGAAGTAGGCGACTGGTTGTGGATTTTCCAACGGCAACACTCCCAGAAACCCCAATGATAAAAGGCTGGGATTTGCTTTCACGTTGAAGGAAAATCCCTTTTGAAAAGGCCAAATCATCCTTGGTACGCTTGTAAATCTGGATGAGATGGGCTAGGGGGAGATAGACATCGGTAACATCCTGCAAGCTAATCTGGTCATTAAAACTCTTGATGGATTCTAATTCCTCTTCTGTCAAAGGAGGTGTCGTCTTTCGATGTAAAGATTGCCAAGTCTGGCGACTGATTTTTTCAAAATGTAAAAATTCGTTGGTCATTTGTTTTCCCCTAGATATTTTGTCTATCATACCATAAAAAGTTAAAAAAATAAAGCGGTTTCTTGAATGTGGTAAGTCAATAGTATATAATATAAGTAGATAGAGGATGAACAATTTATTGATGAAGTAGGAGCTGCTTTCTACTGACTTATCAGCTATAAAGGGGGCTTTGGGGTTTATAACTTATAGGAGGTGTACTATGAAAATCTTGAAACCTTACCTATTGGAACTCTGTTTTATTTTAAGTTTTGCACTACCTTTTTTAAAAGGAGCGAATGCGGATAATGGTAGACGTTTTGTGGAAACCTATTACGGTTTTACTTTTTTGATGGAACATGCCATTGTAACAGCTGTCTTTATCTGTTCGCTCTTGATTGCTTTCTTCCTAAAAAAACGGTGGACGAAATGGCTTGCTGCTGGTAGTTATTTCTTTTTAGTTCTATGGATTGCGACAGAGGGTTATTTCTTCCGCATGTCACTAGAAGATTTGATACGACTTTGGACAAGTTTGGAATTCCTGACAAAAACGTATCAGTTGGGCTTTTATCTAAACATTTTGTTGGGAATCCTATTGATAATGAAATATTTAAAAGTAAAGAAATAGCGCTGACAATGCGCCTGATGATAAACAATAAACTTTGTGTTATGTGTTTTATCATGGTAATGATAGCTGTAGTCCTAGATGAAATACAAGTTGCTTATAAAAGTTGAAAGAGATTGAAGGGGAGTTATTGTAACGCAACTTCCTTCAATCTTTTTGTCTCATTCTGGATATGTAAACGATTTACAATTTAAGTCAAATTATGGTAAAATAGTTTCATGAGTAAAATGTATTATGCAGAAAATCCTGACGCTGCTCACGACATACATGAATTGCGAGTAGAATTGTTGGGAGAAAAAATGACCTTTCTGACGGATGCAGGTGTTTTTAGCAAGAAGATGGTTGACTTCGGAAGTCAGCTTTTGCTCAAGTGTCTGGAGGTCAACCAAGGAGAAACTGTCCTTGATGTAGGCTGTGGTTACGGTCCATTAGGTTTGTCCTTGGTCAAGGCTTACGGCGTTCAGGCGACCATGGTCGATATCAACAATCGTGCCTTGGATTTGGCGCGACAAAATGCTGAACGAAATAAAGTAGAAGCGACGATTTTCCAGTCCAATATCTATGAACAAGTTGAAGGACATTTTGACCATGTCATTTCCAATCCTCCTATCCGTGCGGGCAAGCAAGTGGTTCATGAAATCATCGAGAAAAGTAAAGATTTCTTGGAAACTGGTGGAGATTTAACAATCGTCATTCAGAAAAAGCAAGGGGCTCCAAGTGCCAAGTCTAAGATGGAAGATGTGTTTGGCAATTGTGAAATCATTAAAAAAGACAAGGGATATTATATCCTTAGAAGTGTGAAAGAATGAGAGCAGTTGATTTAATCCAAAAAAAACGAGACGGTCAAGAACTGACTTCAAGTGAAATTGAATGGCTAGTAGAAGGCTATGTATCAGGAACTGTACCTGATTATCAGATGTCTGCCTTTGCTATGGCTGTTTATTTTAAAGGAATGACGACTCGTGAAATTTCTGATTTGACTATGAAGATGGTCAAGACTGGGCAAGAGTTTGACCTATCTGCCATTGATGGTGTGAAAGTTGACAAGCATTCTACTGGTGGTGTCGGCGATAAGGTAACCTTGATTTTAGCTCCTCTTGTTGCTAGCTTCGGTGTGCCTGTAGCAAAAATGAGTGGTCGTGGTCTCGGCCATACTGGTGGAACAATTGATAAATTGGAGTCTATCAAGGGCTATCAAGTGGAACGTAGTCAAGAGGATTTCATTCGTCAGGTACAGGACATTGGTGTATCTGTCATTGGGCAATCAGACCAGCTTGTTAAAGCAGATAAGCTTCTCTATGCCCTTCGTGATGTGACCGCAACTGTCGACACGATTCCTTTGATTGCGAGTTCGGTGATGAGCAAGAAAATTGCGGCAGGGGCGGATGCTATTTTGCTAGATGTGACTGTCGGTGAGGGTGCCTTCATGAAGACGGTTGATGAGGCGCGTGAACTGGCTCAAACCATGGTGGATTTAGGGAAAGCAGTAGGCCGTAAAACAGTTGCAGTCATTACGGATATGAGTCAGCCCTTGGGACGAGCGATTGGAAATCGCCTGGAAATCCTTGAAGCACTGGAGATTTTACAAGGTCAAGGCCGTCAGGATATTACCCACTTCATCTGTGAGTTGGCTCAAATTATGCTTGGCCTGGCAAATGTAAATAAGACAGTTGAAGAAGTTCGCCAACATCTTGAAAATGGACAAGCGCTTGCTAAGTTTGAGGAGATGGTCCAAGCCCAAGGTGGAGACTTGGAAGACCTCTATCGTCCTGTCAATGTAGCCCATGTGGTGGAAATCCCTGCTCAGGAAACGGGTATTATCTCAGCTCTTCCAGCTATGGAATTTGGGCTTTATGCTATGAGACTGGGTGCAGGCCGTTCAGTCAAGTCTGATGCCTTGGACTATGAAACAGGAATTGTTTTTGAAAAGAAAGTTGGAGATTCCGTTCAAAAGGGAGAAATTGTTGCAAAAGTATACACAAATGGAAAAATTTCTCCTCAGCTAGTTACAGATTTTCAAAAATATGTTAAAATAAATGATAGGGTGCAAAGTTTACGAGAAATTATAGAAATTATCTCATAAACTGCAGGAGAATCCGAATATGAAATTAAATAAATATATAGATCATACGCTTTTAAAACAAGATGCAACAGAAAAACAAATTGATAGTTTGTTGTCTGAGGCTAGAGAGTATGATTTTGCCAGTGTTTGCGTTAATCCTACCTGGGTTGAACATGCTAAAAAAGAGCTTGAAGGCACAGATGTCAAGGTCTGCACAGTAGTAGGTTTCCCTTTGGGAGCAACAACTTCAACTGTGAAAGCTTTTGAGACCAAAGAAGCTATTCAAAATGGTGCAGATGAGATTGATATGGTGATCAATGTTGGGGCTCTCAAATCAGGTAATTTAGCCTTGGTTGAATCGGACATCCGTGCTGTTGTAGAAGCAAGTGGTGACAAGTTAGTGAAAGTCATTATTGAAGCTTGCCTGCTGACCGACCAAGAAAAAGTTGTAGCTTGCCAATTAGCCCAAAAAGCTGGAGCTGACTTTGTCAAAACATCTACTGGCTTCTCAACTGGTGGTGCTACGATAGCAGATGTTACATTAATGCGTGAAACAGTTGGACCTGATATGGGAGTCAAGGCTGCTGGTGGAGCTCGTTCTTATGCAGATGCTCTTGCCTTTGTTGAAGCAGGGGCGACCCGTATTGGAACGTCAGCTGGAGTAGCAATTCTAAAAGGAGAATTGGCTGATGGCGACTACTGAGTTGATTGAACTGGCAATTGAAACCAGCAAGAAAGCCTATGTCCCCTATTCTCACTTTCCTATCGGAGCAGTTTTAGTGGCAAAAGACGGAAGTGTTTACACGGGAGTGAATATCGAAAATGCTAGCTATCCTTTGACCAATTGCGGTGAGAGAACAGCCATTTTTAAGGCTGTATCTGAAGGGCAAAGAGAATTTTCAGAGCTGATTGTTTATGGTCAAACTGAAAAACCGATTTCACCATGTGGTGCTTGTCGCCAAGTAATGGTCGAATTTTTTGAACAAGATCTAAAAGTGACCTTAGTCGCAAAAGATAAATCGACGGTCGAGATGACGGTCGGGGAATTACTTCCATACTCTTTTACAGACTTAAATTAGTCTGAGTCGCTCTCTGAGTGGCACGGTCCTTGTGGCCAACCAATCCATACTTGCAACATCGTTGCACATCTTATTTAGGAGGTTCAGTAATGAACAAGAAACAATGGCTAGGTCTTGGCCTAGTAGCAGTGGCAGCAGTTGGACTTGCTGCATGTGGTAACCGCTCTTCTCGTAAGGCAGATTCATCTTCTGATGTGAAGACAAAAGCAGCAATCGTCACTGATACTGGTGGTGTTGATGATAAATCATTCAACCAATCAGCTTGGGAAGGTTTGCAGGCTTGGGGTAAAGAACACAATCTTTCAAAAGATAACGGTTTCACTTACTTCCAATCAACAAGTGAAGCTGACTACGCTAACAACTTGCAACAAGCGGCTGGAAGTTACAACCTAATCTTCGGTGTTGGTTTTGCCCTTCACAATGCGGTTGAAGAAGCAGCTAAAGAACATTCTGACTTGAACTATGTCTTGATTGATGATGTGATTAAAGATCAAAAGAATGTTGCGAGCGTAACTTTCGCTGATAATGAGTCAGGTTACCTTGCAGGTGTAGCTGCAGCAAAAACAACTAAAACAAAACAAGTTGGTTTTGTAGGTGGGCAGGAGTCAGAAGTTATCTCTCGTTTTGAAGCTGGTTTCAAGGCAGGTGTTGCCTCAGTAGACCCATCTATCAAAGTACAAGTTGACTACGCTGGTTCATTTGGTGATGCTGCTAAAGGTAAAACAATTGCAGCAGCACAATACGCAGCTGGTGCAGATATTGTTTACCAAGTAGCTGGTGGTACAGGTGCTGGTGTCTTTGCAGAAGCAAAATCACTCAACGAAAGCCGTCCTGAAAATGAAAAAGTTTGGGTTATCGGTGTTGACCGTGACCAAGAAGCAGAAGGTAAATACACTTCTAAAGATGGTAAAGAATCAAACTTTGTTCTTGCATCTACTTTGAAACAAGTTGGTACAACTGTAAAAGATATTTCTAACAAGGCAGAAAAAGGTGAATTCCCTGGCGGTCAAGTGATCGTTTACTCATTGAAAGATAAAGGGGTTGACTTGGTAACAACAAACCTTTCAGAAGAAGGTAAAAAAGCTGTCGAAGATGCTAAAGCTAAAATCCTTGATGGAAGCGTAAAAGTTCCTGCAAAATAATGGATGGAAGTTATTTCTTAGGAAGCGGCCATCGGCCGCTTTTTAAGAGTTGAGACAAAGTCATTTTGTCTCAGTAAAGCTTGCTACTAGACAAACTAGCAAGTTTTATTGAAATAAAATAAGACTCTGAAAGGAAGAGCACATGGCACACGAAAATGTCATTGAGATGCGTGATATTACCAAGGTGTTTGGTGAATTTGTTGCCAACGACAAAATCAACCTGCACCTACGAAAAGGTGAAATTCATGCACTTTTAGGAGAAAATGGGGCTGGTAAGTCCACGCTCATGAACATGTTAGCAGGGCTTCTTGAACCAACTAGTGGTGAAATCGCGGTCAACGGTCAAGTTGTCAACCTCGACTCCCCATCTAAAGCAGCTGGCTTGGGAATCGGAATGGTTCACCAGCACTTTATGTTGGTAGAGGCTTTCACGGTGGCTGAAAACATTATTTTAGGAAGTGAATTGACTAAAAATGGTGTGCTAGATATCGCTGGAGCTAGCAAAGAAATCAAGGCTCTTTCTGAACGTTATGGCTTAGCTGTGGACCCTTCTGCCAAGGTAGCAGACATCTCAGTTGGAGCCCAACAACGTGTGGAAATTTTAAAAACCCTTTATCGGGGGGCTGATATTCTTATCTTTGACGAACCAACGGCTGTTTTGACTCCATCAGAAATTGAGGAGTTGATGGCCATTATGAAAAATCTTGTTAAAGAAGGAAAATCAATTATCTTGATTACCCACAAGTTGGACGAGATTCGCGCAGTTTCTGACCGCGTTACAGTTATCCGTCGTGGGAAATCAATTGAAACCGTCAAAATTGCAGGGGCTACCAATGCTGATTTGGCAGAAATGATGGTAGGGCGTTCTGTTTCCTTTAAAACAGAGAAACAAGCCTCTCAACCAAAAGAAGTGGTCTTGTCAATCAAAGATTTGGTGGTCAATGAAAACCGTGGTGTTCCAGCTGTGAAAAATCTGTCCTTGGATGTTCGAGCGGGAGAGATTGTTGGTATTGCGGGGATTGATGGAAATGGTCAGTCTGAACTGATTCAAGCCATTACAGGTCTTCGCAAGGTAGAATCTGGTAGCATTGAGCTAAAAGGAGATTCAATTGTAGGCTTGCACCCACGACAAATTACAGAACTAAGTGTTGGGCACGTTCCAGAAGACCGTCACCGTGATGGTTTGATTTTGGAAATGATGATTTCTGAAAATATTGCCCTTCAAACTTACTACAAAGAACCACATAGCAAAAATGGAATTTTGAACTATTCAAATATTACTTCTTATGCTAAAAAGCTGATGGAAGAGTTTGATGTTCGTGCTGCCAGTGAATTAGTTCCTGCAGCTGCACTTTCAGGAGGAAATCAACAAAAAGCAATTATTGCTCGTGAAATTGATCGAGATCCTGATCTTCTTATCGTCAGCCAGCCAACTCGTGGTTTGGATGTCGGTGCTATTGAATATATCCACAAACGCTTGATTGAAGAGCGTGATAATGGTAAGGCTGTCCTTGTTGTCAGCTTTGAATTGGATGAGATTTTAAACGTCTCAGACCGTATTGCCGTTATCCATGATGGTAAGATTCAAGGTATTGTATCACCAGAAACAACCAATAAACAAGAACTTGGTGTCTTGATGGCTGGTGGAAACTTGGGAAAGGAGAAGAGTGATGTCTAAAAAATTACAACAAATTTCGGTTCCCTTGATTTCTGTTTTCCTAGGAATTTTACTCGGGGCCATTGTCATGTGGATCTTTGGTTATGATGCTATTTGGGGCTACGAAGAATTGTTCTATACAGCCTTTGGTAGCCTGCGTGGGATTGGGGAAATCTTCCGTGCTATGGGGCCTTTGGTCTTGATCGGTCTTGGTTTTGCTGTTGCCAGTCGTGCAGGTTTCTTTAACGTCGGACTTCCTGGTCAGGCTTTGGCTGGTTGGATTCTCAGTGGTTGGTTTGCCCTGTCGCATCCAGATATGCCCCGTCCCTTGATGATTCTAGCAACTATCGTGATTGCCCTGATTGCTGGAGGGATTGTCGGAGCGATTCCGGGTATTCTTAGAGCCTATCTAGGGACGTCAGAGGTTATTGTAACCATCATGATGAACTACATTGTCCTGTATGTAGGAAATGCTTTTATCCATGCCTTCCCTAAAGATTTCATGCAAAGTACAGATTCGACCATTCGTGTCGGGGCTAATGCAACCTACCAGACCCCTTGGTTGGCTGAGTTGACTGGGAATTCGCGGATGAATATTGGTATTTTCTTTGCCATCATTGCGGTTGCAGTTATTTGGTTCATGCTCAAGAAAACAACCCTTGGTTTTGAAATCCGTGCGGTTGGTCTCAATCCACATGCTTCAGAATACGCTGGTATTTCTGCCAAACGAACGATTATCCTCTCAATGATTATTTCAGGTGCTTTGGCAGGTCTTGGTGGAGCTGTTGAAGGGCTTGGGACCTTCCAGAACGTCTATGTTCAAGGGGCATCTTTAGCTGTCGGATTTAATGGTATGGCGGTTAGTCTGCTTGCGGCCAACTCACCAATTGGTATTCTCTTTGCAGCCTTCCTGTTTGGTGTTCTCCAAGTTGGAGCCCCTGGTATGAATGCGGCGCAGGTACCGTCTGAACTTGTCAGCATTGTAACAGCTTCTATTATCTTCTTTGTCAGTGTTCATTATCTTATCGAACGCTTTGTCAAATCGAAAAAACAAGTTAAAGGAGGTAAGTAAAGATGTCTATTACAACCTTGCTCACCCTCTTGGTGTCTTCTATGCTGATTTACTCAGCTCCCCTCATCTTTACAAGTATCGGTGGCGTTTTCTCTGAACGTGGTGGTGTCGTAAACGTCGGGCTTGAAGGAATTATGGTTATGGGTGCCTTTTCTGGAGTTGTCTTCAACCTTGAATTTGCAGAACAATTTGGAGCAGCAACTCCATGGCTATCTTTGATAGTTGCAGGATTGGTTGGTGGTGTCTTCTCTATCATCCACGCAGCAGCAACGGTTCATTTCCGTGCAGACCATGTTGTCAGCGGTACGGTATTGAACTTGATGGCGCCAGCCTTGGCTGTTTTCTTGGTTAAAGTTCTTTATAACAAAGGACAAACCGACAACCTAAGTCAAACTTTTGGACGCTTTGACTTCCCAGTTTTGGCAAATATCCCAGTTATCGGTGATATCTTCTTCAAGTCAACTAGTCTACTTGGTTATCTAGCGATTGCCTTCTCATTCTTTGCTTGGTTTATTCTCTTTAAGACTCGCTTTGGTCTTCGTCTTCGCTCTGTCGGTGAACACCCTCAAGCAGCGGATACCTTGGGAATCAATGTCTACAAGATGAGATATTTAGGGGTTATTATTTCAGGTTTTCTAGGTGGAATTGGCGGAGCGATTTATGCTCAATCCATCTCAGTTAACTTCTCAGTGACAACTATTGTTGGACCTGGATTTATCGCTCTTGCTGCGATGATCTTTGGAAAATGGAATCCAATCGGAGCCATGCTTTCTAGTCTCTTCTTTGGACTTTCACAAAGTTTGGCTGTTATCGGATCTCAATTGCCATTCCTACAAGGAGTGCCTGCAGTTTACCTTCAAATCGCACCTTATGTTTTGACAATTCTTGTCTTGGCAGCCTTCTTTGGAAAAGCAGTCGCACCAAAAGCAGATGGTATCAACTATATCAAATCAAAATAACAGGCTTATTAATAGCATACAAAAAACGTCAGTACAGAATGAACTGGCGTTTTATTTTTTAGGATGTTGATGGGTTAAGTTCAATCCCCAAGGGACTAAATTTTCAGTTTTATTTTGGATGCGTGTGATATTATCCTTATGGCGAATGATGATCAAACTAGCAAGAGCTAGGATAATAGTGATGAAGAGAGGGTCATAGTTACTCAGGATAAAACCAAAAAGTGGAAAGAGTAGAACTCCGATGACAGCTGCGATAGATGCTGTGACGCTAGACAGCGAAATCATACTACCAAGATAGAGGGTTCCAAAGAAAACAACCGCTAGGTAGAGACAGAAGACAGGCGCAAATCCGAAAATCACTCCCGCACTGGTTGCGACAGCCTTGCCACCCTTAAATCCTGCAAAGATAGGGAAGGTATGGCCAATAACAGCCAAAAGTCCAAAGATGAGAGGCGAAACGCCTTGCAGATGAAAGATAATAGGCAGAAGCGTTGCTAGGGTTCCTTTGAAAAAGTCAATCACAAAGGTTGCCATACCAGCTTTCTTACCTAAAATGCGAAAGGTATTGGTCGTTCCAGTATTACCAGAACCATGCTCGCGCAGATTGATTTGAAAGAATACTTGTCCAATCCAGAGACCAGACGGAATTGAACCCAGCAGATAGGCTAGGATTAATAAAACTATTGTAATCATACTCCTATTATATCATGAAATGGAAAAGAAAGGCAGAGAATCACTTCTGAAATTGTCACATCGGAGAAAGAAAAATTTTGCAAAATCCATGGAAAACCTGTAGAATAGTAAAGATGAACGAATAGGAGGTTCCTTGTGTCAAAAAAGGAAATCAATATTAACAATTATAATGATGATGCTATTCAGGTGCTAGAAGGGTTGGATGCGGTCCGAAAACGTCCAGGGATGTATATTGGATCGACCGATGGCGCTGGTCTTCATCACCTAGTTTGGGAAATCGTTGATAATGCAGTCGATGAAGCCTTGTCTGGGTTTGGTGATCGTATTGATGTAACTATCAATAAAGACGGTAGTCTAACGGTTCAAGACCATGGACGTGGGATGCCGACAGGTATGCACGCTATGGGAATTCCAACTGTTGAGGTTATCTTTACCATTCTTCATGCCGGAGGGAAATTCGGTCAAGGTGGCTATAAGACATCAGGTGGACTTCACGGAGTGGGTTCTTCCGTTGTTAACGCCCTTTCTAGCTGGTTAGAAGTTGAAATTACCCGTGATGGCGCAGTTTACAAGCAACGTTTTGAAAATGGTGGAAAACCTGTCACGACTTTGAAGAAAGTCGGTACAGCACCCAAGTCTAAAACAGGCACCAAAGTTACTTTTATGCCTGACGCGACTATCTTTTCTACGACAGATTTCAAGTACAATACCATTTCAGAGCGCCTTAATGAATCAGCCTTTCTCTTGAAAAATGTGACCTTGTCTTTAACGGACAAGCGAACAGATGAAGCGATTGAGTTCCACTATGAGAATGGAGTACAAGATTTTGTTTCTTATCTCAACGAAGATAAGGAAATCTTGACGCCAGTTCTTTACTTTGAAGGGGAAGACAATGGTTTTCAAGTGGAAGTAGCCCTCCAGTACAATGACGGATTCTCAGATAACATTCTATCCTTTGTCAATAACGTTCGCACCAAGGACGGTGGAACGCACGAGACAGGACTCAAGTCTGCCATTACCAAGGTCATGAATGACTATGCACGTAAAACAGGTCTTCTCAAGGAAAAAGATAAAAACCTTGAAGGTTCAGACTATCGTGAGGGACTAGCGGCCGTTCTTTCTATCTTAGTTCCTGAAGAACACTTGCAGTTTGAAGGACAGACCAAGGATAAACTAGGAAGCCCCTTAGCTCGCCCAGTTGTGGATGGAATAGTGGCTGATAAGTTGACCTTTTTCCTTATGGAAAATGGGGAATTAGCTTCTAACCTCATCCGCAAGGCTATCAAGGCCCGTGATGCTCGTGAAGCAGCACGTAAGGCGCGTGATGAGAGCCGAAATGGGAAGAAAAACAAGAAAGATAAGGGCTTGTTGTCTGGGAAATTGACCCCAGCCCAATCTAAGAATCCTGCTAAGAATGAACTCTATCTAGTTGAGGGGGACTCTGCCGGTGGTTCTGCCAAACAAGGTCGTGACCGCAAGTTCCAGGCTATTCTACCTCTTCGTGGTAAGGTTGTCAATACAGCCAAGGCCAAGATGGCGGATATCCTCAAAAATGAAGAGATCAATACCATGATTTATACCATTGGTGCGGGTGTTGGAGCAGACTTCTCTATTGAAGATGCCAACTATGATAAGATCATTATCATGACCGATGCGGATACCGACGGTGCCCATATCCAGACCTTGCTCTTGACATTTTTCTACCGTTACATGCGTCCGCTAGTCGAGGCAGGTCATGTCTATATTGCCCTCCCACCTCTTTATAAGATGTCCAAAGGTAAAGGCAAGAAAGAAGAAGTGGCCTACGCTTGGACGGACGGAGAACTAGAAGAACTCCGTAAACAGTTCGGTAAAGGCGCTACCCTCCAACGATACAAAGGACTTGGTGAGATGAATGCGGACCAGCTCTGGGAAACAACCATGAACCCAGAAACACGTACCCTCATCCGTGTCACAATTGAAGATTTAGCGCGCGCCGAACGCCGCGTCAATGTTCTCATGGGAGATAAGGTAGAACCACGCCGTAAATGGATTGAAGATAATGTCAAGTTTACGCTAGAAGAAGCGACAGTGTTTTAATGAAAGAAAATAATATGTTAGTAAACTGGAAATTAGAGTCGGATGTGAATGACTATGTGAAAAAGCAGTTTGAAAATCTTGGTTTGAAAAAATTGCAGGATTATTAATGAAGAATCTGCTATGAGTGCTTATCTTAAAGAGGCGCTTAAGGGAGCGGTTAAGACACAAACTAAGACTAATTTTGGAAAACCAGATTTTCATATTGAAAAATACAAACAGGATAGTTTGGTTACTTATCGTAACTGAACACGGGACGAATTCCCGTAAAATATCTTTTACTGCATAAAAACCTACTCTACATTCTTTGAAAGGAGTTGAACACGCCCTAGATACTGTGTGAAAAAGATAAATTCTCTTGTGAGTTTGCTTACTTCAAGAATTTTCTATTTTCACTTGGTATTTTATGGGCTTTGTATCTTATGTCTAACATTCAAAACATGTCCCTGGAGGACATCATGGGAGAGCGCTTTGGTCGCTACTCCAAGTACATTATTCAAGACCGGGCTTTGCCAGATATTCGTGATGGGTTGAAGCCGGTTCAGCGCCGTATTCTTTATTCTATGAATAAGGATAGCAATACTTTTGACAAGAGCTACCGTAAGTCGGCCAAGTCAGTCGGTAACATCATGGGGAATTTCCACCCACACGGTGATTCTTCTATCTATGATGCCATGGTTCGTATGTCACAGGACTGGAAAAATCGTGAGATTCTAGTCGAAATGCACGGTAATAACGGTTCTATGGACGGAGATCCGCCTGCGGCTATGCGTTATACTGAGGCACGTTTGTCTGAGATTGCTGGCTATCTTCTTCAAGATATCGAGAAAAAGACTGTTCCTTTTGCATGGAACTTTGACGATACCGAGAAAGAACCGACAGTCTTACCAGCAGCCTTTCCAAACCTCTTGGTTAATGGTTCTACTGGTATTTCGGCTGGTTATGCCACAGATATTCCACCTCATAATTTAGCTGAGGTTATTGATGCGACGGTTTATATGATTGATCATCCAACTGCCAAGGTGGATAAACTCATGGAATTCTTGCCTGGACCAGACTTCCCGACTGGAGGGATTATCCAGGGTCGTGATGAAATCAAGAAGGCCTATGAAACTGGGAAAGGGCGCGTGGTTGTTCGTTCCAAGACTGAGATTGAAAAGTTAAAAGGTGGTAAGGAACAAATCGTTATCACTGAGATTCCTTATGAAATCAACAAGGCCAATCTAGTCAAGAAGATTGATGATGTTCGTGTCAATAATAAGGTGGCTGGAATTGCTGAGGTTCGTGATGAGTCTGACCGTGACGGTCTTCGAATCGCTATTGAGCTCAAAAAAGACGCTAATACTGAGCTCGTTCTTAACTATCTCTTCAAATACACCGACCTACAAATAAATTACAACTTTAACATGGTGGCGATTGACAATTTCACGCCTCGTCAGGTTGGGATTGTTCCAATCCTGTCTAGCTACATCGCTCACCGTCGAGAAGTGATTTTGGCGCGTTCCCGCTTTGACAAGGAAAAGGCTGAGAAGCGTCTCCATATTGTCGAAGGTTTGATTCGTGTGATTTCGATTTTGGACGAAGTCATTGCTCTTATCCGCGCTTCTGAGAATAAGGCTGACGCCAAGGAAAACCTTAAGGTCAGCTATGATTTTACAGAAGAACAGGCTGAGGCTATCGTAACCTTGCAACTGTACCGTTTGACCAATACAGACGTAGTTGTCTTGCAGGAGGAAGAAGCAGAACTTCGTGAGAAGATTGCTATGCTTGCGGCGATTATCGGGGATGAACGGACCATGTACAATCTTATGAAGAAAGAGCTTCGTGAGGTCAAGAAGAAATTTGCAACTCCGCGTTTGAGTACTTTAGAAGACACAGCAAAAGCAATTGAGATTGATACAGCTAGTCTTATCGCTGAGGAAGATACCTATGTCAGCGTGACCAAGGCAGGTTATATCAAGCGTACCAGCCCACGTTCCTTTGCGGCATCCACTCTGGAAGAAATTGGCAAACGTGATGACGATCGTTTGATTTTTGTTCAATCTGCCAAGACAACTCAACATCTCTTGATGTTCACGACGCTTGGAAATGTCATTTATCGACCAATCCATGAATTGGCAGATATTCGTTGGAAGGACATCGGAGAGCATCTGAGCCAGACCATTACAAACTTTGAAACTAACGAAGAAATCCTTTATGTGGAAGTCGTGGATCAGTTTGATGATGCGACAACTTATTTTGCAGCTACTCGTCTCGGTCAAATCAAGCGTGTAGAACGCAAAGAATTCACTCCATGGCGGACCTACAAGTCTAAGTCTGTCAAGTATGCTAAGCTCAAAGACGATACAGACCAGATTGTAGCAGTGGCTCCGATTAAACTAGATGATGTTCTTTTGATTAGCCAAAATGGTTATGCCCTACGTTTCAATATCGAAGAGGTTCCGGTTGTCGGTGCCAAGGCTGCAGGGGTCAAGGCTATGAACTTGAAAGAAGATGATGTTCTCCAGTCTGCCTTTATCTGTAATACATCATCTTTCTACCTCTTGACTCAGCGTGGAAGTTTGAAACGTGTTTCTATTGACGAAATTCCGGCAACCAGCCGTGCCAAACGAGGACTACAAGTCTTGCGTGAGTTGAAAAACAAACCGCACCGTGTCTTCTTGGCTGGTGCAGTTGCAGAACAAGGCTTTGTTGGTGATCTCTTCAGTACGGAAGTGGACGGGAACGATCAAACTTTGCTTATCCAATCTAATAAAGGAACAATCTATGAAAGCCGATTGCAAGACTTGAACTTGTCAGAACGCACTAGCAATGGAAGCTTCATTTCTGACACGATTTCAGATGAAGAAGTTTTTGACGCTTATCTTAAAGAAGTATTTACTGAAGCTAAATAAGTGAAATGAAGAATCAGTTCTAAGAGCTGGTTCTTTTTATTGAAGAAATTTTCTGAAAATTACAAAATATACTTGCTATTTTAGAAAAAAAGTGTAGAATATAAGAAATAGGTTTTTAGAATAAGGAGTGGAATATGACAGTAACGATTGATTGGGAAAACCTTGGTTTCTCCTATATGAAATTACCTTATCGCTATATTGCTCATTTTAAAAATGGACAATGGAATCAAGGAGAGCTTACAGAGGATGCAACTTTGCATATTTCAGAGTCTTCTCCAAGTCTCCACTATGGACAACAAGCATTTGAAGGTTTGAAAGCTTATCGTACTAAAGATGGCAGTGTTCAACTGTTCCGTCCTGATGAAAATGCCAAACGCCTGCAACGGACATGTGACCGTCTCTTGATGCCACAAGTTCCGACAGACATGTTTGTAGAAGCTTGTAAAGCAGTTGTCCGTGCGAATGAAGAATACGTACCACCATACGGAACAGGTGGAACCCTCTATCTTCGCCCTCTTTTGATTGGTGTCGGAGATATTATCGGGGTAAAACCAGCAGAGGAGTATATTTTTATTATCTTTACTATGCCAGTTGGAAATTACTTTAAGGGTGGTTTGGTCCCAACCAACTTCTTGATTCAGGATGAATACGACCGTGCAGCTCCAAATGGTACAGGTGCGGCAAAGGTTGGTGGAAACTATGCTGCCAGTCTTTTGCCAGGGAAATTGGCTAAATCGCGCCATTTCTCAGATGTTATCTACCTAGACCCTTCAACTCATACAAAGATTGAAGAAGTCGGATCAGCTAACTTCTTTGGAATCACAGCTGATAATGAATTTGTAACGCCATTGAGTCCATCTATCTTGCCATCTATTACCAAGTATTCCTTGCTTTATTTGGCAGAACATCGTTTGGGATTAACTCCTATTGAGGGTGATGTTCCAATTGATAACCTTGACCGTTTTGTAGAGGCAGGTGCCTGTGGTACAGCAGCGGTTATTTCTCCAATTGGAGGTATTCAGCACGGTGATGATTTCCATGTATTCTATAGTGAAACAGAAGTAGGACCTGTGACTCGTAAGCTCTATGATGAATTGACAGGAATTCAGTTTGGTGATATTCCAGCGCCAGAAGGTTGGATTGTAAAAGTAGATTAAAAATATATTAAAGGAGATTTTTATGAAATCGAAAAAGTGGATTTTAACAACAGGACTTATCCTAAGCACAACAGCTCTTTTAGCAGCCTGTGGAAAAGCTGATAAAGAAGCAGATGCTCCGACAACATTTTCTTATGTTTATGCAGTGGATCCAGCATCCTTGGACTACAGCATAGCAACGCGTACATCCACAACAGATATTATCGGGAATGTCGTTGATGGTTTGATGGAAAATGATAAATATGGTAATGTTATTCCTTCCTTGGCTGAGGATTGGTCTGTCTCAAAAGATGGATTGACTTATACCTATAAACTTCGTAAGGGAGTGAAATGGTACACATCAGAAGGCGAAGAATACGCAGAAGTGACAGCCCATGACTTTGTGACAGGACTAAAACACGTCGCTGATGGTAAGTCAGACGGTGTCTCTCTCATCCAAAATTCAATCAAAGGCTTGGACGCCTATATGACTGGTGAAACCAATGATTTCTCTACAGTTGGTGTTAAAGCTTTGGATGACTACACAGTTGAGTATACATTGAATGCGCCAGAAAGTTTCTGGAATTCAAAAGTTACAACAGCGACGATGTTGCCTGTAAATGAAGAGTTTTTGAAGGCATCAGGAAAGAATTACGGAGAGGTTAGCCCAGCAGGGATTCTCTACAATGGTCCTTATTTCTTAAAAACATTGACTTCTAAATCTTTGATTGAATATGAAAAAAATCCAAATTACTGGGATAAAGAAAATGTTAAAATCGAGAAGATTAAATTGACCTACTACGATGGTTCAGATCAGGAGTCTTTGATCCGTAGCTTCTCCTCTGGTGCTTATACGACAGCCCGTCTCTTCCCAAGCAGCTCAAACTTTGCTTCAACTTTGGAACAATACGGAGATAAAATCACTTATAGCCCACAGGACTCAAGTAGTTATTACTTTACTTTTAACGTAAATCGTCAGTCATACAATAAAACTGCGAAAACAAGTGAGGAGCAAAAGACTTCTACAAAAGAAGCGATGCTCAATAAGGATTTCCGTCAGGCTATCAACTTTGCCTTTAATCGTCATTCTTATGCTGCCCAGCTAAACGGTGAAGATGGTGCGGACAAGATTATTCGTAACAGCCTTGTTCCAGATAACTTCGTACAAGCAGGTGGTAAGAACTTTGGTCAAATCGCTCAAGCAGAGTTGGTGAACTATGGTGACCAATGGAAAGGTGTTGAGCTAGTTGACGGTAAGGATTCTATCTACAACCCTGACAAGGCTAAAGCTGCTTTCGAAAAAGCTAAGAAAGACTTGGAATCTAAAGGGGTAACCTTCCCAATTCACTTGGATGTCCCGGTTGAACAAACAGATACTATCGCCGTTCAACAAAGCAACTCTTTCAAACAGTCTATTGAATCAACTCTTGGTGCTGAAAATGTTGTCATCGATGTACTTCAAATGACAGATAATGAAAAAGAAACTATTACATCACAAGCGCGTGTTCCTTCTCAAAAAGACTATGATTTGAACAGTACAGGATGGGCTCCAAGCTATCAAGATCCAGCGTCTTACTTGAATATTATGGATCCAAAATCTGGTTCTGCCATGAAACACCTTGGTATTACGAAAGGAAAAGATAAGGATGTTGTCGCTAAACTTGGTTTGGATCAATATAAGAAATTGTTAGAAGATGCTGTTTCTGAGACCACTGACCTAGAGAAGAGATATGAAAAATATGCCAAAGCTCAAGCTTGGTTGACAGATAGTTCATTATTGATGCCAACAGCTTCATCTGGCGGTTCTCCAGTTGTAAGTAACGTAGTACCATTCTCAAAACCATACTCACAAGTTGGTATTAAGGGGGATCCATATATCTTTAAAGGAATGAGATTGCAAAAAGATATTGTTACAACAAAAGAATATGACGAAGCTCTTAAAAAATGGCAAAAAGAAAAATTGGAATCCAATAGCAAATACCAAAAAGAACTAGAAAAGCACATTAAATAAGGAATGGTATTGCTCTTGAGAAAATTTAAAAAATACTGTCATTTTGAATATAGAGGAGTTTGATATGGAGTGGATTAAACTAATAGGAATAGCAATCATTGTTGTGGGTTTTATTTTAAAATTTGATACAATTGCAACAGTAGTCTTAGCTGGTTTGGT
Source organism: Streptococcus pseudopneumoniae ATCC BAA-960 = CCUG 49455 (assembly GCF_002087075.1). Taxonomy (GTDB): domain Bacteria; phylum Bacillota; class Bacilli; order Lactobacillales; family Streptococcaceae; genus Streptococcus; species Streptococcus pseudopneumoniae. The sequence goes on from NZ_MWSM01000027.1 coordinate 35,345, forward strand.
TACAGCTTTAGTTTCAGGTGTTTCTCTCGTTGAATTTTTGGAGATTTTGGGAAAAGAATTTAGCAATCAGCGAGTGCTCACGATTTTTATGGTTACCTTGCCTCTTGTGGGACTGTCAGAAACCTTTGGACTCAAGCAACGATCAATTGATTTGATTCGAAAGATTAAAGGTCTGACAGTTGGAAACTTCTATACAGTTTATTTCTTTATTCGAGAGTTAGCTGGTTTCTTTTCAATTCGTCTAGGAGGACACCCTCAGTTTGTCAGACCTTTGGTTCAACCTATGGGAGAAGCAGCAGCAGAGTCTCAATTAGGTAGAAAGTTAACAGAGGTTGAAGATGAGACAATAAAAGCGCGTGCGGCTGCGAATGAAAATTTTGGAAATTTCTTTGCTCAAAATACGTTTGTAGGTGCTGGGGGAGTCCTCTTGATAGGGGGAACATTAGATCAGTTAGGCTATGAAAGCAATTATGCAGGGATTGCTTCTGCATCTATTATTGTTGCTGTTATAACACTTATTGTAGTGGGGATTTATAATTATTTATTTGATAAAAAATTGACATCAGAAAAGACTAGGGGGGGAGAACAAAAATGACAGAGTTGGCAAAGCAACTATTAGAGTTGACCTATATTGTGATTGGTTGTCAATTTCTCCATACAGCCTATTGTAGTTATAAAGATAAAACAAACCCAGTCCGATTTGGAACATCTGCATTTTGGACTCTATTGGCTATTACGTTTATAGGTGGTTCCTATATGCCAAATATGAGTATTGGTATTATTGTAATCCTATTATCGCTGTTAACATTGTTTAAGCAAGTCCGTATCGGAACCTTGCCATCCTTAGATGAAATGAAAGCCAATATTGAATCTAACAGATTGAAAAATAAAATTTTTATTCCAGTTATGCTGATGGCAATACTTGCGTTGGTCTTAGCGCAAATGATTCCAGAATTTAGCAAGATTTCGATTAGCCTTGCCGCCTTGTTTGCTACAATTTCTGTTCTTGTGATTACCAATAGTCACCCTAAGAGTCTGTTATCAGAAAATAATCGAATGACTCAGCAAGTTTCAACAAGTGGGATTGTTCCCCAATTATTAGGGGCTTTGGGGGCTATTTTTACTGTAGCAGGTGTTGGTGATGTTATCTCTCATCTGATTAGCGGTATTGTTCCTTCAGATAGTCGCTTTATAGGAGTTTTGGCCTATGTTCTTGGAATGGTTCTATTCACAATGATTATGGGAAATGCTTTTGCAGCATTCACCGTTATTACAGCAGGTGTTGGAGTTCCCTTTGTATTTGCTCTGGGAGCTAATCCAATTGTGGCTGGTGCTCTTGCCATGACAGCAGGTTATTGTGGGACCTTATTGACCCCAATGGCTGCTAATTTTAACGCTCTACCAGCAGCACTGATGGATATGAAAGATCAGAATGGTGTTATAAAGGCTCAAGCAGGTGTTGCTCTAGTAATGATTGTTATTCACATATTCTTAATGTACTTTCTCGCATTTTAGTAAAGGAAAATAAAATGAAAATATTGGTTACAGGTTTTAATCCTTTTGGAGGTGAAAAGATTAATCCAGCTTTGGAGGCTGTAAAATTATTACCATCTGAGATTAATGGGGCCGAAGTTCGCTGGGTAGAAATTCCAACGGTTTTTTATAAGTCGTCAGAAGTTTTAGAGGCAGAAATATTACGATATCAACCAGATGCTGTACTTTGTATTGGACAAGCAGGCGGCAGGACAGGTTTAACACCTGAACGAGTGGCTATTAATCAAGATGATGCTCGCATACCTGATAACGAAGGCAATCAACCAATTGATACACCGATTCGTATTGATGGAGCATCGGCCTATTTTAGTAGTTTACCTATCAAAGCGATGGTACAAGCTATTAAAAAACAGGGACTTCCAGCAGTTGTGTCCAATAGTGCAGGAACCTTTGTTTGCAATCATTTGATGTACCAAGCTCTTTATTTAGTGGATAAAAAATTCCCTAATATGAGAGCAGGTTTCATGCATATTCCATATATGATGGAACAAGTAGTAAATAAGCCGAATACTGCAGGAATGAGTCTATGTGATATTGTAAGAGGCATAGAGGTAGCTATTGAAGCTATTGTAGACTACAAAGATAAGGATTTGCAGTTAGTAGGTGGTGAGACTCACTGATAACCTAAAAAGGATAGTCAATTATGCTTGTTTACTAACTATTAGCTATACTAAATCGATTGATGTTGTTTACATAAAACTCTATGTCAGACAAGCCTGATATAGAGTTTTTTCTTGCTAGTTTTAGGATTTTCTTGTAAAATAGAAAAAGTGAAGAGAGGTATGAAATGAGCAAGAAAGATAAAAAAATCGAAATTCAAGTAGCAGATGCCAAAGTTAATGTAGGAAAAGACAGTTTTGAAGGCTATACCTTGACCATTGGTAAAAAAGTTATCGGAGAAATTGCCGAATTAGATGGACAATTGGCCATCATAAAGAATGGGAATGTCGATAGTTTTTATAAAAAATTGGAAAAAGCTGTGGAAATTTTGATTGAAAATTATAATTTAGCAAAATAAGTCTTGTTTTTTTGAAATTTTCATGATATAATAGTCCATGTTGATTGTAGGAGAGATAGCGAAGAGGCTAAACGCGGCGGACTGTAAATCCGCTCCTTCGGGTTCGGGGGTTCGAATCCCTCTCTCTCCATTTCATCAATGGGGTATAGCCAAGCGGTAAGGCAAGGGACTTTGACTCCCTCATGCGTTGGTTCGAATCCAGCTACCCCAGTTCTTAGGTAATAATCAAGATAAAAAGCAAAATATCTTAGGGTATTTTATTTTTATAATTGAAAGACGTGAATGATATGAACATGTCCTTGCGGGTGCTTAGGAAAAAAATTATAAGTATGTCAAGTTTAAGAAAAACTTGATTGTTGGAGGATTTTTTAGATGAACGAATTTGAAGATTTGCTAAATAGCGTTAGCCAAGTTGAGACTGGTGATGTTGTTAGTGCTGAAGTATTGACAGTTGATGCGACTCAAGCTAACGTTGCAATCTCTGGAACTGGTGTTGAAGGTGTCTTGACTCTTCGCGAATTGACAAACGATCGCGATGCAGATATCAATGACTTTGTTAAAGTAGGAGAAGTATTGGATGTTCTTGTACTTCGTCAAGTAGTTGGTAAAGATACTGATACAGTTACATACCTTGTATCTAAAAAACGCCTTGAAGCTCGCAAAGCATGGGACAAACTTGTTGGTCGCGAAGAAGAAGTTGTTACTGTTAAAGGAACTCGTGCCGTTAAAGGTGGACTTTCAGTAGAATTTGAAGGTGTTCGTGGATTTATCCCAGCTTCAATGTTGGATACTCGTTTCGTACGTAACACTGAGCGTTTTGTAGGTCAAGAATTTGATGCTAAAATCAAAGAAGTTGACGCTAAAGAAAACCGCTTCATCCTTTCACGTCGTGAAGTTGTTGAAGCAGCTACAGCAGCAGCTCGCGCTGAAGTATTCGGTAAATTGGCTGTTGGTGATGTTGTAACTGGTAAAGTTGCGCGTATCACAAGCTTCGGTGCCTTCATCGACCTTGGTGGTGTTGACGGATTGGTTCACTTGACTGAATTGTCACACGAACGTAACGTATCACCAAAATCAGTTGTAACTGTTGGTGAAGAAATTGAAGTTAAAATCCTTGATCTTAACGAAGAAGAAGGGCGTGTATCACTTTCACTTAAAGCAACAACACCTGGACCATGGGATGGCGTTGAGCAAAAATTGGCTAAAGGTGATGTAGTAGAAGGAACAGTTAAACGTTTGACTGACTTCGGTGCATTTGTTGAAGTATTGCCAGGTATCGATGGACTTGTTCACGTATCACAAATTTCACACAAACGTATTGAAAATCCCAAAGAAGCTCTTAAAGTTGGTCAAGAAGTTCAAGTTAAAGTTCTTGAAGTTAACGCAGATGCAGAGCGCGTATCACTTTCTATCAAAGCTCTTGAAGAGCGTCCATCTCAAGAAGAAGGACAAAAAGAAGAAAAACGTGCTGCTCGTCCACGTCGTCCAAAACGTCAAGAAAAACGTGATTTCGAACTTCCAGAAACACAAACAGGATTCTCAATGGCTGATTTGTTTGGTGATATCGAACTTTAATCAAATTGAAAATTCACAAAATCCTTTGTTTACTAAACAAGGGATTTTTCTTTTGTCTCTGCTCCTTTTTTGATATAATAGTTCTATGTTAAAATCAGAAAAACAATCACGTTATCAAATGTTAAATGAAGAATTGTCCTTCCTATTGGAAGGCGAGACCAATGTTTTGGCTAATCTTTCCAACGCCAGTGCTCTCATAAAATCACGTTTTCCTAATACTGTATTTGCAGGTTTTTATTTGTTCGATGGAAAGGAATTGGTTTTAGGTCCCTTCCAAGGAGGTGTTTCCTGTATCCGTATTGCACTGGGAAAAGGTGTTTGTGGGGAGGCAGCTCATTTTCAGGAAACAGTCCTGGTTGGTGATGTAAGTACCTATCCAAACTATATTTCTTGTGACAGTCTAGCTAAAAGTGAAATTGTGATGCCGATGATGAAGAATGGTCAGTTACTTGGAGTTCTGGATCTGGATTCTTCAGAGATTGAGGATTACGATGCTATGGATCGAGATTATTTGGAACAATTTGTCGCTATTTTGCTTGAAAAGACGGAATGGGACTTTACAATGTTTGGGGAAAAATCTTAATGTATCAAGCACTTTATCGAAAATATAGAAGTCAAAACTTCTCCCAGTTGGTTGGTCAAGAAGTTGTGGCTAAGACTCTTAAACAAGCAGTAGAACAAGAGAAAATAAGTCATGCCTATCTTTTTTCTGGTCCACGTGGAACAGGAAAAACCAGTGTAGCTAAGATTTTTGCCAAAGCTATGAACTGTCCCAATCAAGTGGGTGGCGAACCTTGCAATAACTGCTATATTTGTCAGGCAGTGACGGACGGTAGTTTAGAAGATGTCATTGAAATGGATGCAGCCTCTAATAATGGGGTGGATGAAATCCGTGAAATTCGTGATAAATCTACCTATGCCCCTAGTCTTGCTCGTTATAAGGTTTATATCATAGACGAGGTTCACATGCTGTCTACAGGGGCTTTTAATGCTCTCCTAAAGACGCTGGAAGAGCCAACACAGAATGTAGTCTTTATTTTGGCCACTACTGAATTGCACAAGATTCCTGCGACTATTCTATCCCGTGTGCAACGTTTTGAATTTAAATCAATTAAGACACAGGATATTAAGGAACATATCCACTATATCTTAGAAAAAGAAAATATTAGTTCTGAACCAGAGGCTGTGGAAATCATTGCCAGACAGGCGGAAGGTGGAATGCGGGATGCCTTGTCTATTTTGGATCAAGCTCTGAGTTTGACACAGGGAAATGAATTGACGACTGCCATCTCTGAAGAAATTACTGGCACCATTAGCCTATCAGCCTTGGATGATTATGTGGCTGCCTTGTCTCAACAGGATGTTACCAAGGCCTTGTCTTGCTTAAATCTTCTTTTTGATAATGGTAAGAGCATGACTCGTTTTGTGACCGACCTTTTGCACTATTTAAGAGACTTGTTAATTGTTCAAACAGGGGGAGAAAACACTCATCATAGTCCAGTCTTTGTAGAAAATTTGGCACTTCCTCAGGAAAATCTGTTTGAAATGATTCGCTTAGCGACAGTGAGTTTAGCAGATATTAAGTCTAGTTTGCAGCCCAAGATTTATGCTGAAATGATGACCATTCGTTTAGCGGAAATTAAGCCTGAACCAGCTCTTTCAGGGGCGGTTGAACATGAAATTGCTACGCTGAGACAAGAAGTGATACGTCTCAAACAAGAACTCGCCAATGTGGGAACTGTACCCAAGCCAACGAGTTCAGCTCCTAGTCGCCCAGCAACAGGCAAGACAGTCTATCGTGTGGATCGCAATAAAGTTCAATCTATCTTACAAGAGGCCGTTGAAAATCCTGATTTAGCACGTCAAAACCTGATTCGTTTGCAGAATGCCTGGGGAGAGGTGATTGAAAGTCTAGGAGGCCCTGATAAGGCTCTGCTAGTTGGTTCTCAACCGGTTGCAGCCAATGAACACCATGCCATTCTTGCTTTTGAATCTAACTTCAATGCTGGTCAAACCATGAAACGAGACAATCTCAACACCATGTTTGGTAACATCCTTAGTCAGGCAGCAGGTTTTTCACCTGAGATTTTAGCCATTTCCATGGAGGAATGGAAAGAAGTTCGCGCAGCCTTTTCAGCCAAAGCCAAATCTTCTCAAACTGAAAAAGAAGCAGAAGAAAGCCTGATTCCAGAAGGATTTGAATTTTTGGCTGATAAAGTGAAGGTAGAGGAAGACTAAAGAAAGATTTCATGATACAATAAGTTTATGAATAAACAACAATTTATTATTATGGCGCTGTTTACAGCTGCTGAGACCTATTTTTTCAACGAAGCCTGGATGACTGGCCGCTATATTATGGCAGCCTTTTGGGCAATTTTACTCTTCAGAAATTTTCGCGTCAGTTATGTGATGGGCAAAATCGTTGATGTCATCGATCAGCATTTTAATAGGAAAGACTAGCCCTCAGCTTCCAGACAAAATCAAAGCCTTTTAGGCTTTTTTTTGTTATACTAGAAAAGTATATTTATAGACCTTTTACTCTATTTCTGGGGAAATCAGACGTTTTTCTAGTAAGTACTGTAAAAGTCTTGAAAAAGAAAGGAACTATCATGTCAGTATTAGAGATCAAAGATCTTCACGTTGAGATTGAAGGAAAAGAAATTTTAAAAGGGGTTAACCTGACCCTGAAAACAGGAGAAATCGCCGCTATCATGGGACCAAATGGTACTGGTAAATCGACTCTTTCTGCCGCTATCATGGGAAATCCAAACTATGAAGTGACCAAAGGTGAGGTCTTGTTTGATGGCGTAAACATCCTTGAGTTGGAAGTTGACGAGCGTGCGCGTATGGGACTTTTCCTTGCTATGCAATACCCATCAGAAATTCCTGGTATTACTAACGCTGAGTTTCTTCGTGCAGCTATGAATGCTGGTAAAGAAGATGATGAAAAGATTTCAGTTCGCGAGTTTATCACTAAGCTAGATGAAAAAATGGAATTGCTCAACATGAAAGAAGAAATGGCAGAGCGTTACCTCAACGAAGGTTTCTCTGGTGGTGAGAAAAAACGTAATGAAATTCTTCAACTTTTGATGTTGGAGCCAACATTTGCCCTTTTGGATGAGATTGACTCTGGTCTTGATATTGATGCTCTTAAAGTTGTTTCTAAAGGTGTGAATGCTATGCGTGGTGAAGGCTTTGGTGCTATGATTATCACTCACTACCAACGTCTTTTGAACTACATCACACCAGACGTGGTACACGTCATGATGGAAGGTCGTGTTGTCCTTTCTGGTGGTCCAGAATTGGCTGCGCGTTTGGAACGTGAAGGATACGCAAAACTAGCTGAAGAACTTGGCTATGACTACAAGGAAGAATTGTAATTCCCTCGTATCTTTTAGGAGAAGTAAATGACTAAAGAAAATATTAAACTTTTTTCAGAAATGCACGCTGAACCAAGCTGGTTGGCTGACCTCCGTCAAAAAGCTTTTGATAAAATCGAGAGTTTGGAATTACCAGTCATTGAGCGTGTCAAATTCCACCGTTGGAATCTGGGAGATGGAACGATTACAGAAAGTGAGCCATCAGCAAATGTTCCAGATTTCACTGCACTAGATAACCACTTGAAGTTGGTGCAAGTAGGAACTCAAACTGTTTTTGAGCAAACTCCAGTTGAGTTGGCTGAACAGGGTGTTGTCTTTACAGACTTCCATTCAGCTTTAGAAGAAATTCCAGAGCTGATCGAAGAATTCTTCATGTCATCTGTTAAGTATGACGATGATAAGTTGGCGGCCTACCACACAGCTTACTTTAACAGTGGAGCTGTTCTCTATATTCCTGATAACGTGGAAATTGCTGAACCAATCGAAGGGATTTTCTATCAAGACAGCGATAGCGATGTGCCGTTTAACAAGCATATTATGATTATCGCTGGTAAAAATTCTAAGATTAGTTATCTGGAACGTTTAGAGTCACGCGGTGAAGGAAGTGCCAAAGCAACTGCTAATATCACAGTAGAAGTGATTGCACGTTCTGGAGCTCAAGTGAAGTTTGCTGCGATCGACCGTCTAGGTGAAAACGTCACTGCTTACATTAGCCGTCGTGGTAAATTAGGTAACGATGCAAGCATTGACTGGGCAATCGGTGTCATGAACGAAGGGAACGTCGTTGCTGACTTTGATAGTGACTTAATTGGTAACGGTAGCCATGCAGACCTTAAGGTCGTAGCTCTTTCAAGTGGCCGTCAGGTACAAGGTATTGATACTCGAGTGACTAACTATGGTTGCAACTCAATCGGAAATATCCTACAACATGGAGTTATTCTTGAAAAAGCAACCTTAACCTTCAATGGTATTGGCCACATTATCAAGGGTGCCAAGGGAGCAGATGCCCAACAAGAAAGTCGTGTTCTCATGCTTTCAGACCAAGCGCGTTCAGATGCTAACCCAATTCTTTTGATTGATGAAAATGACGTAACTGCAGGACACGCGGCTTCTATCGGTCAGGTAGACCCAGAAGATATGTACTACCTCATGAGTCGTGGTTTGGACAAGGCAACTGCAGAACGCTTGGTTGTCCGTGGTTTCCTTGGATCCGTTATCGTTGAGATTCCAGTCAAGGAAGTTCGTGATGAAATGATTGCAACTATCGAAGAAAAATTGTCAAAACGCTAAGGGGTAGCCTATGTTAGATGTAGAAGTGATTCGCAAGGATTTTCCAATTTTAGACCAGATTGTTAATGATGAACCATTGGTTTATTTGGACAATGCTGCGACGACACAAAAACCACTAGCAGTTCTGGAAACGATTAACCGCTATTATGAGCAGGACAATGCCAATGTTCATCGTGGGGTTCATACCTTGGCGGAGCGGGCGACTGCTTCCTATGAAGCTGCTCGTGAAACCATTCGTAAGTTTATCAATGCAGGGTCTACAAAGGAAGTTCTCTTTACTAGAGGAACGACAACCAGTCTTAATTGGGTAGCGCGCTTTGCAGAGGAAGTCTTGACTGAGGGAGACCAGGTTTTGATTTCCGTCATGGAACACCATTCCAATATCATTCCTTGGCAGGAAGCCTGCCGTAAGACTGGAGCGGAGCTTGTCTATGTCTATCTCAAGGATGGAGCTCTGGATATGGATGATTTGCGAGCTAAATTGACTGATAGAGTCAAGTTTGTCTCCCTAGCTCATGCATCAAATGTCCTTGGTGTGGTCAATCCGATTAAAGAAATCACTAAAATGGCCCACCAAGTTGGAGCTATCATGGTGGTGGATGGTGCTCAATCTACGCCTCATATGAAGATTGATGTTCAGGACTTGGGTGTGGACTTCTTTGCCTTTTCAGGTCACAAGATGGCTGGTCCAACTGGTATCGGTGTTCTTTACGGCAAAGAAAAGTATCTGGAGCAAATGTCACCCCTTGAATTTGGTGGTGAGATGATTGATTTCGTTTATGAACAATCTGCTAGTTGGAAGGAATTGCCTTGGAAATTCGAGGCTGGAACTCCTAACATGGCTGGTGCAATCGGACTTGCTGCCGCAGTGGATTATCTGGAAAAGATTGGTATGGATGCCATCGAAGCCCATGAACAGGAACTGATTGCATATGTCTATCCAAAATTACAGGCGATTGAAGGATTGACCATTTACGGTTCGCAGGACTTGGCTCAACGTTCAGGTGTCATTGCCTTTAACCTAGGCGACCTTCATCCGCACGACATCGCGACGGCTCTGGATTATGAAGGAGTTGCTGTTCGAGCAGGTCACCATTGTGCGCAACCCTTGCTCCAGTATTTGGAAGTTTCAGCAACAGCTCGTGCAAGTTTTTATATCTACAATACCAAGGCAGATTGCGACAAGCTAGTCGATTCCTTACAAAAGACAAAGGAGTTTTTCAATGGCACTTTCTAAACTAGATAGCCTTTATATGGCAGTGGTAGCGGACCATTCGAAAAATCCACATCACCAAGGGAAGTTGGAAGATGCTGAGCAAATCAGTCTCAACAATCCAACCTGTGGGGATGTTATCAATCTCTCTGTCAAGTTTGATGCAGAGGACCGTTTGGAAGATATCGCTTTTCTAAACTCAGGTTGTACCATCTCAACTGCCTCTGCCAGCATGATGACAGATGCAGTTTTAGGAAAAACCAAACAAGAAATTTTAGAACTTGCGACCATTTTTTCTGAAATGGTTCAAGGGCAAAAAGATGACAGACAAGATAGTCTTGGAGACGCAGCCTTCTTGTCAGGTGTTGCTAAATTCCCTCAACGAATCAAGTGTGCAACCCTAGCTTGGAATGCCCTTAAGAAAACAATTGAAAATCAAGATAACAAATAAGACGATCTTCTTTTGTCTTATGAATCAGTAGAAATGAAGAATGAAAGAAAGGATATTATGGCTGAAGAAAGAGTAGAACCAAAACCAATTGATCTTGGTGAATATAAATTTGGTTTCCATGATGATGTAGAGCCTGTCCTATCGACAGGAAAAGGATTGAATGAGGATGTCATTCGTGAACTATCAGCTGCCAAGGGAGAACCTGAGTGGATGTTAGAATTCCGTTTGAAGTCTTATGAAACCTTCAAAAAAATGCCCATGCAAACTTGGGGAGCAGACTTATCAGAGATTGATTTTGATGACTTGATCTACTACCAAAAACCATCTGATAAACCAGCTCGTTCCTGGGATGAGGTTCCTGAAAAAATTAAAGAAACCTTTGAACGTATTGGGATTCCAGAAGCTGAACGTGCTTATCTTGCTGGAGCTTCTGCCCAGTATGAGTCCGAAGTAGTTTACCATAACATGAAGGAAGAATTTGAGAAGTTAGGTATTATCTTTACAGATACGGATTCTGCTCTCAAGGAATACCCAGATTTGTTTAAACAATACTTTGCTAAGTTGGTACCACCAACAGATAATAAGTTGGCTGCCCTCAATTCGGCAGTATGGTCAGGTGGAACCTTTATCTATGTACCAAAAGGGGTCAAAGTGGATATTCCACTTCAAACTTACTTCCGTATCAACAACGAAAATACAGGTCAGTTTGAACGTACCTTGATTATCGTTGATGAGGGAGCAAGTGTCCACTACGTTGAAGGGTGTACAGCGCCAACATATTCAAGTAACAGCTTGCATGCTGCCATTGTAGAAATCTTTTCCTTAAAAGGAGCTTATATGCGTTATACAACCATTCAAAACTGGTCTGACAACGTCTATAACTTGGTAACGAAACGTGCCAAAGCCTTGAAAGATGCGACTGTTGAGTGGATTGATGGAAACTTGGGTGCCAAAACAACCATGAAATACCCATCTGTTTGCCTAGATGGAGAAGGGGCGCGTGGTACTATGCTTTCTATTGCCTTTGCTAATGCAGGGCAACACCAGGACACTGGTGCCAAGATGATTCACAATGCTCCACATACTAGTTCGTCTATCGTGTCTAAATCCATCGCTAAAGGCGGAGGAAAGGTTGACTACCGTGGTCAAGTAACCTTTAACAAGAACTCTAAGAAATCTGTTTCTCACATTGAATGTGATACCATTATCATGGATGACTTGTCGGCATCAGATACTATTCCATTTAATGAAATCCACAACTCGCAAGTTGCTTTGGAACACGAAGCTAAGGTTTCTAAGATTTCAGAAGAACAATTGTATTACCTCATGAGTCGTGGATTGTCAGAATCAGAAGCGACAGAAATGATTGTTATGGGATTTGTGGAGCCCTTCACAAAAGAGCTTCCAATGGAGTATGCTGTTGAGCTGAACCGCTTGATTAGCTATGAGATGGAAGGGTCAGTTGGGTAAAATTTGATTTTAGATATACTCAAAATCAAGGACTTTGATACTATTCGAAAATCAAAGTGTAAACCACGTCAGCTTTATCTACAACCTCAAAGCGGTGCTTTGAGCAACCTACGGCTAGCTTCCTAGTTTACTCTTTGATTTTCATTGAGCATTAGATCTACTCAAAATCAAGAACTTTGAAGATGAATTTGTAATAAAAAAAATCGCGGTTTAAATCGCGATTTTTTTATAATTTCTCGTTAACAAAGCGGACAAACTGATTCCACCAAACTTTTAAGAAGAAGGCTTTTTCAATTTTCTTGTCTGCAACCATTTCGAAACTAGGGCGCTCTGTGGTGATGTAACCTTGACCGATCAAGTCCTTGTCTTCGTAAGTTAAATGGCCAACCACTGTTCCAGCTTCAAGTGGTGCTGGGATTGCTTTGGAATCAGGTGTGAATTGAACAGATTGGGAAGATTGATTCCCAACACGTTCAATTAGATAGATATCCTCTGGGGCCACTGCAGTGACCGTATCTTCTTTTCCATCTTGTACAGGGGTTTTGCTATCTTGATAGGCATCGCCTTGCTGAACGATTTTGCGAAGTGTAAATGTAGAAGAAATATAATCCATTAGTGAAGATGTAGCTGTAAACCGAGCGTAAGGATTATTGTCTTGATGGTCTGCATTTAAAACAACTGTGATGACTCTCATGCCTTTTTCGACAGTAGTACCAACAAAAGACTCTCCAGCCTTATCTGTTGTTCCTGTTTTCAGTCCATCAAAACCACCACGGTAAGCAGGCATACCTTCTAACATGTAGTTGGTTGAAGTGATTGTTATCCCATCAAAAGTAGAAGAAGGTTTTTTGGTGATTTCCAAAACTTGTGGGTATTTTTTGATGAGGTTGCGGGCAACGATAGCGACATCATAAGCACTGAGCTTGTTTTCATCATCTTTTTTTGAGCCCGGGTAAATATTATCTCCTAGAGTCTCGTTGTTCAGACCAGTTGTATTGACAACAGTGGCATCTTTGATTCCCCATTCCAAGAGTTTTGCTCGCATCATATCAACGAAGTTTTTTTCAGAGCCAGCAATTTTCTCAGCTAGGGCAATAGCGGCGCTGTTGGCACTAGATACCAGAGTTGCTTCAAGCAACTCTTCGACAGTATAATTACGGGCCTCCATAGGAACATTACTGGCTTCAGAATTTGTCGTCAATTGATAAGGATAATCAGAAATATCTACTGGGGTGGATAGTGTGATACTTCCATTTTCCAGAGCTTCATAGACTAGATAAACAGTAATCAATTTTGTTATGGAAGCAATTTCGACAGGTTGCGTTGCATCCTTCTCATAGAGAATTTTACCAGTATTTGCCTCAACAGCAATCGCATGTTTAGCGGCAATGGTAAAATCTTGAGCAACAGCAGTAGAAGCACCTCCTAAAAGGGAGACAGTTAATAAAGTTAAAAATATTTTTTTCATAGTAGTCTTATTCTATCATAAAGAAAAAAAATATTCTTGCTTTAATAATTCATCCGTTAAGCTTTTTGAAAATATGGTAAAATAGAGTGAGGGAGGTAACTCATGTTTCGTAGAAATAAATTATTTTTTTGGACCACAGAAATTTTACTCTTAACAATCATATTTTACCTATGGAGACAGATGGGGTCTTTGATTAACCCTTTTGTTAGCGTGCTTAATACAATTATGATTCCATTTTTATTAGGGGGGGTTCTTTATTATTTGACAAACCCTATTGTTACTTTCTTAAATAAAGTCTGTAAACTCAATCGTTTGCTTGGTATTTTAATTACCTTGTGTGCTTTGGTCTGGGGAATGGTCGTAGGTGTTGTCTATCTTTTACCTATTTTGATTAATCAGTTATCTAGTTTGATTATATCTAGTCAAACTATTTATAGTCGAGTACAAGACTTAATCATAGACTTATCTAATTATCCTGCGCTCCAGAATTTGGATGTAGAAGCTACAATTCAGCAGTTAAACTTATCCTATGTTGATATTCTTCAAAATATCCTAAATAGCGTATCAAATAGTGTGGGGAGCGTCTTGTCAGCTCTTATCAGTACTGTTTTGATTTTGATTATGACTCCAGTTTTTTTGGTTTATTTCTTACTAGATGGACATAAATTCTTGCCCATGCTTGAAAGAACGATTCTAAAGAGGGATCGCTTGCATATTGCAGGCTTATTAAAGAATTTGAATGCGACGATTGCTCGCTATATTAGTGGAGTTTCGATTGACGCAATCATTATAGGTTGTTTGGCTTATATTGGCTATAGTATTATTGGTTTAAAATATGCTTTAGTTTTTGCTATTTTTTCTGGTGTAGCCAATTTAATTCCTTATGTGGGGCCAAGTATTGGTTTGATTCCTATGATTATTGCAAATATATTCACTGATCCCCATAGAATGCTGATTGCAGTGATTTATATGCTTGTTGTTCAGCAGGTAGATGGCAATATCTTATATCCTCGAATCGTAGGAAGTGTTATGAAGGTTCATCCAATCACGATTTTAGTTTTACTTTTGTTGTCAAGCAATATCTATGGTGTAGTTGGAATGATTGTCGCAGTGCCAACCTATTCTATCTTAAAAGAAATTTCTAAGTTCTTATCCCGTTTGTATGAAAATCATAAAATAATGAAAGAACGAGAAAGAGAATTAGCTAAGTAAAAGTCAGGAGAACCCTGATTTTTCTTTACTAGAAGTGGCCTTTAGATTAGAAGATTGAAAATAAGTTAAAGTCCTAAACTAATTTTCACAGCTAAAAATAGTAGAAGTTAATCTGGTAAAAATCGAAAAAACCAGTGGAATTCCGTGTCAGGGTAAGTTCCACTGGTTTTCATAGTCTATTAAAGTTCGAATGAAACCTATTTATAGTAGATTGAAACTAGAATAGTACACCTCTAATTCTAAAACATTGTTAGAAATCGATTTGACTGTCCTGATCTATTCGTCCTATTCTTATTTCATTTTACTATATTTTGGTGCAATAAGTGAAAAGTAGTCCGAATAATATAAGGATTGATTTTATTGTTTTTAAACTCAAATGAATTGAAACAAAGAGAGTAGGAAAATTCTCATCTGAAAGTATTTTAGAATAATTCTCTTCGTGAATTTCTTCAAAACAGATAGCTTCATCTTAGGTATGTGTTAATTGGATTTCGTAAGTTCTATTCATAATCGTAAAGTTATGCACTGAGAAAGTTGTAGTTAGTCTCCCAGTTTGCTAAATTTCTCGAATAGTATCTTTTTTAGGTATGTGATTTCTTTTTGCATTTTTGTGTTAGATAAGGTATAATAGTTTTATTGTCTTTTGGGGTCGTTACGGATTCGACAGGCATTATGAGGCATATTTTGCGACTCGTGTGGCGACGTAAACGCTCAGTTAAATATAACTGCAAAAAATAACACTTCTTACGCTCTAGCTGCCTAAAAACCAGCAGGCGTGACCCGATTTGGATTGCTCGTGTTCAATGACAGGTCTTATTATTAGCGAGATACGATTAAGCCTTGTCTAGCGGCTTGATAAGAGATTGATAGACTCGCAGTTTCTAGACTTGAGTTATGTGTCGAGGGGCTGTTAAAATAATACATAACCTATGGTTGTAGACAAATATGTTGGCAGGTGTTTGGACGTGGGTTCGACTCCCACCGGCTCCATTATTCCTTTGCATTCCTTGGTAAAACGTTGTTAAATCAACGTTTTTTATTTTTATCTTTGGTATTCCTTTGCATTCTTTTGCTAAAAAGGGAGTCACAAACAGACCCTATTTTAAAAAAGGATAGAAAAAAGGATACAACATTTGTCGCATCCTAAAAATAATCTTTTTTCCACGGAAGACATGGGATTCGAACCCATGCACGCTATTACACGCCTACCGCGTTTCCAACACGGCCTCTTAAGCCTCTTGAGTAATCTTCCAATACTTACTTAAATAGTCTACCATAAAGGTCCTTATCTTGCAATAAAAATTCTGTAAATAAGAAAAATGACAGAATTTGAAGGAAAATGATAAAAAGCGCTTGACTTTGAAAAAAAGTATGATAGAATGAATGGTGTAAACGATAACAGGAGGTGATTCAGTGTTAAAAACAGAGCGTAAGCAACTGATTTTAGAGGAGTTAAATCAACATCATGTAGTTGCTCTTGAAAAATTAGTTAGTTTGCTAGAAACGTCAGAATCAACGGTTCGAAGAGACTTGGATGAGTTGGAAGCGGAAAACAAGCTTCGTCGTGTGCATGGTGGAGCAGAACTCCCCCACTCCTTACAGGAAGAAGAAACCATTCAAGAAAAATCTGTCAAAAACCTTCAAGAAAAGAAGTTGCTGGCTCAGAAAGCAGCCTCTCTCATTAAAGAAAAAGATGTCATCTTTATCGATGCTGGAACAACAACTGCTTTTTTGATTCATGAATTGGTCAATAAGAATGTTACAGTTGTGACCAACTCCATTCACCATGCCGCTCAGTTGGTTGAAAAGCAGATTCCAATTGTCATGGTTGGAGGAAACGTCAAGACGGCGACAGATGCTAGTATCGGGGGCGTTGCTCTTAACCAGATTAACCAATTGCACTTTGACCGTGCCTTTATCGGAATGAATGGTGTTGACGATGGCTATTATACGACTCCTGATATGGAGGAGGGAGCTGTGAAAAGAGCTATTTTGGAGAATGCCAAGCAGACCTACGTCTTGGTGGATTCGTCAAAAATTGGACAAACTTGCTTTGCCAAGGTAGCACCGCTCAAACGAGCTATCGTTATCACAAGTCAAGGGCATGAGCTTTTGCAGGCTATTAAGGAAAAAACGGAGGTAATAGAAGTATGATTTATACAGTCACACTCAATCCATCTATTGACTATATTGTGCGTTTGGACCAAGTTCAAGTCGGTAGTGTCAATCGTATGGACAGTGATGATAAGTTTGCTGGTGGGAAAGGAATCAATGTTAGCCGTGTCTTGAAACGCTTGGATATTCCCAATACTGCGACTGGATTTATCGGTGGCTTTACTGGTAAATTTATCACAGATACTTTGGCAGAGGAAAAAATTGAGACACGTTTTGTCCAAGTGGCAGAAGATACTCGTATCAATGTTAAGATAAAAGCAGACCAGGAAACAGAAATCAACGGAAGGGGTCCAACTGTTGAACCAGCTCAGCTAGAAGAATTGAAAGCTATTTTATCTAGCTTGACTGCAGAAGACACGGTTGTATTTGCGGGTTCAAGTGCTAAAAATATAGGCAATGTTATTTATAAGGATTTGATTGCCTTGACGCGCCAGACGGGTGCGCAAGTGGTTTGTGACTTTGAAGGTCAGACCTTGATTGATAGTTTGGACTACCAGCCACTTTTGGTCAAACCAAACAATCATGAACTTGGAGCGATTTTTGAGGTTAAACTCGAAAGTTTAGATGAAATTGAGAAATACGCTCGTGAGTTACTGGCTAAAGGTGCTCAAAACGTCATTATCTCTATGGCTGGTGACGGTGCTCTTCTTGTCACATCTGAGGGAGCTTACTTTGCTAAACCAATCAAAGGGACAGTCAAAAATTCAGTCGGAGCTGGTGACTCTATGGTTGCCGGATTCACAGGTGAATTTGTCAAATCAAAAGACGCAGTAGAAGCCTTCAAATGGGGAGTGGCTTGTGGAACGGCAACCACCTTCTCAGATGATTTGGCAACAGCAGAATTTATTAAAGAAACATATGAAAAAGTTGAGGTAGAAAAACGATGAGAATTCAAGACCTATTGAGAAAAGATGTCATGTTGCTGGATTTGCAGGCAACTGAAAAAACAGCTGTCATTGAAGAGATGATTAAAAGCTTGACAGACCACGGTTATGTGACAGATTTTGAAACTTTTAAAGAAGGCATTTTGGCGCGTGAAGCCTTGACTTCTACTGGTTTGGGTGACGGTATCGCAATGCCTCACAGCAAAAACGCTGCTGTCAAAGAAGCGACAGTTCTATTTGCTAAGTCAAATAAGGGTGTTGATTATGAGAGCTTGGACGGACAACCAACAGACCTCTTCTTCATGATTGCGGCTCCAGAAGGTGCCAATGACACTCACTTGGCAGCCTTGGCAGAATTGTCTCAATACTTGATGAAAGACGGTTTTGCTGACAAACTTCGTCAAGCAACATCAGCTGATCAAGTCATCGAACTTTTTGACAAAGCTTCAGAAAAAACTGAGGAACCTGTTCAAGTACCTGCCAATAACTCTGGTGACTTTATCGTGGCTGTTACAGCTTGTACGACAGGTATTGCCCACACTTACATGGCCCAAGAAGCCCTTCAAAAAGTGGCTGCTGAAATGGGGGTTGGTATCAAGGTCGAAACCAACGGTGCCAGCGGTGTTGGGAACCAACTAACATCAGAGGACATCCGTAAGGCTAAAGCTGTTATCATCGCAGCAGACAAGGCAGTTGAAATGGATCGTTTCGATGGCAAACCATTGATCAATCGTCCAGTTGCTGACGGTATCCGTAAAACAGAAGAGCTGATTAACTTGGCTCTTTCTGGGGATGCTGAAATCTACCGTGCCGCTAATGGTGCCAAAGCCGCAACAGCCTCTAACGAAAAACAAAGCCTTGGTGGTGCCTTCTACAAACACTTGATGAGTGGTGTATCTCAAATGTTGCCATTCGTTATTGGTGGTGGTATCATGATTGCCCTTGCCTTCTTGATTGACGGTGCTTTGGGCGTTCCAAATGAAAACCTTGGTAATCTTGGTTCCTACCATGAACTAGCTTCTATGTTCATGAAAATTGGTGGAGCTGCCTTTGGTTTGATGCTTCCAGTCTTTGCAGGTTATGTTGCCTATTCTATTGCTGAAAAACCAGGTTTGGTAGCTGGTTTCGTGGCTGGTGCTATTGCCAAAGAAGGGTTTGCCTTTGGTAAGATCCCTTATGCCGCAGGTGGTGAAGCAACTTCAACTCTTGCAGGTGTATCATCTGGTTTCCTAGGTGCCCTTGTGGGAGGATTTATCGCAGGTGCATTGGTTCTTGCTATCAAGAAATACGTTAAAGTTCCTCGTTCACTTGAAGGTGCTAAATCAATCCTTCTCTTGCCACTTCTTGGAACGATCTTGACTGGATTTGTCATGCTAGCTGTGAATATCCCGATGGCGGCAATCAACACTGCTATGAATGACTTCCTAGGCGGTCTTGGAGGCGGTTCAGCTGTCCTTCTTGGTATCGTCCTTGGTGGAATGATGGCTGTTGACATGGGTGGACCAGTTAACAAAGCGGCTTATGTCTTTGGTACAGGTACGCTTGCAGCGACTGTTTCTTCAGGTGGTTCTGTAGCCATGGCAGCAGTTATGGCTGGAGGAATGGTGCCACCACTTGCAATCTTTGTCGCAACGCTTCTTTTCAAAGATAAATTTACCAAGGAAGAACGCAACTCTGGTTTGACGAATATCATCATGGGCTTGTCATTTATCACTGAGGGAGCGATTCCGTTTGGTGCAGCTGACCCAGCTCGTGCGATTCCAAGTTTCATTCTTGGTTCAGCAGTAGCAGGAGGTCTCGTTGGTCTTACTGGTATCAAACTCATGGCGCCACACGGAGGAATCTTCGTTATTGCCCTTACTTCAAATGCCCTCCTTTACCTCGTTGCTGTCTTGGTAGGAGCAATCGTAAGTGGTGTGGTTTATGGTTACCTACGCAAACCACAAGCATAAAAATTAGATAGAAAATAAAAAGATTGGACCGTTTGGTGCAGTCTTTTTTAAAGAATTTGACAAACAAGTTTTTGAATGATATTCTAAAATAAAACTCATAGAAATGAAAAAACATAATGAGAGTATTTTAAATGAATATAATTGAATTTATTCTGGATTTGGATTGGAAGAAGATAGTAGAATCAATTTTATCAGCTCTATTAGCTTCTGGAATAATCGGTGGTTTTGGTTACTTAGTGACGAAAAAAATTACAAGAGATTTTCGTATTGCAGAAGAAATGAAATCGTATGGATTTAAAGGTGTAGTGGCAAAGAAAAAGCATTCGACTAGAGAGATTAAAAAGTTATGTAAAAATACTAAAAGATTGGATTTACTTTTTATATCAGGTATTGATTTTTTTTCGGAAAATAGAACTGTATTAGAGAATGCTATGAATAATGGAATGAAAATTCGTTTTTTGTGTTCTCAGATCTATACCAATTTTTTATCAGATTTAGAGAAACTTGAGGATAAAGAAGGGTTGCGAAAGTCTGACACAAATATTAGTATCGAAATTGAAGATGTGACTAAAAAATATAGTAAATATGTAGAAAGTGGACAAATGGAAATTCGCTATTATTCAACACAATATCGTTTGCCGTTTATGTTGGTTTATAAAAAAAAGAAAAATATGAAGATGACAAAGGCTTTTTTAAGAGTTACTCTGCCTCCATATAATTGGGAGACCAATTTTGTGTTGATAGGTGAACGTAAAACTACTAAAAAAGATGACTTTTTTAAAACTAATAATGATGAAATAGATTTCATTTCTATGATGGAAAAACATTTCGATTGTGTTTGGGAAGTTGCGGATAGGGAAATAGATAGAAAACAAGAAATAAAAAATACAAATTTCGAAGTGAAATCTTAAAAATCTAAACTTTGAG
The DNA here is from genome assembly GCF_002087075.1 of Streptococcus pseudopneumoniae ATCC BAA-960 = CCUG 49455. Classification (GTDB taxonomy): domain Bacteria; phylum Bacillota; class Bacilli; order Lactobacillales; family Streptococcaceae; genus Streptococcus; species Streptococcus pseudopneumoniae. The sequence goes on from NZ_MWSM01000027.1 coordinate 55,914, forward strand.
ACTTTGCTTATTTAAATATAATAACAATTACTTTGAATATAATCATGATAAAGAAGATTGGACCGTTTGGTGCAGTCTTTTTCTCTTTTCGAAATGCCTGTGAAATATGGTATAATAGAAAAATGGCAAACAAGAATACAAGTAAAACAAGACGGAGACCGTCTAAAGCAGAACTCGAGAGAAAAGAAGCGATCCAACGAATGTTGATTTCGTTGGGAATCGCGATTTTATTGATTTTCGCAGCCTTCAAATTAGGGGCTGCAGGTATAACCCTTTACAATTTAATTCGCTTGCTGGTGGGGAGCCTAGCTTATCTAGCAATATTTGGCCTCTTGTTCTATCTCTTCTTTTTCAAGTGGATACGAAAACAGGAAGGACTCTTATCTGGCTTTTTCATCATATTTGCAGGCTTGCTCCTGATTTTTGAGGCCTACTTGGTTTGGAAATATGGTTTGGATAAGTCCGTTCTAAAAGGAACCATGGCTCAGGTTGTGACGGATTTGACTGGTTTTCGAACGACCAGTTTTGCTGGTGGAGGCTTGATTGGTGTCGCTCTTTATATTCCAACCGCCTTTCTCTTTTCAAATATCGGCACTTACTTTATTGGTTCTATCTTGATTTTAGTGGGTGCCCTCCTAGTCAGTCCTTGGTCTGTTTATGATATTGCTGAATTTTTCAGTCGAGGATTTGCCAAATGGTGGGAAGGGCATGAGCGTCGAAAAGAGGAACGCTTTGTCAAACAAGAAGAAAAAGCTCGCCAAAAGGATGAGAAAGAGGCTAGATTAGAACAAGAAGAGACCGAAAAAGCCTTACTCGATTTGCCTCCTGTTGATATGGAAACGGGTGAAATTCTGACAGCAGATGTTGTACTTGACGTTCCACCTATACCTGAAGAAGACTGGGTGGAACCAGAAATCATCCTGCCTCAAGCCGAACTTGAATTCCCTGAGCAGGAAGATGGCTCTGATGACGAAGATGTTCAGGTCGATTTTTCAGCCAGGGAGGCTCTTGAATACAAACTTCCAAGCTTACAACTCTTTGCCCCAGATAAACCAAAGGACCAGTCTAAAGAGAAGAAAATCGTCCGAGAAAACATCAAAATCCTAGAAGAAACCTTTGCTAGCTTTGGTATCAAGGTAACGGTTGAACGGGCTGAAATTGGGCCATCAGTGACCAAGTATGAAGTCAAGCCTGCAGTGGGTGTAAGGGTCAACCGCATTTCCAATCTAGCAGATGACCTCGCTCTAGCCTTGGCGGCCAAGGATGTCCGAATCGAAGCACCTATCCCAGGGAAATCTTTAGTGGGAATTGAGGTACCTAACTCTGAGATTGCGACAGTTTCTTTCCGCGAACTATGGGAACAATCTCAAACGAAAGCAGAAAATCTCTTGGAAATTCCTCTAGGAAAGGCGGTTAATGGCACCGCAAGAGCTTTTGACCTTTCTAAAATGCCCCACTTGCTCGTCGCAGGTTCAACGGGTTCAGGGAAGTCAGTAGCAGTTAACGGCATTATTGCTAGCATTCTGATGAAAGCAAGACCCGACCAGGTCAAGTTTATGATGGTGGATCCCAAGATGGTTGAGTTGTCTGTTTACAATGATATTCCCCACCTCTTGATTCCAGTCGTGACCAATCCACGCAAGGCCAGCAAGGCCCTGCAAAAGGTTGTGGATGAGATGGAAAACCGCTATGAACTCTTTGCCAAGGTGGGAGTTCGTAATATTGCAGGCTTTAATGCCAAGGTAGAAGAGTTTAATGCTCAGTCTGAGTACAAGCAGATTCCACTACCACTTATTGTTGTGATTGTGGATGAGTTGGCTGACCTCATGATGGTAGCAAGCAAGGAAGTGGAAGATGCTATCATCCGTCTAGGACAGAAGGCGCGGGCTGCAGGTATCCACATGATTCTTGCAACCCAGCGTCCATCCGTTGATGTCATCTCTGGTCTGATCAAGGCTAATGTCCCATCTCGTGTAGCATTTGCGGTTTCATCAGGAACAGACTCCCGTACGATTTTGGATGAAAATGGAGCAGAAAAACTTCTTGGTCGAGGAGACATGCTCTTTAAACCGATTGATGAAAATCATCCAGTTCGTCTCCAAGGCTCCTTTATCTCGGATGACGATGTTGAGCGCATTGTGAACTTCATCAAGGCTCAGGCAGATGCGGACTACGATGATAGTTTTGAACCAGGTGAGGTTTCTGAAAACGACGGTGAATTTTCAGATGGTGAATCTGGTGGTGACCCGCTCTTTGAAGAAGCCAAGGCTTTGGTAATCGAAACTCAGAAAGCCAGTGCATCTATGATTCAGCGTCGTTTGTCAGTTGGATTTAACCGTGCGACCCGTCTCATGGAAGAGCTTGAGATGGCAGGTGTCATCGGTCCAGCTGAAGGTACCAAGCCAAGAAAAGTATTGGAACAATAAAAAAATAGCTTCTTTCCAAGTTTGGAGGGAGCTATTTTATTGGCTATTGATTACTTTTATACTCTTCGAAAATCTCTTCAAACCACGTCAGCTTCGCCTTACCGTATATATGTGACTGACTTCGTCAGTCTTATCTACAACCTCAAAACAGTGTTTTGAGCAGCTTACGGCTAGCTTCCTAGTTTGTTCTTTGATTTTCATTGAGTATTATTTTCTGAAGTTGGAGTATTGGACTGTTTTTCATTATCAGCGGCAGGTTTACTTGGAGTAGGAGCAGGAGTAGAAGAATCCTGAGTTGCTGTTTTCTGCTCTTCTTTTTTCCCTTCCTTGCCGCTAGATTTTGGCGTTTCCTCTTGTTGTTTTTTTTCTTGACTAGTATTATTTTCCTTATTGGGACTAGTATTTTCCTGAGGGGATTCCTTTTGAATTTCTTTGACAATGGTTGTCGTCGGTGTTGTCGTCGGTTCTTTTTTGGTATTTTTATTATTATCCAAGGCATTCATAATCGTGATAGTCGCAGTAATCAAGCCGAGGATACTAGCGATAGTAGTAATGGTTTTTTGAAAAACAGTAAAGCCTTTTTTGATATGTTCTGTTTTTGGTTTTGAAGTTCTACGATAGTTAGACATACATTCTCTCCTTTGATTAAAATTTATTATACCGCATTTCTTTAAAAAAAATCTTAAAAAAAGAGGAATTGCCCTTTCTTGTCGCAGGCTCCGTTTCATGATACAATAGAAGGAGTGATTTTAGAAAGCGTGAGAAAACATGATTTACTTTGATAATTCGGCGACGACCAAGCCTTATCCTGAAGCCCTTGAAACCTATATGCAGGTGACTTCAAAAATTTTAGGAAATCCATCTAGTCTCCATCGTTTGGGAGACCAGGCAACACGAATCTTAGATGCTTCTCGCCAACAGATTGCAGATTTAATCGGTAAGAAAAGTGATGAAATCTTCTTTACATCTGGTGGGACAGAAGGAGATAACTGGGTCATCAAGGGAGTAGCATTTGAAAAAGCCCAGTTTGGCAAGCACATCATCGTATCAGCCATTGAACATCCGGCAGTTAAGGAATCGGCTCTCTGGCTGAAAAGTCAAGGATTTGAAGTGGATTTTGCTCCAGTTGATGAGAAAGGATTTGTGGACGTCGAGGCCCTAGCAGTTTTGATACGACCTGATACAATCCTCGTTTCCATCATGGCTGTGAACAATGAAATAGGCTCTATCCAACCTATTGAGGCTATTTCAAAACTATTGGCAGACAAGCCAACTATTACTTTCCACGTTGATGCGGTTCAGGCACTTGCTAAGATTACAACTGAAAAATATCTGACAGAACGAGTGGATTTCGCGACTTTCTCTGGTCACAAGTTCCACGGAGTTCGTGGTGTTGGTTTTGTCTATATCAAGTCTGGTAAGAAAATTACGCCACTGTTGACTGGTGGAGGTCAGGAGCGTGATTACCGTTCGACAACTGAAAATGTGGCAGGGATTGCAGCGACAGCCAAGGCTCTCCGTTTATCTATGGAAAAGCTAGATACCTTTAGGAGCAAGACTGGGCAGATGAAGGCAGTGATTCGTCAAGCCCTTCTGGACTATCCAGATATTTTTGTCTTTTCAGATGAGGAAGACTTTGCCCCTCATATCCTGACTTTTGGAATCAAGGGTGTTCGTGGTGAAGTCATCGTTCACGCTTTTGAAGACTATGATATTTTTATCTCAACGACCTCTGCTTGTTCGTCCAAGGCTGGGAAACCTGCAGGAACTCTGATTGCCATAGGAGTAGATAAAGATAAGGCCCAGTCAGCTGTGCGTCTTAGCCTAGACCTTGAAAATGATATGAGTCAGGTCGATCAGTTTTTGACCAAGCTAAAATTAATTTACAACCAAACTAGAAAAGTAAGATAGGAGCATTTATGCAGTATTCAGAAATTATGATTCGCTACGGTGAGCTGTCAACCAAAGGCAAAAACCGTATGCGTTTCATCAATAAACTTCGCAATAATATTTCAGACGTTTTGTCTATCTATCCCCAAGTTAAGGTAAGGGCAGATCGTGACCGTGCCCATGCTTACCTCAATGGAGCTGATTACACAGCAGTAGCAGAATCACTCAAGCAAGTCTTCGGGATTCAAAATTTTTCTCCAGTATATAAGGTTGAAAAATCTGTAGAAGTTTTGAAGTCTTCTGTCCAAGAGATTATGCAGGACATCTACAAGGAAGGCATGACCTTTAAAATCTCTAGCAAGCGTAGCGACCACAACTTTGAACTTGACAGTCGTGAACTCAATCAAACGCTTGGAGGAGCTGTTTTCGAAGCAATTCCAAACGTACAAGCTCAAATGAAAAGTCCTGATATCAATCTCCAAGTGGAGATTCGAGAAGAGGCAGCCTACCTTTCTTATGAAACCATTCGTGGGGCTGGTGGTTTGCCAGTTGGAACTTCAGGTAAAGGGATGCTTATGTTGTCGGGAGGGATTGATTCACCTGTAGCTGGTTATCTAGCGCTTAAGCGTGGGGTAGATATTGAGGCAGTTCACTTTGCCAGCCCACCTTACACCAGTCCTGGAGCCCTTAAAAAAGCCCAAGATTTGACTCGTAAATTGACTAAGTTTGGGGGCAATATCCAGTTTATCGAAGTTCCTTTTACAGAGATTCAAGAGGAAATCAAGGCTAAAGCGCCAGAAGCTTACTTGATGACTCTAACTCGTCGCTTTATGATGCGGATTACCGATCGTATTCGTGAGGTACGAAATGGTTTGGTTATCATCAATGGGGAAAGTCTAGGTCAAGTAGCCAGTCAAACCCTCGAAAGCATGCAGGCTATTAACGCTGTGACCAACACTCCCATCATTCGTCCTGTGGTTACCATGGACAAGTTGGAAATCATCGATATTGCACAAGAAATTGATACCTTTGACATTTCAATCCAGCCTTTTGAAGACTGTTGTACCATTTTTGCACCAGATCGTCCAAAAACAAATCCTAAGATTAAGAATGCAGAGCAGTATGAAGCACGTATGGATGTTGAAGATTTGGTTGAGCGAGCAGTTGCTGGAATCATGATTACTGAGATTACACCTCAAGCTGAAAAAGATGAAGTTGATGACTTGATTGACAATCTGCTCTAATCAGAAAATCCAAAAGAATTTAGAAAATTAAATGAAAAAGTTAGTTTTTAATTCCAAAAATGGAAGCAAAATTAACTTTTTTTCTATAATTGTGATATAATAAAATAAAATTTTGAATATAGAGAGTTTTCTGACAATGAATCATTCCTACTTTTATTTAAAAATGAAAGAACACAAACTCAAGGTTCCTTATACAGGCAAGGAGCGCCGTGTGCGTGTTCTTCTACCTAAAGATTATGAGAAAGATACAGACCGTTCCTATCCTGTTGTTTACTTTCATGACGGGCAAAATGTTTTTTATAGCAAAGAGTCTTTCATTGGACACTCATGGAAGATTATCCCAGCCATCAAACGAAATCCCGATATCAGTCGCATGATTGTAGTTGCTATTGACAATGATGGCATGGGGCGGATGAATGAGTATGCAGCTTGGAAGTTCCAAGAATCTCCTATCCCAGGGCAGCAGTTTGGCGGTAAGGGTGTGGAGTATGCCGAGTTTGTCATGGAGGTGGTCAAGCCTTTTATCGATGAAACTTATCGTACAAAAGCAGACTGCCAGCATACAGCCATGATTGGATCCTCACTAGGAGGGAATATTACCCAGTTTATCGGTTTGGAATACCAAGACCAAATTGGTTGCCTGGGCGTCTTTTCATCTGCAAACTGGCTCCACCAAGAAGCCTTTAACCGCTATATCGAGCGCCAGAAACTATCGCCTGACCAGCGCATCTTCATCTATGTGGGAACGGAAGAAGCAGATGATACAGACAAGACCCTGATGGCTGGTAATATCAAACAAGCCTATATCGACTCGTCGCTTCGCTATTACCATGATTTGATAGCAGGTGGGGTACACTTAGATAATCTGGTCTTAAAAGTTCAGTCTGGTGCCATCCATAGTGAAATCCCTTGGTCGGAGAATTTACCAGACTCTCTGAGATTTTTTGCAGAGAAATGGTAAGTTAGAAAAGGAGAAAGCCAATGCATATTGAAAACCTTAGCCACTGGAGTGGTCACCTTAACCGTGAAATGTACCTCAATCGTTATGGATATGCTGGAATTCCAGTTGTGGTCTTTGCTTCATCAGGTGGCAGTCACAATGAATACTATGATTTTGGCATGATTGACGCCTGTGCTTCCTTTATCGAGGAAGGCCGTGTCCAGTTCTTTACCCTATCCAGTGTGGACAGTGAGAGCTGGTTGGCTACTTGGAAAAATGGTCACGACCAAGCGGAAATGCACCGTGCCTACGAACGTTATGTGATTGAGGAGGCCATTCCTTTTATCAAGCATAAGACAGGTTGGTTTGATGGCATGATGACGACAGGTTGCTCTATGGGAGCCTATCATGCACTCAATTTCTTCCTCCAGCATCCAGATGTCTTTACCAAAGTGATTGCTCTCAGTGGTGTTTACGATGCACGTTTCTTTGTCGGCGATTACTACAACGATGATGCTATTTACCAAAACTCGCCAGTAGATTATATCTGGAACCAGAACGACGGCTGGTTTATTGACCGTTATCGTCAGGCAGAGATTGTGTTGTGTACGGGTCTTGGTGCCTGGGAACAAGATGGCTTGCCATCCTTTTACAAGCTCAAAGAAGCCTTTGACCAGAAACAAATTCCAGCCTGGTTTGCTGAATGGGGACACGATGTCGCCCACGACTGGGAATGGTGGCGCAAACAAATGCCTTATTTCCTCGGTCATCTCTATTTATAAAAGGAGTTACCTATGAATTACCTTGTTATTTCTCCCTATTATCCACAAAACTTTCAACAGTTTACCATTGAACTAGCTAATAAAGGCATCACTGTCTTGGGAATTGGCCAAGAACCATACGAGCAATTGGATGAGCCTTTACGCAATAGCCTGACCGAATATTTCCGTGTTGACAATCTTGAGAACATAGACGAAGTCAAACGAGCAGTTGCTTTTCTCTTTTATAAACATGGCCCGCTTGATCGCATCGAGTCTCATAATGAATACTGGCTTGAGCTGGACGCAGCACTCAGAGAGCAATTTAATGTTTTTGGTGCCAAACCAGAGGATATTAAAAAGACGAAATTTAAGTCTGAAATGAAGAAGCTTTTCAAAAAAGCAGGTGTCCCAGTGGTCCCTGGAGCAGTTATCAAGACGGAAGCAGATGTGGATCAAGCTGTGAAAGAAATTGGTCTTCCAATGATTGCCAAACCTGACAATGGAGTGGGAGCGGCCGCCACCTTTAAGCTTGAGACAGAAGACGATATCAATCACTTCAAGTCTGAGTGGGATCATTCAACTGTTTATTTCTTTGAGAAATTTGTCACCTCTAGCGAAATTTGTACCTTTGATGGTCTTGTGGACAAGGATGGTAAAATTGTCTTCTCAACAACCTTTGATTACGCCTATACACCGCTTGATCTCATGATTTACAAGATGGACAATTCTTATTACGTTCTCAAGGATATGGATCCTAAATTACGTAAATATGGTGAGGCAATTGTCAAGGAATTTGGCATGAAAGAACGGTTCTTCCATATTGAGTTCTTCCGTGAAGGGGATGATTACATCGCCATTGAGTACAATAACCGCCCTGCAGGTGGTTTCACTATTGATGTTTATAACTTTGCTCATTCCTTGGACCTCTACCGAGGCTATGCGGCGATTGTAGCAGGAGAAGAGTTCCCAGCGTCAGAATTTGAACCGCAGTATTGTTTGGCTACTTCTCGCCGTGCAAATGCTCACTATGTTTATTCTGAGGAGGACTTGCTTGCCAAATACAGTCAGCAGTTCAAGGTTAAAAAAATCATGCCAGCGGCCTTTGCGGAACTTCAAGGAGATTACCTGTATATGTTGACAACTCCTAGCCGACAAGAAATGGAGCAGATGATTAAGGACTTTGGTCAGCGTCAGGCTTAAGAGACTATCGGATTAAGGAAATTCACTCCCTTAATCCTTTTGTTTTGTCTGATAAAAAATAAGAGCATCCTAACAAGGTAGCTATCATAAAACTTGTTCGATAACTATTTGAAGCAGGATTAGGTGGTCAGAAATTGAATTTTAATATTTCAATTGAGTCATAGTATTATGTTTTTGTATCCTTAAATCAGCTAAAAGGATTCATGACGACACCTATATGATATAGTTTTCAAGATACCAAACAAGTCTATTAATACTCAATGAAAATCAAAGAGCAAACTAGGAAGCTAGCCGCAGGTTGCTCAAAATACTGTTTTGAGGTTGTAGATAAGACTGACGAAGTCAGCTCAAAACATGGTTTTGAGGTTGTAGATAAGACTGACGAAGTCAGCTCAAAACATGGTTTTGAGGTTGTGGATAGAACTGACAGAGTCAGCTCAAAACATGGTTTTGAGGTTGTGGATAGAACTGACAGAGTCAGCTCAAAACATGGTTTTGAGGTTGTGGATAGAACTGACAGAGTCAGCTCAAAACATGGTTTTGAGGTTGTGGATAGAACTGACAGAGTCAGTATCATATACCTACGGCAAGGTGAAGCTGACGTGGTTTGAAGAGATTTTCGAAGAGTATAAAATATTCAGGTGACGCATAGATATAGTTAATTGAAGCTTTGTTTGAAATCTGATAAAATAATGATATTACTAAGTTTTAAAAACTAAAGAAAAGGGAAGATATGATTACAGGCGAATTAAAAAATAAAATCGATCAGTTGTGGGAAATTCTTTGGACAGAAGGAAACGCAAATCCTTTAACAAATATTGAACAGTTGACTTATCTCTTATTTATGAAAGATTTGGATAGTGTCGAGCTTGGACGTGAAAGTGATGCTGAATTTCTAGGGATTCCTTATGAGGGAGTTTTTCCAAAAGATAAACCTGAATACCGTTGGTCAACTTTTAAAAATATAGGAGATGCTCAGGAAGTTTATCGTTTAATGACTCAGGAGATTTTTCCGTTTATTAAAAATCTCAAGGGAGATACAGATGATACAGCCTTTTCACGATATATGCGAGAAGCTATTTTTCAAATAAATAAACCTGCTACGCTTCAAAAGGCAATTTCTATCTTAGATGTTTTTCCAACTAGGGGATTAGATGTAGATTTTGATAATGACAAACAAAGTATTACTGATATCGGAGATATCTATGAATATCTGTTATCAAAATTGTCGACCGCAGGTAAAAATGGACAGTTCCGTACACCTCGTCACATCATCGATATGATGGTTGAGTTGATGCAACCGACCATCAAAGATATTATCTCAGATCCTGCTATGGGTTCTGCTGGCTTCTTAGTATCTGCTAGCCGTTACTTAAAGCGTAAGAAAGATGAATGGGAAACCAATACAGATAATATCAATCATTTTCATAATCAGATGTTTCATGGAAATGATACGGATACGACTATGTTGAGACTTGGGGCGATGAACATGATGCTACATGGAGTAGAAAATCCACAAATCAGTTACCTTGACTCGCTGTCTCAAGATAATGAAGAAGCCGATAAATATACTTTGGTTTTAGCAAATCCTCCTTTTAAGGGCTCACTTGACTACAATTCAACCTCTAATGACCTTCTTGCAACCGTAAAAACCAAAAAAACAGAATTACTCTTTCTTTCTCTTTTCTTGCGAACTTTAAAACCAGGTGGACGAGCAGCAGTTATCGTACCTGATGGTGTCCTTTTTGGTTCGTCTAAAGCTCATAAAGGAATTCGTCAGGAAATTGTAGAGAACCATAAGCTTGATGCTGTAATCTCAATGCCTAGTGGTGTTTTCAAGCCTTATGCTGGAGTTTCAACTGCCATTCTCATCTTTACAAAAACTGGCAATGGTGGTACTGACAAGGTCTGGTTTTACGATATGAAAGCGGATGGCTTAAGTTTGGATGATAAGCGACAACCGATTAGCGACAATGATATTCCAGATATTATCGAACGCTTTCATCATCTTGAAAAAGAAGCAGAACGTCAGAGAACGGATCAATCTTTCTTTGTTCCAGTTGCTGAGATAAAGGAAAATGATTATGATTTGTCTATCAATAAATATAAAGAGATTGAGTATGAAAAAGTTGAGTATGAACCAACAGAAGTCATCTTAAAGAAAATCAATGATTTAGAAAAAGAAATTCAAGCTGGCTTAGCAGAGTTAGAAGAATTACTCAAGTAGGGAGGTGGCTGTATGAAAAAAGTGAAGTTGGGGGAAGTTTGTGAGATTTTATCTGGTTACGCTTTTAAATCATCACAATTTAATGATAACAAAATTGGTCTCCCCTTAATACGAATTCGAGATGTAGAAAGAGGTTTTTCTGATACCTACTTTGAAGGAACTTATTCCGAAGAATATCTTATTAAAAATGGAGACTTATTGATTACAATGGATGGCAGTTTTATATTGAAAAAATGGGAGGGGGATTTAGCGCTACTTAATCAACGTGTCTGTAAAATTAAAATTACGGATAAAAGTGTAGATGAAGGTTATATATCTTGGTTGATTCCTAAATTTTTAAAAGAAATTGAAGATAAGACCCCTTTTGTTACAGTGAAACATCTTTCAGTAGCTAAAATAAAAGATATCTCATTTGTATTGCCTAATAAACTAGAACAAAAGCTAATTGCAAAAAAACTAAATACGATAAGTCAAATTTATGATTTTCGTAAAATTCAATCAGAAAAATTTAACGAGCTCGTCAAATCCCGAT
>NZ_MWSM01000028.1:0-28793 GCF_002087075.1 Streptococcus pseudopneumoniae ATCC BAA-960 = CCUG 49455
TGAAGACACCTCATGTTATTGTCATGGACAATGCTAGTTTTCATCCCAAGAACATTTTGGATGAACTCTGCATCCAAGATAAACACTTTTTCTTACCTCTACCGCCATATTCACCGGATTTGAATCCTATTGAGCAAGCTTGGGCTATCTTGAAAAAGAAAGTGACGGATTTATTAAGGGAAGTCCCAACTATTTTTGAATGTTTGGAACACTTTTTTAAAACTAAATGACTATATAAGCAGTAAAATCATTTTATACTCTTCGAAAATCTCTTCAAACCAGGTCAGCGTCCATCTGCAACCTCAAAACAGTATTTTGATCTGACTTCGTCAGTTCTATCCACAACCTCAAAACACTGTTTTGAGCAACCTGCGGCTAGCTTCCTAGTTTGCTCTTTGATTTTCATTGAGTATTAGAACATACAAAGGAGGTCGTCATGGACAATATCATCGATGTGTCAATTCCCGTTGCAGAAGTGGTGGACAAGCATCCAGAAGTCTTGGAAATTCTAGTGGAGTTGGGTTTTAAACCCCTTGCCAATCCCTTAATGCGCAACACAGTTGGTCGTAAAGTATCGCTCAAACAAGGTTCTAAGCTTGAAGGAACTCCTATGGACAAGATTGTCCGCACGCTGGAAGCAAACGGTTACGAAGTGATTGGGTTAGACTAATGGCAGATGAACGAATTCATGTCCTGCGGGATATTTTGTTAGAATTGCATAATGGCTCCTCTCCTGAGTCGGTTCAGGAGCGCTTTGATGCGACCTTTACAGGTGTTTCAGCCATCGAGATTTCCCTTATGGAGCACGAGCTGATGAACTCAGACTCAGGTGTCACCTTTGAAGATGTCATGGAACTCTGTGATGTTCATGCCAATCTTTTTAAAAATGCTGTTAAGGATGTCGAAGTTGCAGATACCGAGCACCCAGGTCACCCAGTTCGGATTTTCAAAGAAGAAAATCTAGCCCTCCGTGCGGCCTTGATTCGTATTCGGAGATTGTTGGATACCTATGAGTCTATGGAAGATGAAGAAATGCTGGCGGAGATGCGCAAGGGCTTGGTGCGTCAGATGGGTCTTTTGGGGCAATTTGACATCCATTACCAACGTAAGGAAGAGCTCTTCTTCCCCATCATGGAGCGCTATGGACACGATTCACCTCCAAAAGTTATGTGGGGAGTGGATGATCAGATCAGGGAACTCTTTCAAACAGCTTTAGCGACAGCCAAGTCACTACCAGAAGTGTCAATTAGCAGCGTAAAAGAAGCTTTTGAAGCTTTTGCGACAGAGTTTGAAAGTATGATTTTCAAGGAAGAATCTATCCTTCTCATGATTCTCCTTGAGTCCTTTACTCAGGATGACTGGCTTCAGATTGCGGAGGAGAGCGATGCCTATGGCTATGCTATTATCCGTCCGTCTGAGAAATGGGTGCCAGAACGCCAGAGTTTTGTTGAGGAAAAGAGTGAAGAGGAGCCTGTACAGCTAGATACGGCAGAGGGTCAAGTTCAGCAGGTTATTGATACGCCAGAAGGACAGTTTACCATTACCTTTACCCCTAAGGAAAAGGAAGCAGTGCTGGACCGCCATAGTCAGCAGTCTTTTGGTAATGGCTATCTTTCAGTCGAGCAGGCTAATCTCATCCTCAATCACCTCCCCATGGAAATTACCTTTGTCAATAAAGACGATATTTTCCAGTATTACAATGACAATACGCCAGCTGATGAGATGATTTTCAAACGAACACCGTCCCAAGTTGGGCGCAATGTCGAACTCTGTCATCCACCTAAGTACTTGGACAAGGTCAAAACCATCATGAAGGGGCTTCGTGAGGGAACCAAGGACAAGTATGAAATGTGGATTAAGTCTGAGTCGCGAGGTAAGTTTGTCCACATCACCTACGCTGCAGTGCACGATGAAAACGGAGAATTCCAAGGTGTGTTGGAATACGTTCAGGATATCCAGCCCTACCGTGAGATTGACACGGACTATTTCCGTGGATTAGAATAAGGAGGAAAAAATGAGTTACGAACAAGAATTTATGAAGGAATTTGAAGCTTGGGTCAATACCCAAATCATGATCAACGACATGGCGCATAAGGAAAGTCAAAAGGTCTACGAAGAAGACCAAGACGAACGTGCCAAAGATGCCATGATTCGCTACGAAAGTCGTTTGGATGCTTATCAGTTCTTGCTTGGTAAGTTTGAAAATTTCAAAGCAGGAAAGGGATTCCATGATTTGCCAGAAGGCTTGTTTGGTGAGCGAAATTATTAAACGAGATAGGTTCTTGATTTTTCACTAAAATCTTGATAGAATATTTATATTAAATCCTTGTCAGAGCAGGGATTTTTTATTGAAAGGATTTTATCATGTCAAAGAAACTCAATCGTAAAAAACAATTACGAAATAGTCTCCGTCGTGCAGGTGCCTTTTCAAGTACTGTGACTAAAGTTGTAGATGAGACAAAAAAAGTCGTGAAGCGTGCAGAACAGTCAGCAAGCGCAGCTGGTAAGGCTGTTTCTAAAAAAGTTGAACAAGCAGTAGAAGCTACCAAAGAGCAAGCTCAAAAAGTAGTTAATTCTGTAGAAGATTTTGCAGCAAACTTGGGTGGACTTCCCCTTGATCGTGCCAAGACTTTCTATGATGAAGGAATCAAGTCTGCTTCAGATTTCAAAAACTGGACTGAAAAAGAACTCCTTGCCTTGAAAGGAATCGGCCCAGCTACCATCAAGAAATTGAAAGAAAATGGCATCAAGTTCAAGTAATTTTTCTTGAGTCTTGCATTTCCGAGAAAAACTTGCTACAATAGAGCCATTAGAGGTGTTTTGAATCCTACATTTTACAGAAAGTGGCGGCGCTGAGAAGTCCACAAATGTGTCAAAACTGGTTGCTAATGACTGAAAAAATGAAATATTTCTGTCTTTTTATTTTAAAGACTAAAGATGCGGGCTTGGCCCGAAATTGGGTGGTACCGCGGATAAACACATTCGTCCCTGTCATGTAGATGGCAGGGATTTTCTTTTGCGTCTTAGTCAAAGGAGCTTGTTATGAAGCAATCTTTTAAAACAAGTAAACTCTATTATGGTTTTCCTATCTTCATTTTGGGGTATCAGGATCAGAATTTTGGACACAATATTACGACCTGTAGCTCCTCTTATAGCTTGGGAGATTGGCTAGTCATTGGTGTTGGTGCTGAAGAAAATGCGACTGAGCAGATTAAGTATTATCAACAGTTCACCGTGAATATCCCTGATGAAAATCTCATGCTCGAGATGGAGCAGGCTGGTTTTATCAGTCATCGAGAGAAATTGAAACACCTGGGGCTAGACTACGAGATTTCTGAACGGACTCAGGCACCGATTTTAGAGGTTTGTCCAGTCGTGTTAGAATGTCAGGTAGATAGGATTGATGAGGAAGAGGGAATTTGTCATATTTTCGCTAAGATTGTTGAGCGATTTGTTGACCCAGAACTTTTGGATGAAAAGGGACATTTTAGAAATGACCGTTTTGCACCTACTTACTTTATGGGGATGGCCACCAGCGCGTTTATCGCTATTTAGATGACCGAGTAGACCCTATGGGGAGCTTCATTAAGAAAGCGAGGATGAAGGATGTCAAGAGCTGAATTACCAGAACGATTAGAAACCGAACGACTCGTCCTACGAGTTCGTACAGTGGCAGATGCTGAGGATATCCATACCTACGCTAGTTTGCCAGAGGTTGCCTATCCAGCTGGCTTTCTACCCGTCAAGACCTTGGAAGATGAGATTTATTATCTGGAGCACATTCTTCCGGAGCGTAATCAAAAGGAAAATCTCCCAGCAGGCTACGGGATTGTCGTCAAAGGAACGGATAAGATCGTTGGCTCTGTCGATTTCAACCATCGCCATGAAGATGATGTGCTGGAAATCGGCTATACCTTACACCCAGACTATTGGGGGCGAGGTTATGTGCCAGAAGCAGCGCTTGCCTTGATTGACTTAGCCTTTAAAGATTTGGGTCTTCACAAGATTGAACTAACTTGCTTTGGATATAACCTTCAAAGTAAACGAGTCGCGGAAAAGCTTGGCTTTACCCTCGAAGCTCGCATCAGGGACAGAAAGGATGTTCAAGGAAACCGCTGTGACAGTCTGATATATGGTTTGCTGAAGAGTGAGTGGGAGGTGATTTGATGCATCTTTTCATCATTGGGGCTCCGGTTTCTGGGAAAATGACGATTGGTCAAGAGTTATCTCGACTGACAGATGCTACCCTCTTTTATAACCATCAAGCCATCGATTTTGCACTAGAAATCTATCAGGACTTTACAGAGGAAATGTGGGAATTTGTTCGTGGAATTACCTTTTCTTTCCTTGGAGCAAGTGCAAGAAATCAGCGATCAGTAATTTTAACTGACGTAATTGATTTTTCAAATCAGTACCAGCTGATGTATTTAAAGCAAATTCAGGATTTATTGGATAACTTTCATCAAGAGATTCTGTTTGTTGAGTTGGAAACAAGTCTTGAAGAGCGTTTACGTCGAAATCGAACGGAGAATCGATTAAAGCACAAACCCTTAAAACGACATATTGAGGTATCTGAAAGAGAAATTTTGGAGACTACTGAAACACTTCAATTAAATTCCCAACATCAACTAAATGAGTTGCACCACTACCTTAAAATAAATAATACGAATTTGTCTGCAGAAGAAGCTGCTAAGCAAATTCAAAATAAAATGAATACAATAGAGAAAGGACACACACATATCTAAACAACTTCATGAAGACGTTCTCAAGACTCAAGAAGTTCAAAAGTCTCAATCTTTTTCGTTCGTGATTCCTACCACCAAATGTAACTGGAAAACTCTACCTTAATCGCGCTTGGAGTACACCCTTCAAAGTAAACGAATCACAAAGAAACTGGGATTTCCCATTTAAGCCTGTATCCGAGGTCGTAAGAATATCCAATACAGCAGAGGTAGAGTTTGATTTATTGAAGAATGAGTTAGAGGAGAAAATAGATGGCTAAAAAGAAAAATAGAAAAAAGAATTAAACCGCCAGCAAAAGTTGGATATCAAAGTCGTTTCTGAAGAAGAGGTTGTCTGGACAGAACTACTGGCTAAAAAACCAACTTTTGTAGAACGTCGGACCATTCAAAATTTCGATGAACTACATACAACAGTGATGCAATATGCTGATGAACATGGAGAGTATCCAGATGTTCAGCTAATCAATTACCAACTGAAAAATAGGATTTTTGATTAGAATCAGGATCATGCTTTATTTAGAGAAGCTATGCATACTCCAAATACACAGAAGCGAAATGAACTGTTAAAACAAGTTTTAAAGATCAATCCAGATTATTTTGCTGCTGATTTTCACCCATTCTTATCAGAGGTTGAAGATTTTGATTTACCAACCTTTAGATTAGATTTAGGAGGCAAAGATTGAAATTAATGTATTATTTTAATACTGACAATAGATTGAAGAATCTTTTTGCTCAAACTTGGAAAATACTTATGTATGCGCTAACGTATTTTCCAATAATATCTCTAATTGTATTCTGTCTTACCGATTTTAAATTAGTTATAATTTTACAATTTGCCTTGATACTAATATATGTGTTTAACTATAAAAATCGATTTAATAAGTTTAGAGTTTTTCTTACTAAAAGTACTAAATCTTTAGCTTTTATGAACGCATGGGATGGAATATTTTGCGGAATCTTGACTTACATTCTTTATAACCTAAATCTAGTTGAATCAACTTTAATCAACTTATCTCAATATTTTTTTATTAATTATGGCATAAGTAAAAATCACATAAATAACTGGATTATCATTGTAATACTTTTAATATTACCATTTGTATTATCTGTTATAAAAACTGTAGGATCAATCAAGATATTTCAAAAAGTTAATAAAATAGATATCGTAAAGGGAAAGACACTGTGGAATGTATATGCCACGATGCTTATTATTTCGTTTTTATGGTATTATATCTATATTTATTACTTTATTTCTAAAGCTATTGATTTTCATTCCGATTTAATAACTGACATTTTTATATTTAATTCATTTATTGCGCTTTATTTAATATTCTGGTGGAGAATTCATAATCTAATTAGACATGGTGCAAAAGATACCAAAGAAGTAATAGCATCATGGCTAACTGGAACAATCTGTATATTGTTGTTAGCAATATTTAATCAAGTTGAAAATGAATTAATAAATGCTTTAACCTGGTTTTTGCCAATATTAATTCCTAGTCTAATTGGAGAAATAAATTCTCAATTTGATACAAAAAAATATAAGAAAAAACCAATAAGAACTGAGAAAATGGATAGACACCTCTATCGAACTCAACTATATAGTTTTCTTACTCTATTAATGTTGAGTATTATTCCAAAGTTAACCGAAATTATTTGGGGTTTAAAGATTAAGATGAAATTGGTCGAATTTATAACTCCCGCAGCTGATTGGATGTCTGAATTATTTGCCTCAACTATAATTATTTTCGTTTGTTTCATATTATCATTAGTTATTGGGAAGGCTATAATTTGGTTATTACAGTATTTCTATTTAAACACCCATAATGGATATTACGTGTATCGTGACAACATGCACAGTGTATTAATAAATCGTAGATATAAAAGAAATATTCATAAAAGGAGAAAAAATAATGTCTAATCAACTTTCACCTAAATACACTCCATCCTATGTTTAGGCTGGTCGTTACAAAAATGCCTTGATACGGATGTTTTCAAGCCGGCAGGAGATCAAAAGGCTAAGCCTTATTCAATCGTGATTCCCACCACCAAATGTAACTGGAAAAAACTCTACCTTAGTCACGCTTGGGGGATAACTTTCAAAGTAAACGAATCACAAAGAAACTGAGATTTCCCATTCAAGCCTGTAGCTGAGTCCCAAAGGATATCTAAGCCAGTTGAGTCGGGTCTATTGAAGAATGAGTTAGAGGAGAAAATAGATGGCTAAAAAGAAAAATAGAAAAAAAGAATTAAAACGCCAGCAAAAGTTGGATATCAAAATTATTTCTGAAGAAGAGGCTGCTTGGACAGAAATAATGGCTAAAAAACCAACTTTTGTAGAACGTCGACAAATTCAAAATTTCGATGAACTACATACAGCAGTGATGCAATATGCTGATGAACATGGAGAGTATCCAGATGTCCAGCTAATCAATTACCAACTAAAAAATAGGACTTTTGATTGGAATCAGGATCACGCTTTATTTAGAGAAGCTATGCATACTCCAAATACACAAAAGCGAAATAAACTGTTAAAGCAAGTTTTAAAGATCAATCCAGATTATTTTGCGGCTGATTTTCACTTATTCTTATCAGAAGTTAAAGATTTTGATTTACCAACCTTTAAAAAAGTACTGGATTTTGAAGTTCTAGTTTTAGAAAAATGGAAAATGAACGGATACAATAGTTGGAATTATTTTGAAGCTCGCCCTATCCTGTCTGCTCTGATGTTTCTGATTGAATATTATATGACAGAAAAATTTTACTTTAAGGCTTTGGACTTGGTTAACTTATACTTAAGTAAGCGACCAGAACGTTTTCCTCCTAATTTTGTCTTCTGTATGCTTTCCTTGTATCATATTACTGGTCAGGAATTAAAGGTTGAACGTTTCTATTGTGAAGAATTAAATAAAGGAAAGCGGGATGATACCATCCTTATTCATGCCATCATCTCTGCTTTTTCTCAAGGAAAAATTGAGGAAGCCAGTCAGCTATTTGCAAAATTAGTGGAAATCAATGATGAAGCTGTTGAATTCTTCATAGAGAAAGACTGGCAATTCAATATTTTAGACATTGAAGAACAAGAATGCTATTGTCCAAATTCAGTTGAATCGCTACAAGCTAGTTTGTATCCTCTGCTTGACTATTTACAAGAAAATATTATCTTAACAGAATTTTTAACAAAAGAAGCCAAGAAATTCCGTCGTAAACCAGTATTTTCGAATCATTCCAGTGTGTTAAGAAATCTATCCCAGGTTACAGACTGGTACTCCTTTATGAGCGAGGAAAAAATGAAGGGAATCCGGATGGATCTTGTTCGCATCTTTGTTGAAAATGGGATTCGTACATCTTCAGATTTCAAAAAATGGACTGAAAAAGAAGTTCTCGCTTTGAAGGGAATTGGTCCTGTAACCGTTAAAAAGCTGAAAGAAAACGGCATAAAGTTTAAGAAAGAGAAGTAATTGTTTATGGAAGGGGGGAGGTGAAATTGTCTTGAATGAAATTTCTAATTTCATCCTGTATACTACACCAAATGGCGACGTTCAGCTAGATATCCTTTTACAAGATGAAAATCTTTGGTTGACTCAAAAAGGTCTTGCAGAGCTCTTTGGAGTTGAACGAAGTGTCATTACAAAGCACTTAAAAAACATTTATGATAGTGGTGAGTTGGATAAGGTGTCAACTTGTGCAAAATTTGCACAGGTTCAACAAGAGGGAAATAGAACTGTCCGACGTGAACTTGAATATTACAATCTGGATGCTATCATTTCAGTTGGCTATCGCGTAAATTCCAGCAAGGCTACTCAATTTAGAATTTGGGCAACCAAGACCTTGAAAGAATTTATCATCAAAGGTTTTGTTTTGAATGATGAACGCTTGAAACAAGGACAGACAGTTTTCGGACAAGATTATTTCCGTGAACTTTTAGAACGAATTCGCTCTATTCGTTCTAGCGAGCGCCGAATCTATCAACAAATTACGGATATCTTTGCCGAATGTGCCATAGATTATGATCGAAACTCGGATATTACTAAAAACTTCTATGCTATGGTGCAAAATAAATTTCATTATGCAATTACTGGAAGTACGGCTGCAGAAATTATCTATCAGCAAGCTGATGCTAGTAAAGAAAAAATGGGATTAACTACTTGGAAACATGCACCTGATGGACGAGTGCTCAAATCAGATGTAACGGTAGCCAAAAATTATTTGCAAGAAAAAGAAATTCGACAACTAGAGCGAACTGTTACAGCCTATTTTGATTATATCGAGGGTTTAGTTGAGCGCCGTAATACGTTTACAATGCGAGGATTGGCAGATAGTATTGATCGCTTTCTATCCTTTAATGAATATGAAATCTTAGAAGGAAAAGGAAGCATTTCCAAGAAACAAGCAGACTCAAAAGCCATCCAAGAGTATGAAAAATTTAACCGAACTCAAAAAATTATATCGGACTTTGATAAACATATTCTGAAGATAATGAGAGAAAGTTAATGTAAAATTTTTATACAGTTTCTTTTTTACTAATAGAAGATACTGAAAAAATCAGATGTGCTGAATCAAGGCATATCTTCTACATACTAATTTTATTTAAAGATATTAACTAGAAAGGACAAACACATGTCTAAAGAACTTTCACCTAAATACAATCCAGCCGAGGTTGAGGCTGGTCGTTACCAAAAATGGCTTGATGCCGATGTTTTCAAGCCTTCAGGAGACCAAAAGGCTAAGCCTTATTCAATCGTGATTCCACCACCAAATGTAACTGGGAAGCTTCACCTTGGTCACGCTTGGGATACGACTTTGCAAGATATCATCATCCGTCAAAAACGCATGCAAGGTTTTGATACCCTTTGGCTTCCAGGGATGGACCACGCGGGGATTGCCACTCAGGCTAAGGTTGAGGAGCGCTTGCGTGGCGAGGGTATTTCCCGCTATGACTTGGGTCGTGAGTCTTTCTTGACGAAAGTCTGGGAATGGAAAGACGAATATGCCACTACTATCAAGGAACAATGGGGTAAGATGGGGCTCTCTGTAGACTACTCTCGTGAGCGTTTCACTCTTGACGAAGGTTTGTCAAAAGCTGTTCGTAAGGTCTTTGTGGACCTTTACAAGAAAGGGTGGATCTATCGTGGTGAATTCATCATCAACTGGGACCCAGCTGCACGCACAGCCCTTTCTGATATTGAAGTTATCCACAAGGATGTCGAAGGTGCCTTCTACCACATGAACTACATGCTGGAAGACGGCTCACGCGCCCTTGAAGTGGCAACAACTCGTCCTGAGACCATGTTTGGGGACGTTGCGGTTGCGGTAAATCCAGAAGATCCACGCTACAAGGACTTGATTGGTCAAAACGTTATTCTGCCAATCGCTAATAAATTGATCCCAATCGTTGGTGATGAGCACGCAGATCCTGAGTTTGGTACTGGTGTCGTGAAAATTACACCTGCCCACGATCCAAACGACTTCTTGGTTGGTCAACGTCACAACTTGCCACAAGTCAATGTTATGAACGACGACGGTACTATGAATGACTTAGCCTTCGAATTTGCAGGCATGGACCGTTTTGAAGCTCGTAAGGCAGTCGTTGCTAAGTTGGAAGAAATCGGTGCCCTCGTTAAAATTGAAAAACGTGTCCACAGTGTTGGTCACTCAGAGCGTACTGGTGTTGTGGTTGAACCACGCTTGTCTACTCAATGGTTCGTCAAGATGGACCATTTGGCTAAGAACGCCATTGCCAACCAAGACACAGAGGACAAGGTCGAATTCTACCCACCTCGTTTCAACGATACCTTCCTCCAATGGATGGAAAATGTCCATGACTGGGTAATCTCTCGTCAGCTCTGGTGGGGTCACCAAATCCCTGCTTGGTACAATGCTGAGGGTGAAATGTACGTTGGCGAAGAAGCTCCAGAAGGTGACGGATGGACTCAGGACGAAGACGTCTTGGATACTTGGTTCAGTTCTGCCCTTTGGCCATTCTCAACCATGGGCTGGCCTGATGTTGACTCAGAAGACTTCAAACGTTACTTCCCAACTTCAACCTTGGTAACAGGTTACGACATCATCTTCTTCTGGGTGTCTCGTATGATCTTCCAATCCTTGGAATTTACTGGTCGTCAGCCATTCCAAAACGTGCTTATCCACGGTCTCATCCGTGACGAGCAAGGACGCAAGATGTCTAAATCTCTCGGTAACGGGATTGACCCGATGGATGTCATCGAGAAATATGGTGCCGATGCCCTTCGTTGGTTCCTTTCAAACGGTTCTGCGCCAGGCCAAGACGTGCGCTTCTCTTACGAGAAAATGGATGCTTCATGGAACTTCATTAACAAGATCTGGAACATCTCTCGCTACATCCTCATGAACAATGAAGGCTTGACCCTTGAGCAAGCAACTGCCAATGTGGAAAAAGTTGACAACAAGGAAGCTGGAAATGTCACAGATCGCTGGATTCTCCACAACCTCAATGAAACCATCGGAAAAGCAACTGCCAACTTTGACAAGTTTGAGTTTGGTGTGGCTGGACACATCCTCTACAACTTCATCTGGGATGAGTTTGCGGACTGGTATGTTGAGTTGACCAAGGAAGTCCTTTATAGTGACAACGAAGAAGAGAAAGTCATCACGCGTTCTGTTCTCCTTTATACTTTGGATAAGATTCTTCGTCTCCTTCACCCGATCATGCCATTCGTGACAGAGGAAATCTTTGGACAAATCTCAGAAGGCTCTATCGTGACAGCTGCATACCCAACTGTTAATCTAGCCTTTGAAGACCTTGCGGCTCACACTGGTGTGGAAAGTCTCAAAGACTTGATCCGTGCCGTTCGTAATGCGCGTGCGGAAGTAAACGTAGCACCAAGTAAGCCAATCACAATCCTTGTTAAGACTAGCGATAGTGACTTGGAAGCCTTCTTTAACAGCAATGTCAACTACATCAAACGTTTCACAAATCCAGAACACTTGGAAATTGCATCAAACATCCCTGCACCTGAACTCGCAATGTCAAGCGTCATCACAGGAGCAGAAATCTACTTGCCACTGGCAGACCTCCTCAATGTCGAAGAAGAACTGGCTCGTCTCGACAAGGAACTGGCTAAATGGCAAAAAGAACTAGATATGGTGGGCAAGAAACTCTCTAACGAACGCTTCGTCGCCAATGCTAAACCAGAAGTCGTCCAAAAAGAACGCGACAAACAAGCCGACTACCAAGCCAAATACGACGCGACAGTTGCACGTATTGATGATATGAAGAAGTTGGTGAAGTAGTGTGAAGTGAGATATACTTGGAAGATGATTTACACCTCACACCTGCTTTTTTATGTAGTTTGTGTTAAACTGATAGTACTGCCTCCATGGTGAAAGGAGAATATATATGAAACTAACAATAGAAAATATAGGTAATGTAAAGAATGCAGAAATTGAAATAAATGGAATTTCAGTTATTGCAGGTCAAAATGGCACTGGAAAAAGTACAATAAGTCGTTCTTTATTTTCAATATTTAGTGCCAATTATGATGTTATAAAAAAAATTTCTAACGATCGAACTAAAGCAATTAATGATTTTTTAGAAGACTATCTCTCTGATATCGAAATGAATCGTAAAAATAATTCTGAAATAGGGATTGCTAGAAGAATCGTTCCGAGTTTCCTTTATACAGAATTGACAAAAATCATTTCAAAAAATTTATTGATATTTCTTGATAAAAATTATAGTGAACATAATAACGAATCCCTTAAGAAGAGTATCATTGAATCAATTAATGAATTCAATAAACGAAATTCAAAATACTTTGTATTAAATATTAAGGATTTGGACCTAAATGTTTTATCTGAAAATATAAAAGAAATTCTATCTCAGTCAGACCAATCTATCTTTAACCAAATTTTAACTGCTCATTTAACTGATGAATTTCATAATCAAATAAATAATATATACGACCCATTGACAGGACTAATTTCTTTAAGAATAAAAGATGAACAAATAAATGTTGAAGTTAACAAAAATAGAGCTACTGCAGATAAATTGATAAATTTTAAAACAGATGTAGTATACATAGATGATGCTGCTGCAATAGTTGAAAATTTATTTTCAACTAAATTTTTAAATAAATTTTCAACTAAATTTTTAAATGAATTTTTAAATAAAATTGATTTAAAATTGGATCATAATGCTCATTTAATGGAGCAGCTTAGAGATGAAAGAAACAACACTTACACATTACGAGCTAAGATAACTGACAGATTAAATTTGGTGTTTAATGAAATAAATCATATATTGAAGACTGATATTGTTAATAGTTCAGAAGATGAGGAAGATGAAAAAAAACTTAATATAATCAATTATTCTTCAGGTATGAAAACGTTCTATTTAATTAAATCTCTTTTAGAAAATGGTGTGATTAGAGAAAATGGGACACTCATTTTAGATGAACCAGAAGTCCATTTACATCCAGAATGGCAATTGAAATTTGCTGAAATTATAGTATTACTTCAGAAAGAATTTGGATTACATATCTTAATCAATTCCCATAGTCCTTATTTAGTTGAAGCGATTGATATATTTAGCAAAAAAAATGATACAAATGATTCTGTTAAGTATTATCTTGCTAATAGTTCTATTGAAGATGTTACTGACTCGATTGATAAGATTTATGAGCAAATGTATGTTCCTTTAAATCGCCTTGAGGAGCTAGCGGAGGATTTTGATGGTGAGTAAAATAATTTTCTCTATATTACATGATTTTAATATTAGATTTTCTGAATGTCGTAGCGATATTAAAACCTGCTCATATGATTCTGATTCTAACTATAATTTGGTAAACTCTAAATATACTTGTTATAATTTTGATAAGATTTCAGAAATTATTTTTAAAAAACATAGCTTTGATAAATGGCAATCTGTAGATACAATTCTGCCTCTTCTTCCTGTAGATGCTGATAGTAAATTATATTTAATAGAGTTTAAGAATTCAAAAAATATTCCATATGCTAACGTTAGAGCTAAAATATTATCGAGTTTGTTCCTACTAGAAAATTTTTATGGATTGCAAAAAACTGATTATAAAAAAATAGTGACAGTTACTGTAGTTAAATCACAAAAAGGTAAAAGACATTTAAATGAAATTAGACAACATCAGGCAAAAATAAGTGGTAAGTCACCTTATAAAGTTGAAAATTTTAGGGCTTTAGAAGATTTTTATGGAATTGAATCTTTTAAATATCCCCCTGAAAAATTTATAGAATTTATAGAGAATAATAATTTAGTCAGTTAAAATTAAAATACTAAAATTTTATAGCTTTGATTAAAAACCAGCTCACTACACAACAACCCCTCTAAGTTCGAACCGCTCTGAGAAGTACAACATTGCAGTTTCTTCTCAGGTGTTGGGGGATTTGAACAAACCAACGAGTTCAGAGTGGTGTATCCTATGAGTTTGATAAGTATGCAAGCTAGAATTATTCATTTAATCAAACCATTCATCCAAAAGGCATTACAAATGAGTGCATGGGATGTTGAGTATAACTCTTTTATTACTTCTTCATAGAACTTATTATGAATGTTTTTTATAGTTCACCCCAATTTCACCATTTACCGATGACACAGAAAAACAATTGAAAGGATATTTCTATGCAACCAACTTACAACATTGACAACCCAAACTTGTCTTATGAAGCTAAGCGTGACTTATGGCGGATAGGTTTTGGTCTGCAGAAAGTTGACAATCTAGTGCCATCAGCGTATATGGAATCTTTGGCTGAGAAACAGTCCCGGGGTGAACTGACTTACGAGCAGGTTTATGAGGATGCAACGGCTTATCACCATACTATTGATGCAAGTACGGAAGAGGCAGACTTGGTTTCTCTACGTATTGTAGAACTATTGTCTCGAAGAGGCTTTAGCTTTAGTCCTGCGACCTTACTTGCTATTCATAAGGAGTTGTTTCAAGATATATTTGAACCCTCTATTCCGGTGGGGCAATTTCGTCAGACCAATATCACAAAGAATGAACCTGTTTTGAATGGTGAAAGTGTTGTGTACTCTGATTACTCCATGATTCAAATGACCTTGGATTATGATTTTAATCAGGAAAAACAAGTTGCATATGCGACACTAACTCAGGCGGATGTGGTTAAACAAATCCAGCATTTTATTTCAGGAATCTGGCAGATTCATCCATTTCGCGAAGGAAACACTCGGACAGTAACGGTCTTTTTGATTCAGTATCTTCGTGAGTTTGGTTTTGATATTGATAATACACCATTTCAGCAACATGCCAAGTATTTTCGTGATGCCTTGGTATTAGATAATGCAAAGATTTTACAGCGACGTCCTGAGTTTTTAACAGCTTTTTTTGAAAATCTCTTGTTCGGTGGTCAAAATGATTTGTCTTCAGAAAAAATGTATCTAGATTTAGACCTCGATTTTTCATAATCCTAATACTGAGTAAACATTGAATTTTAGGAAAAAATGAAGCAAATATTCTCACAAGAAAACGTATATCATCAAAGTTTTAGGTCACTTGATAATATGCGTTTTTTGAATTTTATAGACTGCTCGTTTAAACTCTATTTACCTCGTACATTCCGGAGCGAGACGGAATATTAGCCACATACAAAATGAGTACTATTAGGATTTTATTTTCGTGTACAATTTCAGCTATTCTTGTTATAATCAGCCTATAGGAATCAAGGAGGTGATTGTTATGGCTGTTTTTGTGTCTTTGGATGGAATTGTGGTAGAAGTACTTGATGTCTTTTCTTCTTTTAATGGGGATAGTGAGTTTTTCTTGTGTAAACGTCTTAAAGACAAGAGTCAGTTTGTTATGGAACGCTCTCGGTTCGAGGAGATGTTCCAACTTCAAAGTAGTCACTTGACGACGCAAGAAAAATTACAATTGTTTACCTCCGTGTTTGCTGGCCGTTTTGATGTTTATGCTAAGAGTTTTATCAATGATCAAGGGAAAATTCAGTATTTTCCATCCTATGATTATGGTTGGAAGCAGTTGTCACCTGAAAAACGGAGTTTCCAGACATTGACGGATTCCGTTTTGAAATCTCATTTTCGTGGGGAGACAGCTATCGGTATCTTTCCTATGCACTTAGATGATAGCTGTTATTTTTTGGTACTTGATTTGGATGAAGGAGATTGGAAAGAAGCTGGTTTAACCATTCGAAGAATAGCCAGGGAACGCCAGATGGAAGCCCATTTAGAGATTTCTCGTTCGGGTCACGGACTCCATATTTGGTTCTTCTTTGAGGAAGCGATTCCGAGTCGAGAGGCTCGCTTGTTTGGAAAGAAACTGTTAGAACTGGCAATGCAGGAAAGTATGCAACTGTCCTTTGATTCTTTTGATCGCATGTTTCCAAATCAGGATGTTCTTCCTAAAGGTGGATTTGGTAATTTGATTGCCCTTCCTTTTCAAGGAGAAGCTTATCATCAAGGGCGAACGGTCTTTGTGGATGAACAGTTTCAGCCTTATGAAGACCAATGGAGGTATCTACAAGAAATTCAGAGGGTTTCAACTGCTAAAGTGGCACTGTTAATCCAAGAGGAGTTAGGTAAGGAAGAATTGGATAAGGAGTTGAAGGTCGTCTTATCCAATATGATCCAACTTGAAAAATCGTCTGTGACACCCAAGACACTGTTTTTCTTGAAAAATATGGCTTCATTTTCTAATCCCGAATTTTATTTAAAGCAGGCTATGCGACAGCCAACCTATCAAATTCCTGAGCGAATGTATTTATTTGGAGAATCCGATCATTATTTATGGCTGCCAAGAGGTTTGCTGTATCCATTGCAAGATAAATTTAATACTCTTCGAAAATCTCTTCAAACCACGTCAGCTTCGCCTTGCCGTACTCAAGTACTGCCTACGGCTAGCTTCCTAGTTTGCTCTTTGATTTTCATTGAGTATGAGCAGGGATCTGTGGAAGATAGGAGAAAGGTACAAAGGTCTATTAGAGTGGAATTTAAGGGAGAACTCACTTTTGAGCAAGAGTTAGCCCTGTCAGATATGACTTCTAAAGAAAATGGTTTACTTCATGCGGAGACCGGTTTTGGAAAGACCGTTTTAGGTGCTGCTCTTATCTCTGAACGGAAAACAAAAACAATTATCCTAGTTCATAATAGGCAACTCTTAGACCAGTGGCTGGATCGCCTAAAGTGTTTTTTGACTTTCGAAGAGGAAGAAGCTACCCGTTATACGCCATCAGGTCGTGAAAGGGTAATAGGCTATGTCGGGCAGTACGGTGGGACTAAGAAATGGTTGAGTGGACTGGTTGATGTCGTTATGATCCAATCTCTATTTAAGTTGGAAAATAGTCAAAGTCTTTTGGATGAGTATGAGATGATGATTGTGGATGAGTGTCATCATGTCTCTGCCTTGATGTTTGAAAAAGTTGTTGCTCAGTTTAGAGGGAAGTATCTTTACGGTTTGACGGCTACGCCTGAGCGTAAGAATGGTCATGAGCCTATTGTTTTTCAGAGAATTGGTGAGATACTCCATACTGCTGATAAGAGGGAAACGGATTTTAAACGGCAATTGCAATTAAGATTCACTTCTTTTGGTCATTTGGAGATTGAAAAGACCAAAGCAAGTAATTTTATACAGCTTAGTGATTGGATTGCTACTGACTCAGTGAGGAATCAGTTGATTATCAAGGATATTCTAGACCAAGTGGCAGAAGGGCGGAATATCTTGGTTCTAGTCAATCGAATTCAACAGATAGATGTCTTTGAAAAGTTATTGAAAGAGAAAGAGGTTGATGACTGTTATATTATTAGCGGAAAAACCAAAGTCCGAGATAGAACAAGTTTAATGGAGACGTTAGAACAGTTAGATAAAGGGTTTGTTTTATTGTCTACTGGAAAATACATTGGCGAAGGTTTTGACTTGCCTCAGCTAGACACGCTTATATTGGCAGCACCCTTTTCTTGGAAAAATAATTTAATTCAGTATGCAGGTCGGATTCATAGAAACTACAAGGATAAGTCTTTGGTGCGGATTTTCGATTATGTGGATATTCATGTTCCTTATTTAGAAAAGATGTTTCAGAAACGACAAGTAGCTTATCGAAAGATGGATTATCGTGTCATCGAGGGTGAGGAGAAACAATTCGTTTATGTTGATAGTAGATATGAGAAGGTGTTGAGAGAGGACTTGGCAGGGGAAAGACAGGAATGTCTGCTTATTTTACCTTATGTGCACCAGACAAAACTGATGAATTTTCTAAAAGAATTTAGGATTAGTCAAATTGAGATATGTATACCAGAGACGGTTGCAAATAAAGCATGGCTAGACCAGTTGAAGAGCCAGAAAATTAAAGTATCTTTTACTCAATCAAAAATAGTCACGCCTATTCTTTTGGTAAACAAGACCATTGTTTGGTATGGCGCAATGCCATTATTAGGGAAGGTAGATGAAATGACCATATTACGTTTGGAATCAGCTAGTATAGCTTCTGAACTAGTGGCAGGTTTACGATAGAGAAAACTTTTAAAAATTTCTATGTATGATTTTCATTTCTTTAGTGAGGCTGTTGACATTTTCACATTCGAATCACACAAAATAAAAAAATTTCTACAAGTACTTGACAAATAGATTGAAATATCATAAAATAAAAACGGTTACAGAGTTATTAATTATTTAAGCTTCATGTCACCATTAAAAATTGAAATAAAAGGATGTTATCACTAATACAAGTGAGCAGGAACCTATTTAATCACATCAGAAGAAGTTTCTTGATGTTTTTAAGTAGGTTCCTTTTATTTTAAAAGGGAAATTTTATGATCATAAAACGAATACTAAACCACAATGCCGTAATTGCGCAAAGTAAAAAAGATATCGATATTCTTCTTTTTGGAAGGGGAATAGCTTTTGGAAGAAAAATTGGAGATAAAGTAAATCCAATTGATATTGAGAAAAGTTTTTTTCTCAAAAATAGAGATAATATGACCCGTTTTACAGAGATGTTTATTAACGTTCCTTTGGAGTTGGTGTACATTACCGAAAAAATAATTAACCTAGGTAAAATAACATTGGGTAATAATTTTGATGAAATTATCTATATTAATTTAACGGATCATATTTCTTCGAGCATAGAACGTTATAAAGAAGGGATTATTATTTCGAATCCCCTACGCTGGGAAATCTCGAAATATTATAAAGAAGAATTTGAGCTTGGGAAAAGGGCTTTACAAATAATAAAAAAAGAGTTAGGTATTGAACTTCCAATTGACGAAGCTGCATTCATAGCGCTACATTTTGTTAATGCTAATTTAGAAAATAATTTTCAAGAGTCGTATAAAATCACTGAAATAATTATGGGAATTGAGAAAATCATTCAAGATTTCTATTGTACTGAGTTTAACCAAGATTCTATTGATTATTATAGATTCATAACTCATATAAAATTATTTGCCCATCGCTTGGTTGAAAATACAACTTATTGTGACGATGATGATGAAGACTTGTTAGCATTAATGAAAAATAAATATCCTAGAGAATATGAATGTGGTGAACAGGTGGCAATGTTTATACAAACTGAGTACAATTATTTGCTGACTTCTAGTGAATTAGTTTATTTGATGGCTCATATTCGTCGTTTAACAAAAAATTTAGATTAATAGAATAGGAGAATACCATGAGTTATAAAGATACAGTACAAAAAATCCTCGATGTAATTGGAGGCGAAAAAAATGTCAATAGAGTTACCCATTGTGTAACACGTTTAAGATTAGAATTAAAAGATGAAAATTTAGTCAATGATGATGATGTGAAGAAGATACCAGGTGTAATAGGTATTATGAAAAAGAATGGGCAATATCAAATTATACTTGGTAATGATGTAGCCAATTATTATAAAGAATTCATTAAACTTGGCAATTTTGAAACAGATTCAGTTGATCAAGGGCACAAAGGGAATATTTTAGAAAGAATCATTGAATATATCGCTGGTTCCATGACTCCAATCATTCCAGCAATGTTA
This sequence comes from Streptococcus pseudopneumoniae ATCC BAA-960 = CCUG 49455, assembly GCF_002087075.1. GTDB lineage: Bacteria > Bacillota > Bacilli > Lactobacillales > Streptococcaceae > Streptococcus > Streptococcus pseudopneumoniae. The sequence goes on from NZ_MWSM01000028.1 coordinate 19,737, forward strand.
GGGGGAGGTATGCTGAAAGTCTTGGTAATTATTTTACCAATGCTTGGTATATTGCAATCAGATTCTCAGACTATTGCTTTTTTGACATTTTTTGGGGATGCTCCATATTATTTCTTACCGCTGTTATTAGCTTATTCTGCATCACAAAAATTAAAAGTAACATCTACATTAGCTATGTCTGTAGCAGGTGTACTTCTCCATCCAAATTTTGTTCAAATGGTGCAATCAGGGAATCCTCTTAGTTTATTTGGTGTACCTGTGACACCAGCTAGTTATGGTTCGTCAGTCGTTCCAATTCTTATTATGGTTTGGTTGATGAAATATATTGAAAAAATGATTGCTAAATTAACACCAGCTGTTACTAAGAGTTTTTTGCAACCTACGCTAGTATTATTAGTATCAAGCTGTATTGCCTTAGTTGTAGTCGGACCTATTGGAGTAATTGTTGGTGAAGGATTATCAAATCTAGTTGGGCAAATGTATGGTGTAGCTGGATGGCTTACATTAGCTATTCTTGGCGCTATTATGCCATTTATTGTTATGACTGGAATGCATTGGGCTTTTGCACCTATTTTTTTGGCGGCATCTATTGCTACTCCAGACGTATTAATTCTTCCAGCAATGTTAGGGTCAAACTTAGCTCAAGGGGCTGCTTCGATGGCTGTTGCATTAAAGAGTAAAAATAATAATACAAAACAAATTGCTTTTGCAGCAGGTTTCTCAGCCTTACTTGCAGGGATTACCGAACCTGCATTATATGGTGTGACTTTAAAATATAAAAAACCGCTTTATGCAGCTATGATTGGTGGTGGATTAGCGGGATTATTTGCAGGTCTTACTAGTGTTAAAGCATATCTATTTGCTGTCCCAGCTTTGATAGCGTTGCCTCAATTTATTTATTCTGATGTGCCATCAAATATTGTAAATGCTTTAATTGTGGCAGTCATTTCGGTTGTTATTACCTTTGTCTTGGCTTATATATTTGGAATCGATGAAGAAGAGAGTTCTAGCCATTTAGAAGTTGAAGTTGGAGTTTCAAATAAAAAAATGATATTTTCTCCTATATCAGGAGAAATCATTCCGTTAAGCGATGTCCAGGATAAAACATTTTCAGATAAACTAATTGGAGACGGAGTAGCGATTATCCCAAGTGAGGGTAAGGTTTATGCACCATTTGATGGGAAAATTACAAATATTTTTCCGACTAAGCACGCAATTGGATTGAAGAGTGATGAGGGTGTTGAGTTACTAATTCATATTGGATTAGATACTGTTGAGCTAAAAGGTCAAGGTTTTATTAGTCATGTAGAAGAAGGAGACAGAGTTTTCAAAAATCAGTTGATTTTTGAAATGGACTTAAATTTAATCAAGACTAAAGGCTACGAAACAGTTACACCAGTAATTGTAACGAATACCAACGATTTTCTAGATGTATTAGTATTACCTAATAATCAGACAATCGAGCATTCTAAGGAATTACTGGTAATATTATAATGGAGGAAAGTTATGACCATTTTTCCAGATGATTTTCTTTGGGGTGGAGCTGTTGCAGCTAATCAAGTAGAGGGAGCATATAATGAAGATGGTAAGGGCTTATCAGTTCAGGATGTGTTACCCAAAGGTGGATTAGGAGAAGCAACAGAAAATCCTACAGAAGATAACTTAAAATTATTAGGTATTGATTTTTATCATAAATATAAGGAAGATATATCCTTGTTTTCTGAAATGGGCTTTAATGTTTTTCGCACTTCTATTGCATGGAGTAGAATTTTTCCAAAAGGAGATGAGGAAGAACCTAACGAAGCTGGTTTGAAATATTATGATGAATTGTTTGATGAACTACATGCTCACGAGATAGAACCACTTGTAACTCTTTCACACTATGAGACTCCATTATATTTAGCAAGAAAATATCATGGATGGATTGATAGGAGAATGATTCATTTTTATGAAAAATTTGCTCGAACAGTTTTAGAAAGGTATAAAGATAAAGTTAAATATTGGCTTACATTTAACGAAGTAAACTCTGTTTTGGAATTACCGTTTACTAGTGGAGGAATAGATATACCTAAGGAGAATCTTTCGAAACAAGAATTATATCAAGCTATACATCATGAGTTAGTCGCTTCGAGTTTGGTTACAAAAATTGCTCGAGAGATTCATTCAGAGTTTAAGGTGGGATGTATGGTATTAGCTATGCCAGCTTATCCAATGACTCCAAATCCAAAAGATGTATGGGCGACTCATGAGTATGAGAATCTAAATTATCTATTTTCAGATGTGCATGTTAGAGGTTATTATCCGAATTATGCAAAAAGATATTTTAAGGAACATGACATTAACATAGAGTTTGCAGCTGAAGATGCAGAGTTATTAAAAAATTATACCGTAGATTTTTTATCCTTTAGCTATTACATGAGTGTGACTCAATCTGCTCTTCCAACACAGTATAATTCAGGACAAGGGAATATTATTGGTGGTTTAGTAAATCCTTATTTAGAGTCTTCTGAGTGGGGATGGCAAATTGATCCAATTGGACTACGTATAATTTTAAATAGATATTATGACCGTTATCAAATCCCATTATTTATAGTAGAAAACGGATTAGGTGCTAAAGATCAACTAATAAAAGATGAATTTAATAACTTAACAGTCCAAGATGATTATAGAATTCAGTATATGAAAGAACATTTATTGCAAGTAGCTGAAGCTCTACAAGATGGTGTGGAAATTATGGGCTATACGTCTTGGGGATGTATTGACTGCGTTTCTATGTCCACTGCACAGCTTTCTAAGAGGTACGGTCTCATTTATGTTGATCGAAACGATGATGGAAGTGGTACATTCAATCGATATAAGAAAATGTCCTTTACTTGGTATAAAGGAGTGATTGAATCAAATGGAGAATCCTTATTCAAATAGTTTGTTTATTGATGATTAGATATTATCACGGTTAAGGCAGCATCTCATTAAATATGAAATAAAGAGGTTTGGAAGACATCAAATTCTAAACCTCTTTATTTTATAGGGGGATTAATTAATTTAATTTTGTTACAGAGAGCCGATTATAAATAGTTAACTTAGGATAGATTGGTTATATATAGTAGACTGAATCTAAAATAGTACGAAACAATTGCTAAAACGTTTATAGAAATTAATTTTACTTTCCCAATCGATTTGTTTTCATCTTATTTCAATCCGCTATAAAGTTAGATAAGAATAAGCTAACAAGCAGAAGTAAGATAGGTCTTGCAAGAATGGTAAAAATCTGATAAACTAAGTAGTAATTGAATAGGAATCTGAAAGACTAGTAGCCCAAGGGAAGTATATCAGGGAGGAGAGCCGTGACTGCAAGCTCTCTATATGAAAGCTGGGTGAATTCACTTGCGCATGGATTTAGAAATGAAGGTCTGACTTGTCAGATGAAAACGGATGGTACCGCGTGTCAACGCTCCGAGTGGAGTTTTTGGCATGTGGTTTTCTTTTTATCTACGAGAGACTGATGGAGGAAATATGTCAACTATTGAAGAACAATTAAAAGCGCTTCGCGAAGAAACGCTGGCTAGCTTGAAGCAGATTACTGCTGGAAATGAAAAAGAGATGCAAGATTTGCGTGTCTCTGTCCTTGGTAAAAAGGGTTCGCTCACTGAAATCCTCAAAGGGATGAAAGATGTTTCTGCTGAGATGCGTCCAATCATTGGGAAACACGTCAATGAAGCTCGTGATGTCTTGACAGCTGCTTTTGAAGAAACAGCTAAGCTCTTGGAAGAAAAGAAAGTCGCGGCTCAACTGGCTAGCGAGAGTATCGATGTGACGCTTCCAGGTCGTCCAGTTGCGACTGGTCACCGTCACGTTTTGACACAAACCAGTGAAGAAATCGAAGATATCTTCATCGGTATGGGTTATCAAGTCGTGGATGGTTTTGAAGTGGAGCAAGACTACTATAACTTTGAACGTATGAACCTTCCAAAAGACCACCCAGCTCGTGATATGCAGGATACTTTCTATATCACTGAAGAAATCTTGCTCCGTACCCACACGTCTCCAGTTCAGGCGCGTGCTATGGATGCCCATGATTTTTCTAAAGGTCCTTTGAAGATGATCTCGCCAGGGCGTGTCTTCCGTCGCGATACGGACGATGCGACCCACAGTCATCAATTCCACCAAATTGAAGGCTTGGTTGTTGGGAAAAATATCTCTATGGCAGACCTTCAAGGAACCCTTCAGTTGATTGTCCAAAAAATGTTTGGTGAAGAGCGTCAAATTCGTTTGCGTCCATCTTACTTTCCATTCACAGAGCCATCTGTTGAGGTGGATGTTTCTTGCTTCAAATGTGGTGGAGAAGGCTGTAACGTATGTAAGAAAACAGGTTGGATCGAAATTATGGGGGCCGGTATGGTTCACCCACGTGTCCTTGAAATGAGTGGTATCGATGCGACTGTATACTCTGGCTTTGCCTTTGGTCTTGGACAAGAGCGTGTAGCTATGCTCCGTTATGGAATCAACGATATCCGTGGATTCTACCAAGGAGATGTCCGCTTCTCAGAACAGTTTAAATAATGATTAGAAAAGTAGAAATGGTAGATGTTGAGGTGTTGGCTAAAATTGCCAAACAAACCTTTCGTGAAACATTTGCTCATGATAATACGGAAGAGCAGTTACAGGAATACTTTGAAGAGGCTTATAGTCTGAGAGTTTTATCAACTGAGTTGGAAAATCCTGACTCCGAAACCTATTTCATTATGCATGAAGAGGAGATAGCTGGTTTTCTCAAAGTCAACTGGGGAAGTGCTCAAACTGAGAGAGAATTAGAGGACGCTTTTGAAATTCAACGCCTCTATGTGCTACAAAAATTCCAAGGATTTGGATTCGGTAAGCAACTGTTTGAATTTGCTCTTGAACTTGCTACAAAAAATAGTTTTTCGTGGGCTTGGTTAGGTGTTTGGGAGCATAATACAAAAGCTCAAGCGTTTTATAATCGATATGGTTTTGAAAAATTTAGCCAACATCATTTTATGGTTGGTCAAAAAGTAGATACGGATTGGTTACTGCGAAAGAAATTAAGGTAAGAAGAGGATTCTTCTATTGAAATGATAGGAAAGGAAAAGAACCAGTGTGGCAATGGTCATTCTGGAGAACTAAATTATGCTTGTATCTTATAAATGGTTAAAAGAATTGGTGGACATTGATGTGCCATCACAGGAGTTGGCTGAAAAAATGTCAACCACAGGGATCGAGGTAGAAGGTGTCGAATCACCGGCTGCTGGTCTCTCAAAAATTGTCGTCGGTGAGGTCTTGTCCTGCGAAGATGTGCCAGAAACTCACCTTCATGTTTGTCAGGTTAACGTTGGCGAAGAAGAAGCCCGTCAAATCGTCTGTGGTGCCCCAAATGTGCGTGCTGGTATCAAGGTTATGGTGGCTCTTCCAGGAGCTCGCATCGCTGACAACTACAAAATCAAAAAAGGAAAAATCCGTGGTTTAGAGTCACTTGGAATGATCTGTTCGCTTGGCGAATTGGGAATTTCTGACTCAGTTGTGCCTAAGGAATTCGCAGATGGCATCCAAATTTTGCCAGAAAATGCCGTTCCAGGTGAGGAAGTCTTCTCATACCTAGACTTGGATGATGAAATCATCGAACTGTCTATCACACCAAACCGTGCAGATGCCCTTTCTATGCGTGGAGTGGCTCACGAAGTGGCAGCTATCTATGACAAGGCAGTCAACTTTAAAGAATTTACTCTTTCAGAAACTGACCAAGCTGCAGCAGATGTTCTTTCTGTGGGCATTGATACAGACAAGGCGCCTTACTATGCAGCTCGTATCTTGGATAATGTGACGATTGCACCAAGTCCACAATGGTTGCAAAACCTTCTCATGAACGAAGGAATCCGTCCTATTAACAACGTAGTGGACGTGACAAACTACATCCTGCTCTACTTTGGTCAACCTATGCATGCCTTTGACTTGGATACCTTTGAAGGGACTGACATCCGTGTGCGTGAAGCGCGTGCTGGTGAAAAATTAGTGACTTTAGATGGTGAAGAACGTGACTTAGAGGTGAATGACTTAGTTATCACTGTCGCAGACAAACCAGTAGCCCTTGCAGGTGTCATGGGCGGTCAAGCAACAGAAATTTCTGAGAAATCTAGTCGTGTCGTCCTTGAAGCTGCAGTCTTCAACGGAAAATCTATCCGCAAGACTAGTGGTCGTCTTAACCTTCGTTCTGAGTCATCTTCTCGCTTTGAAAAAGGTATCAATGTGGCAACTGTTAACGAAGCCCTTGATGCGGCGGCTAGCATGATTGCAGAACTTGCAGGTGCGACGGTGCGTAAAGGTATCGTTTCAGCGGGTGAACTTGATACCTCTGATGTGGAAGTTTCTTCTACCCTTGCTGACGTCAACCGTGTCCTCGGAACTGAGCTTTCATACGCTGATGTAGAAGATGTCTTCCGTCGTCTTGGCTTTGGTCTTTCTGGAAATGCAGACAGCTTTACAGTCAGCGTCCCACGTCGTCGCTGGGATATCACTATCGAGGCAGACCTCTTTGAAGAAATCGCTCGTATCTATGGCTATGATCGCTTGCCAACCAGCCTTCCAAAAGACGATGGTACAGCTGGTGAATTGACTGCAACTCAAAAACTTCGCCGTCAAGTTCGTACCATTGCTGAAGGAGCAGGTTTGACAGAAATCATCACCTATGCTCTAACAACTCCTGAAAAAGCAGTTGAGTTTACGGCTCAACCAAGTAACCTTACTGAACTCATGTGGCCAATGACAGTGGACCGTTCTGTCCTCCGTCAAAATATGATTTCTGGTATCCTAGATACAGTTGCTTACAACGTGGCTCGTAAGAACAAAAACTTGGCTCTTTACGAGATTGGAAAAGTCTTTGAACAGATAGGCAATCCAAAAGAAGAACTTCCAAATGAGATCAACAGCTTTGCTTTTGCCTTGACAGGCTTAGTTGCTGAAAAAGATTTCCAAACAGCAGCAGTTCCAGTTGATTTCTTCTATGCTAAGGGAATCCTTGAAGCCCTATTTACTCGTTTGGGACTCCAAGTAACCTATATAGCAACATCTGAAATCGCTAGCCTTCATCCAGGTCGTACAGCCGTGATTTCACTCGGTGACCAAGTTCTTGGTTTCCTTGGCCAAGTGCATCCAGTCACTGCCAAGGCTTACGATATTCCAGAAACGTATGTAGCTGAGCTTAACCTTTCAGCCATCGAAGGGGCGCTCCAACCTGCTGTTCCATTTGTGGAAATCACGAAATTCCCAGCAGTCAGCCGTGACGTTGCCCTTCTCCTCAAGGCAGAAGTAACTCACCAAGAAGTTGTAGATGCTATCCAAGCTGCCGGCGTGAAACGTTTGACAGATATCAAACTCTTTGACGTCTTCTCAGGTGAGAAATTGGGACTTGGTATGAAGTCCATGGCTTATAGCTTGACCTTCCAAAATCCAGAAGATAGCTTAACGGACGAAGAAGTCGCACGATATATGGAAAAAATCCAAGCGTCGCTCGAAGAAAAAGTGAATGCAGAAGTGCGTTAAACGATAGTAGGATATAAATTCCCCCTCTAGTTTATGAACACTAGAGGGGTGATTTTATATAAAATAATTAAAATGTGATTTCTGTAAAAATACATCTATGATCAGAGTTTTGAAAACTTACAATGTCTAAATCTTTAACATAGTAGTGGTTTTTAGGCAATAAAATATGATCTATCGTTGCATTAAAAAGTTTTGGACTTTGGCTATTCCAAGTTCCTCTTTCAAAAGGTGGCAGTGCATTTAATGCGTCCCTATGAGAGCTTATTTTTGCAAGTGCTCCATGACGCATAGTTGCATTAAAATCACCTGCAATAATAGCCTTTGGATATTTTGAAGCCAATTGATTATGAATGATGTTTAAGTCTTGCTTCCAGATTTCCATTAAACCTGGCAGAGGAGGAGCAGTATGCAAAGCAATGATATCTGGTATATCTTGTTTTCTCGAATGTAATACAATTGTCCCGAACCGTGTTGTATGAAAAGTTTCAGCTTTTGTATAGAAATCGTAACTTTTCTTGACAATCACAGTCACAGGAGCTATTCCACTGTCAGTAGGTGGAGAAGTAAAAATATCATAGTTGGCCATAGAAAGTCCAACTTGATGAAACAATAGTTTGATTCTCTGGTTTTCTTGCTTACCTCTGATATTGGTAGCTAGTTCAGGGAATATAGCCATATCGGCATCAAAATGGCTAAAAATTCGCTCAATATGTTGTGCTTCTATTTGATTAGCGACGTTCCAAGTTACTAATTTTAAGGTTTTAGTCTTATTTGATACGGAAGAAAGGGTTTTATCTGTTCCGAATAATAGTAATATGAACGATAGTAAGAGCAAGATGCTAGAATAAAACCGTATTTGTTTATTTTTCTTGTAAAAAGATAGGGAAAAAAATACGAAACTTAAAATAGAAACCATAGTTGCAGTAGCTAAGGGGAAGGCATAAATCTGTGCCAAGATAGGTCTGGTAGATAGCCAAATATTAAGATTAGAAGATGGAAAAAAAGAATAAGCTATGATAGGGATAGCAAAGAGAATGACAGAAAAGGCAGAGAGAAATATTTTAATCATTGTATGAGTACCTCGATTTGCAATGGTTGCTCGGAGCTAATGTGACTTTGTGACTTTACTCGATTGATATTCTTTTTATTGTCTTCCTTATAGATTAAGTACAACCCAAGTAAAAAAAGTCCAATTTAAGATTGAAATGATTAAAAGTCACGGAGATGCAAGACAATTATACTACAAAAGGCAAACATTTGACAATCGATAGTCGTCGCTTAATCGAACGATGGAAAAAAAGAAGGAAAATCAAATAGAGAAATTGCCTCTCTACTTGGAAAAGCTCCTCAAACTATCCACACTGAAATTAAGCGTAGGACAGTCCGAAAATGTCTTGGAAAAGGGTGCTTCAAAGAGATTTATTCTGCCGACTATGCTCAACAGTCTTATGAAAATAATCGCAAGCACTCGGTCAAGAGATCAAGCTTGACCAAGGAACTAAAGGA
>NZ_MWSM01000028.1:28914-43551 GCF_002087075.1 Streptococcus pseudopneumoniae ATCC BAA-960 = CCUG 49455
AGCTAGCACCAATTTTAAACTCGCTGGTCAATCTATCGAATTATAATTCGCTCATTTTTTCAAAAAATACATAGACGTAAAAGAAAGAGGGTTAAGAGATGAAGAATAGTGCTATTGGGAGTAATTGGAAGGATGTCCGGTCTCAACTCTTTACCAAGGAGGAAATCCTTGAAAGTGATATGCGAGTGGCTATCATGAGTGAGCTGATTGAAGCCAGGCATGAGCAAGGAATCAGTCAGAAAAAGCTAGAAGAACTTAGTGGAGTAAGCCAGCCTGTCATAGCTAGGATGGAAACAGGCAAGACTAGTCCTCAGTTGGACACAGTCTTAAAAGTCCTAGCCAGTTTGGGAAAGACACTAGCAGTCGTCCCACTCGAACAGGAAAAGAGTTGATTAGAGTAGACTCATACTCAATGAAAATCAAAGAGCAAACTAGGAAACTAGCCGCAGGTTGCTCAAAACACTGTTTTGAGGTTGTAGATAAGACTGACGAAGTCAGTAACCATATGTCTAAGGCAAGGCGACGTTGACGCGGTTTGAAGAGATTTTCGAAGAGTATTATAGTCTTTTCTAATAACAAGCCATAGTCACTTATAAGAATTACTAATAAAGCGTTTGAAGAGCATAACTGAAATAAAGCTATAAAACACGCTATACAAAGGATTTGAGGCATTTGTCTCAGGTCTTTTTCTTTTGTTTAAAACAGATATATAGTTTCAAACTATATCAAAGCCTAATTTTTTACAATTATACAGATGATTTCTTTTCTGTTAAGATAGTTTCAACAACAAATTTTGGAGGACACATCATGTCAACTACAATCATCGGTTTCCCTCGTTTGGGTGAATTCCGCGAATTAAAATTTACAACTGAAAAATACTTTAGAAAAGAAATCTCAGAGGAAGAACTTTTAGCAGCAGCAAAAGACTTACGTGCTAAACACTGGAACATTGTCAAAGAAAAAGGCATCACTGAGATTCCATCAAATGACTTTTCTCACTATGATAACTTCCTAGATGCAGCTTTCCTTTTCAACGTGGTACCTGCTTCAGTTCAAAACTTGGACTTGTCTGACCTTGAGCGCTACTTCGCTTTGGGACGTGGTTACCAAGGAGAAAAAGGGGACGTTCGCGCCCTCCCAATGAAGAAATGGTTTAACACTAACTACCACTACATCGTTCCTAAATTTGAAAAAGACACTCAAGTCAAACTTGCAGGTCACAAGATTTTTGATGAGTTCCAAGAAGCCAAAGAACTTGGTCTCAACACTCGTCCTGTTCTTGTAGGTCCCTTCACTTTCCTTCAATTGTCAGACTTTGAAGAAGGCGTGAAAGCAGACGACTTCGTAGATAGCTTAGTGGCTACTTACCAAGAAGTTTTTGCTAAATTGGCTGAACTTGGTGCAACTCGCATCCAATTGGATGAAGCGGCTCTTGTAAAAGACTTGACAGCTGAAGAAAAAGCTCTCTTCTTGAACCTTTACAACAAACTCTTGGCTGACAAAAAAGGTCTTGAAGTCTTGCTTCAAACTTATTTCGGTGATGTTCGTGACGTATACGCTGACCTTGTAAACTTGCCAGTAGATGCTATCGGTCTTGACTTTGTTGAAGGTAAGAAAACTCTTGAACTCGTTAAAGGTGGCTTCCCAGCTGACAAGACTCTCTATGCAGGTATTGTCAATGGTAAAAACATCTGGCGCAACAACTACGAAAAGAGCTTGGCTGTTCTTGAGCAAATCCCAGCTGAAAACATCGTTTTGACAAGCTCATGCTCACTTCTTCATGTGCCATTTACAACAGCTAACGAAGAATTTGAACCAGCTATCTTGAACCACTTTGCCTTTGCAGTTGAAAAATTGGATGAAATCCGTGACTTGGATGCTATCCGCAATGGTCAAGGTTCAGAAGCTCTTGCAGCCAACAAAGAACTCTTTGCGACTGAGCGTGTTGGTGAAAATGCTGAACTTCGTGCGCGTATCGCTGGCTTGACAGACACAGACTACACTCGTTTGCCAGCCTTTGCAGAACGTGAAGCTATCCAAGAAGAAGCTTTCAAACTTCCAGCTCTTCCAACAACAACGATTGGTTCATTCCCTCAAACAAAAGAAGTTCGTGCCAAACGTTTGGCTTACCGTAAAGGTGAATTGTCTCAAGAAGAGTACGACGCTTTCCTTGCTGAAACGATCGATGAATGGATCAAATGGCAAGAAGATATCGACTTTGATGTCCTTGTTCACGGTGAATTTGAGCGTAATGACATGGTTGAGTACTTCGGTCAAAACTTGTCAGGTTACCTCTTCTCTAAAAATGGTTGGGTACAATCATACGGTATGCGTGGGGTGAAACCACCAATCATCTGGGGTGATGTCACTCGTCTTAACCCTATCACTGTTAAATGGTCTAGCTATGCACAAAGCCGTACAAACAAACCTGTTAAAGGTATGTTGACTGGACCTGTTACCATCCTCAACTGGTCATTCCCACGTGAAGACATCTCTATCAAGGATTCTACTCTTCAAATCGCTCTTGCTATCAAGGATGAAGTTCTTGACCTTGAAGCTGCTGGCGTGAAGATCATCCAAATCGACGAGGCTGCTCTTCGTGAGAAATTGCCACTCCGTCGTAGCGACTGGTACGAAGACTACCTTGACTGGGCAATTCCTGCCTTCCGCTTGGTACACTCAACAGTAGCGTCAGATACACAAATCCACACTCACATGTGTTACTCAGAATTTACAGATATCATCCCAGCTATCGACAACATGGATGCAGACGTTATCTCATTTGAAGCTAGCCGTTCAAACCTTGAAATCTTGGACGAACTCAAAGCGAAAAACTTCCAAACAGAAGTGGGACCTGGGGTTTACGATATCCACTCACCTCGTGTGCCAAATGAAGGCGAAATCGACAATACAATCGAAGCTATCCTTGCTAAAGTGCCAAGCAAGAAAGTTTGGATCAACCCAGACTGTGGTTTGAAAACACGTGGTATTCCAGAAACAAAAGAAAGCTTGATCCGCCTTGTTGAAGCAGCGAAAGCTGCGCGTGAGAAATTGTAAGATTAGATTTCTCTCCATACAATGGTTGTTCAAAAAGAAATCAACTAGAAAAGGTTATTACATATGTCACGCCAAACACCGTCACTCTCATTTGAAGTGTTCCCTCCAAACCCAGCCGTGGGTAATGGTAACATTATTTCAGCCTTGCAGGATATGCAGGAGTTGGCTCCCCATTTTATCAGTGTAACTGCCAGCAATAATAAATTTAATATCAAGGAAACGACGGTCCGTTTGGCTGATTTTATCCAAAATGACTTGGCGATTCCGACCATTGCCCACTTGCCAGCCATCTATTTGACTAAGGACAAGGTGGCTGAAACCATTGCGGACTTGGACAAGGTTGGGGTGCAGAAAATCTTGGCTCTTCGTGGGGATATTATTCCAGATGTGGAGCCGCAAAAGGATTTTCGCTATGCAACTGACTTAATTGAGTTCATCAAGGAACAAGCTCCTCACTTTGATATTGTTGGTGCTTGCTATCCAGAAGGGCACCCAGATTCGCCAAATCAGATTTTAGATATTCAAAATCTCAAGAAGAAAGTGGATGCAGGTTGTTCGAGCCTTGTGACTCAGCTTTTCTTTGACAATGAGCGCTTCTATGATTTCCAAGACAAGTGTATCTTGGCTGGGATTGATGTTCCTATTCATGCAGGGATTATGCCAATTCTGAATCGAAATCAGGCCCTCCGCCTCTTGAAGACTTGTGAGAATATCCATCTTCCACGTAAATTCAAAGCCATCTTAGACAAGTATGAGCATGACCCTGAGTCGCTCAGAGCAGCAGGACTTGCCTATGCGGTGGACCAAATCGTGGACTTGGTAACTCAGGATGTTGCAGGTGTGCATCTCTACACTATGAACAATGCTGAAACAGCAAAATACATCCATCAAGCAACCCATGCCTTGTTTAATCATCAGTCTCTAGGATAATAAAAAGCAAACCATTCTTCTCAAGTGAGGGGAATGGTTCCTTTTTAATGGTAAAGACCGCACTTTTTAAGAAAAATATGATAAAATAGACTCTGTACGTACTTGATACAAAGATGAGGGTATTTAGGTTGTAGAGGTTTGTTTAAAGTTGATTATTTTTTAAACAAAATCTGATAATGTGTGTCTCAAAAAACACGAACGGAGTGAGTATTTAAAAGATATTTCACGCTATCGTGGTATCTTAGATGATAACAATATTATTATCTAAGGCAGGATTTTTGAGAGTAAAATAGTTCGGGAAACTATTTTAGCCTGAGCATAGAAATAAAAAGGCGAAGTAATTAAAAATTACCATTGAAATTCCGTTGGATTTCTAAAATCATCCACTGGATAATTTTAGCTCCCGTCCGCACTATTCCAGGGAAATATCAAAAAGATACTTAATTGAATTTTGGCCTCATTCCTTAGGAAAAAAGATAAGCTTCCTAGCACTCATCGAGTGCGGCGTCACCTTCCTATTTTTCTACAGAAATGTTCGGCAAGCCGAACCGTCCAAAGTATCTTGTGTAATTGAACACGCCTACAACTCTGTGGAAAAAGATAAATCTGCCTAGGAGCGGTCGCTCCGTTGTTCGATTTCCTATTTTCCTTTGAGTTGCTTGACGTCCTTGGTATCTTGAGTAATTGAACACGCCTACAACTCTGTGGAAAAAGATAAATCTACCTAGGAGCATTCGCTCCGTCGTTCGATTTCCTATTTTCCTTTGAGTTGCTTAACGGCTTAGTATCTTGATTTTTGTAGGCAAGGCGTATAATTTCATCAATCCAAAGGGGATTAAAATGACAAAACAAGTGTTTCAAACGACTTTTGCGGGTCGTGAGTTAATTGTAGAGACTGGTCAGGTTGCTAAGCAAGCAAATGGCTCTGTTGTCGTGCGTTACGGTGAGTCAACTGTCTTGACTGCGGCCGTTATGTCTAAGAAAATGGCAACTGGGGATTTCTTCCCTCTTCAAGTCAACTACGAAGAAAAAATGTATGCAGCAGGGAAGTTTCCTGGTGGCTTTATGAAACGTGAAGGACGTCCTTCAACGGATGCGACCTTGACAGCGCGTTTGATTGACCGTCCAATTCGTCCTATGTTTGCGGAAGGTTTCCGTAATGAAGTACAAGTGATTAACACCGTGCTTTCTTATGATGAAAATGCATCTGCACCAATGGCTGCTATGTTTGGTTCATCCTTGGCGCTGTCTATTTCAGATATTCCATTTGACGGCCCAATCGCTGGGGTACAAGTGAGCTATGTAGATGGTCAAATCATCATCAACCCTACGCAAGAACAAGCAGAGCAATCTCTTCTTGAATTGACAGTAGCTGGAACCAAGCACGCTATCAACATGGTAGAGTCTGGTGCCAAAGAATTGTCAGAAGAAATCATGTTGGAAGCGCTTCTTAAAGGGCACGAAGCTGTCAAAGAATTGATTGCCTTCCAAGAAGAAATCGTTGCTGCTGTCGGTAAAGAAAAAGCAGAAGTGGAATTGCTTCACGTGGCTGCTGAATTGCAGGCAGAAATCATCTCAGCTTACAACAGTGACCTCCAAAAAGCGGTTCAAGTAGAAGAAAAATTGGCTCGTGAAGCTGCTACTCAAGCAGTTAAAGACCAAGTGACTGCTGTTTATGAAGAAAAATATGCAGACCACGAAGAATTTGACCGTATCATGCGTGATGTGGCTGAAATCTTGGAACAAATGGAACACGCAGAAGTGCGACGTTTAATTACAGAAGACAAGGTGCGTCCTGATGGTCGTAAGGTCGATGAAATCCGTCCTTTGGATGCGGTTGTTGACTTCCTTCCTCGTGTGCACGGCTCCGGTCTCTTCACTCGTGGACAAACTCAGGCTCTTTCAGTCTTGACCTTGGCTCCGATGGGAGAAACTCAAATCATTGATGGTTTGGATCCAGAGTACAAGAAACGCTTTATGCACCACTATAACTTTCCACAATACTCTGTAGGGGAAACAGGTCGTTACGGTGCGCCAGGTCGTCGTGAAATCGGTCACGGTGCTCTTGGTGAGCGTGCTCTTGCTCAAGTCTTGCCAAGCTTGGAAGAATTCCCATACGCTATCCGTCTAGTAGCAGAAGTTTTGGAATCAAACGGTTCTTCATCTCAAGCTTCTATCTGTGCGGGAACTCTTGCCCTTATGGCTGGTGGTGTGCCAATCAAGGCGCCAGTAGCTGGTATTGCTATGGGACTTATCTCAGATGGAAATAACTACACAGTATTGACAGATATCCAAGGTTTGGAAGATCACTTTGGAGATATGGACTTCAAGGTTGCAGGTACTCGTGATGGGATTACAGCCCTTCAAATGGATATCAAGATTCAAGGGATTACTGCAGAAATCTTGACGGAGGCTCTTGCTCAAGCCAAGAAAGCGCGTTTTGAAATCCTTGATGTCATTGAAGCAACCATTCCAGAAGTTCGTCCAGAATTGGCTCCAACTGCTCCGAAAATTGATACGATCAAGATTGATGTGGACAAGATTAAGATTGTCATCGGTAAGGGTGGAGAAACCATCGACAAGATTATCGCTGAAACAGGCGTTAAGATTGACATCGACGAAGAAGGTAACGTATCTATCTACTCTAGCGACCAAGATGCCATCAATCGTGCTAAAGAAATTATTGCTGGTTTGGTTCGTGAAGCTAAGGTGGACGAAGTTTACCGTGCTAAAGTCGTTCGTATCGAGAAATTTGGTGCCTTTGTTAACCTCTTTGATAAGACAGATGCTCTTGTTCATATCTCGGAGATGGCTTGGACTCGTACCAATCGTGTAGAGGATTTGGTAGAAATCGGGGATGAAGTTGATGTTAAGGTTATCAAGATTGATGAAAAAGGCCGTATCGATGCCTCTATGAAGGCTCTTCTACCTCGTCCGCCAAAACCTGAGCATGATGAAAAAGGTGAAAAGTCTGAGCGCCCTCACCGCCCACGTCATCACAAGGAACACAAACCTAAGAAAGAATTTACAGAGACACCAAAAGATTCAGAGTAAGAAAAGGAGAAATGTATGGGGTGGTGGCGCGAAACCATTGATATCGTAAAAGAAAATGATCCAGCGGCCCGCACCACTTTGGAGGTTTTGCTGACTTATCCAGGTGTCAAGGCCTTGGCGGCCCACCGTCTCTCGCATTTTCTCTGGAAGTACGGCTTCAAACTCTTAGCTCGTATGCACAGTCAGTTTTGGCGCTTTTGGACTCAGATTGAGATTCATCCAGGTGCCCAGATTGATTCAGGTGTCTTTATCGACCACGGTTCAGGCTTGGTGATTGGAGAAACAGCGATCGTTGAAAAAGGCGTTCTTCTTTATCACGGGGTGACTCTTGGTGGAACTGGTAAGGATGTTGGAAAACGCCATCCGACCGTTCGAAAGGGAGCTCTCATATCGGCTCATGCCCAAGTCATCGGACCAGTGGAAATCGGTGAAAATGCCAAGGTTGGTGCAGCAGCAGTTGTCGTGGCAGATGTACCTAGTGATGTGACGGTTGTCGGTATTCCGGCTAAGATTGTCCGCCTTCATGGTAAGAAGGATGAGCCTGTCATTCACGAAGTCGAAGAAAAACGAGAGTATTATGTTAATAAACTCGAGCAGGCTAAAGAAGCCAGTCATAGATCGTCTGGTTTGTAGAGGATACCTATATGATTCAAGCAAGAAACAAGTTAAGCCAAGAGGAGCTATCTGAGGCGAAAAAAGTAATTAACTGTTGCCAAAACTATGACGGTACCTATCGCGATCCCTATCTCTCTAACATGCTTAATTTTGACCCAAACATGCCCGCCTTTTTCCTTTATTATGAAAAAGGCGAACTTGTTGGTTTATTAACTGTTTATGCAGATGATCAAGATGTGGAAGTGACGATACTGGTTCATCCAGATCATCGCCGTCAGGGAATTGCGCGTGCTTTGTTTACGAGTTTTGAGAAAGAAACGGCTTCTTTCCCTATTCGGTCAGTCACTTTTCAGACAGAACGTATTTTTTTAGAGAATCATCCTGACTTTGCCAGTAACTGGGGACTAATCGAGGATGAAGAGACAGAAACCTGGTTAGGTAAGGATAGAAGACCATATCAGTTAGCAAAACTTTCTAATCTTGAAGTTTTGTTAGCAGATAGTTCGTATCAGGAGCAAATTAGCCAGTTAAAATTTCAGGCATTTTCAGAGGAACATGAATCTAGAGAAGTTGTGGATAGATATGTCGCTGAAGCTCTGAAGGATCCAGAAAGTCGCTTATATATTTTGTTAAAAGACAGTCAGGTTATTGGAACTTGCACGGTAGATTTATCGACTAATACGAATTACTTCTACGGTTTAGCAATATTGGAACCTGAACGTGGGAAAGGCTATGGAAGCTACTTAGCAAAATCCCTCGTCAACCAACTAATTGAGCAAAATGACAAGGAATTTCAGATTGCAGTGGAAGATAGCAATGTAGGTGCCAAACGTTTGTATGAAAAAATTGGCTTTGTCAAACAGACTCAGGTGGTTTATCTGAATGAGAAAGGAGCAAGGGATTCCGAAGTGTAGAGATATTCGGACTGAAATTCAATTGAACTCTTAGTGATGAAACTAAGTGTTCTTTGATTTTGGTTTTCCTGACTATTATTTTATGATTAAAATCTACGACACCATGTCTCGTGATTTGCGAGAATTTGTCCCAATCGAGGACGGCAAAGTCAAGATGTATGTTTGTGGACCAACCGTCTACAACTATATCCACGTGGGGAATGCCCGTTCAACGGTGACTTTTGATACCATTCGTCGCTATTTTGAGTACCGTGGGTATAAGGTTGCCTATATTTCCAATTTTACAGATGTGGATGATAAGATAATCAACCGTGCCAAGGAAGAAGGTATCACGCCTCAGGAGGTTGCGGACAAGTACATCGCTGCCTTTCGTGAGGATGTGACGGCCTTGGGCGTGAAACCTGCGACTCGCCATCCGCGTGTAGTGGAGTTTATGGCAGACATCATCCGTTTTGTGGAAGACTTGATTGAGAAAGGCTTTGCCTATGAGAGTCAAGGGGATGTCTATTTCCGTGTAGAAAAATCTCACAATTACGCCAAATTGGCTAATAAAACCTTGGAAGATTTGGAGCTAGGTGCTTCAGGTCGTACCGATGAAGAAACGGCTCGTAAGGAAAATCCTGTGGACTTTGCATTATGGAAATCTTCCAAACCAGGTGAGATTTCTTGGGATAGTCCTTGGGGACCTGGACGTCCGGGTTGGCATATCGAGTGTTCAGTCATGTCGACAGAGATTTTGGGCGATACCATTGATATCCACGGTGGTGGAGCTGACCTAGAGTTTCCACACCACACCAATGAAATTGCCCAGTCTGAAGCTAAAACAGGCAAGACTTTTGCTAACTACTGGATGCACAATGGCTTTGTCAATATCGACAATGTCAAAATGTCTAAGTCCTTGGGTAACTTCATTACGGTACACGATGCCCTTAAAACTCTTGATGGGCAAGTACTTCGTTTCTTCTTTGCGACCCAGCACTACCGTAAGCCTATCAACTTTACGGAAAAGGCAGTGCGCGATGCCGAGACCAATCTCAAGTATCTGAAGAATACTTATGAGCAACCATTTACAGGAAACGTGGATGCCCAAGAGTTACAAAACTTTAAAGATAAGTTTGTAGCAGCTATGGATGAAGATTTTAATGCTGCCAACGGTATCACAGTTGTCTTTGAAATGGCCAAATGGATCAACTCAGGGAACTATGATGCAAGTGTCAAGCAAGCTCTTGCAGATATGTTAGAAATTTTTGGAATTGTCTTTGTTGAGGAAGCTTTGGATGCAGAGATTGAAGACTTGATTCAAAAACGCCAAGAGGCGCGTGCCAATCGTGACTTTGCGACAGCAGACCAAATCCGTGATCAATTGGCTGCTCAGGGAATTAAGCTCCTTGACACCAAGGATGGAGTGAGGTGGACACGTGATTGATGTCAATCTCATTAATGGGATTGCGCTAGCCTTTGAAGGAGATGCGGTTTATTCCATGTATATTCGTCGTCACCTCATACTCAAAGGCATGACCAAACCCAATAAACTCCATCAAGAAGCGACCAAGTATGTGTCGGCCAAAGCTCAGGCTCGCCTGATTTCCCTCATGTTAGAGGAGCAAGTCCTAACGGAAAGAGAAAAAGAAATCTACAAACGTGGCCGCAATACCAATAGCCACACAAAGGCTAAAAATGCCGATGTGGTGACTTACCGCATGTCCACAGGTTTTGAAGCTGTGATGGGCTATCTCCATATGACTGAAAATTTGGAACGTCTTGAGAGCTTGATTTGGTGGTGCATCCAAAAAGTGGAGGGCTAGGACATGATGACAAAAGAACTACAAGACTGGTTTCCTGAGGCTCAGATTTCAGACCAACCAGTAGAGAAAGAAGGCTATCTCACTCTCCCTTTAGCTTCTCAGCAGTGGATTTTGCTGGAGAAAGCTGGGCTCAGTGAGCGTGAAAAGCAGTTGATTTCCCTTTTGACCCAGCAGGAGCAGGCTCGTTCGCTCAATCCTTGGTATTCCTATCTGATTGAGGGGAAGGGTCAGGCACCGCAAACTTTTAAAAAGATTCAGTTGGTGTATTGCCATCTTTCCTATTTTCAGCAGGAAAATCTGGCTTCTTGGCTAGATATGATGCGGACTCTTTTTCCGAATTGTCAGACGGTGCTTCAGGTCGGAGCTCAGGATTATGTTTTCGTGCTGCAACAAGATAAGTACACCTCTGTACGTTCAATCTTATCTGATACGATTGAAGCGGTTGAGTATGACTTTGGACTTCGTCTCTCTATCATGTTAGGCCAGGTTTGGTCTCAGGCAAGACATCAAGCCCTATCAGACTTGATTAAAGCAGAGAGAGATTTGTTTAAGACTTGGTGGCGTCAGGGTCACCAAGGTGTTCATACTTTTTCACAGCTCTATCTTTGGAGTATGGGAGAAAGGCTCGTGGACTTGAAGCCAATCAAGGAATGTCTACACCAGATGATTTTGGACCAGGATCAGATTCAGGAAATCATTCTCTCCCTTTGGGAAAATAGTGCTGTCCTAACAAAAACAGCCCAGCAACTCTATCTGCACCGCAATTCTCTCCAATACAAAATTGATAAATGGGAAGAATTGACAGGGCTTCAGTTGAAAGAGTTGACCGACTTGACCTTGTGTTATCAATTGATTTTAGGTTCTTTGTCAACTATAGTTGGTTTGTAAAGAAGTTAATATTTGGAGAAGAGGATTGCCATCTTCTCCATTTTTATGTGCAGAGTTATAGTGGATTGAGGCTGTCAATCGAAAGTGATGATGTCCCAAAAAAATGGTGAGATTGAGGGCAATTATTTTGCTTTCATCAGGGATTGCATGTTTTGGTTTTCGATTTCTGTTTCCGTGTCTGAAGGCTTCTTTTCCTTTCTGTTGATAGGCTAGTAGCAGACGATTGCTTTGTCTTTCAGAAAGATTCAGTTCGACACAGGCTCGATTCTTTGTTTTCTTTCCTTGGTCTATAGCTTTTATCACAAGATATTTTTTCGTTTCATTCATATTCAGTTGGATACTTTTCATACGACTATTTTATCAAATGGGACATTTTCACGTTCGATTTACTAAAGACATTATCACATTCGAATTACAAAACCTAAAAAATCAAATGTTTTTCCTTGCAAAATTCGGGGGGGGGTGGTATAATTATTACTAGACTGTATATTCTTCATAGGAGGTACAGTGGGGTAAATAGTCGTAAGTTGCTATTTATATATTAGACTTCCTGCGAAACAAAATATGGTAGAATAGTTCTATGAATTATGAAGCAAGTAAACAACTAACTGATGCACAATTTAAGCGTCTTGTTGGTATTCAGCGTACCACTTTTGAAGAGATGTTAGCTGTATTAAAAAGAGCTTATCAATGTAAATACGCAAAAGGGGGAAGAAAACCTAAATTAAGCCTAGAAGACCTTCTTATGGTCACTCTTCAATATGTGCGAGAATATCGAACTTATGAACAAATTGCGGCTGATTTTGGTATCCACGAAAGCAACTTACTCCGTCGGAGCCAATGGGTTGAAGTAACTCTTGTTCAAAGTGGTTTTACGATTTCAAGAACTCCTCTCAGTTCTGAGGACACGGTAATGATTGATGCGACGGAAGTAAAAATCAATCGCCCTAAAAAACAATTAGAGAATTATTCTGGTAAAAAGAAATGCCACGCTATGAAGGCTCAGGCGATTGTCACAAGTCAAGGGAGAATTGTTTCTTTGGAGCTCGCTGTGAACTATTGTCATGATATGAAGTTGTTCAAAATGAATCGCAGAAATATCGGACAAGCTGGTAAAATCTTGGCTGACAGTGCTTATCAAGGGCTCATGAAGATATATCCTCAAGCACAAACTCCACGTAAATCTAGCAAACTCAAGCCGCTAACAGCTGAAGATAAAGCCTGTAACCATGCGCTATCTAAGGAGAGAAGCAAGGTTGAGAACATCTTTGCCAAAGTAAAAACGTTTAAAATGTTTTCAACAACCTATCGAAATCATCGTAAACGCTTCGGCTTACGAATGAACTCGATTGCTGGCATTATCAACCGTGAACTAGGATTCTAGTTTTGCAGGAAGTCTAGTTTTACAATCTACAAGTTGATTCACTTTCTATTATGTATTGTTATGATAGTGGTAAACAAAACAGAGAGGAGTTCTATATGACACCAGAAGAAGTCTATATGACAGAGTGATTGGAAAAGCAAATCACCTGCTTTCAGGGGAAAAGTTTCCAGCATCGCAGACGCTACAAGGTCTTGGAGATTGCTGAGATTGTTTCCGATTTTTTGATTGCGATTTTTTGTGCCATTCCCATGCCGGGCGATTACTATTGCCTTGTCTCTGTTGTGCTTTCAAGCATGGGGTTGCTTTGTGAGGGATTGCTTGGTATTTATAATAGCAAGGAACACTGGATATCCTATCAGAAGGCAGCGCAACTTTTAGAACGAGAAAAGTTTCTTTACCAGTGTCTGACTGAGAAATAAATACGCAGGTGAAAGCAAGCCTTTTACATTCTTTGTCAAGATCTGTGAAGGGATAATCTCTGACGAAATAATCAAGTGGGAAGGCATCCAGTCTAAAGAAGCGGGTGTGCCTGCGGAAACTCCACTCCAATGCAAGAAAAATCGAGGGGGTAAAAGAAAACCTATAGTCAGGGAAAGAATAGCCTGACTGGAAAGCAGTATGAAAAAATGGAATTTACAGCGTAAAACAACTCAAGGTCCGGTTTGTTTTTTGTGCTTAAAAGACAGGAACTTCCTTGAAACTTGAGTTTGTCTCGGTGCATTTGAAAGAAAACTCAGTTTAGACGGAGACTGTTAAACAAGCTTATGGTCTAACCAGTACGGATGTGGTTGAGTAGCTAGTAGATGGTTTTTTAGAAATGGAAAGAGTGCAGATTTCAATGTTTCAACACCTAAAGGAAGATAACTAGGAGGTGATTAAGGTTAAAACAAAACGGATAAATGGTGATTTATTTTCAGGTCTTATCGCTGATGTCGACGAAGAAATCATGAATAGCGATGACAATCGTTTAGCTATCGATAGGATTGTCATCCAACATAATGGCGGTTTGAGCGATGAAGGAGCACCTGGTATGTATCTACAGGCGTTGGTACCTCTGCTTATTACCAGGCTTGGACTATCCAGAGCATGGTTTTTGCCCTGTAGGAGTCTTTGCCATCATTGATACCCAGGAAGCAGACGGCTACACTTGAGGCTTTCTGAAGTCAGAAAAAAGCTGGCTGGCCTTGGAGTTCACAGAAAGAATTACTTAGAACATAAGGAGAAAAATAATTGTTGAAATTGATACAAAATAAGAAAAAAGGTGGAGAGAAAGCCTTTCGCTACTCTCTCAGAAAATTTAAATTTGGCGCGGCATCGGTTTTAGTCGGACTTGCATTTTTAGGTCTTGGTTCGCAAAAGGTGTATGCGCACTATATTGCAGATGATAATATAATATATTTAGGAGATTCAAAATCCGAGGCTAATGCCGCCAGACAAACAATGAAAATTAGAACCGAGATTTCTCGTGGAGGAACACACGTTAAGTACACGATAATTTTTAATGATAATTATGAACTATGGCGTCGGCCGGGCTTGAATGTTTGGTTGCCAGAAGGATTAAGAGAAGAAACCATAACAATAAAAACCTTTACTTCTGCTGGTGTTACAGGAGGAGGAGGAAAAGAATTTCGCTTGAAAAATGATCTGAATTTGACCAATTTTAAATCCCCCACAAGAGAGCTTCTGAAACCACCTCATCGAGGCGGAAATAAAGCTAATTGGGATAAATTCTGGACTAATGTTACATCTACAGGATCGGGTTCAGAAATCGCAACAAAATGGAAAGATCAAAACTTATTGTCGTTCGGATTGAATTCTTGGGAAAACAGAAGTCACAATGCTTATAAGTGGGAGATTGAAGCAGATGCAAAAAACGGTGTAGTTCTTTCTCAACTTCCTATTCTCGCAGGAATGGAGAATTGGGATAACGGTTATCCTCGATACATCTTATCAGGGCCAGATGAAACGGCAGACACCGATGGAGACGGTT
>NZ_MWSM01000029.1:0-25133 GCF_002087075.1 Streptococcus pseudopneumoniae ATCC BAA-960 = CCUG 49455
GTGAAGAGAGTTCTGACGCCGACATCAAAAACCTTGGCTGCCTCGACATGGCTGTTCCCCTCTTTGATGTAATCTAATGCTCTCTGTTTAAAATCTGTACTATATGCCATAGCTTTATTATAACATGCTTGTTTGAAACTAAGCAACTATATCACCAGTTTTAGATGGCTTTAACAGTGAAATTATCTCCTATTTGCCGAACTTAGTACAAATGAAAGCTATGCTAGAACAAGCCTTTACAGAGAACCATTACGAAAATACAATTCTCCATAGTGACCAAGGATGGCAATACCAACACGATTTCTATCGTCATTTTTTAAAGAATAAGGGAATCTAACCATCTATGTCACGTAAGGGTAACAGCCCAGACAATGGTATGATGGAGTCCTTCTTTGGGATTCTGAAATCGGAAATGTTTTACGGTTATGAGAAGTCGTTTCAATCGCTTAATCAATTGGAACAAGCTATTGTAGACTATATTGATTACTGCAACAATAAACGAATTAAGGTAAAACTAAAAGGACTTAGCCCTGTGCAATACAGAACTAAATCCTTTGCTTAAATTAATTGTCTAACTTTTTGGGGTCAGTACATCAGTACATACACATAAAGGCGTTTTTGTTTGGGAATTACGTGATCTTGATGATATAATATAGTGAAATAAAATAAAAATAGGACAAATC
The DNA here is from genome assembly GCF_002087075.1 of Streptococcus pseudopneumoniae ATCC BAA-960 = CCUG 49455. Taxonomy (GTDB): domain Bacteria; phylum Bacillota; class Bacilli; order Lactobacillales; family Streptococcaceae; genus Streptococcus; species Streptococcus pseudopneumoniae. The sequence continues at coordinate 684 of NZ_MWSM01000029.1, forward strand.
AATCAGGACAATCAAATCAATTTCTAGTAATATTTTAGAAATCCAGATGTACTATTCTAGTTTCAATCTACTATATTTTGGCCCCCTCAATTTAAGGAAGGGAGGTGTTACATATGCTAGAAACTTTACTCACAGTGTTTCTAGCTCTGTTACTTATTAACGTGTTATCTGAGCTTTTCAAGTTATGGCTTAAGAAACGTAAGAAGTAATGGTTAACCCTTTAAGAGGGTAGCAAAAAAAACCATCGGTGGCACGGTGGGGCTTTTTAGTTACATATGCTGTAACTTTACTCACATTGTAAGTTCATTCTAACACAACCCCTCCGATATTTCAAGCTTTTGTTTTGATATGTCCTCAGAGGTCATTTCGCAATCTTATAACACTGAAGCCTGTGGTTTGAGTCCGCTTTACTGAAATTAGCCCACGCTCTACTAGCCTCCATTCTACAGCAAAGAAATCAACTCTTTTCTAGGGGATTTCCGCCCTCATTTTGCTCTTTTGTGCTAAAATAGATTTATAAATTGAAAATAAGGAATGTTTATGAAATCAGGTAATGGTTTTTGCAAAGGCTGTCTCTATTTTTGGGGCTTCTTGTTCTTACTGGGCCTTTTGGTTCAATATGCTCTCCCACTTGCGGCTTGTGTCCTGCTAGGCTATGGTGGTTATCGTCTCTATAAACGTTGGCGCTATCCTCTTTTGCAGGATCGTTCTCTCGACGATTGGATTGAGCTTTTAAAAGCTCGTATTCGTCAGGCGGACAAGGATATTCAGCAATTGGAGGGAACTTTAGTAGAAAAAGGTTCAGATTCCTATAAGAGTCTGGCCAATCAAGTATTGATCGAACTGAGGGAAATCCATCAGGAGGCGGATTGTCTCAAGTCCTATATCGATGCTGATATCTACAACCGTATTGACAAAAAGGTTCGTACAGTAAGGGCAAACATCGATGTTCAGCTAGAACGTTTGGATAGAGAAAGTCAGGTAGAACTTGAAAATGCGGAGCCAGAGGAACTAGCTCCAGAATTGTCTCAGACCTTGGATAATATTGCCGTTGACCATCAGGCTATTTTAGACAAGATTGCCACCTCTGCCGAGGGGGATAAGGAAGAATTGACGGCCATTCATAGTTTGAAGATGGAGAAATTCAAAACGATTTTAGAAGGCTATTTAAAGATTAAGGCCAATCCTAAAAACTATAATCGAGCAGAAGAACGTTTACAGCAAGCTAAATCAGCTATCGAACAATTTGACCTTGAGCTGGACCAGGTGTTGAGAGAACTCAATGAAACAGATATGCGTGATTTTGATATTAGTTTGCGTATCCTAGAAAAAGATCGTAAAGAATAGGTTAGAAACAAAGGAGTAACCATGACAGAATTTAATTTTGATATTGACCAGATTGCCAATAATACGGTAGCTAAGGTGGATAAGACAACCCAAATCATCGAGACCAATACTGGCTCGGACAAGACCTTGACCTTCCTTGAGAAGCTGAGCCCTGAGCAACAAGAAGGGATTAAGGCGCACGTGCCCCAGTTGGTAGACCAGTTTGTCACCAATCAAAATGCTCTTTTGGATTTTGGCCAATCTGCTGTAGAAGGTGTGAACAATACGGTCAACCGTATCTTGTCAGAACAAAAGAAACTGCAGATTCCCCAAGTGGATGATCTTCTCAAGAATACCAACCGTGAGTTGCAAGGCTTTGTAGTCAAATACAAGAACGCTGAAATTGCTGAGTTAGAAGAAAAGCCAAACTTTTTGCAACGATTGTTTAACAAGAGCAAGAATACCCTACAGGAATTTTACTTTGACTCAAAAACAGTAGAGCAAAAGCTCGATGGCATGGCTGCCGCAGTGGTCAAGCAAGAAGATGTGCTAGCTCGAAATATCGTCTCTGCTGAGATGTTGATTGAGGACAATACCAAATCCATTGAAAATCTAGTGGGAGTGATTTCCTTTATCGAAGCCAGCCAGACAGAAGCTGGCAAGCGCGCTGCAGAACTGAAAGCTCAAGCTGACCAACTCGATACAAGTACGGTAGAATACCAAACCAAGTCACAAGAATTGGCCCGCATGGCTGAAGTGGTCAATACCCTTGAACAACAACATACTGAGTATGTCAGCCGTCTCTATGTTGCCTGGGCAACAACACCTCAGATGCGAAATCTTGTGAAGGTGTCATCTGATATGCGCCAAAAATTGGGAATGCTTCGTCGTAATACGATTCCGACAATGAAACTTTCCATTGCCCAACTGGGTATTTTGCAACAATCCATGAAATCAGGTGTCGTGGCAGATGCCATTGTCAATGCCAATAATGCTGCCCTTCAGATGCTAGCTGAGACCAGCAAGGAAGTGATTCCGCAGATGGAAAGAATTGCCCAAAGCCCGACAGTCGCTGTTGAGTCTGTTACCAAATTGGCTGAAAGTCTGGTCGCTCAAAACCAAGGTATCGTCGCAGCTATTGAATTGGGACGCCAGAAACGTGCCCAACTAGAAACAACCATCGTCAAGTCCGCAGAAATGATCAACGATTCTGTCAAACTACGCGATGAGAAAATCGTCCAAGCCCTTCTCGACCAAGGCAAGGCTGCTCAGAAAGAAGTACAAGAATAATACACAAGGATGCTGGGAAAAACTCAATTTCAGGAGAAAATGAAGTAAATCTTTCTACAATAAAACACATAATATCAAGGTTGTATAATTCTTGATACTATGCGTTTTTTTGATTTCAAAGACCTTTTCTCCAGATTCTTGTGATTCTATATTTACCTTTTCTATTCTTTTTGCTTTTATGATAAGGCAGGTTATTTGAATTTTTTTTTAATTCATTAAGTACCGCTCTATTAGATTTTTTATCATCTTTTAATTCGAATTCTTTAGATTTATAAATCAAATAGTCTGAAAAATCTGGAAATAAGGCATTTGTTTCATAATTGTACTCTTTTAACTTTCGTAAAAGTTCTCTTTGAATTAATTCATAGTAGTCGCCAGAAATTCTTTCCTCTTGATTATTTTTATCAGAACCTGATTTGACAGACTTTCCTTCTAAAAATTTAATTACTCCGTCTAAATTTTTAGAAGATAGATCATCTTCTGGCTTAGTATGATTAGAGCTTTGCTGATTTTTTAAAGACTTAATAGAGGCCTCTATATTAAATTTGATATTTAGAATAATTCTATCGATAGGTTTATAATTTTCTAATTCTATTTCATTTTTTTTAAAATTTATAAATTTAATAAGTTTATCAAAATTTATAAAAGCACCTTTTTGTGCCCGTATTCTCTTATTTGTAATTTTCTTATGAACTAAAGAAATTATTCCATTCTCACTATCATTGCTGGAGTCAATTTTATAGAACTCTAACTGAGGATTTTTTATTTTCCCAAAACCTAACATAAACAACATGGCTATGAATGGATTTTCGGAAATATCTAGTAGACTTGTTGGCAAACCATAATGTTGTAAGATAGCTAATTCATCAGCTCGGATATCTAACATTTCTTGATTTAAAGGGACATATTTAACTTCATCAGGAAATTCTCTAGAGATATTTAGATAAAGAGATTCAAAAGTGTTACAGTATTTATTTCCTTCACTATTTTGTAAATTTCTAAATATCCCTGGTACTGTTTCCCAATCTTCTCTTTGTCCCCTATAGTAATTATAGCCTTGTCTTTGAAACGATGTAATCATTTCTTTTATTAAGTAAAATAAACTCCATGAATTTTTTTCATCTTTATATCCTAATCCCGTACCTGCACTTAATAAATATTTATTGATATCATCGATTTCATCTTGCAATTTAGAGTTTTTATTTGTTGATGAGAGTTCTAGATTTTGAATTTTGTAAATTGGTGTTAAATCTTCCTGAGGTTGGTTTATTCCAATTATATTTATTACTATTTTAAAATCATTAAAGATTTTTGAATTCAGTTGATTTTTTATTTCTTCAGGGGATGAATAATAGGTCCCTAAATTTTCATAGAATTTATCCCTAAGTAACATAAAATTCTCCTTAAATGGACAATACACCCAAATTAATAAGTCTATATTTCATAGCCGGATTGGACACATTTAATTTTTCAGCAAGATAAGTAATAATAATTTCATCATTTAAAGTATCTAATTCCTCCCAGGTCATAGAATAATCTATTGCCATTCTATCGATTGCTTTTATGATTAACTTTTGCGGCATTAGTAGTTCTGCTGCAAACTGGTTAGCAGCTCTTTCTTTAGCATTCGCTACTGGTGTTTGTTCACGTTCAGAAATTCCTTCATGTTTTAACACAAAATGGCCTAATTCATGAGACTTAGTAAATCGTTGACGCTGTAGCGGTTCCAAAATATTAACATACATTTTTTTAGTGTCAGCATCATATTTTCCAGAATGCGAATCGAAGTATGTTTCTATAACCTCAATTCCTAATTCAGCAATAATTTTATCAATATCTATACTATATTCATCTGATTGAAGTTCAATGTCTGATATTACTTCTTTTTTATTGTCAAAATAAGACATAAAATCTGTTGAGTATAGTTCGCTATATTTATAGACTTTACACATTATAAATTCTCCTATTTATATTTTTTATTTTTATTAAAAAATTATGAATTATTCTAAGTTATCATGATACAAAAATAGTTTATATTACTATTCTAAACTAAAAAGATCTTTTAGTCTATAGATAGATTGAAAATTTAAGAAAGAAACTACCTTTACTCTGAAATAAGAGATAAAACCATGGGAAACCTTTTCACTACTAGTCTTTTATGATACAATAGAAGGAAGTAAAGGCGCTGTTTTTTCGATGTCGCAACGCCTTGGATGAATGAAAAGGAAGAGTCCCTATGGTTTTCAGATTTAAGCAAATAACTAGCTTGCATATATATATATATATATATAAACTTGCGTTTTCATACCCATTTTCAAAACCTGCCAATCTTTTTGGTAGGCTTTTTGCGTTGTAGAAATGGGGTATGAACATGGCTTACACCTTATCAAAAGAATTAGAGCAAGAACTCATCGTTTCAGCACCTGAGTTACAGCCTAGTTATACTGCCATCGTAGAATACCTAGAAGCTATCAACCAGAAAGGAGCATCTGGAAGCAATTCTCAGGAACTCCAGAACCAGCTTGCTATTCAGCTGAGACGTTTAGAAGATTTAGTGCAGGGTTATATTCAAATAAAGAAGAATCCCCATCACTACCTAGATGCAGATAAAGACTTGACGGCAGCCTATCAAGCCATTAAAGGGACGGAGCAAGATCTTCTCAAAAAATTGCAATATCTCAATCAAGCCGCCTTGCAGGATTTCCATATCAGCCAGAGACTCTCTCCTAAAGATGAGACTGCTATCCCTGTAGCAGGTAAAGCCAAAACCAAACAGGAATTGGCTATCGAACGAGATTTGATCAACCAGTTGACAAAGGGAGAAAGTCAATGGGTGTATCGACCTGAGTTAAATACAGAAGACCTCCTATGGGGAAACTTTTTTGCCAAGCTGGAAGCCAATAATGTCCGCATTTTGCAAGACCATCCCCTTACAAATTCAGAGAAAAATCAAATTAAAAACCAGCTCAATTTCGTCAACTTCTACGAAGCAGCCAAGTGGATAGCAGGGGAAAATGGCATTGCCAAGGTGCAGGTTCAACGTGAAGATGCTAGTTTAGGCACCATTCGCTTGGAAGTCTTGTGGAGAAACAATGTCGCTGGTGGCAAATCCAGCTATGAGGTTGTCAACCAAGTCATCACAGGCGGAGAAGGGATTCGCCAGCGCCGTGGGGATGTGACTTTGCTGATCAATGGTCTGCCTATGATTCAAATCGAACTGAAAAGCCGTTCTCATCCGTATATGGATGCCTTCCGTCAGATTAAGAAATACGACCAAGAAGGACAGTTCAGAGGTATTTTTTCAAGTCTTCAGATGTTTGTCGTCTCAAACGTTACAGATACTCGCTACATCGCAGCTGCCAAAGCCAACAAGCTAAATGAACGCTTCTTGACCAAGTGGGTGGATAGTGAAAATAGCCCCCAACCCCAGCTATTTGACTTTGCAGAGTCTGTCTTGTCGATACCGAGAGCCCACGAGATGGTCATGCAGTATTCTGTCATTGATGATGACAAGAAGGCCTTGATTTTATTACGCCCCTATCAGGTACATGCCATTGAGGCTATCCGTGAAGCCAGTCGCAAGCGCCAGTCAGGCTATATTTGGCATACGACTGGTTCAGGAAAAACCCTGACCTCCTATAAGGTTTCGCGCAATCTGCTCCAGATACCATCCATTGAGAAGACAATCTTCGTGATTGATAGGACAGACCTTGACCAGCAGACGACCAGTTCGTTTCAATCTTACGCAGAGAACGACATGATTGATATCGACGAGACCGATGATACACAGGAATTGGTTAAAAATCTGGCTTCTGATGACCGCCGTGTCGTTGTGACGACCATCCAGAAAATCAATGCCATGATTCGCCAGTTTGATGAAGGACGTCACCAAAAGGTTTACAATCGTATCAAACAACTCAAACTAGCCTTTGTCGTCGATGAATGCCATCGCGCAGTGACTCCTGAACGCCAACGCCACCTAGAGCACTTCTTTACAAATTCTCTCTGGTATGGGTTTACAGGAACGCCTATCTTTACAGAAAATAAGCGTGAACAAAAAGGAGACCTTGCTCAGACGACCGAAGAGCAGTACGGTGACTGCCTCCACCAATATACCGTCAAAGAAGCCATTCATGACAAGGCGGTTCTTGGCTTTAATGTGGAGTATCAGACGACCATGCCTGGTTGGGCAGAAGATGAGATTGACGAGGAGCGTTATGATGACGAAGGCCACATGCTTGCCGTTTTAGATGCCATTCTCAATCGCTCAAGACGCAAACTCGGCTTCCAAAATGGAGTAGGAAAAACCTATGAAGCCATTTTGACTGTCAAAAGTATTGCCCGTGCACAGGCCTATTATAACCTGATTAAGCAAGTCAAAAATAGAGAGAAGTCTCTAAGCATCTCGGAAAATGTTAAAAAGGTCTTACCAGACTTTCCTAAGGTTGCTATTACTTACTCTGTGACAGAAAATGAAGCAGACTCCTATGTCAACCAAGCCTATATGGAGGAGAGTTTAGAAGACTACAATGCCATGTTTGGTACTCACTTTAGCCTAGCAACCATTGCTTCCTACAATAGTGACCTCAACGACCGTCTGGCCCGTAAGAAAGAACGCTTTGCCTTCCGTGAGGAACAGTTGGACTTGGTTATTGTTGTGGACCGCTTGTTGACGGGCTTTGATGCCCCTTGCCTATCGACCCTGTTCATGGATCGTCAGCCCATGAAACCCCAGCATATCATTCAGGCCTTTTCACGAACCAATCGCCTCTTTGATGAAGGCAAGAAATTCGGCCAAATCGTTACTTTCCAAACGCCTGACCGTTTTAAAGAAAAGGTGGATGAAGCTCTGAGCCTTTACTCAAATGGTGGCGAAACCAGTGTCTTAGCCCCAGAATGGAAGGAGGAGAAGGCCAAGTTTCTGGACAAGGTTCATCAACTACTGGCCATCGCTCCAAGTCCAGAGCAGGTGCCAGATTTGGATACAGCGACAGATGCAGAATTAAAACGCTTTGCCAAGGCCTTCCAAGAATTTGACAAGCTCCTATCTTCTATACAAGTCTATTCGGACTATGATGAGAAAGTCATCCTCAGAGAGATTGGCCTCAGCCTAGAAGACATCGAGAACTTTGCCGGCCAATATCAAAATGTCATCGAAGAGCTCCGCAGACGCAGAAAAGAAGACCAAGAAGATGAAGGTGTGTTACTGGATATCGAGTATGAGCTCGAATCCATCCGAACCGATGAGATAAACTATCACTATATCCTCTCTCTCATCCAAGCCTTGATCGAAAATCGGGAAAACCTCATTGGTAAAAAGGAAAAGGGTCTGGTAGATAACTATATCGAAGATTTGAACAAATCCAATCCCAAGTTATCCAACCTCATCTCCAAACTCTGGCAGGATGTCCAAGCAGATGCCAAGAGCTATCAGGGGCAGTCTATCATCCATAAGTTGGATGAGATGATTGAGCTAACAACCCAGAAAAAGATTCGTGAAACGGCAGATTATTGGCAGATAGGAGAGGATGAACTCCAGTTCGTAGTGGACAACTACCGCATCGGACGAGACAAGCAAAATGGTGAAAAAGCCATCACTGAGTCTCAGGACTATCTGGCCTATAAGGAAGCTCACGGAGACAAGGCACTACCAAAACTCAAATACAAAAAAGCCCTCAAAGAGGACTATATGCGCATGATTTCAGAGGATATCTTACCGCTAAGGGGGAGATAGGTTTATACTCTTCGAAAATCTCTTCAAACCACGTCAACGTCGTCTTGCCGTATATATGTGACTGACTTCGTCAGTCTTATCTGCAACCTCAAAACAGTGTTTTGAGCAGCCTGCAGCTAGTTTCCTAGTTTGCTCTTTGATTTTCATTGAGTATTAAAAATAGTCAGAAAGATAATGTTGGGAAGGTTTTCGACCAATTAGGGTCAAAATTCCCCTCTCTTCAAGATGCAAGAAAGCATCCTTGATCTTTTTCTTAGAGTAATGATGGTTGGACTGATTGGCCAGTTGGATGATGCTTCTATCTTCTATGCCATCTCTCTTATCATCGACAAAGAGCTTGGACTGAGCGAGGAGAAACAAGATGTATTTCTCGACTTCCTCCAGCCCTTCTGTTTGCTCTATCTTAACTTTATAGCGATGCAGTTGCTCTTGTTTTTCAAGGAGGGTTTGGATAATGTTTTCCTGTCCTTCCTTGATAAAAGTCAACAAGGTTTCAACGAAGAAGGTAGCATCGGCACGGTTGAGATGATCGCCAGTATTCCTAAAAGCCTTATAATAGTCTTGCTTATGGTGATTGATTTGTTGGGACAAAACTAACCCTGAAAATTTATCGAGTTTTCTAGACAAGTACTTGGCAAGGATATAGCGTCCTGTCCGACCGTTACCGTCATAGAAGGGATGAATATTTTCAAAAAAATAGTGTCCAGCACAAGCCTTGATAAGGTTTGGGATAGAATGGTCGTTTATAAAACGAATCCACTCTGTCAGCATGACCTGAATTTGTTCCTCCTTTTGAGGTGGGATATAGATGACTTTGCCAGTCTTGTCGTCTTGGATAAAGACCGATTTCTGTCTAAAAAACTCTCCATCGAGTTCATCCTCTGGCGATATTTCTCCCTGTGTTAATTGGTCATAAATCCCTCTGATATCTTCAAGCGATTGGATTTGGAGAAATTCATCCTTCAAGATTTGTTGGTACATTCGCAAGGTGGAAAGATGTTTGATTTGTTCGGTCTTATAGGGGTCTTCCTCTAGGAGTTTCTCCACATCGACCAACTCTTTACGAGTTGTATGGATACCCTCAATCTCATTTGTGGAAATAATCGATTGGTAGAGTTGTTCCTTATAAAACTGATCGTGGGCAATCTTGGGGAGGGTACCAGCTATTTCGCTAATTCGTTGAGACTGCTGTGAGATAGTTTCCATCAGTTGGGAAAGCCCAAGATGCAGGGTAACAAATAGAGGGTATTGGCTTGTTTTGACAGTATCGCGTTGCATTAAATGAGGATAAAGAGATGTCCTAATGGAGCTGTATCCCTGTAAGCGTAATTGATACTCTTCCTCATATTGGTCACGATGACTGTAGTAGATTTTTCTAAGTTCTCTATAGTTCATATGTAGTCATCCTCGCATTTCAACGTTTTTTAACATTATATCATAAAATAAGCCTATCTATTGTTTCAAAATAGGCAAAATTGAAGAATAGAATAGCATAGTTTCCTATCTAAAGTGCAAAAATGGCCAAAATTGAACAATAGAAATGATAGATGGCAATCCTAAAGTGTAAAAATAGGTAAAATTGAAGAATAGAAATCAAAAAGAGAAAACCTAAAGTGTAGAAATAAGAAAATGGAGTAATAGAAAGGGGGGATAGAGTGGAGAAATTATTTATTATCGGAAATGGTTTTGATATGGCGCATGATTTGAAGACGAATTATCTATATTTCAAGAAGTTTGTTTATCAGCAGGCTTATGGGAAAGATGAGTTGTTAGAGTCGTTGCAAACATCAAAGGGAATTTGCGACTTTTTTAGGGAAAAGGATATTGAAATTCAAGAACAACATCGATATGTTAATGAAGATGAGTTGAGAGACATATATGGATATTCTCTGCCTAAAATTAGAAATGGTCAGTTAGATAAACATGAACGGTATCAATTTATTTATCGACATATGATGCAATTAATGAGATTAGAAAATTTTTGGTCTCAGTTGGAGCGTGATTTAGGTTGGATAAATGAGGTGAAAATTATACCGCCATCTTGTGTCTTGGAAAATTTAGAAACATATTCTGAGGAACTGGCAACGATTCTTGAAAAATTTCTAAGAGCAGACATTGAAAACTTATTTAGGGAATGGGTTCAATGTTTTATTCTTGATTGGGATAATATGCCTACTAATCTAAAAAAACTAAAACGAAAGAAATCTGTTGAACACAATAAAAATGCCTACTTTTTAACTTTTAATTATAGTATGTTATTAGAGGATTTCTACGGTATAAATTCTGAACAAATATGTCATATACATGGAAGTATTTCTGAAGATAAACTAATATTTGGACATAATCGTGAAATGGATTCTTATGATAAATTTAGACAAAATAACCCAACTGAGGTACGTGACTTTCTTCATAATTTAGTTTATTTGACTAGAAAGCCCGTCCATCAGCAACTTAGAAAGCACGAATCCCTTTTCAAAAATTTAAGTTCTATCAAAGAAATCTACTTCATTGGTTTTGGTATTCGGGATGAGAATGGAGTGGATGCTCCGTACTTTAAAGAAATCTTTAAACAGGCACCGAATGTGAGCATTTATGTAGACCAGTTTGATAAGAAGTATGAATATACTATTAAGAAAATACTTAAGGCATGGGGTGCTCATAAAGCTTATCAATTGCAATTTATAGATACAAATAAAGATGAAATAGTTGGAGGAGTAATATGATAAAACAACCAAGTTATCGATTTGTAGGATTTGAAGATGAGTGGAAGGAAGTGAAAGTCTCAGATATTTTTAGAGTTACTAGGGGACAAGTACTAGCAACAACGCAGATATCAGAAGAAAAAACAGATACTTATAAATATCCTGTATATTCTTCTCAAACCAAAAATGAAGGGTTATTAGGCTATTATGATAAATATCTATTTGAAACAGCAATAACTTGGACAACTGATGGAGCAAATGCTGGAACGGTAAATTACAGGGAAGGAAAATTTTATAGTACAAATGTGAACGGTGTTTTACTGTCTGATGAAGGTTTTGCTAATAAAGTGATTGCAGAAATATTAAATAACGAAGCTTGGAAATATGTTTCAAAAGTTGGCAACCCGAAATTAATGAATAATGTAATGTCAGAGATTAGTTTAGTTATCCCTAATGATTTTAGAGAGATTTCTATTCTATCAACTTTCTTCCAAGATATTGACCAGCTCATTAGCCTTCAACAGCGTAAGTTAGAGGTGCTCAAAGAGCAGAAGAAAACCTACCTCAAACTCCTCTTCCCAGCCAAAGGACAAACCAAACCAGCCCTTCGCTTCGCAGGATTTGAAAATGACTGGAAGGAAGTGAAGTTGGGGGAAGTTACGAATATAAAAACTGGTGGTAGAGATGTTCAAGATTCTGTTGAGAATGGATTATATCCATTTTACATTCGTTCAGAAGAAGTAAAACGAATTAATTCATATTCTTTTGATGGAGAGGCTATCTTAATACCTGGAGAAGGAAGATTAGGAGAAATTTTTCATTATGTAAATGGGAAATTCGATGTTCATCAACGTGTTTATAAAATCTCTAACTTTACAGATGTTAACGCTAAGTTTGTACTACAGCAGATGAAAAAAGATTTTAAACAGCATGCTATGAGGAATACAGTAAAGGCAACGGTTGATTCGCTAAGATTGCCAACAATTCAGTCATTTACCGTCTTCGTTCCCTCTCTCCCTGAACAAGAAGCTATCGGTTCTTTCTTCCAAGACCTAGACAAGGCCATTGCCAAGCAAGAGGAAAAAGTCAACCAGCTCAAAGAAAGCAAACAAACCCTACTCAGAAAAATGTTTATCTAAGATACAAAGACCGTCAAAAGCCCAGTAAAAATAGGAAACTGGGACAGTATTCGATGAAGACCAGACAGTTTATCTTTTTTACCCAGCTTTTAGGTCGTGTTCGATTATCTAAGATACAAAGACCTCAGAAAGCTACACTAAACGAATGAAAGTAGAAATTGATAGGAGACCCTATGTCACAAACAGATTTATCAAGAGAACTCTACCAATCCCTCTGGAATGCGGCAGATATCCTGCGTGGCCAGATGGAAGCTAATGAATACAAGTCCTACCTCTTGGGCTTGATTTTCTACAAGTACCTATCCGACAACATCCTCCAAGCCGTCTGTGATAACTTGGACGAGACCTTTGAGTCCTTCCAGCAAGCCCAGCTTCTCTACGAGGAAAACTTTGCGGATGCAGATGTCCGTGAAGACCTCATCGAGGTCTTAAATGACGAGCTAGGCTATGTGATTGAGCCTTCTCTGACCTTTACCAAGCTGGTCCAGTCTATCCATGAAGGAACCTTCCAGCTAGAATCCCTAGCCCAAAGTTTCCGTGATATCGAGCAGGCCAATGAAAAATTTGAAAATCTCTTCGAAGATATCGACCTCTATGCGAAAAAGCTAGGTAATACTCCACAAAAGCAAAACAAGACCATCTCTGAGGTTATGAAACAGCTCAACGACCTCAATGTGTCTAGTCATGCTGGTGATATCTTGGGTGATGCTTATGAGTACTTGATTGGCCAGTTTGCTAGTGATTCTGGGAAAAAGGCTGGAGAGTTCTATACACCTCAAGCAGTCTCTCACCTCATGACTCAGATTGTCTTTGCAGGGCGTGAGCATCAAAAGGGGATGTCGGTTTACGACCCGACCATGGGGTCTGGTTCTCTCTTGCTCAATGCCAAGCGCTATAGTAAGGAAGCTTCGACGATTTCTTACTACGGTCAAGAGTTGATTACTTCGACCTTCAACCTTGCTCGCATGAATATGATGCTTCATGGGGTCGCGATTGAGAACTATCACCTCAGTAACCACGATACCCTAGATGAAGATTGGCCGACTACCGAGCCAACAGACTTTGATGGGGTTTTGATGAACCCACCCTATTCACTGAAGTGGTCAGCAGATAGTGGCTTCCTGCAAGATCCTCGCTTTTCAAGTTATGGAGTTCTTGCACCTAAGTCAAAAGCAGATTTTGCCTTCCTTCTTCACGGCTTTTACCACCTCAAGCATAATGGGGTCATGGCCATTGTCCTTCCCCACGGAGTCCTTTTCCGAGGAGCAGCCGAGCAGAAGATTCGCCAGCACCTGCTAGAAGAAGGCGCTATTGATACAGTTATCGGCTTGCCAGCAAATATCTTCTACAATACCTCTATTCCGACAACTATTATCATCCTTAAAAAGAATCGCACCAATAAGGATGTCTTCTTTATCGATGCCTCAAAAGAGTTTGAAAAAGGGAAAAATCAAAACAATATGACCGAAGACCATATTGCCAAGATTTTGGAGACCTATCAAAAACGCGAGAATGTCGAGAAGTTTGCTCATCTAGCCAGCTTTGAAGAAATTGTCGAAAATGACTATAACCTCAACATTCCACGCTATGTCGATACCTTTGAGGAAGAACCCGTTGTTCCTCTAGCCGACCTCGCAGACCAGCTCGCAGAGATTGATAAAGAGATTGGAGAGGTAGAAGCCAGACTCGCACACATGCGCAGCCAACTAGTAGGCACAACACCAGAAGCCCAAGCAGAATTAACCGCCTATCTCGAAAAGTTGAAAGAGATTTAGAGACTTGTGAGAATACTCTGCTAAAAATTTAGAAAAATAAAATGACAGTAGAAAATCTATTGTCATTTTTGTTATTGATTATTTAAGTAAAAATCGAATTAGAACTAAACTAAAAGGATTCAGTCCTATCAAATACAGAATTTAATCCTTAACATAAAGATAATGACTAACTTTTTGAGAAGTGATGTTATTTTTCTAAAACAAAATAAGTAAAGTGTGTATTATTTTCGTGAAGTAAAAACGGGATTTGCTTCACCTAATCTTTCTTTAATGAAGCAAATCCCGTTTTTACTTCACGAAAGAAAGTAGAAGTGAAGCAAAACGAAGATGAGCTTCAATATAAAATTATTGAACTATTCTTAGCAGGTGTGGACAAAAGTAAGTACGATTTCTTTGAGCAGAGTCTGTTGAAAGAAATTCTTCATCAATTAATTTATTTAATAATGTATATACAGTACGTTCAGAGATACTGAGGTGTTTGCTGACTTGTTTTGCTTTAAAAATTGGAGAAGAGAAAATGAAATCAAGAAGTTGAATACCAGAGACAGAATTCAATTTTGGTATTATTTCTTCTTTCATCTTATTATAAAGATTTAAGATATCCTGTGCCTTTTTTGTACTCTCTTCTGCTGAGAAAATTACTCCTTCCAAATAGTATTTAAACCAATCTTTCCAGTTATTATTTTTAGAGATGTTTGATAAATGAGAGATATATAGTGATCGATCACTTTCAAAATATGAACTCATGTAAAATGTAGGATAAGATAGCAATTCTTGGTAGTAAAGAAACAGTGGGATTAACAATCTTCCTATTCGACCATTACCATCTTCGAATGGATGAATCATTTCAAATTGAGCATGTACAATAGCTGATTGAACTAATAAGTCTAAATCATCATGATGCATATATTGTTCTAAATTGGACATATACTCCGTAGTTTGTTCTGGCGGAACTGGTGTGTAAGAGATAGTTGCTCTACTTCCAATGTAATTTTGAGTTCTTTTAAAATTTCCTGGATTCTTGCTGCTTCCTCTAACGTTATCCAATAGAATTTTATGCATCTCTTTTATTATTCTATTAGATAATGGTAACCCTCTAGAGTTATTGTCATTAATTGTAGTAATATTTTCGAGAGCATAAAAAAGTGCTTTTCGATAATTAATAATTTCATGTAGTTCATCACGTTCTATATCAACCTTATTACCTGCTTCGTAATTTAGTAGGTCTTCTAGAGTTGCATGAGTACCTTCAAGTTTTGAGGAAAGGACGGCTTCTTGGCTGAGCAATGGTGAAATTAGTAGCATTGGATTGATAATAGATGCTAAAAATCCTTCATAGGTTCCAATAGCTATACCTGCTTTAGAAACTAATCTAATTATTTGTGGATCTGTATATATTGAAGTATAGTCAAATGGAAGTTTTTCTGGTAAATAGGGTTTAGGTATGTTTTTAAATGTATTATTCATGTTTATAATTCCTATTAAAATTTTTTCTCAATATTTTTATTATAGAAAGCCAATGTAGTGAGTGACTATAACCTGTACTTGAATTATATTTCTAAGGTATATTGACAAGTATATGAAAATCAAGTAAAAAAGTAAACTGGATTGTCAATTTAAATCTTTGATTTTATGATATTTTTTAAAATAGTAATGTAAATATTTTTAGAGTTTAAGTTTGATTAAAAGTGTGTATCTTCATTAAGTATAGATTGAAAGGATTAATGTTGAACAATTTTAATGAGATGCTAAAAACGGAATATAAATGTTTGTTTTATTTCATTATAACACAGAGATAAGAAAAAATAGATAGCGAGACGAGTTTAAATAGGATTACTCGTTATGAAATGTTAATTACTTTTGATGGCTTAACAAATATTATCAATAATGTAGTCATTCGAATGATTCTCATTGCAATGTACTGAAATTAACAAAAAGAAAAAACGCTTGAATCAGCGTTTTTCTTCTGTATTGATTCGTATTGAATGCTTACTTCACTTCTGTAAACACAACGTGTTTGCGAAGTTTTGGTGAGTATTTCTTCAATTGAAGACGGTCTGGAGTGTTACGTTTGTTTTTAGAAGTAAGGTACAAGCGTTCACCAGATTCTTTGTGTTCAAGTGTAATATTTACGCGCATGGTATCTCCCTTCTATTATTCAGCTGATGCAGCTTTAGCGATTTTACGTCCTTTGTAGTATCCTTTAAGTGATACACGGTGAGAACGTGAGTAATCTCCAGTAGTTTCGTCAAAGTTTACAGATGGAGCTGTTACTTTGTAGTGTGTACGACGTTTGTTTTTCTTCGCTTTTGAAGTGCGACGTGCAGGTACTGCCATTTTAATTTCTCCTTTTAAGATATAATTCAGTTAGGTTTGATTTTCATCAACTTTAATAGTATATCAAAACTTTTTTGTAAAGTAAAGTTACTTGACAAAAAAAGATGAAAAAATTCTCCTATTCGGCACGGCAGACAGGAGAAGGTGTTAAATATCAATCTCAAATGGTTCGTCAATGGTTTCTGATACGTATTTTCCGTCTTTCTTCCGTTGTTTGACACATTCTGTGAGGAGATATTCGATTTGCCCATTGACTGAACGAAAGTCATCTTCTGCCCATGATGTGAGTGCAGCGTATAACTTTGTTGAGAGTCGAAGGGGGATCTGCTTTTTTTAGCTTCAACCATCTTTAGTAAAGACTTCCCGTGTTGACAATTGGTTGTGCATCATGATTGCCACAAAGAACGACAAGGAGATTTGAAACCATGGCAGCTTTTCGTTCTTCGTCAATCTCTACCAATTCCCCTTCATTGAGCCGTTCCAGTGTCGTTTCAACCATTCCCATTATTTGATATCTAAATGATATCACTTTGTTTTTAAAAGTCAATAGAAAGTTGAAAATAATCACTAAAAACTTTCAGCCCAATAATTTCTTTTAAAAGGTGAGATTATATTGTGCTCAAATACTCTTTTATTCTTATAACTTTTACACTATAATTGTAGTTAGAAAGGAAGAGAAATGTTTGATTATAGAGCACTAGTTATTTTGATGACTTTGATGGATCATTGTGAGCTATCATTATATGAATTATCTGTTAAGGTGAGCTTACCTATAAAGGAAGTCAAAGAAGGAATAGATTATTTAGTGCCTTATCTAGCTAATAAAGGGATAGTGCTGGATAAAAAACAAGGTCGCTATAGTTTATCAAATCGTACGAAGCAGTCTTTGACAGATATTATTAAGTCGGATGAATTGGTTTTACCAAAGTCGACTCGCTTAGCTTTAATCTATCTTTACACTTTTTGCCGATTAGATTTTATATCGAATAATCATTACCAAGACTTTTTGAAAGTAAGTAAGAATACAACCTTATCTGATATTCAATCATTAAGAAAGATTATGTTAGATAATGATTTGGAGCTAGGGTACAGTAGAGCAAAAGGTTATACTTTACACGGTTCAGAGTGGAATAAGCACCGCTTAGCTTTTCAAATGGTTAGTGAGTTGCTGGAATCCTCCATAGGGATTTGGGGTTTGGATTATGTTTTATCCAGTTGGGGGTATTCATTAACTTATGATTTGATAAATCAGGTAGTTAAAGATTATTATGAGAAGCTACAGCTAGTACCTATTGTTAATCAATTAAAAGTTTACCTTTTCGGTTTAGTATTCATTCTGTGTAGGTATCAAAGGGATGTTGAAAGAGTATGTCTTTCAGAGACATTAGTATCTCCTGTTATTCAAGATATAACCACTATTTTATTGGATACAGTGGTTGATTTGGGAATTATAGATACGGTGTTTTCTGAGGATGATTATCGCTATATCACCGTTTTATTATCAAGTTGCTTTGAAGGTGAAGTAGATGTTGCTCCGGTTTACTTTAATCAATTAACAGAGGCTATTATAAGTAGAATGGAAGATATTTCTTTGTTACATTTTAAACAAAGGGAAGGATTGAGAGAAAATCTTCGCCGCCACCTTATACCGGCTTACTATAGATTAAAGTTCGGCCTACCTAGTTCAAATGAATATGTATTGCATGTTAAAGAACATTATCCTGATTTATTTGAATTAGTCAAAGATTCTTTGATGCCCTTGATGGACGCTATTGACAATCCCATACCTGATAGTGAAACAGCATATTTTGTTATCCATTTCGGAGGTTATTTAAAGAAAGCAGATACTTTGCCTCAAAAATGGTATAAAGCAGCAATCATTTGTCCTAATGGTGTTAGTTCTTCATTGATGTTAAAAGAGAATCTATTAGCATTATTTCCTCAAATTGAGTTTATAGGAACCTTAAAGATTGATGATTTACAGGTGAAAGCTAGTAGTGACTATGATATGGTTTTTTCTACCATAAAGGTGGAGACAGAAAAGCCAAATTATCTAGTTTCGGTTATGATGACTGAAGAGCAAGCAATACAACTAGTAGAACTAGTGTTAAAAGATTTTCCGAATTTAGAGTATGGGGATTTTGAGATTGAACAAATCCTGAATATTGTCAAAAAATATGGAATTATTACACAAGAATTGGAATTAAGATTGGCGTTAAAGAATTATCTTTATCAAAAAAATGATCGAAAGGAAATTGTACCAGTGCTAGAACAACTTATTACCAAAGAAACCTATCAGGTTAGTTCGCAAAAATTAGGATGGAAGGAGGCGATTCGTTTAGCAGCTAAACCGCTTTTGGATCAAGATAAGATAACTGAGAACTACCCTGAGGCAATGATTCAAAAAGTAGAAGAGTTTGGGCCTTTTATTAATTTAGGGAAGGGAGTAGCAATTCCTCACGCTCGGCCAGATGAAGGTGTGAATGAAATAGGAATGTCAATGTTAGTTTTGGAAGAACCGATTTATTTATTGGATAATCCAGAACAAGAGGTAAGATTGTTGATTTGTATTGCAGCCATTGATAATGAGAGTCATTTAAAGGCTTTGTCACATTTAACAACAATTTTAAGAGATAAAAATCATGTTCAAACTTTAATATCATCAAAAAACTATGATGACATTAAAATGATAATTAAACAGGAGGATTAGATAATGTTAAAAATTGGTACAGCTTGTGGTTCAGGATTAGGTTCAAGTTTTATGGTACAGATGAATATTGAATCTGTATTGAGTGATTTGAATGTTTCAGATGTAGAAGTTGAACATTATGATTTAGGTGGAGCAGATCCAAATGCAGCTGATATTTGGATTGTTGGTCGTGATCTAGCTGATTCAGCTAGTCATCTTGGAGATGTTCGTATCTTAAATAGTATTATTGATATGGATGAACTACGAGAATTAATTACTAAACTTTGTGAAGAAAAAGGACTTATATAGGAGGCTAGCGTCATGATGAAGTTCATATTGGATATTGTTAGTACACCAGCTATTTTAGTAGCTTTAATTGCAATTTTAGGATTAGTTCTTCAGAAGAAGAAATTACCTGATATTATTAAAGGTGGAATTAAGACCTTTGTTGGTTTCTTAGTTGTATCTGGTGGTGCAGGAATTGTACAAAATTCTTTAAATCCATTTGGTACCATGTTTGAGCATGCTTTTCATTTATCTGGCGTTGTGCCGAATAATGAAGCAATTGTAGCTGTAGCTTTAACAACATATGGCTCAGCTACTGCAATGATTATGTTTGCAGGCATGGTGTTCAATATCTTAATCGCTCGTTTTACTCGATTTAAATATATTTTTTTAACAGGGCACCACACTCTATATATGGCATGTATGATTGCGGTCATTTTATCAGTTGCTGGCTTTACTAGCTTGCCTCTTATCTTACTAGGAGGATTAGCACTCGGTATTATTATGAGTATTTCCCCAGCATTTGTGCAAAAATATATGGTTCAATTAACTGGAAATGACAAGGTGGCTTTAGGTCATTTCAGTTCTTTGGGATATTGGTTGAGTGGTTTTACTGGTAGCCTTATCGGTGACAAATCAAAATCAACAGAGGACATTAAATTTCCAAAGAGTTTAGCTTTTTTACGTGATAGCACTGTTAGTATTACTTTATCCATGGCAGTTATTTACATTATTGTAGCTATCTTTGCAGGGTCAGAATATATAGAAAAAGAAATCAGTAGTGGTACAAGTGGTCTAGTTTATGCTTTACAATTAGCAGGTCAATTTGCAGCAGGGGTATTTGTTATTTTAGCAGGTGTTCGCCTTATTTTGGGTGAAATTGTTCCAGCCTTTAAAGGTATTTCAGAGCGTCTTGTACCTAATTCAAAACCTGCTTTGGATTGTCCGATTGTTTATACTTATGCACCCAATGCAGTTCTAATTGGATTTATCTCTAGTTTTATTGGTGGTTTAGTAAGTATGGCAATTATGATTGCTTCAGGAACGGTTGTTATCTTACCAGGCGTTGTGCCTCATTTCTTCTGTGGAGCGACTGCAGGTGTCATTGGGAATGCATCTGGTGGTGTTCGTGGAGCCACTATTGGAGCATTTTTACAAGGTATTTTAATCAGTTTTCTTCCAGTCTTTTTAATGCCAGTTTTGGGAGGACTTGGTTTCCAAGGATCAACTTTCTCAGATGCAGATTTTGGTCTATCAGGAATTATTTTAGGAATGTTAAATCAATTTGGTTCACAAGCAGGCATTGTGATTGGTCTTGTTCTTATTCTAGCAGTTATGTTTGGAGTATCCTTTATTAAAAAGCCATCTGCAAAGGAGGAGTAAGGGATGATTTTAAGTGAAAATAGAGAAGATGAGTTAAGAAAATTTGCGACTAACATCCGATTAAATACTCTTAGAACATTGAATCATCTTGGATTCGGACATTACGGAGGAAGTCTGTCTATCGTAGAAGTTCTAGCAGTGCTTTATGGTGAAATAATGCCAATGACTCCAGAAATATTTGCAGCACGAGATAGAGATTATTTCATATTATCAAAAGGTCACGGAGGACCAGCTCTATACAGTACACTCTATTTGAATGGTTTCTTTGACAAAGAATTCTTATATTCTTTAAATACAAATGGAACCAAATTACCGTCTCATCCTGATAGAAATCTAACGCCGGGCATAGATATGACAACTGGCTCTTTAGGACAGGGAATTAGTGTTGCAACCGGACTTGCATATGGTCAGAGAATAAGAAAAAGTCCCTTTTATACCTATGCTATTGTTGGAGATGGTGAGTTAAATGAGGGACAATGTTGGGAGGCTATACAGTTTGCTTCTCAGCAACAGTTATCCAACTTAATTGTATTTGTTGATGATAACAAAAAACAATTAGATGGTTTTACAAAGGATATTTGTAATCCAGGTGACTTCGTAGAAAAATTTTCAGCATTTGGATTTGAATCCATTAGGGTCAAGGGTTCAGATATTAGAGAAATTTATGAAGGGATTGTCCAATTAAAACAGTCAAATAATTCATCACCTAAGTGCATTGTATTAGATACTATTAAAGGTCAAGGGGTTCAAGAGCTGGAAGAAATGAAATCCAATCATCATCTTCGCCCTACTGTAGAGGAGAAACAAATGTTAACTTCAGTTGTAGAAAGATTAAGTCAGGAATTGGAGGAAACAGAATGATGAGAAGCACGAAAGAATTACGGCATGTATATAGAGACTTCCTTTTAGAGGCTAATCAAAGTGATTCTGATATAGTAGTCTTAGAAGCCGATTTGTCAAGTTCGATGGCTACTCATAATCTTGAAAAGGACTTTGGAGACCGTTATGTGAATGTTGGGATTATGGAAGCAGAAATGGTCGGCCTTGCAGCAGGCTTGTCTATTCAGGGGTTTAGACCTTATCTTCATACATTTGGCCCTTTTGCTTCACGAAGAGTATTTGATCAATTATTTATTTCTCTTGGATACGCACAATTGGATGCCACTGTTATTGGATCAGATGCAGGAGTAACTGCGGAAATGAATGGTGGGACATATATGCCATTTGAAGAAATTGGATTGTTACGTTTAATTCCTAAATCGATCATTTTCGAAGCAACTGATGATATCCAATTTCGTGAAATCTTGAACCAGACATTAGAATTAAAAGGACTAAAATATATTCGAACAATTCGAAAAGCTCCAGAGGCTGTCTATCAAGGTGGAGAAGATTTTTCTAAAGGCTACATTGAGTTAAGACACGGGGAAGATCTTGTAATCGTTGCTTCTGGCATAATGGTTGCTCCAAGTATTCGAGTTGCAGATGAACTGTCTAAATTAGGTTATTCAGTAGGTGTGATAGATTTATTTAGAATCAAACCGATACCAGAACAGATAAAAACAATGTTAAGTGGAAAAACTATATTTACTGTAGAAAACCACAATCAGATAGGTGGAATTGGCAGTGCTTTATGTGAATTATTCTCTGATGATGGAATAACAAAAATTCATCGGATGGGTGTTCAAGAAAGATTCGGTCAAGTAGGGAAAGTGGATTATCTTCTTAATGAGTATGGTTTGAGTGAATCGAATATAAAAGAGAAAGTTCTAGAAATTTATAATGCAAGATAGATGTTGAATACACTGTTCTGAAAGAATTTTTGTAACAATTACAGTACGTTATTTAAAGAAAGCGGATTAAAAAGCATATTCTGGTCATCAGAAAGTGCCCTAATCCGCTTTGTTGTTTTTAGTTTTAAATATTTCATATGTATATAGAATTTTCTGAAAATTCAAGAATTTTCTTCTGTTCATTGCTTTTAAAATGTGCTATAATAGTAAAAACTGAAATGGGAGGGAACAAATGACTGAATTAGATAAACGTCACCGCAGTAGCATTTATGACAGTATGGTAAAATCACCAAACCGTGCTATGCTTCGTGCGACTGGTATGACAGATAAGGACTTTGAAACACCGATTGTGGGAGTGATTTCGACTTGGGCGGAAAATACACCATGTAACATTCACTTGCATGATTTCGGGAAACTGGCTAAAGAAGGTGTCAAATCTGCAGGCGCTTGGCCTGTACAGTTTGGAACTATTACCGTAGCAGACGGGATCGCTATGGGAACGCCTGGTATGCGTTTCTCTCTAACATCTCGTGACATCATCGCGGACTCCATCGAGGCGGCTATGAGTGGTCACAACGTGGATGCCTTCGTCGCTATCGGTGGCTGTGACAAGAACATGCCTGGATCTATGATTGCCATTGCCAATATGGATATCCCTGCAGTCTTTGCCTATGGTGGAACGATTGCACCGGGAAATCTTGATGGCAAAGACATTGACTTGGTTTCTGTCTTTGAGGGTATCGGAAAATGGAACCACGGTGACATGACAGCTGAGGACGTGAAACGTCTTGAATGTAATGCCTGCCCTGGCCCTGGTGGCTGTGGTGGTATGTATACTGCTAATACCATGGCGACTGCTATCGAAGTTTTGGGTATGAGTTTGCCAGGTTCTTCATCTCACCCAGCTGAATCAGCTGATAAGAAAGAAGATATCGAAGCAGCAGGACGTGCTGTTGTTAAGATGTTGGAGCTTGGTCTCAAACCATCAGATATCTTGACTCGTGAAGCCTTTGAAGATGCCATCACTGTGACGATGGCTCTCGGTGGTTCTACAAACGCCACTCTTCACTTGCTTGCCATTGCCCATGCTGCCAATGTTGACTTGTCACTTGAGGACTTCAATACGATCCAAGAGCGTGTGCCTCACTTGGCCGACTTGAAACCATCTGGTCAGTATGTCTTCCAAGACCTCTACGAAGTCGGTGGTGTCCCTGCGGTTATGAAGTACTTGTTGGCAAATGGATTCCTTCATGGAGATCGCATCACATGTACTGGTAAGACAGTTGCTGAGAACTTGGCTGACTTTGCAGACCTCACACCAGGTCAAAAAGTTATCATGCCACTTGAAAATCCAAAACGTGCGGACGGTCCGCTTATCATCTTGAACGGAAACCTTGCTCCTGACGGTGCAGTTGCCAAGGTATCAGGTGTTAAAGTGCGTCGTCACGTTGGGCCAGCTAAGGTCTTTGACTCAGAAGAAGATGCCATTCAGGCTGTTTTGACAGATGAAATCGTTGATGGCGATGTAGTCGTTGTTCGTTTCGTTGGACCTAAGGGTGGTCCTGGTATGCCTGAGATGCTGTCCCTTTCTTCAATGATCGTTGGTAAAGGTCAAGGAGACAAGGTGGCCCTCTTGACGGATGGACGTTTCTCTGGTGGTACTTATGGTCTGGTTGTTGGACATATCGCTCCTGAAGCTCAGGATGGTGGACCAATTGCCTATCTTCGTACAGGCGATATCGTTACGGTTGACCAAGATACCAAAGAAATTTCCATGGCCGTATCCGAAGAAGAACTTGAAAAACGCAAGGCAGAAACAACCTTGCCACCACTTTATAGCCGTGGTGTCCTCGGTAAATATGCCCACATCGTATCATCTGCTTCACGCGGAGCCGTGACAGACTTCTGGAATATGGACAAGTCAGGTAAAAAATAAACTCATACTCTTCGAAAATCTCTTCAAACCACGTCAACGTCGCCTTGCCGTAGGTATGGTTACT
>NZ_MWSM01000029.1:25157-28402 GCF_002087075.1 Streptococcus pseudopneumoniae ATCC BAA-960 = CCUG 49455
GTTTTGAGCTGACTTCGTCAATTTTATCCACAACTTCAAAACAGTGTTTTGAGCAACCTGCGGCTAGTTTTCTAGTTTGCCCTTTGATTTTCATTGAGTATCAAAAAGCAAGCCATTTTCGGCTTGCTTTTTTCATCTTTAAAAGTGATTGGTCTGATTAACGAGGTGGTAGTCCAAGGGCAATACGGCCATAGCGACTGATTCGTGTGATTTTCCAAGCAGGCGACCAGGTAACTTCAACCTTGACATCTTCGATCCCCTCGATTTGTTTCAGACCTGCAACGATTTCAATAGGCAGGCTTTCGGCACAATCACAGGCGGTGTCAGTGAAGGTCATGACAATCTTGCAGAGACCTGTTTCGTCCAGATTGATTTCATAGATCAGCCCTAGATTGTAAACATCCAATTCCACATCTGTATCAAAAACCTTCTCTAGTTTTTCGATAATTTGATCTTGCAAGGCCAAAGCACGGTCATTGATTTTGATATCCTCTCTCATTACAGTCCCTCCACATGATAAATATCCCCTATTTTCTCATAACTCTGACAATTTGGCAAGCTTTTGATGAATTTTCTGAAAAATATGATAAAATGAAGAAAATACGGAATCAAGGGGAAGTCTATGGAGCAGATTGGAAAAGTCTTTAGACAATTACGAGAGTCAAGAAATATCTCACTGAGACAAGCAACCGGGGGACAATTTTCGCCGTCTATGTTGTCCCGCTTTGAAACAGGTCAGAGTGAGCTTTCGGTGGAAAAGTTTCTATTTGCCTTGGGAAATATATCTGCCAGTGTAGAGGAAATTCTCTTTCTGGCGAGAGGTTTTCAGTATGATACAGATTCTGAGTTGAGAAAAGAAATCATAGATGTCTTGGATCCAAAGAATATAGCTCCTCTTGAGGACTTGTATCGCAAGGAGTATCAAAAGCATGTCCATTCTCAAAACAAACAGAAACATATTTTAAATGCCATTATGATTAAGTCTTATATGAAGAGCATGGATGATACGGTAGAGTTAACGGCAGAGGAAGGGAAAGTCCTTCATGATTATTTGTTTTCTACCGAGATTTGGGGAATCTATGAACTCAATTTATTTTCAGTCAGTTCACAATTTCTATCTGCTTCTCTTTTCACTAGGTATGTTAGAGAGATGGTACGTAATACTTAATGAAAATCAAAAAGCAAACAAGGAAGATAGCCGAAGGCAGTACTGGCGTACGGCAAGGCGACGCTGACAAAGTTTAAAGAGATTTTCGAAGAGTATTAGCCCCAAACTTCATCCGCAATTTCCTGGATGAGGGCAATGGCTGATATCAATGTTAAGGAGCTTAGTTATCATGTTACTGAAAATGATGTAGCGATAACTTTTTAAACAATCGTGTATAAAAAGATTTCAATTTTTAAAACCTTAACTATTAAGCTATTCAAATCTATAATTGAATAAAAAAGCGAACAAAACAAAATTCTGATTACCAGAAAAATAGTTTTGTTCGTTTTTTTATATTTGGGGTCGGAATTTTGTTCCAGCCTCTTTTTATTATTGTTGAAAATAGCCTTGTCCTTTCAAACTTCTAAAAATAGGTTGGCTAAGTAGGGTGATGGTTACTAGTTTTCCAAGGTCAGGGAGTATAAATGGTAGGACACCGACTGTAGTAGCTTGTGCTAGAGGAATACCCGATAAGAGATGTAGTCCCAGGATGCCACCGACAAAAACAAGACTATCTCCTAGTAGATTGGCCAGAAAAATTTTAGGGGGACTGGTTTTGGGATGGGTCAGATAGGCGGTCACTCCGGCATAAAGCAAATCAAACCAGAGGTAGCCTGCACTTGGTCCGACCAGGACATGAAAACCAGCACTTCCCCCAGCAAAGACAGGAAGACCGATTCCACCCAAAAGGAGGTAGAGGCCTACAGATAGAAGAGCTTCACGAGGACGAAAGATAGTAGCAATTAGCCCAATCGCTAAATTTTGCAATGTGAAGGGAACAGGACCAAGGGGAAGGGTAATCTGAGCCAGCACAGCAATCAAGGCAGCCCCGATAGCTGGAAGAACTAAGGTGTATGATTTTTTCAAGATTGTCAACCTCTTTTTGTTTTTATGGTAATTATTATAATGGATTTTGACAGATTGTCAACTTTATTTTTAAACATAGGTAACAAATAGTGTGGCAGTCGAAAGGTATAGTTTAAAACTATATATACCTCAAGAAAAGAGTAATGCGATATAATCGATAAATGCTTGTTTAGGGAATTCTTTGCTGGTATAATAGAAGCATCTATTACAACTGATATAGTTTGAAACTATGTTTCTATCAAGGAGGTTCTGTCATGTCTGATTTATTATCGCTTTATGAAACGTTAAAATCAAAGAAATGGGTCAATCTAAGCCATCGTATTGATGAAAATAGCCCGCATTTCCCAGCTCTTCCAGCCTTGGAAAAGAAGGATTTATTCACTTTGAAGGATGGATTCCATGTGCAACAGTTTTCTGTGGTTGGTCAGTACGGTACCCACATTGATGCTCCGATTCACTTTGTTGAAGGTGGTCGTTGGTTGGAGGAGATTGACCTCAAGGACTTGCTTTTGCCTCTTTTTGTTATCGATAAGTCGGCAGCAGTAGCTGAAAATCCAAACTATATTTTGACGAAGCAAGATATCTTGGACTTTGAAGCGGAACATGGACAAATCCTGCCAGAGTCTTTTGTAGCTTTTCGGACAGACTGGTCCAAACGTTGGCCTGATCAAGATGCTATGCGTAATCTTGATGAAAATGGGGTGCAACAGAGTCCTGGATGGAGCCGAGAAGCCTTAGAATTTTTGATTCATGAACGTCAGGTCAAGGACGTCGGTCATGAGACTTTTGACACTGATGCAGGCATTCCTGCTGCTGAGCATGGGCTTCTCAATGAATACTATCTCTTGGAGCAGGATATTTATCAGGTAGAAGTATTAGCCAACCTAAATCAAGTGCCTGCTACAAGTGCCCTGATTAGTATCAGTTTCCCTAACTGGAATCAAGCGACTGGTTCGCCTGTTCGTGCTTTAGCAATTTTACCTTAGAAATAGAATTGGAGAAAAAGATGACACATACACACGCACCTTTCCGAGTAGATCATGTTGGTTCCTTCCTTCGTCCAAAAGCGCTTGTTCAAGCGCGTGAAGCCTTCGCAGCTGGTGATATCAGCCCAATTGAGTATGAATATGATTTGAGTGAATAGTAAGTTAAACCCCAATTATTCACCCCT
>NZ_MWSM01000030.1 GCF_002087075.1 Streptococcus pseudopneumoniae ATCC BAA-960 = CCUG 49455
GGACTTATTGAGGACAATCTTAAGCAGGTTCATCCTATTTTTCAGACTGTCTTTAAAACTTTCCTCAAAGATAAAGAAAAGATTGTCAACGCCCTTCAACCACACTATTCTAACGCCAAACTGGAAGCGACCAATAATCTCATTAAGCTTATCAAACGAAATGCCTTTGGATTTCGGAACTTTGAAAACTTCAAAAAACGGATTTTTATCGCTCTGAACATCAAAAAAGAAAGGACGAAATTTGTCCTTTCTCGTGCTTAGCTGACTTCAACCCACTACAGTTGACAAAGAGCCGGAAAGTAATTTTATCTCAGTCAGTGAATAATCGCGAGCAATGGATTGATGATAGCTTCGAGATTATTGAGAGCCTCATTCACAGGCACATCTTTTCCAATATCGTTCGTCCCAATTAAAAGGACAATTTTATCTACCTCCCCACCGTACAGATGCGCATCCAGATTCTCTAATAACAGTCCTGTCTGATAGCCACAAATTCCTCGATTGACAATTGTCTTTGAAGTCCCAAACAACTCCTGCAGAGGATAATATTCGACAATGGAATCCCCAATAAAAAGAATATCTGGCTCTACAACTGAAACCTGATTTAGGTGACGATACTTGGTTTGGATTTTTTCTTGTTCCTTTAGTAACCAATTTTCTAATAACTGTACTGCTACTTCATTCTCCTTTTTCTAACCAGTTTTCCAATACTTGGTAAACTCCTCCTTGGCTATTGGCTGGCGCTAGAGCCGTCGCCACAGCTTTGGCTTTGTCATCAGCATTTTCCATCGCATAGGCAATTCCAGCCATTTCAAGCATTTCAACATCATTTTCACTATCGCCAAAAGCCATGATTTGTTGGGGGGTCAAGTCCCAACGCTTGAGTAATTCTTCCAAGCCCCATGCTTTATGAATTCCAGCTTGGAGGATATCAATGCAACCATAGCCACTCGATACAGCCCGAACACGGCCATCAAAGAGGTCATTGATTTCTTCCAATACCGAATTCAAACGTTCCTCACCAACAACCATACTCATCTTGAGCACACCACCAAAGAGGTCAGAGGTTAATTCATCCACAAAATTCATTCGTTGGTAGAATTCTTCAATCATTTCTGGAGTCATAAAACTTTCAAGGTCTGTAAAAATGGTACCTTCCTTGACGAAACCACCCTTCATCCCTGTTACAACAAATTGATCCTGACACGCTCGACCCTCGAAATGAGCCAAAGCCTTATCGACAATGGCATCATCCCAAGTCTGAGCCTGAATCAATTCATTGTTTTCAAAAATATGAGCACCATTGGCAACAACCAGAACCACTCGATCCACCAAGTGCTCCAGTAGTTGCCTCATGCGGTGAATTTCATTCCCTGTCGCGATGACAAAACGAATCCCCCTTTGATCCAACTGATCCACAATCTTTTCCAAGCGTGGGAGATCAAGCTGGCCTCTAGCATCCAGCAAGGTCCCATCCATATCTGTCGCAATTACCTTAATCGTCATTTACTTTCCTCTTGATTAGACTTCCTGCAAAACTAGAATCCTAGTTCATGATTGATAATACCAGCAATCAAATTCATTCGTAATCCGAAGTGTTTACGATGATTTCGATAGGTTGTTGAAGATATTTTAAACGTTTTTATAG
>NZ_MWSM01000031.1 GCF_002087075.1 Streptococcus pseudopneumoniae ATCC BAA-960 = CCUG 49455
CTTGCCTCTCTTTGGGTTATAATTCTGCGATTTGGTTTAGGTTTACTTCTGCAACTGTGTCATTACCAAACATAGAGATAATCATCTTCACTTTGTTATTATCAATTTCTGTAATCTTACCAGTGTAGTCTGCAAAAGCACCATCAATAATACGTACAGTTTGACCAACTTCAACATCGATATCAAACTCTTGTACAGTTTGTCCCATAGAAACCAAGATATCACGAATTTCTTGTTCCAATAATGGAGTTGGTTTTGATCTATTTCCGTGAGATCCGACGAATCCTGTAACATTTGGTGTGTTTCGAACAACAAACCAAGCTTCATCTGTCATGACCATTTCTACAAGAACATAACCTGGAAAGCGATTTTCTTCTACTTCTTTTCTCTTTCCATTTTTTTCAACTTGCACTGTTTGCGTTGGAATTTCAACGCGTAAAATATTATCCAACATATTGTAGGTTTGTGCACGTTGTAATAAATTTTCTTTTACCTTATTTTCATAACCAGAATAAGTTTGTAAAACAAACCACCCTTTATCAAAACTATCCATGATATTTCCTTTCATAAATAGAAGATTTTTAGTGTACTTTCACTACTCTTCTAAAAAATGTTAATAAATCGAATCAAACCTGAAACAATCAACTGGTCAAAAATGTAAATAATTACTACAAAGAAAGCTGTGTATTCCATGATAGAACGAAAATCTCTCCAGCTTTCCTTGCGAGTTGGCCATGTTGTGTCTTTAAGAAGTCTAAAAATATCTCCAATAAAACGCATCGCTCTCTCCTATCTCGTTTCTCTGTGTGTAGTGTACTTGCCACAATGCTTACAAAATTTATTTACTTCTAGTCGTGTAGGCTTGGGGGTTCCACTAATCTTGATTGAATAGTTTCTCGAACCACAAACCGCACAAGCTAGGCTTGCTTTTTTTAGTGCCATAACGCCTCCATCTTATCTATTATAACAAGAAAGCTAGGCTTTGACAAGCATCTTAGCGAAATAGATTGACTACCGAATCCCATATTGTTTGAGCCTTTTCCTTAATCTTCGCATCCGAGATAGCCCGACTAGCCTCATCTACTAGACTTTGCGCACGACTTCTAATATCAGAAAGGCTATTATCCGCCTGATTTTCTTCATTACTCTGTACTTGATTTCTTGTATTGGCTGGTGCAATTCCATTTTTCTTATATGCATTTTCAACTGTAAAGGTACTTCCTGGTGTATAAGGTAAAATGGTATTGGCAATATTTCTAAAGACATGAGCAGCACCATTTGATGTAGAACCTGCTAGATAGTGATTTTCATCAGTGGTCGGAAAACCAAGCCAATGACTAATCACCACATCAGGAGTATAACCAATCACCCACTGGTCACTTGTGTACTCCGGATTGAAAACTGCTTCAGTTGTTCCAGTTTTCCCTGCCATAACATAGTCTGCAGGCGATGAACTAATACCGGTTCCGTTAGTGAATGTACCCAACATCATACTGGTCATCTTATCAGCTACAGACTTATCAAGCACCCGTTTTTGTGAATTTTTATGGCTCGCAATAACCTGACCACTAGCATTTTCAATTCTACTAATAAAATGAGCTTCCGGCATTAAACCTTCATTTGCAAAGGCAGCATATGCTTGAGCCATTTGCAGAGGATTGGTTTCGACACCACTTCCTAAAGCGACGCCGAGAACACGGTCGACCTTTTCCATGTTGAGTCCAAATTTTTCTCCTGCCTCAAAAGCCTTGTCAACGCCCAAATCATTAACAATGGCAACAGCAGGTAGATTAAGCGATTCTGCCAAGGCTTGATACATAGGAACTTCTCGACTCGTTTTAATTCCTGCATAGTTATCAACCTTATAGCTGTCATACTGCATGGTATGGTTATCCAAGAGCTTATTCAAAGCCCAACCTGCCTCAACTGCTGGCGTATAAACAACTAAAGGCTTAATTGTAGAACCAGGGCTACGTTTTGATTGAGTTGCATAGTTGAAATTCCGGAATCCAGTTTTATCATTGTCAGCAACTTGACCGACAACTCCACGAACTCCTCCTGTTTTCGGTTCAAGAGCTACACTTCCTGATTGTGCAAATGTTCCATCCTCTGCTCTCGGAAATAGCGCTGTGTTTTCATAAACAACCTGCATATTTGCTTGGTAGTTTTGGTCCAGCTCTGTATAAATGCGGTAGCCATTATTGACAATTTCTTCCTCTGTTAGATTATACTTAGAAACAGCTTCATTAACAACCGCATCAAAGTAAGAAGGATAGCGGTAATCTGAGATTTTTCCTTCATACTTATCGTGCAATTGCGAAGTCATATCAACTTCTGCAGCTTCGGTTTCTTGGTTTTTATCAATATATCCTGCTGCAACCATATTTTGTAAGACAGTGTCGCGACGATTAGTTGAATCTTCTACGGAATTCAAGGGATTATACAATTCCGGCCCCTTGAGCATCCCTGCCAGAGCCGCAGCTTGATCCAAACTCACTTCTGATGCAGAAACTCCAAAGTATTTCTTACTCGCATCTTCTACACCCCACACACCATTTCCAAAATAGGCATTGTTAAGGTACATGGTTAAGATCTGATCCTTACTATATTTTTTTGTTAATTCTAAGGCAAGGAAAAATTCTTTCGCTTTTCTCTCAACAGTTTGATCCTGAGACAGATAGGCATTTTTAGCCAACTGTTGGGTAATAGTAGAACCACCACCTGAACGACCAGCAGTGACAATCGCCAAGAAGAAACGGCCATAGTTAATTCCGTCATTTTTATAGAAAGAACGGTCTTCTGTCGCAATAACGGCATTCTGTAAATTTTTACTGATGTCAATCAGTTCAACGTAGGTTCCTTTTTGACCAGACAAGGCACCAGCCTCTTTTTCTTCACGGTCAAAAATGATAGTCCGAGTTTTCAAGGCGTTTTGCAAATCGTTAACATTGGTTGACTTAGCTACAGCAAACAAATAGGTTCCAACTAGCAAGCCTGCACTCAAACCTAGTATAAGGACAATCTTTGTTAGATGATAGCGACGCCAGAATTTTCGAATCGGACCTACTTGGGCTAATTTTTTTCGATCACTACGAGAACGTCGCAAGCTAGTAGACCCAGAATCCTCTAGTTCACTTGTTTCTTTTTTAAAAAGAGAAAGAAATTTCTCGAATAATTTATCTAATTTCATGCGTTTATTTTATCATCTTCATCATAGGAAGACAAGAATTTAGCTATTTTCTATCCAAATAGGGCTTTTTTTGTTACAATATCTGTATGCAATTCACTTTTACTTTACCAGACTCTTTACCTCAAATGACGGTTAAGCAATTACTGGAGGAACAACTCCTCATCCCTAGAAAAATCCGTCATTTTTTGAGGATCAAGAAACATATTTTGATAAATCAAAAAGAAGTTCACTGGAACAAGATGGTAAATCCTGGAGATGTTTGCCAGTTGACTTTTGACGAAGAAGATTATCCCGAAAAAGAAATTCCTTGGGGCAACCCAAATCTCGTTCAGGAAGTTTATCAAGATCAACAC
Organism: Streptococcus pseudopneumoniae ATCC BAA-960 = CCUG 49455; assembly: GCF_002087075.1. Lineage (GTDB taxonomy): Bacteria > Bacillota > Bacilli > Lactobacillales > Streptococcaceae > Streptococcus > Streptococcus pseudopneumoniae. Next base: position 3,544 of record NZ_MWSM01000031.1, read on the forward strand.
TTGGTTATTGTGAACAAACCAGAGGGGATGAAAACGCATGGTAATCAGCCAAACGAAATCGCCCTTCTCAACCATGTCAGTGCCTATGTTGGCCAAACCTGCTATGTCGTTCATCGTCTGGACATGGAAACCAGTGGCTTGGTTCTCTTTGCAAAAAATCCTTTTATCCTGCCCATTCTCAACCGCTTATTGGAGAAAAAAGAGATTTCTAGGGAATATTGGGCGCTTGTTGACGGAAATATCAACAGCAAAGAACTTGTTTTCAAAGACAAAATTGGGCGTGATCGCCATGACCGCAGAAAACGAATAGTTGATACAAAAAATGGGCAATATGCTGAAACGCATGTAAGCAGATTAAAGCAATTCCCAAACAAAACGACCCTTGTCCGTTGTAAACTAAAGACAGGGCGAACCCATCAGATTCGTGTGCACCTTTCGCATCATAACTTCCCTATTTTGGGCGACCCTCTCTATAACAGCAATTCAAAGACGAGTCGGCTTATGCTCCACGCCTTCCGACTGTCCTTTACCCATCCGCTTACTCTAGAGAAATTAAGCTTCACTGTCCCATCAGATACTTTTGAAACAGAATTAAAAAAGAATGGATGATTGTGTCATCCATTTTTCCATATAAGAAAAGCAAGACCAAGAGGCCTTGCTTTTTATCGACTCATGAATTATTTAGCAATTTTTGCGAAGTATTCAAGAGTACGAACAAGTTGTGCAGTGTATGACATTTCGTTGTCGTACCATGATACAACTTTAACCAATTGTTTACCGTCAACGTCAAGGACTTTAGTTTGAGTTGCGTCAAACAATGAACCGTAAGACATACCTATGATATCTGAAGATACGATTGGATCTTCTGTGTAGCCGTATGATTCGTTTGAAGCTGCTTTCATAGCTGCATTCACTTCATCAACAGTAACGTTCTTTTCAAGAACAGCTACCAATTCAGTAACTGATCCAGTTGGAGTTGGAACGCGTTGTGCAGATCCGTCAAGTTTACCGTTCAATTCTGGAATTACAAGACCGATAGCTTTAGCGGCACCAGTTGAGTTAGGAACGATGTTTGCAGCACCAGCGCGAGCACGGCGAAGGTCACCACCACGGTGTGGTCCGTCAAGGATCATTTGGTCACCAGTGTAAGCGTGGATAGTAGTCATCAATCCTTCAACAACACCAAAGTTGTCTTGAAGAGCTTTAGCCATTGGAGCCAAGCAGTTTGTAGTACATGAAGCACCTGAGATAACTGTTTCAGTACCGTCAAGAACGTCGTGGTTAGTGTTGAATACAACTGTTTTAACGTCGTTTCCACCAGGAGCAGTGATAACAACTTTTTTAGCTCCACCTTTAAGGTGTTTTTCAGCGGCTTCTTTCTTAGCAAAGAAACCAGTAGCTTCAAGAACGATTTCTACACCGTCAGTAGCCCAGTCGATTTGTTCTGGATCACGTTCAGCAGAAACTTTAACGAATTTACCGTTAACTTCGAATCCACCTTCTTTAACTTCAACAGTACCGTCGAAACGACCTTGAGTTGTGTCGTATTTCAACAAGTGTGCAAGCATAACTGGATCTGTAAGGTCGTTGATGCGTGTAACTTCAACACCTTCTACGTTTTGGATACGACGGAAAGCAAGACGACCGATACGTCCGAAACCGTTAATACCAACTTTAACTACCATTAGTGATTTCCTCCTTATGAAAATCATGAAATTTTTATTGTGAAAAGAGTAACTTGAATCACTACAAATCACCTTTCAACAAACCTATTATATAACTATTTGAGTTGAATTGCAAGTATGGGCATTGTTTTTCTATGTTTGTTTCTTTTTAAGGCTATAAATCAAGAACTTCCTTACTATTCATATCGTAGCGATTCTACAGGATCCATTTTACTAATTTTACGCGCTGGGAAGTAGGCTGAGACATAACCAAGTAATAGAGCGAAAGCTAGAGTTCCTAAAACAGATAAAAGATTTAATTCAAAAACCTTCGTGATGGATGGGTAAAAGTGATTTACAACCGCATTCGCCAAACTTCCCACCCCTTGTGCAACCAAAAATGCCAGCAGCAAGGCGATTCCTACAATCCAGATAGCCTCGTAAATAAAAATTCCTTTGACATCACGATTTTGATAACCAACTGCCTTCATGACACCTATTTCCTTAGAACGTTGCATGATATTGATGTAAATAATGATACCAATCATGACCGCTGCTACCACAATAGCTTGTGATGAAAGTACAATCAACAATCCCTGAATGACACGAATAAAAGTAATCACAATATCAAGAACCTTCTGTTGAGAAAGAACAGTATACTTCTTGTTTTTCTGCAATTCTTCTGTTATCGCTTTTGTTTGTGATGGATCTTTGAGTTCCAAGATAAAATAAGATACAGCTTTTGTAAATCCAGCCTCTTTCAAAATCGTTTCCATTTGATGAGACGGCATGAAACTGTTGCTGTCCTCCAAGTCATCTTCATCATTGATTACACGTACAATCTTTGTTTGAAATTGAGCAGTCTTGCTAGCTTCAGCATCATTTTCTACAATGCTGGCTGAGACTGATTTGCCAATAATATCACTAGCTGTCAGATTTTTTCCTGTCTGTTCATTCCAATTTTTTAGTAAACTGCTTGGAATCGTCAATCCCTGTTCATTTGAATCCGTATAGAGGGAACCGGCTAATACTTTGTCCGCCTCATTACTACTAACAGAAATACTTGTATCCTCATATAGACTCACTACTTGAGCATAAGAAGGCATCGTTTGACTCAGATCCATTTCTTGACCATCTATAGTCATATTTGACATGATCATCCCAAAAGGACTCTCCAAATATTTAATAGCTTCTTTGCCAACTGTATCCGTGATATAGTTCTTATCATCTTGGTTCAAAAAGCCTCGTCCAACATTTTTTGTGTTTAAAGCAATCTGAACTTGAGAAGGGATTTGACCTCCATTCGTATTTTCATCAATCATCGAAATCAATGCATTTCCCAAGCCGAAAGAAATTAAGACTCCTACAAAACCGATTGAGGTTGCTAGCGCAATCAATAGATTACGCCACTTTCTTTCCATAAAGTTATTTAAAGAAAGTTTGAATTTGTTTTTCAATGATAATCCTTTATTTTTTGACTTCTTCAACGATTTCACCATCCTTCATTTTGATAATCACATCTGCATACTCGGCAACCTCTGGATTATGGGTTACGATCAATACTGTTTTCCCTGTTTGGGCTAAATTTTTAAATACCTCCAATACCATTTCTTGAGATTGAGAATCCAGCGAACCCGTTGGCTCATCTGCTACAATCATATCTGGCTGATTTACCAGTGCACGCGCGATTGCTACACGTTGCTTTTGCCCACCAGAAAGTTGTTTAACATTTTTAGCTACAAAAGGCTCCATGCCCAAGTTACTTAATTGCTCCTTTGCAACCATTGTCATCTCCCTGTCAGATAAATCTTTGACATAGAGAGGTAGCTTGACATTGTCCAAAACAGACTGATGAGGAATGAGGTTAAAGTTTTGAAACACAAATCCAATCTTATCTTTACGAAATTGAGTTAGTTCAATCTCTGATAAGTCACGGAGGGATTCCCCTTTAAACTCTAAATCTCCTTCATATTGTCTATCTAAACCGCTGATGATATTGAGTAGACTGGTTTTGCCACAGCCTGATGGACCGTAAATCGCTGTAATTTTACCTTTTGCAATCTGCAGGTTAACATTTCTTAGAGCCTGCTCTTGATGTTTACCGTCCAAAGTGTAAAACTTTGAAATATTTTTAATGGATAAAATGGACATTCTTTCCCCCTTGTTTAAAACTGTTATCGTCATACATCACACTTATAGAAAATCCTTCAAGTTGATTGACCCTATAGGCCTACTACTTAGAATTTTCTCTCTATTGCCTCGTTTGCTTCTGGATGTATATCAAGTAATACTCTTCGAAAATCAAATTCAAACCACGTCAACGTCGCCTTGCCGTACTCAAGTACAGCCTGCGGCTAGTTTCCTAGTTTGCTCTTTGATTTTCATTGAGTATAAAATTCATTGTAACAAAAAAGCGGCATTTCCTCAATGACAGAAATGTCACTCCTATAAACTCTTTAACGATATCTTTCTAGATCCTCGCTCCATTCCTTATCTAAACTAACGATTAACTTCTCATTGCCAAACATCCTCGCCATCATTTTTGCTTCTTCATACTTTTGTTTGGCTGTATCATAATCCGTCTGAATATAATATTTCCACTCCACCATCAAGACAATCGGTTGTTTTTGAAAATCTCGTGTTTTTTGCCCTATTTTATTTAAGGTCTCGACTGCCCTCTTAAAATAAGGAAGCAACCCCATAATCTCTATACAAGTTAAAGAAGCTAACAAGGAGTCTCTAAGTAAGTCCAAACAATCGAACTCTATCTTATCAACCTGAGAACTTAGTTTGTCATGAAAACAAAGAATGGTTTCATGCTCAGATTCTTTTATCTCACCCATATTTAAACCATCCATTAACTGACAGTTGAAATACAGTCTCAGTTTCAACAAGTCCTCGGCTTTATATACATCTCTGGATAGCAAGTCTTGAAGACTGTCCTCAATCACACTGCTTCCATATAAGGAATTACTAGTCATTCTCACTGCATCTATAGCTTGAAGACAATCCACTAGCACTTTCTCATCACGTGGCAAATCATCATAAAAATTCTCAAAAATCTCATCGAAATATTCTTCCTTTTGTTCCTGCAACTCCTTGTCTCCATAGTCAGGATGATGTAAAAGAAAGTACTTTAATTCTTGGTAGCGTTTAGGCAATTCCTTATAATCTGGCATCAAGACGTAGGACGGAATTTCTAATCTATCTGCAATATATTCTAGGGTTTTTATCGTCGGGCGAAATTCTCCTTTTTCAATCCGCACCAACTGACGCACTGATAATTCAGACTCATCTCCGCAAAAAACTGGACGACTAAGGCCTTTCTCCTCTCTTAAAAGTCGCACTTTATCCCCTAACTCATTTATCTTGTTCATTTGCCCCTCGCATGATTATTAAAGATTTGATTTTCAAATAAATATATGCGATGATTATACCATTTTTCAAATAGAATTACAAAAAAGAGACAGGATAACTCCTGCCTCTAAACTGATAACAATTATTTACGGCGTCCTGGTCTTTCTTTGTAGCCATAATATGCATCTGCCATAATTTCTTCCATGTCAGCTACCATTGGCAAGCGTGGGTTAGCAGGAGAACATTGGTCTTCATAAGCAAGCAAAGCAATTTCATGCAAGCTGTCTTTCCAAGCTTTTTCATCAATTCCTTGATCCTGGAAGTTCATCTTGATACCTACTGCAACACCAAGTTCGTAAACAGCTTTAGCGTATGCCTCAACTGCTTCTTCTGGAGTTGAGTGAGGCAAGCCAAGCATTTTCGCGATGTCTTGGAATTTCTCATCAGCTTTCCAGTAGTTGTATTTAGGCCATGTAGTAGTCTTAGCTGGACGAGTTCCGTTGTAACGGATAACGTACGGAAGCAAGATAGCATTTGTACGTCCGTGAACAGTGTGATGAACACCACCAATCTTATGGGCCATTGAGTGGCTCATTCCAAGGAAGGCATTGGCGAAGGCCATACCAGCCATTGTAGACGCATTGTGCATTTTCTCACGAGCTTCTGGGTCAGCTGTCTTAACAGATTTTTCCAACCATTCAAAGACAAGTTTGATTGTTTGAAGCGCAATACCGTCTGTATAGTCGTTAGCAAAGTTTGAAGTGTAGGCTTCAGTCGCGTGTGTCAAGACATCCATACCTGTATCAGCAGCGATAAAGTCTGGAACTGATTCAACCAAAGCAGGGTCAACAATGGCAATAGTCGGTGTCAATGAGTAGTCAGCCAATGGGTATTTGCGGTTGTTTTTCTTATCAGAGATAACGGCAAATGGTGTTACTTCTGAACCAGTACCTGAAGTTGTTGGGATACCGATGTACTTCGCTTTCTTACCAAGTGATGGGAAGCGGAAGGCGCGTTTACGGATATCCATGAATTTTTGAACCAAGTCACGGAAGTCGATTTCTGGTTGTTCGTAGAAGAGCCACATTACTTTGGCTGCATCCATTGGTGAACCACCACCAAGAGCAATGATTGTGTCTGGTTCAAATGCTTTCATCACCTCAGCACCACGTTCTACAGTTGTGATGTCTGGATCTGGTTCAACATCTGAGAAGACTTGGATAGTTACACGGTTGCTACGTGCGTTCAATTGATCGATAACACGTTGAACGAAACCGAGTTTTTCGATAGATTTGTCTGTAACAATCAGAACGCGTTCAATATCTTCACATGTTTGAAGGTATTGGATAGAATTGCGTTCGAAGTAAATTTTTGAAGGAACTTTAAACCACTGCATATTATTTCTCCGTCTTCCGACTTTTTTGATATTCAAGAGGTTAATGGCACTAACGTTATCCCCAACTGAGTTGCGTCCGTAAGAACCACATCCAAGTGTCAATGATGGCAAGAAGGCATTGTAAACGTCCCCGATACCACCGAAAGTAGAAGGTGAGTTACAGATAACACGAATAGCTTTAACAGCTTTACCAAATTCTTTAGTCAATTCTTCGTCAGCTGTGTGGATAGCTGCTGAGTGTCCAAGACCGTTAAATTCAACCATTTGACGAGCCTTAGTAATACCATCTTCACGGCTTTCAGATTTCAAAACTGCAATAACTGGTGACAATTTTTCACGAGTCAATGGCTCATTTTCGCCAACTTCTTTACATTCTGCAGCAAGAATGTTTGTTCCTTCTGGAACTGTAAATCCTGCTTGTTCTGCAATCCAAGTTGCTGGTTTACCAACGATGTCAGCGTTCAATTTTGCACCAGCACAGTTTTTACTATTTGCTTTCACGCCGAAGCAGAATTCTTCAAGAAGAGCTTTTTCTTTCTTGTTTACAAAGTAAGTGTGGTAAGATTTGAACTCTGCTACAAATTCATCGTAAATTTCTTTATCAATGATAACCGCTTGTTCAGATGCACAGACCATACCGTTATCAAATGATTTAGACATGACGATATCGTGTGCTGCTTGACGAATGTTTGCTGATTTTTCAACATAAGCTGGCACGTTTCCGGCACCTACCCCAAGAGCTGGTTTACCACATGAGTAAGCCGCCTTAACCATGGCATTACCACCTGTTGCAAGGATTGTCGCAACACCTTCGTGGTTCATAAGGGCACTTGTTGCTTCCATAGATGGTTGAGTAATCCATTGCACACAGTTTTCAGGAGCTCCTGCTTTAATCGCAGCATCACGAACGATTTGAGCTGCGTGAGCTGATGACTCTTGTGCTGATGGGTGGAAGGCAAAAACGATTGGATTACGTGTCTTCAATGAAATCAATGATTTGAAGATTGCTGTTGATGTTGGGTTTGTTGTAGGAGTGATACCACAAACAACACCAACTGGTTCAGCGATAAGAGTCAAACCTGTTACATCGTCTTCTTCGATAACGCCAACTGTCTTAGTGTGGCGCATGTTGTTTACTACGTGTTCACAAGCAAACAAGTTCTTAGTCGCTTTATCTTCAAATACACCACGTCCTGTTTCTTCAAAGGCATGTAAAGCCAATTCTCCGTGGGCATCCAAAGCTGCTACTGATGCTTTGGCAACGATGTAGTCAACCTGCTCTTGATCCAACTTACGCATTTCTTCAAGAGCAACTAGAGCTTTTTGCACCAATCCATCGACATGCTTTTCAGCAGCGAGTTTCTTTTCCTCTGGTGTCACAGTTTTTTTATCAGCCATAATTTCCTCCATAGCTTTCAAGGATTGATATCCTTTGTTAATTTTTTCACAAGTTTATTATAACGTATTATTTCAACTTTGTAAACAGTTTCATAAACATTTCACAAAGAATTTTTAGCACCTTGTGAAATGTTTGTCATTATCTTTTCTTAGCAAGCTTTTTCTTTAAAGTTTGTGAAATTTATTTCAAATATTTTTTTATTTCACAAACTTGCTTGGAAGAGGAGCTTGGAAAGAAAGGGATTTACAGGTAAGCGCTTACTTAAACATTCTAACAATACCTCCTTTAATAAGGAGGCTTTATTTTTGTTGAAAAACGCCTTGTTTAAAAGTTCCTTCATAAACGACTTCTTGTTCTGTTGTTAGTTTCCCTTTTCCTTCAGCCTGACCATTTACAAAATCACCTTCGTAGGTCCAGCCTTCTTTGGATTGAAAGGTGCCTTTTCCGTTGAAGGCTCCATTGTTGAAGCCACCTGTATATTGGTCTCCATTTTGGAAGGTAATGGTACCTTGGCCATTCATTTTACCACGGACAAGACTGCCGTCGTAAACAATCGTTCCATTATCGAGTTTTAGAACACCTTTTCCGGGAATATTTAGAAAAAAGACGAGTACAGCACAGAAAACAATGGCAACTACTGCCAAAAGCTCTAAACGTGGACGAGTCAGATAGACACGATACTTGTTGTAAAAATTCTTAAGATTTTCCATCTTCACTCTCCTTTTCTAAACGTTCTAGCCAAACTTGACAGCCCTCTTGAACACGTCGATAGGTTTCCTCAAAATCTCCTGTATACCAAGGGTCTGGAACACTTTCAGATGCAAATGAGTAAATCTTATCTTGACAGTCTGCTGGACACATCTGACGTAAGTCAGAAATATTTGAAGCGTCCATTCCGATAATATAATCAAAGGCTTCAAAATCTTCCTTACTAATCTGAAGCGATGTCTTGTTCTTGTCATAAGGAATCTCATACTCTTGAAAAATTCCCTGAGTCCCCTTATGAATCGGATTGCCATGTTCCCAAGAGGAAGTCGCTCGACTTTGGATTTCGTAGTTATCTGTCATTGATTTCATAACAAACTCGGCCATAGGGCTACGGCAAATATTTCCCAGACAGACAAAGACTAATTTTTTCATCCCACTTCCTTTCTTTTATAGAAAAACGGGAGTTCGTGATCCCGTCTTATTTTTCAATTGCGCCTTCTAGTGAAGCTGTTTCTTTCAGCGGTAATACTGTCTTGATAGCAGCTAGTTCAAAAGTCAAGTAAACTCCATCTACGTCAAGAACTATTGTTCCCTTCTCCGTATCTACTTCATCGACTGTTCCATAAAGTCCACCGATTGTAATCACTTCATAGCCTTTTTGTAGTTTATTTAAGCTGTCCATACGCTTTTGAGCTTGTTTCTTTTGAGAACGTTGCATAAAGAACATCAAGGCCATCATACCTACAAGCATGATTAAAAAAGTAATATTTGGATTCATTGTTTTCTCCTTTGTCTTTTACATAGGACTACTATATCAAATTTCAGCTACTTTTACAAGATTGTACCTTACTTTTCTGGTAAGAAAAACCAGAGCTTACGCCCTGATTTTTAGGATTATTTCAAGTTATTCACAAATTCTACAAGATTTTCTACAGTAAAGCCATATTCTGCCAATACTTTTGGTGCTGGGGCAGAGGCTCCGAAGGTATCAATACCTAGAACGGCACCATCGAGACCAACATATTTGTACCAGTTTTGACTTGCACCCATCTCGACTGCAACACGACGGCGAACTGCATTTGGAAGAATTTCTTCCTTGTAAGCTGCATCTTGTTTATCAAAGACATCTGTAGATGGCATGCTGACTACGCGGACTTTTGCGCCTTGACTAGCCAATTCTTTGGCAGCTGCGACAGCAAGATTGACCTCTGAACCTGTCGCAATCAAGATGGTATCAAAGTCTGCTGCATTTTCATAGACAACATAGGCACCTTTTGCAACCTTGTCGAAGTCTGTCCCTTCTTCAACAGTCAAGTTTTGACGTGTCAAGACAAGGGCAGTTGGTGTTTTCTCACTTGTCACTGCAAGGTACCAAGCTGCTTGAGTTTCACGCGCATCTGCTGGACGGAAAACATTTAGATTTGGCATAGCACGAAGACCTGCCAAGTGCTCAACTGGTTCGTGAGTCGGACCGTCTTCCCCAACTGCAATAGAATCGTGGGTAAAGACATAAGTCACAGGAAGTCCTTGTAAGGCTGACAAGCGAACAGCTGCCTTCACATAGTCAGAGAAGACGAAGAAAGTTCCACCGTATACACGAAGTCCACCGTGAAGGGCCATCCCGTTCAAGATCGTTCCCATTGCAAATTCACGAACACCAAACTGAATGTTACGGTTCAAGCGATTGGCATCGTCTTGAAGCCCATCCGTTTTGATGTAAGTCATGTTTGAGTGAGCTAGGTCAGCTGATCCACCCAAAAAAGTTGGCAACTTAGCCGCTACAACGTTCAAGGCATCTTGGCTTGAATTACGAGTTGCTTGAGAGAAACCATTTTCTAAGGTTGGGAAGTCTGCTGGAGTCACTTTCACTGGATCACGTCCGTCGATGATAGCTTCTACTTCTGCTGCCAGTTCTGGATGAGCCTCTTTATAATCAGCAACTAGTTTTACCCAAGCTTGATAAGCTGATGCGCCACGGTCTGCAACATGTTCTTTGAAATCAGCATAAACTTGTTCTGGAATTTCAAATGGTTCATAGTCCCAACCGAGAGCTTGACGAGTAGCTGCAGTTTCATCTGCTCCAAGAGGAGCACCGTGTACGGCATTAGTTCCTTGTTTGTTTGGAGAACCGTATCCAATAACAGTCTTCACTTCAATCAAAGATGGTTTACCTGAAGCTTTTGCTGTTTCGATAGCAGCATGGATTGCTTCCAAGTCTGTTCCATCTTCAACCAAGGCAGTATGCCAACCGTAAGCATTGTAACGGTCACGAACGCTTTCAGTAAATGAATCCTTTGTCTCACCATCCAAGTTGATGTCATTTGAATCATAAAGAACAACCAACTTATCCAGTTTTTGCAAGCCTGCGTATGAAGCTGCCTCGCTTGAGACACCTTCCATCAAGTCTCCGTCTCCACAGATAACGTAAGTATAGTGGTCAAAAATGTTGTAGCCTTCGCGGTTATATTTGGCTGCCAAGAAACGTTCTGCTTGGGCAAAACCAGTGGCAGTTGAGATCCCTTGACCTAGAGGACCTGTCGTAGCATCAATCCCTGCTGTATGGCCAAATTCTGGATGACCTGGTGTTTTTGAACCCCATTGACGGAAGCTCTTGATCTCATCCATACTAACATCTTCAAAGCCAGAAAGGTGAAGAAGGGCATAAAGGAGCATTGAACCATGACCAGCTGAAAGAATAAAGCGGTCGCGGTTAATCCAGTTTGGTTGAGCTGGATTGATACGAAGTTGTTTTGTAAAGAGGCTGTAGGCCATCGGAGCTGCTCCCATAACCACACCTGGGTGACCTGAGTTGGCTTTGTTGATAGCGTCAATACCTAGGAAACGAATTGCATTAACAGATAGATTTGACATAGAATTTCCTTTCTATTTGAGGTGATTATTGAATCACACATTCTATTTTACTATTATATGAAAAAATACATAGAATAGCAATTAAACAATTCGGCGCTAGATAAGTCTCCTATTTTCTACTCTCTTGTCGCCTGATAGTAGGGAAGTAAGCGTTCATAAGCTTCATCTAATTTTTCTAAAATCACTTCTAATGATTGATTTTCAATAAAAGAAACATCTACCTTCACTAAAACTTTTCGAACTTCTTGACTTCTCACCTTCTCGCGTAAAGTACGACGCTTTTCTTCATTCGCCTCCCACTGTTGACTTTGACCATTAGAGTAGGTTAGATAATAAATCCCTTTAACGGTTGGAATGTCTAAAACTTTGGCCTGCTTGCCCAGTGTTTGCTCATCCTTCTTACGTTCGATGAAACTGACTTCCAAAGAAATTCCAAAGTCAGTATATGTCCCATACAAACGTAAGGCCATCATAGGTTCTGTCACTTGTCCGTCTCTCTGTAGATAAACCCAAAAATGTGGTCTCAAACGCTGGGCCTGATTCATCCACTGACTAGTCTGTTGGAGTTGCCATTCTGGATGGCTTGCTTGAAAGGCTTTGGCCAGTTCTGTAAAAGCCTTTCGTGCCTCTTGGCCTTTATAGCGCAATTCCAGCATCTTCTTTCGCTCTGCTCCCGCTTTATCAGGATTACGGTACTGCAAACCAGCAAAGTCTAAATAATCTCTTATCTTATTCAACATCCGTTTCATCTCCTCTAGCTAGCAAAAAATCAGGATAAACCTGATTTTACTTATTCTGTATCTACAACGACATAGCGATTGGGCTCGTCACCCTCAGAGTAACTAGTCACGCCATCCATACGTGAAATAATACGGTGGATAATCTTGCGTTCGCTATTTGACATGGGATCTGTTTGATGACTGCGGCCTTCTTCTAAAACACGAGTCGCCAATTTTTGCGCATAGGTCTGCAAGACTTCTGCACGGTGTTCAACATAATCATTGACATTGATTGTAATATAGAAGGTTCTTGAATAGCTATTATAAAGATAATTTTGAGCCAACAGTTGCAAGGACTTCAAGACTTTACCATGGTAACCGATAATACGACCTGGTTCGTTGGTGTTAATTTGTAGATTGATGCTACGACGGTTATAGTCATTTGAAATCGTCGCCTCAACGTCCATGTCATCCACAATCGCTTGAACATAGGCAGTCACATCCGTAGCCACCTGGGCAATATCAAAGCTCGGTTCAACTTTCAAGCCCATCTCTGTCAAGTCTTGATTTTCAGTCTGGTCTTGCTCAGTTTCAAGGTCATCAGCGCCCGTTTCTTCCCTCATCGCTTCCTCGATTTGAAGTTCATTTAAAATCTCAATGTGACCAGTTTCTTCTAAGATAGCGCTGGCATGTCTTTCATGTTTTAAGATTTCAGCCTTGACTTCATCAGAAATACCTTGGCCTTCTTCCTCAATCTTTTTAATTGCCTCTACAACATGACCCAAATCAACGGTCGCTTCACTAACTGTTTTAACAGGCTCATTCAAATCATTGATTTGTTTTGGAACTCCCTTTACAGCTTGTTGATTTGCTTTGACAACAGTCGTTTCACTAATCGCTTCAATATGCACTTGGGCTGGTTTTTTACCAAATAAACCAAGAAAGCCTTTTTTCTCCCTAGAAATGACTTTAATATGTGCCTTCTTCCTTGGAATATCTAATTCTTTCAATCCTTTTTGGATTGCTTCTTCAACAGTTGAACCTGTAAATACTACCATTACCAGATTCCTCCTTATTATTTCGTTTTCTGAGCCTTTTTCTTGGCTTTTCTTTTTCTATTTTCCAAATCTTTCTGTGCCTGTACTACAGCCTCGCGCTCTGCGATAATCTTGAATGGATTGTTCAAGAAATAGGTTTGCAAGACTTGGTAAGCATTGGACACTGTCCAGTATAGGGCGACTCCACCTGGCGCATAAACTGCAAAGATAAAAATCAAGACTGGAATCCCATACATCATCGCTGTCGTAGCTCCATTACGCTCAGACAAGGCTTTATTAGACAGCCAAGTACTTAAAAAGGTGAATACTGCTGCTAAAATCGGAAGAACAAGGGTTGTATCTACACCACCAAGGTTAATCCATAAGAAATGACCTGTCTTTAAAAAGTCAACTCTTGATAGGGCTTGGAACAAGGCCAAAATAACCGGCATCTGAATCAAAATCGGCCAAAGAGAATCTGACTGTCTGACACCTATTTCTTTAAATACTTTACGCATTTCCTGCTCTAGTTTGGTTCTGCTTTCCATATCTCGACCTGGATATTGTTCTCGAAGCGCCTTAATGCGTGGCTGAGCTTCCTGCATTTTCCTAGAAGCCACCATTTGCACCTGAAAGACTGGCAAGAGGACTGTACGAATCAAGACCGTAAAGAGAATAATCCCCACTCCGATACTAATATCAAACGATAAAAAGCGAATGATTTCCGCAAAGAAGTAAACCAATTTACTCCAAAAATCAGCCGATTCGGCTGTAATATCGCTAGTTACCCCATTAGTCGCACAGGCTGTCATGATCAATAGAGACAGTCCTAGCAAACTAGTCAACTTTAGTTTCTTTTTCACTCCCATTTCCTTCCTGGTAAATCTTTGATAATTTTAATACGTGGAGTAGATTTTTCTCCATCTCTGCGTATCCCAAGGTTTCAACCCCTTTTCGAGCAATGACAACAAAGTCGACATCTTCTACCAGACTCCCTTTTGCATTCTGGATAATATGTCGGATTCGTCTCTTGATTTGATTTCTAGTGACCGCATTCCCCAGCTTTTTGCTAACTGATAGACCTACTCGAAAATGGTTTTTCTGGTTTTCTAGTTGGTAGACGACAAATTTGCGATTGGCAAAACTTGTCCCCTCCTTGAAAATCGCCTTAAAATCTTTCTCTCTTTTTACACGAAAGTTTTTCTTCAAAACTCAACTCCATCTATTAAATTACTACTATTATACCATATTTTTCAAAAAAGCCAATCATAGCAAGGTTTTGGACAATTTCATCAGAAAAAGGAGCCGGAAAATCTCTTTCCCAACTCCTTGTATTGAATATTTTTTTAGTTTCACTTATTTTTTCAAGCGTTCAACATCACGGGCAATGACTAATTCTTCATCTGTTGGAATAACCAAGACACGGATCTTCGCTGCATCTGTTGAGATGTCTCCTGTCACACCAAAGATATTCTTTTCATCATCAACATCACAACCAAACCACGAAATTCCTGAGATTACATCATGACGGAAATTTTCTGCATTTTCACCAACACCTGCTGTGAAAACAATGGCATCTGCTCCATTTAGTACTGCAAGGTACTGACCGATATGTTTTTGAATACGGTCAACATACATTTCATAAGCCAAGCTAGCGTCGTGATTCCCTTCTGCTACAGCAGCTTCTATGTCACGCATATCGCTAGAATTAGCAGAAACTCCCAAAAGACCCGATTCACGATTAAGAACACTACTGATATCTTCTGGTGTATTAAAATCCTCTGTATATTGCATTAAATAAGGAATGATAGCTGGATCAATGTCCCCTGTACGCGTTCCCATCATAATACCACCCAGAGGAGTGAAGCCCATAGAAGTATCAACAGATTTACCGGCTTGCACAGCTGTAATTGAGCCTCCGTTACCAATATGACAGGTAATCAACTTCAAGTCTTCTAATGGACGTCCCAAGAGTTTTGCAGCTTCTCCTGCTACAAACTGGTGACTTGTACCATGAGCACCGTATTTACGAACCTTGTTTTCTGTGTAATATTTTGTTGGTAGAGGGTAGCGATAAGCTTTCTCTGGCATACTTGCGTGGAAGGAAGTATCAAAAACAACTACACTGGTAATGTCTGGCAACAATTCCTTGAAGGCACGAACACCTGCTGCATTGGCTGGATTGTGGAGAGGAGCCAACAAACTCAACTCTTCAACTTTTTCTAAAACATCCCCCTCAACAACTGTTGATTCTTTGAAATATTCTCCACCCGCAACAACACGGTGTCCAACACCTGTAATCTCATCATAAGCCTTGATAATATCGAAACGAATCAAGTCATCCAATAAGATTTTAACAGCTTGTGTGTGATTTTCGATATCTAAAATTTGTTGTTCAGAACGGCCATCAAATTTTACAGTTGAAATTGAATCTTTCAAACCGATACGTTCAATCAAGCCTTTCGCCAATACTTTTTCTTCTGGCATTAAGTATAATTGCCATTTTAAACTTGAACTTCCTGCATTTATTGCGATTGTTTTTGTCATTATCAATTACCTCTTTTAAGCGTTTTCAACTATTATAACAAAATCTATTTTATATTTCAGTACCTTTGCTCCAATTTTGAAAATTTTCTTTGAATTTCATTAAAATGCTTGCATCTTGCAAGCTAGCAAGTGGATAAACAAAAGGATCTACTGCTGTTTCGCTTTTCTTCTGTAAGATAAAAATAGTCTTGGATTGGTTGGCATTGGCAAAGAGATTTTCAGGCAAACTAATCATAGCAACCAGACTTGCTTCTTCTTTCAACCACCCTTTCAACAAATCACTTTGAGGACTGGTCAACAAATCACTCGGAGCGAGAAAAATAGCGTATCCATCTGACTTGAGGTACTTAAGTCCTTGTTCCATGAGCAAGTGATGGGCGTAAGTATGTTCTTGACTAGAAGCAACTTGATGGCGCGACGCAACGGCGTCATCAGGATAATAGCCAACAGGCAAGTCGCTGATGACCACATCACTTTCTTTGAACATTTGTGGACGAACGGCATCTCCTTGGACAAAGCCAGCCTGCAAACCAATTACATCTGCCATACTAGCTGCCAAATCAATCAGCAAATCATCCACTTCCACTCCCAAGTAATCCACTTTCTTAGCAAGCGAGGTCAAGAAAGTAGCTCCTAGAATTCCCATCCCAGAACCCATTTCGAGGATAGTGATTTCTTCCTCTGTAAACAACTCTTCCACAATAAATACCAAAAGCAAGGCAATAGCATCTGGCGTAAACTGGTGATTAGCCTGCAGGGGCTCTGTCTGCCCAGCCTTCATCAAGAGAAACTGGTAGGTCTTGAGCCATTCTTCTTTGAGAAGCGCTAAGCGTTTAAGAGCCTGATTGTTCTCCTTGACCTGATTTAGCTCAGTCTCGCCATCCAGATAGATGCTATTTTGCTCCACCAAGGCGTCATAAAAGTTGGTCGCCAAATCATTTTGGATGACTTGGACATTCTCTAGTAAATAGGTATAAGCTTGTTCAATTTTTTCAAAATCCATATTCCTATCTTATCAAATTTCCCTTCTTTTTTCCATCCTTATAGAAAATCCTATATGAAAGAGTATAAATGACAAGTTGGGCATCTAAATCTGACAGCAAAAGTTTCGTTGAATTTATTTCTATTGACTCTTGGCAGGGATGTTTATTCCGACAAATGGTCATAGAAATATAGCCGCCCAACTTCCCTAGAGAAAAAACGAAGCATGAATTGACTTACTATTTTTACAGAGTTTTCCAAGTGTTATACTAAGTTTCCATTTATATCTTTTCCCATTTTCCCAACAAAATTTTAAAGAGTTTTTATTAGACTTCCTGTGAAACAAAAATATGATACAATAAAATTATGAAGCAAGTAAACAACTAACTGATGCACGATTTAAGCTCCTGGTTGGTGTTCAGCGCACGACTTTTGAAGAGATGTTAGCTGTATTAAAAACAGCTTATCAAGGTAAACACGCAAAAGGGGGACGAAAACTCAAATTAAGCCTAGAAGACCTTCTTATGGCCACTCTTCAATATTTGCGAGAATATCGAACTTATGAACAAATTGCGGCTGATTTTGGTATTCACGAAAGCAACTTAACCCATCGGAGTCAATGGGTTGAAGTAACTCTTGTTCAAAGTGGTTTTACGATTTCAAGAACTCCTCTCAGTTCTGAGGACACGGTAATGATTGATGCGACGGAAGTAAAAATCCATCGCCTTAAAAAACAATTAGCGAATGATTCTGGTAAAAAGAAATGCCGCGCTATGAAGGTTCAAGCGATTGTCACAAGTCAAGGGAGAATTGTTTTTTGGAGATCACTGTGAACTATTGTCACGATATGAAGTTGTTCAAAATGAGTCGCAGAAATATCGGACAAGCTGGTAAAATCTTGGCTGACAGTGCTTATCAAGGACTCATGAAGCTATATCCTCAAGCACAAACTCCGAGGAAATCAAGTAAACTTAAGCCATTAACTCTTGAAGACAAAGCCTGTAACCATGCACTATCTAAGGAGAGCAGCAAGGTTGAGAATATTTTTGCCACAGTAAAAACGTTTAAAATATTTTCAACAACCTATCGAAATCATCGTAAACGCTTCGGATTACGAATGAATTTGATTGCTGGTATTATCAATCATGAACTAGGATTCTAGTTTTGCAGGAAGTCTAATAATGAAAATAAAGGACTAAAGTAATAACTCTAAATATATCTGATTTTTATAGGACATTTCATAAAAAAATCTACATACCTAGAGTCCTATTTAGTTATGTATCTTACATAAAGAGAAAGGAATTAATTATCATGAAATTATCTTTGTATAGTGAAGTTGACCATTACCATTCTTTAAGTTCTTATTCTTTAAATGATATTACACATACTGATACCCCAAAAAATATTATTGAAAAGTCTAAAAAAGATAAGTATAGATACCCAATAGTAATACTTAATAAAGAACATAAAGTAATTGGATTTTTTTGCCTACACCTAAACACTGGTCCTAAAAAGTATAGCTATTATCAAAAAGATTATGCGCTTATTAGAGGATTTTCTATTGATGATAATTTCAGAAATCAAGGATATGGTTCTAATGCTCTGAATAAAATATTTGAATTCATAGACTCAACTTTAAAATTAGAAATTAACCATATTGTATTGGCTGTAAATGAAAAAATATATTGGCTCAAAAAGCATATAGAAATTCAGGTTTTTTTGTTGTGAAGAAAGATTTAGAAGGAAAAAAGGGGAAATTAATTATTATGGAGAAAAGCAGAAACTAGTATCATTTCTAGTTTCTGCTTTTCACTAAGTCTGCTATAAATTTAGTATCCTAGCTTATTTGCATATTTTGAGAGGAATAATCTATATACTAAACTTTTATGTTTATAATTCATTCCTTTCGTTTCACTCAAGGCACAAGACAGAATGAAAAAGTGTTGTGCTCTTTGTTTTATAATAATAGTGAGAAAGCCTATCACTACTACAAATCACGGGGAGGTGAATAAGTGAGTGGTACAGCCACTACCTCGCATTTTTATAGGTGTCATTCTTTCCATCAAGCACAAGAACTGTGACTAGGAGCACGTAAACTTATAATTGAATAAGCGACTCGTTTGTGAAAGGAAAGAATAGTCAAGGGATAGGCAGACTCGAATTTGGTGAAGGGAGACCCCTCATGTTAAAAGCCAAATTTCAATTTAAAAAATTTTAAAATTTGTTTCGTATTTACTACTCCTTGCCTTTATATTGGATTGATTAAGAGAACCTTTCGCGATGTTCCTTAGTAACTTCTTCGTACTAGGAAAATTTAAAAATTCGGATAGGTAGCTACCCCGATTATTCATACAAAAAGCATCCGAAATTTCTTTGTCTGATAGAAGATCAATCTGTTTCTCGACTGCTTGACAAACCAAGTTTGCAAGGAAGATATTTTTAGGGGAATCAAAAGTTTCTGCTTTGTGGTTAAAATCATGTCTCATATTTTTAGTTTAGCACAAAGTAGCTTGATTGGCTAGGAATTCTCTTTCTTTTCAACCTTCTCTTCTGATTTTTTCTTCTCTGCTTGATTACTTGAATCAGTCACTACCTCTTCCTTTTTCTCTGTTTTCTCTTCTTTGATTTTGACTGAAGGAAACAGAAACTCATATTGACTCTTCGGCGTACGAACCCTTGTCACCAAGCTTGTTTTCTTATTTTGATAGCTCACCTGACCCAGATTAAAGGTCTGTTCCCCACTTTCTTGCTCAACCTTATCTTTGGCTCGATTGGCCATGGCAAAAGCGACCAGCTTTTCTTTATTTAAAGCGTAGTCTTGATAGTGGGCGACTTGTCGGTTCAAGTAAAATTGTAACAAAAGACTAAAGATGGCTGCCATGGTGACTGCATAGAGGAGAACACCTGCCTTAACTTTTTTCTTTTTCCACACGATAGATGAACTCCCTTTCTAAGCCTTTTTGGAATTGAAAACGAAAGCGAACCACTTGATTCTCCTCTGTAATCTGCGCAGATTTGAGACCATAAACCATAGGCTGATAGCCTCGACCACTAGAATCTGTTTTACGAAAATCATCTGATCTGGACTTGCCAATGGCTATGTCCTTGCCATCTTGCTTCATATAGAGACGATTGCCCTCCACTTTTTCGAACTGCGAACGGTCTAATTCTGCTTCCAACTGGTCCACAAACAAGAGCCACTCTTTTTGCTCGCTCTGTTGCTGGTAGCGAACTTCTGAAATGAGAAGCTGACTCATGGCTTGAAAGAGGAGTAAGCTTCCACTGATGACAATGAGGGCAATCAGGGATTCTAATAAGGTAAAAGCCTTGACCTTATGGCTCTTTGATAGCCAACAACTGTTCTGAACCATGGTAGACCTCCAATCCCTTTTCACTAGAAAACACCTGAATCTCAACTCCGTTTATGTTTACCTGATTTTGACCTGTCTGCAAGGCCATCTTAGCTACCCTCAAGACTTCTTCCTTTTGCAAGATTTTTGCTTCCTCTTGCCTATTTTTTTGAATTTGTCCCAAAAGGAGGGTCGCAATGCTGGCAAAGATAGCTAGAGCGACTACTGCTTCCAGTAAAATCACTGCCCTAATTTTTTGTTTCCTTAATGCGTTTAATTTTTCCATTTCCTAGATATAATTGATAGCGAATCGCTCCTTTACTGGTCTGAAATTCAACCTTAGCTAAGGACGAATTGCCCCCAGCTCGGTCAAATGTAATACTTTGGCCTGATGGTGCCTGAATTCCTTTAGGAACTGTCAAGTTTTGACTGCCATTGCTAATGGTCTGCCCATCTAAGTTCAGACTAGTCTTTTGTTGACTAGCTACACTGCGTTTTTGGGTTTCCCGATAGAGTTCTTCAAACTCCATAAAGAAAATCTGTTCCTCTACCGCCGCAAAAGTGGACTGGACAGAGCCTGACAAGCCCAAGGCAAGGATACTCACAAGTCCCAAAACCAAGAGACTTTCAAGCATGGTAAAGGCCTTAATCCGCGACCGTTTGAGTCTTATTTTGTTTTGCATGATATTCTTTATAAGCTTTAGCTTGCTCTTCTGTGATGCGATCATCTGCTTGTAATTTGCTTAGAGTAGCCTCTTCATTTTTATTCAAACTATAAAGCTCTGCCTGACTTTCCACCACCTTAACAACAGCAGCTTTTCCTTTGTCGTTGACTGCTTCTTTTTGCTTGGTCAAATTAGGTACAAAAAGCAAGAGAAGTACGCTGATGATGAGCAAGACCACCAACATCTCCACAAGTGTAAAAGCTTTAACCTTAGCTTTTTTCAAGAATGTCATCATTTTTTTCATTTTAAAAATTTACCTCCATATTTTGATACATGGGCATGAGCATTGCCGCATAAAGTAAAACGATAATCAGTGCTACAAAGATAAAAACCAGTGGCTGCACCAAATTCATGGTGCGGTTGACTCGGGTAAAAAAGGCTTCCCAAGTTTTTTCAGCATAGATTTCCAACTCACTCCCCAGCTTAGACTTGACTTCCCCATACTCGATGATGAGACTCAACTCCTTTTTAAAGAAAGGATAGGTTCCTATAGTTTGAGAAAATTCTCGACCATTTTGGAGAGAATGAGCCAAATCTTGACCGATTTCTTTAAAGAACTGGGAACCTTGTTCCTGCATCATTTGAAAAATCTGCGTCAACTCCATTCCCTGTGAAATCATATTCCCCCATTCACGTGCATAATAGGCTGTCAAATAGGTCTGCACAAAGATTCCAATAAAGGGAAGGCGCGCTAAGATAGAAAAGACGCGCATCTTAGAACTTCTTTTATAAAAAGTTAGTGCTAAAAGGACACCTACTGAAACAAAAACTATCATTCCTAGAAAGATTTGTGGCAGATTACCGATAATTTGGGTGGCAATATTGCTACTATCCAGTTGTGGGAGCAGGTAATTCCGTAACCCCAGCATAATTAAGAGAAGAAAACCCAGCAAAATCAAGGGATAGGTCGCTACTTCAATCAATTTTTTCTTGACCTTAGCCAGATTGTCCAGATATTCTTCTATCTTTCCCAAACTCAGGTGGAGATTGCCATGAACTTCAGCTAGGGATAACTGGGTGACAATGGCACTTGAACATCCCAAACTTTCCATCATTTCTGAGAATGATTTCCCCTGAGACAAGCCCACACGCATCTGGGTCACACACTGCCTGTCCAACAAAGCACTCCTATCTAAAAAGGAGATGGTCTCCACCAGATGAAAACCGCTAGAAAAGAGATTGTTAAATAGGGTGATGATATTTTTTTGCTTAGCTGTAGCTAATTTTTTCCGTCTCAGCCTGAAGACTTGTGATATGTCCATCTTTAAGAAGCTGGTCAATTTGCTCATTCCACTTGGCTGCTTGGTGTTCTTGATAATCTCTGCTTGCAAAGTCAACGATTCCTCCTCCCCCGATTAATCTCTGGTAGCAGACTCCTTGCAGAACAACTGCCAATTCTTCTTCACTCACACCCAACTCCAGCAGACGCTCATAAACACCTCGGATACTCTTGGCGTGAATGGTTGAAAAAACTGTTGCACCTGTCAAACTAGCTCTGACCACTGCACGCGCCGTCTCGCTGTCCCGAATTTCTCCGATAATCAAGAGATCTGGTCGATGACGCAAGGAAAGTTTGATTAGATTTTCATAGGTTAGGCCGATTGCTTCGTTCAACTGCAACTGAAGCATGTCGTCCTGCTTGATTTCGACAGGATCTTCGATGGACATAACTTGCTGTCCTTTAAAGAGTGACTTGGACAATTCATGCATCAGGGTCGTCTTACCACTCCCAACCGGGCCAGCAAAAAGATAGAGTCCCCGTTGCCTGTACTGCTTGCCTAATTCTTCAATATCCTGAAACCAAAAATGCAAGTCCTGCTCTTCATCGTGCAACAAGCGAATGACTAAACTCTCATGCCCTCGATAATCGCCTACGGTAGATAAACGTAGGGACGCCATCTTCTGGTCATATTCATAGTCACAGGAACCGAGTTGACTACGTCGCTTTTCTCCCACATTCATACCCGCCACAAACTTAAAGTGACTGATGACGGCCGCAAATTTTTCGAAGTTATAACAGCCAATTTTACAGCGCTCGTCTCCTACCCTCATATGAAGCTCATAGGCATCTAACTTAGGGACAAAATAAATATCTTGCGCTCCTTTTTTCCGGGCCGAACGAATGATTTCTTGTGCAATTTCTTGAACCATACCTACCTCCTCACCTATACTATTCGCAAAGATTTGGAAAAAATAAAAAAGCAACTCCAAAAAGTTACTTTTTCTCTATTTTACTTTCATACGGCAAGAACGGTGCCTTTCCTTACCTGTTTGTTTTTCATAGCCTGGACGTAGTTTTTCATCTGGAATAACCTGCTCATCCTGTAAAAGAGCCAAAGAATGGTATTGTTGTAAATACTCATCACATTCATCACACCAGCGTTGATCTTCCGGGTCCCAAAAAATGGTCATCAAGTCCCTTCTACTTTTATAAAGAGGGGATTCTTGTTCCAATCTAAACCAGCAAGTCTTGTAGTATTTGAGAGCATCATAATACTGGTCAAATTTCTTACTTGCTACAATATCTTCTTCCCAACCTTCTAAGAACCACCAGGGTTCAAAATCTCCGTACATTTCTATAACACGATACATATTCATTCATTCCTTTGTACCATATATTATAACCAATTCCGCTAAACAAGGAAAGAAATATGCTCATTTCTTAATTTCTTGATAAAAAATCCAGCCATCTGATGGATGACTGAATTTCTATTTAAGCTTCTGAAATATCGTTTTCGATAATAACCTTAATGGCATGGTGGTCTGCTGCCTTACTGAAAACTTCATAGGCTTTTTCAATTTCACTGAGTTTGAAATAGTGAGTTACCAATTTTTCTGGTTCAATCTTATGACTTTCAAGTGCTTTCAACAATTGTGGAGTTGTATTTGTAGATACCAAACCAGTTGTTACATTGATGTTGCGAATCCAAAGTTTGTCCAAATCGAATTCAACTGGTTGACCATGTACACCACAGTTGGCAACTGTTCCGTCTACACCGATAATCTTTTGACAGAAATCAAATGTTACAGGAATACCAACAGCTTCGATAGCGACATCCACACCACGACCATCTGTCAAATCATAAATTTCTTTAATGGCTTTTTCAGGATCTGAAGAATTAACCTTATGAGTCGCACCGAATGATAGGGCAGTTTCCAAGCGGTTATCATCTAGGTCTACCATAATCAATTGAGCTGTCAAAAGTGCAGCCAATCCAACTGGTCCTGAACCAATAATAGCTACGCTACAACCAGGTTCCACTTCCCCTTTTAAGACACCAATTTCATATCCAGTAGGCAGAATGTCTGATAGCATAACCAAGGATTCATCTGACAAGTCTTCTGGAGTATGGTAAAGAGTGTTATCTGCATGAGGGACACGTAGATACTCAGCCTGCATACCATCAATCAAGTGACCAAAAATCCAGCCCCCTTCGTCTTCACAGTGGGCATAAATTCCTTTTTTACAGTAGTAGCATTTACCACAGGCACAGACACAAGAAATCAAGACCTTGTCGCCTTTTTTGAAGTTAGAAACTCCTTCTCCAACTTCTTCAACAATCCCAATCCCTTCGTGACCAAGAATGGTACCACTTTGGCAAGCAGGAACATCCCCTTTGATAATATGGAGGTCTGTTCCACAAATAGTGGTTTTTACGATACGCACAATAGCGTCTGTTGGCTTACGAATCACTGGTTTGTCAACGTCAACAAAAGAAGCAAGTCCTGGTTTAACATAAGTATAGGCTTTCATAAAGCACTCCTCCGTTTTTTAAATGTACTATTTATAATATAATTGCAAGCCTTTTCAATTGGCTCTTTAGGTATTTTTGTGATATTTTTAACTTTTTTATTTACCGGTAAAGCAATGTAGATAAAAAAGCAGAAGCTAGCCTCTAACTTCTGCCTTCTCTCTTATGACTCATCTCCAATTTTTCTGATACCTGCAACAAAAATCGAAGATAATAATAATTGGGTAACACTCAACTGATCAAATCCAAAAATGTAATGTGCTAGCAAATGAAATAAGAAAACAAACAAAAACAAAGATAATAAAATCTTACACATAGATTTAAGCCCAGAAATTAATCCGTCCATTATTTGGATATACATCCCTAGCATCAACCCATTGAGCTACCGCATAACCTACATTGTAGAAAATGTTAATATAATCAAATATACGTTCAAGAAGTTCAGCTAACCGATTGCTATAAATGCCTAAACGAATAGCAGCTTTTTTAGCTACCCTACTTAAAGTAGCTTTAGCAACTGCCAATCCTTTTTTCTTTACCAAATTACCAATGCCTGCCACACCACCGGAAATAGCAGTAGCAATTAGATTTTCTACTTTTTTAAACTTTTTTCATTTTTTCAAGTACAGTTTTTCAAATTATAGTAAAAAGAGCCAGAATTATACTGACTCTTCTATTGATTATTAAACTTAGAAGCACGTTCTTCTCCCCACCAATAGGGCATTAGTTCTGCGACTTTAACTGTTTTTCTTGTATCATAGTCCATCATGACTTCTGCATCTTTATTTTCAGCGTTCAACTCCAAGAGAAATTCTCTGCAAGCTCCACAGGGCATTCCTGAACTTCCACCATAAGGTGCTTTATCTCGAAAGGCTAATACTTTTTTAACCTTAGTTTGTCCTGAAAATTGGTACATATTGAAGAGGGCCGCCCGTTCTGCACAGAGATGGAAAACACCACAGGTTCCCTCCATACAGAAACCTGTAAATATTTGTCCATCTTCTGCTTCTACTGCAGCTACAACATGATTGGCATAAACAAAGTCTGATACTTCATGTGGATTGTATAGTTTCTGTGCTTCTTCGTACATCTTTTCCCAGATGTCCATTATTGTCCCCTTCTTACTTAGAGATTTCCTTTAACATATTTTCGATATGCTGGATTGATTTTTCACGTCCAAGCAAGAAAATTGTATCTGGTAATTCTGGTCCATGCATTTCACCTGAAACTGCGATACGAATAGGCATGAAAAGATTTTTCCCTTTAATACCTGTTTCCTTTTGGACTGCTTTAATTTGTGGAAAGATATTCTCTGTCACGAATTCATCATCTGTCATCACTTCGAGTTTTGCTTTGAAGGCTTCAAGAACTGTTGGGACTGTTTCACCTGCCATGACTTCTTTCTCAGCCTCAGTTAATTCTGGGAAGTCTGAGAAGAAGAGGTCTGTCAATGGGATAATCTCATCTACTGATTTCATTTGTGGTTTATAGAGCTCAACTAATTTTTCAGCCTTGTCAGTCAATCGACCTGCTTCTTCTAGGAATGGTTTTGCCATTTCAAAGATAGTTTCTAGGTCTGCATTCTTGATATAATCATTGCTCATCCAGTCTAGTTTTTTCTGGTCAAAGGCTGCTGGAGACTTGCTGAGGCGGTTTTCATCGAAAAGTTTAATCAATTCTTCACGAGAGAAAATCTCATCTTCGCCACCTGGGTTCCAACCAAGAAGAGCAATAAAGTTAAAAACTGCTTCTGGAAGGTAGCCTTTCTTTCGGTAATCTTCGATAAATTGAAGTGTATTAGTATCACGTTTAGATAACTTCTTACCAGTCTCAGAGTTGATGATTAAGGTCATGTGACCGAACTCTGGAGCTTCCCAACCAAGTGCTTCATAAACCATGAGCTGTTTTGGTGTATTAGCAATGTGGTCGTCTCCACGGATTACGTGAGAAATTTGCATATCATGGTCATCGATGACAACGGCAAAGTTGTATGTTGGGTAACCGTCTTTCTTTTGGATAACCCAGTCACCACCGATATTGCCACCTTCAAATTCAATATCACCTTTGACCATATCATGCCACTTGTAGATACCTGACTCATTGACAGCCAAACGAACCGTTGGGATGCTCCCTACTGCTTCACGTTCTGCTATGTAAGCTGCTTTTTCTTCTTCACTCATACCAAGGTATTCGTTGATATAGCGAGGTGTTTCACCTGCTGCTTCTTGGCGTTCGCGTTCAGCTGCCAACTCTTCTTCTGTGACGTAAGATTTGTAGGCTTTTCCTTCAGCTAACAGTTGGTCGATGTATTTTTGATACAAGTCCAAACGCTCAGACTGGCGATAATTCTCATGTGATTCTGGACTTTCATCCCAATCCATGCCTAACCAGCGAAGGTTTTCAAGTTGTGAACGTTCACCATCCTCGACATGGCGTTTACGGTCAGTATCTTCGATACGAATGAGAAATGTTCCACCATGATGGCGCGCATACAAGTAATTAAACAATGCTGTACGGGCATTCCCGATGTGTAGTAGTCCTGTTGGACTTGGTGCGTAACGTACGCGGATATCTTTTGACATAGTTTCTCCTATAAAGTCTCTAGGCGTCTGCCTTTTTGCTCTCTATATTATATCACAAGTCTTGGCTGAGTCCAATTTCTATGGATAAAGAGAGTAAAAAGAGTGGACAAACCACTCTTTTCTTCTATTATTATAGACGTGCGTTAAGTTCTTTGCTCAATTCTTCAAACCCTGGTTTTCCAAGAAGGGCGAACATGTTACGTTTGTAGGCTTCAACACCTGGTTGGTCAAATGGGTTGATAGCATTCAAGTAACCTGAAAGAGCGATAGCCAATTCGAAGAAGTAGATTGTATAACCAAGAGTGAAAGCGTCTTGCTCTGGAAGAGTCACGTACATGTTTGGTACATCACCGTCTGTGTGTGCAAGAAGAACACCGTCAGTTGCTTTTTTGTTTACAAAGTCAACGTCCTTTCCTTGAAGGTAACCAAGTCCGTCAAGGTCTTCTTCCAAAGTAGGAATAATCACATTTTTACGAGGTTTGTCAACACGAACAACTGTTTCAAACATGATACGAGTTCCTTCTTGGATAAATTGACCAAGTGAGTGCAAGTCAGTTGAGAAGTTGGCTGAAGTTGGGTAGATACCTTTTTGATCTTTTCCTTCTGATTCACCAGCCAATTGTTTCCACCACTCTGAGAAGTATTGAAGTGATGGCTCGTAGTTTACCAAGATCTCAGTTGCATAGCCTTTACGGTAAAGAATGTTACGAACTGCTGCGTATTGGTAAGCTTCGTTTTCAGAGATTTTATCTGAAGTGTAGTCTTTGCGAGCTGCATTCGCACCTTCCATAAGGGCTTTGATGTCAGCTCCTGATGCTGCGATTGGAAGCAAACCAACAGCTGTCAATACTGAGAAGCGTCCACCGATATCATCTGGAACAACAAATGTTTCCCAACCGTTAGCGTCTGCTTCAACCTTAACAGCACCTTTTTGGCGGTCAGTTGTTGCATAGATACGTTTGTTGGCTTCTTCTTGACCGTATTTCTTAACCAAAAGTTCTTTGAAGACACGGAAAGCAATCGCTGGTTCAGTTGTTGTACCTGATTTAGAAATCACGTTTACTGAGAAATCTTTATCAGCTACGTACTCTACCAAGTCAGCAAGGTAAGTAGATGAGATTGAGTTTCCTGCGTAAAGGATTTGTGGAGCCTTGCGTTCTTCTTTTGTTTGCAAGTTTGCAAAGTGGTGGTTCAAGAAGTCGATTGCTGCTTTGGCACCAAGGTAAGATCCACCGATACCGATCACAACTAAAACATCGCTGTCTGATTTGATTTGCTCAGCAGCTTTCAAGATACGGTCAAATTCTTCGCGGTCGTAGTTTTCAGGAAGGTCCAACCATCCCAAAAAGTCGCTACCAGCACCAGTTCCTTTACGAATCAATTCATCTGCTGCTGTTACTTGTGATTGCATGTATTCCACTTCATGTGGTGCAACAAATTTGTCTAAAACTTTTGAATAATCAAATTTAATATGTGACATGTTATTCCTCCAATATTTCTTCTTTTCTATCATAACGCTTACCTTCGTTTTTTTCAAGCTTTTTTGTCGAATTTCTCCAATTTTTATCAGAATTCAAACGTTTGCGTAAAAATGTCACATTCCAAAAATTTTGAAAAAATAAAAGAAAGAACGACTAGATGTTCCAGTCGTTACAGTTCATTCAATAAATACTCAAATAATTCTAAATTACCATCTTCTTCATTAACCAGAAACTCTGGATGCCACTGCAAACCGATAATGCGGTGTTCGTCGATAGATTCAATCGCTTCAATGGTTTGATCTCTCGGATCAATAGCAGTTACACGGAAATTAGATGCCAATTCTTTGATACTCTGACGATGGACGGAATTGACCTGACTTTCTTTTCCAAATAGCTTGGCAACCACGCTTCCTTCCACTGTCTCAATAGAGTGAGATGTTCCGAAAGGTAGTCCTTGCCAGTGATCTTCGATTTCTTGATTGAGGGTTCCACCAAAGGCAACATTGACAAGTTGAACACCGCGACAGATTGCCATAATTGGTTTATTCTGACGGAGTGCTTCTTTCAAGAGTGCCAATTCAAATTCATCACGGACCAGATTATAATCATCGCTCTCGATGGTCTTTTTCTCTCCATAAAACTGAGGATGAACATTTTGGCCTCCTGTCAAAATCAATTTGTCAATCATTTCTACATAATCGCGTACAACTGACTCATCACCAACAGGAATGACTAGAGGGAGACCACCGACTTGACGAATGCTCTCTGCGAATCTACAAGATACAGATGAATGAATGTTTTTGCCTTCTATGTCTACGGGACATAGATTTGCAGCAACTCCTACAACGGTTCTAGGCATGATGTCTCTCCTTTCGAATATTAATACTCTTCGAAAATCTCTTCAAACCACGTCAGCATCGCCTTACCGTATATATGTTACTGACTTCGTCAGTNNCGGCTAGCTTCCTAGTTTACTCTTTGATTTTCATTGAGTATAACGATAGTCCTATCATATCACTCAAAGCATCTTTCGTCTAATATGTTTTTTTTAAGACTGTGATAAAAATTTTTTATGGACAAGAAAAAGCTGCCCCATAGGACAACTTCTTTCTTATTCAAAAACAAATTGATTGTGATAGAGTTCTGAGTAGAAGCCACCTAGTTTCAAGAGTTCATGGTGGTTACCACGTTCAATGACCTCTCCATCTTTAAGGACAATAATCTGATCAGCATTGAGAATAGTTTTCAAGCGGTGGGCAATAACGAAACTGGTTTTGCCTGCTACAACTGCCTCCATGGCATGCTGAATCTTGCTTTCTGTCACCGTATCTACGTTTGAAGTGCCTTCATCGAGAATGAGAACTTCTGGATCTGTCATCAGGGTTCGAGCAATGGAAATCAATTGCTTCTGCCCTGTCGAGAAGATACTCTGCTCATCATCAATAAGAGTATCGTACTTATCAGGCAAACTTTCGATATAGTCGTGAATGTGGCTTGCTTTGGCTGCTGACTCAACCATTTCCTGACTGGCATCTGGCACACCGAAACGGATATTGTCTCGAATGGTTCCGCTAAAAAGAACGGAATCTTGCAAGACAATTCCCACTTTACTTCTAAGACTATCTAAATCATAGTCACGGATGTCTTTGCCGTCAAAATAAATACCACCAGCATCAACATCATAAAAGCGATTGATGAGGTTCATAATAGTCGTTTTCCCTGACCCAGTTGGGCCAACAACTGCTGTCATCTGGCCTTTAGGGGCAGAAATGCTGACATCTTTCAAAATAGGTTTATCAGGCAAGTATGAAAAATCAATATGGCTGATTTCAACACCTTCTTGCAACTTAGTGAAAATTGGAGCCTTTTCAGGTCGGATTTCTTCCTCTGCGTCAAACATTTCCTGAATCCGTTCAGCACCTGTAAAGGCTAACTGAAGGCTTCCCCAACTAGCTGCAACTTGGATAATAGGCTGGTAGTACTGCTGTGAAAATTGGGCAAACATCACAATCAAACCTAGGGCTGTACTTGTTTCAATAGACTTATCATTCAAAAGTACAGCTGAACCAGCAAAGATGACGATGGCTGTATTAACCAGGCTCATCCCATTCATGACAGGGAACAGAATTCCTGAGAACATTCTTCCTTTAAAGGTCGCCTTGCGCACGCGCTCATTTTGTTCAAGAAATCCTGCCATCATATCCTCTTGAATTCCTTGCACAATCACGGCTTTTTGGCCTGAGATACTCTCATCCATATAAGCGTTGAGTTTCCCTACCTCTTTCTGCTGGAGGTTGGTGTATTTGCGGGCCATTTTCACGATGAAAATCAGCATGAGGAAGGCAACTGGTGTGCTGGCAATGGTGATGAGGGCCAGCGTCACATTTCTCGAAAACATGACAAGAATCAGACCGATATATAAAACAATATTGCTCATGACCTGAATCAAGCTTTCGTTAAAGGCTTGGAGGATATTATCCAAATCACTGGTAAAACGAGATAAGATATCGCCATCTTGTCGGCGGTCAAAGAAAGAAACGGTCAAACGAGCCAATTTGCCAAAAAGACCTTTACGCATCTCGTTGGTCGACTCTGCAATCACGCGCGTCATGAGACACATGTATATGACACTGGAGATAAAGAGAAGCAAAACCAGCAGGCCTAGATTGACCATGATTCCTGATAGACTTTGCCAAACAAGTTCTGGACTGCCATCTTGATAAGCTTGAACTAAATTGGCTAGTTGCGTCACTGCTTGTCCAGAAAAGACCGGAAAGAGGGCTTGGGCAAGAGTCGCCAGAACAATCATCAGGATGACAACTACAAATGATAGCTTATAGGCTTTAAAATAATTCCAAAAAAATTGAACTGTCTTCATTTTACTCCTCCTTTCCTTTCTGTGTTTCGTAGATTTCACGGTAAACGGCATTGTTGGCAACCAAGTCTGCATGCGTACCTTGACCAATCAATCGTCCTTGATCTAGAACCAAGATTTTATCTGCATGAACAACCGAGCTAATCTTTTGAGCGATGATAATGGTTGTTGTTCCCTTCAAGTCCTTATTCAAGGCTTCTTGCACCAGGCGCTCTGACTTGGCATCTAAGGCCGAGGTCGAATCGTCAAAAATCAGAATACGTGGATTGCTAACAATCCCACGCGCAATCGACATCCTTTGTTTTTGCCCACCAGAGAAATTGGTTCCCCGTTCCTCAACTGGACTTTCAAAGGTTTTCTCCATACGATGAATGAATTCACTAGCCTGGGCAATATTAGCTGCGCGTTCCATTTCAAATAGAGTAGCATCTCCCTTACCCTGTCTCAAGTTATCTGCAATCGTTCCACTGAAAAGAATAGCACGTTGAAGAACGATAGAAACTGTTTTACGCAGGGTTCCTTCACTCACTTCTCGAATATCCTTGCCTCCAATTTTGATGGCCCCTTCCTGCGGGTCAAAGAGACGTGGAATCAATTGAGCCAAGGTTGATTTTCCTGCACCAGTCGCTCCAACGACACCAACCATTTGACCAGGCTCAATAGTAAAGCTCACATCTTTCAGCATCGGTTCCTTGTCCATTGGATAGGTAAAGGTCACATTTTCAAAGCTAAGACTTCCGACCAACTCTTCATCTGGGACATCCTTGAAAGTCATGGCTGGCTCTGCATCAAGAATTTCTCGAATACGACGCAGAGAAATCATGGCACGACTGACAGAATTTCCTAAAAATCCAACCATAACAATGGTAAAGATAATCTGGCTCAGGTAATTGACAAAGGAAGCAATGGAGCCAACAACTGACGGATCCGACTGAACCATCCCTGCAACTAGCCAAATAGAGAGGAAAACCGCCCCATAACCGACCAACATCATAAAGGGTTCCACTACTGAAAAGGCATACCCAATGTAAAGATTTTGACCGAGTAGCTCGTCTGAAACCTCCGTAAACTTAGCAAACTGCTCTTTTTCTTGGACAAAGGACTTGACCACACGAACGCCACGCAAATTTTCCTTGGCAATGGCATTGATGCGTTCAAGAAGGGTTTGAAACTTGGCAAAACGAGGCCCCATCATCCCCATCATGACAGCAGTCAAACCAAAAATCAAGACTACCATGAGAACAATCACCCACCACAGAGAAGAAAGGGTTTGAACCGCCAGGATAAACGAACCGATGAACAAGAGGGGAAGTCTGAAAAGAATTTGGAAGGTCATCATGACCACGTTCTGAATCTGGTTGATGTCATTTGTCATGCGAACGACTAGATTTCCCGCATTAAATTGTTCAATATTAGCATAAGAAAAGGTTTGGATTTTACGGAAGGCATCCTCCCGAAGGTCAGATGAAACTCCTTGGGCAATATAGGCTGCGAGGACAACATTGAGTCCACCAGCAACTAGACCGACTACGGCCACACCAATCAACCAAGCCCCGATACTATAAATAGCTTCATATTTTCCAGCAAGGAGGGCGTCTAAGACTTCCTGCAGATAACGCGGTTGCAGAAGTGAACTAGCAACCATCAAGCCTGTCATCAGAAGCGAAGTCAAGGCCTGCCACTTGTAGGTTTTTATTTTCTGAATCAGCATACTTTCTCCTTAAAAAATAGACAAAAGGGAGCGACAATGCGTCAGCTCCTTCTCATTCTGTTTGTGTGATGTTATTCTAGCAAAAAAGTGGGGGATTGTCAAAGAAGTCTCCTTGATACAGCTAGAATGACTAGTAATTTTCTCTTTATAGTTTCTGTTTTAACTCGACCAAGACATTCATAGCCTGCATAGGTGTCATATTGTAAACATCCAGTTTAGCTAATTCTGCTAGGATAGGATGTTCTTCAGTCGTATCAAAGAGTGAAATTTGTTCTGAGACAGTACTTGTTTGTTTCATAGGAGCAGGACTTTCTTGCCCCTGACTCTCCAGTTGCGTTAAAATCTTATCCGCTCTCGCTAAAAGATCAGCCGGTAAACCAGCAATCTTGGCAACATGGATACCATAGGATTTATCAGCTGGCCCTGGTTCAATCTTGTGAAGGAAGGTGACCTGCCCATCCTGCTCCAAGGTTGCCACGTGGACATTGACCAAGTGTTGTAAACTAGACTCCAGACTAGTCAACTCATGGTAGTGGGTCGCAAAGAGGGTCTTGGCTCCGATATGTTCATGGATGTATTCGATGATGGACTGGGCAAGAGCCATCCCGTCATAAGTTGCAGTTCCACGACCTAACTCATCAAAAAGAATCAAGGAATTCTTTGTTGCATGCGAAATGGCATTGTTGGCCTCCATCATCTCCACCATGAAGGTTGATTGGCCTGAAACCAAATCATCGGCTGCTCCGATACGGGTAAAGATAGCATCAAAAATAGGTAAATGGGCACTTTCTGCTGGCACATAAGAGCCCAACTGGGCCATTATCGCCGTCATGGCTAACTGACGCATGTAGGTTGACTTCCCGCTCATGTTGGGCCCTGTAATCAGTTGAATACTGGTATCTTCTGCCATCTGAATCGTATTGGGAATATAGGTCTGAGCCCCCATAACCTTTTCAACGACAGCATGGCGTCCTTTCTGGATATCAATTCGCGAATCATCTCCGAATTCAGGTCGAATCAAATGCTGGGTTTCAGCTACAACCGCCAGACTTTGCAGGACATCAACTGTCGCAATTCCTTGGGCTAGAGCTTGTAAACGTTGGATGTACTTGCTGACCTCTTCACGAATACGCATAAAAATTTCGTACTCTAGATTAGCTGACTTCTCACGCGCCTCCAGCATATCGCCCTCGATACGGGCTAATTCTTCGGTTCCAAAGCGTTCTGAGTTTTTCAGCGTTGCCTTGCGGAAAAAGTGAACAGGAACATTTCCCAGTTGAGAATTGGTCACATGGAAATAGTAGCCATCTTTTTTATTGTAGTCAATCTTAAGCGTGCTGATACCAGAGTTTTCTCGCTCCTTAGCCTCAATCTCAGCAATCCAGCTAGTCCCTTCTCTGAGCACACGACGGTACTTGTCTAAAGTCTCATCAAAGCCAGTCCGGATAATTCCACCATCTGTAATCACATGAGGAGCTTCAGGAGCAATCGCTGCGCTAATCAAGCTCTCCAACTCAGGGATTGCATCCAGTTGTGCGATGAGATAAGCTAGAACAGGTTGCTCCATCCCTTCTAAAATCGCACGAATCCGTGGCACACTAGACAAGGTGGTCGCCAACTGCAAGAGATCCTTTGGGTTGGTCTTGCCAAAAGAAACCCGACTAGCCAAACGTTCGATGTCATAAACACCCTTGAGACTGTCTGTCAAATCACTACGCTCAAAGAAATGGCCGAGAAAGACCTGCACTACTTCTTGACGTTGGACGATTCGTTCCTTATCAATCAAAGGACGATGAATCCAAGAACGCAAGAGACGCATGCCCATAGCCGTCTTGGTTTCATCCAAAAGCCAGAAAAGACTGCCTTGCTTCTTGCCTGAACGGGCATTCTCAACCAAATCCAGACTAGCCTTGGTCGCATAATCCATCTGCAAGAAATCTTTAATTTCATAACGGATAACAGGCTTGAGGTGGTTCAATTCCCTCATCTGAGTCCGATGAACATACTGTAGCAGCTTACTGGATGCCGCTTGCTCCACCGTTGCCAATCGCGAATCCAGTAAATGAAGGTCTTCAAAGTTTTCTTTTTCATAAGAGAGCACCAGATTCATCTGGCGGCTGAGGATTTGTTCTTCTTCCTCAGACAAGTCATAACCCAGCACCACTTCTCGCGCCTTGAGATTACGGATTTCCCCACAAACCAGCGTAAAATCCAAAAGACCTGTCACATAAAAATCACCCGTCACCAGGTCCATATAAGCTAGGCCAAATTGATTGCCTTCGCGGTCTATAGCAACCAAAAAATTATTCTGACTGTCTGGCTTACTACTATCGACCACTGTCCCTGGCGTAATGACCTGAACAACCTCTCGTTTCACAACCCCAACTGCTTGTTTAGGATCTTCCATCTGCTCTGCGATAGCCACCTTATAACCCTGCTCAATCAAGACATCAATATACTGTTGGGCAGAATGATAGGGAACACCCGCCATAGGGATCGGATTGTCGGCATTCTTGTTACGACTCGTTAAGGAAATTTCCAGAATCTGCGCAGCATTGACCGCATCCTCATAAAATAATTCATAAAAATCACCCATACGAAAGAGCAAAAACGCATCTGGATATTGCTTTTTAATCTCCACATACTGTTGCATGCCAGGTGATAGCTTTTCTGTCGCCATTGTCCGTCTCTCCTTGTCAAAAATAAGTCTTGAGAGCAACTCCCAAGACCTTACTTATCTTTCATCAAATCTAGCAAACGATCTTCCATGAGTTTGGCAACGTGCTGGTCTCGACAAATAACCAATAAGGTATTGGCACCAGCAACTGTTCCTAAAATCCATTCATTCTTGTTTGCATCTACAATATTTGCCAAAACAGAGGCTTCTCCTAATTTGGTATGAAGTACCAAGGTAAACTCTGCTCTTGCAACACCTTCTAAATGATGAGACAAGAATTCCACCAAATCAATCTTTTCTGTCTCATTTGCTAGCACATAATACACCATATCATTTTTCTTGACCTTGGTCAAGCCGATTTCGCGCAAATCACGAGACAGGGTTGTCTGCGTCACAAAAACATTGTGCGCCTCCAACCGATCTTGAATTTCTTTTTGTGTACTTAATTTCTCCTCAGTAATCATTTTTTTTATTAACTGATGACGATCTCTTTTTCTCATAAAATCCTCTTATGTGAATATTTATAACTATTTTTATAACTATATTATACCAAAAAAATAGGAGATTTCAAAAATTTTTTCTTCTTTCTTTAAAATTGTGATAAAATAGTAGAAAAGTCCAAAAAGGAGCTCTTAATGAATACAAAAGAATTGATTGCTAGCGAATTGGCTAGCGTCATTGATAGCCTGGACCAAGAGGCTATTTTAAATTTACTGGAAACCCCTAAAAACTCAGAAATGGGAGACATTGCTTTCCCTGCTTTTTCTCTTGCAAAAGTCGAACGTAAAGCACCTCAAATGATCGCGGCTGAACTGGCTGAAAAAATTAACAGCCAATCCTTTGAAAAGGTTGTTGCAACAGGACCTTACGTCAACTTTTTCCTTGATAAATCTGCCATTTCTGCTCAAGTATTGCAAGCTGTTATCACTGAAAAAGAACACTATGCTGATCAAACTATTGGCAAACAAGAAAATGTTGTTATCGATATGTCTAGTCCCAATATCGCTAAGCCATTCTCTATTGGCCACCTACGCTCAACTGTTATCGGAGATAGCTTGTCACATATTTTCCAAAAAATCGGTTATCAAACAGTCAAGGTCAACCACTTGGGAGACTGGGGTAAACAGTTTGGGATGTTGATTGTTGCCTACAAAAAATGGGGCGACGAAGAAGCTGTAAAAGCTCATCCAATCGATGAACTTCTTAAACTCTATGTCCGCATCAATGCTGAAGCTGAAAATGACCCTAGCTTGGATGAAGAAGCACGCGAATGGTTCCGTAAACTGGAAAATGGTGACGAGGAAGCTCTCGCTCTTTGGCAATGGTTCCGTGATGAAAGTTTAGTGGAATTTAACCGCCTTTACAATGAATTGAAGGTTGATTTTGACAGCTATAACGGGGAAGCCTTCTACAACGATAAGATGGATGCAGTTGTAGACATTCTTTCTGAAAAAGGCCTTCTTGTTGAGTCAGAAGGGGCCCAAGTTGTGAATCTTGAGAAGTATGGAATTGAACATCCAGCCCTTATCAAGAAATCGGATGGTGCAACTCTCTATATCACACGTGACTTGGCTGCAGCCCTTTACCGTAAAAACGAATATCAATTTGCTAAATCTATCTACGTCGTTGGTCAAGAGCAATCTGCCCACTTTAAACAGCTCAAGGCTGTCTTGCAAGAGATGGGCTACGACTGGAGTGAAGACATTACTCATGTTCCTTTTGGTTTAGTTACCAAAGAAGGGAAAAAACTCTCTACTCGTAAAGGGAATGTCATCTTGCTAGAGCCTACTGTTGCAGAGGCTGTTAGTCGTGCCAAGGCCCAAATCGAGGCTAAAAATCCTGAACTAGAAAACAAAGACCAGGTAGCGCATGCTGTTGGGGTTGGAGCCATTAAATTCTATGACCTCAAGACTGACCGTACAAACGGATATGACTTCGACTTAGAGGCCATGGTATCCTTCGAGGGTGAAACTGGACCTTATGTTCAATACGCCTACGCTCGTATCCAATCGATCTTACGCAAAGCGGATTTCAAACCAGAAACAGCTGGCAACTATAGCTTGAATGATGCTGAAAGCTGGGAAATCATTAAACTCATTCAAGACTTCCCACGTATTATCAACCGTGCGGCAGATAACTTTGAACCTTCTATCATTGCTAAATTTGCAATTAACCTAGCTCAATCCTTTAACAAATACTATGCACATACGCGTATCTTGGATGAAAACCCAGAACGCGACAGCCGTCTAGCCCTCAGCTACGCAACTGCAGTCGTTCTCAAAGAAGCCCTTCGCTTGCTTGGAGTAGAAGCGCCAGAGAAGATGTAAATCGCCAAAGTTACTTGATTGCAAAGCAATCTAAGTAACTAACGCCAAATCCTATTCGGACTTTGGCTAGGCGCTTCACTAGTTTTAGGACATAAATATGATCGATTTATGTCCTAAAACGTCGTAATCTTAAAGTTATTGGAACTAAAGTTCCTAATTGTTAGACGCTAGCCGCTTATATGCGAACTAGCTAATTGCTTCACTAGTCATGACCCCTAAATATAATCGATTTAGAGTCCATGACGTCGTAACCAGAGACACTTGCCTAAACGCTTCACTAATTCACCTAACCAAATAATAGACTTCCTGCAAAACTAGAATCCTAGTTCATGATTGATAATACCAACAATCAAATTAATTCGTAATCCGAAGCGTTTACGATGATTTCGATAGGTTGTTGAAAACATTTTAAACGTTTTTACTTTGGCAAAGATGTTCTCTACCTTGCTTCTCTCCTTAGATAGCGCATGGTTACAGGCTTTCTCTTCAGCTGTTAGTGGCTTGAGTTTGCTGGATTTACGTGGAGTTTGTGCTTGAGGATATAGCTTCATGAGCCCTTGATAAGCACTGTCAGCCAAGATTTTACCAGCTTGTCCGATATTTCTGCGACTCATTTTGAACAACTTCATATCATGATAATAGTTCACAGCGATATCCAAAGAAACAATTCTCCCTTGACTTGTGACAATCGCTTGAGCCTTCATAGCGTGGCATTTCTTTTTACCAGAATCATTCGCTAATTGTTTTTTAGGGCGATGGATTTTTACTTCCGTCGCATCAATCATTACCGTGTCCTCAGAACTGAGAGGAGTTCTTGAAGTTGATAAGGATTATGCTCTGGTTTCTTGTCTTGTTGCTCCTGGTTTTGAATTTGAGGATTTTGAATTATTTGAAAGGGTAGATCTACTGGCGACCTATCTAGAGCACAAGGAGATGATTGAGCGTTTGACCAGATCCTAGTCTTGATAAGCAAATTTAATCTGATTTAGCAATGTTAGGATTTCTGATAATTGTGTTATAATGTTACCAATAGGAGATAATAGATGACAAAACAAGTCTTATTAGTGGATGATGAAGAACACATTCTGAGATTGCTTGACTACCATTTAAGTAAGGAAGGCTTTTCTACTCAATTGGTAACAAATGGACGGAAGGCCTTAGCTTTGGCAGAAACAGAACCCTTTGATTTTATCTTGCTTGATATCATGTTACCACAATTAGATGGCATAGAAGTTTGTAAGCGGCTGAGAGCCAAAGGCGTCAAAACTCCAATTATGATGGTTTCTGCGAAAAGTGATGAATTTGATAAGGTTTTGGCCTTGGAATTAGGGGCTGATGACTACCTGACCAAGCCTTTTAGCCCTAGAGAATTGCTGGCGCGTGTCAAGGCTGTCCTCAGGCGAACTAAAGGAGAACAAGAAGGAGATGATTCAGATAATATCGCTGACGATTCTTGGCTATTTGGGACCTTGAAAGTATACCCTGAGCGTCATGAAGTCTACAAGGCGAATAAGTTACTGAGTTTGACCCCAAAAGAATTTGAACTCTTGCTCTATCTTATGAAACATCCCAACATGACACTGACTAGAGAGCGTCTTTTGGAACGTATCTGGGGGTATGACTTTGGGCAGGAAACACGTTTGGTGGACGTTCATATTGGTAAGTTGAGGGAAAAAATTGAAGACAATCCTAAAGCCCCTCAATTTATTCGAACCATTCGGGGTTATGGTTATAAGTTCAAGGAGTTATAGATGAAACGCTACCTTCAATTTTGGCTAGTCAATCTAAGTGTTAGCCTCATTCTGATTGCAGGGATGGCATTAACTTGGATCAGTAAAGGCATCGGTCTCTTTCTTCTAGCCCTTTCTTTGGGACTAGGTAGCTACTGGCTCTTTTGCCTTTGGAAATGGGAAGTTGCTTTTGAGACCTTGCACCAACCTCTCTTGACCAGTAGTGAATACTTTTTAGAAAAAGGGCAAGAAGACTTAAAGTCTTTGGCTCAGTATGTGTCTGGCCTAAAAACCAAAGTCTCCCAACAGGATCAGCAATACAAGGACCTAGCCGAAACAATGGAGGTTCTTCTGTCGCACCTAACCATGGGGACGTTTTTAGTTTCCGCTCAAGGTCAGATGTTATTATCCAGTCGCTCTCTGCCTCATTATTTTCCCGATGTGGACGGCGACATAAGTTCACTTGATGACCTCAAACGGATGGATATTCGGAATTTAGTTCACCAAGCCTTTGATCAAAAAACAAGGTTAAAACAAGAAGTAAGTGGGTTTCATGAGGGTGACTTGATTTTAGAAGTGACAGCAGTTCCCGTTTTTAGCCCCACCCAATCTGTGGAAGCTGTGCTCGTCTTGCTATATGATTTAACAACGATTAGAACTTATGAAAAGTTAAATTTAGCCTTTGTCTCAAATGCCTCCCATGAATTGAGGACACCAGTTACTTCGATTAAGGGCTTTGCTGAAACCATTAAGGGGATGTCAGCTGAAGAAGAAGCGCTCAAGGATAACTTTCTAGACATTATTTACAAAGAAAGCTTGCGTCTTGAGCATATTGTTGAGCACCTTCTTACCTTATCTAAGGCTCAACAAATGCCTATACAATGGACGACCCTTTCTTTGGCAGAATTTGTACAGGATTTGACTCAAAGCTTGCAACCTCAGCTCAAGAAGAAGGATTTACAGCTAAAGGTGCAGGTGCCAGATGATGTCACCCTCGTATCAGATAGTCAATTACTTTCCCAAATCTTACTCAATCTTTTATCCAATGCCATCCGTTACACTGAACAAGGGGGAAAAATTGAGGTCAAGACCCAAAAGGTGAACGAAGGCATTAAGATTTCTGTATCAGATACAGGGATTGGTATTAGTCAATTAGAGCAGGATCGTATTTTTGAACGTTTTTACCGAGTTAATAAAGGTCGAAGCAGACAAACTGGTGGCACTGGTCTTGGCCTTGCCATTGTCAAAGAACTCAGTCAATTATTAGGTGGCCAAGTCACGGTGACGAGTCAGCTTGGCAGAGGCAGTTGCTTCACGATTTTTCTTCCTAACCAATCTTTCGCACAGGACTAATAATTTTTAAAGCTATTTTTAGGAGCAGCCATTTTTCAAAAGTGGCTTTTTTTGATTCTTTACACAATCTTTACATGAATCAGGGATAAACCTTTACAAAGACTTGTTAGACTATAAATGTAGTAAGCCTACACAAGAAAAATACATAGAGATAAAGGTGATTATTATGAAATTCAAAAAAATACTTACTCTTGCAGCCATTGGCTTATCAGGATTTGGGCTTGTTGCCTGTGGCAATCAGTCATCTGCTTCCAAACAGTCAGCTTCAGGAACGATTGAGGTGATTTCACGAGAAAATGGCTCTGGGACACGGGGTGCCTTCACAGAAATCACAGGGATTCTCAAAAAAGACGGTGATAAAAAAATTGACAACACTGCCAAAACAGCTGTGATTCAAAATAGTACAGAAGGTGTTCTCTCAGCAGTTCAAGGGAATGCTAATGCTATCGGCTACATCTCCTTGGGATCTTTAACGAAATCTGTCAAGGCTTTAGAGATTGATGGTGTCAAGGCTAGTCGAGACACAGTTTTAGATGGTGAATACCCTCTTCAACGTCCCTTCAACATTGTTTGGTCTTCTAATCTTTCCAAGCTAGGTCAAGATTTTATCAGCTTTATCCACTCCAAACAAGGTCAACAAGTGGTCACAGATAATAAATTTATTGAAGCTAAAACTGAAACCACAGAATATACAAGCCAACACTTATCAGGCAAGTTGTCTGTTGTAGGTTCCACTTCAGTATCTTCTTTAATGGAAAAATTAGCAGAAGCTTATAAAAAAGAAAATCCAGAAGTTACGATTGATATTACCTCTAATGGGTCTTCAGCAGGTATTACCGCTGTTACGGAGAAAACCGCTGATATTGGTATGGTTTCTAGGGAATTAACTCCTGAAGAAGGTAAGAGTCTCACCCATGATGCTATTGCTTTAGACGGTATTGCTGTTGTGGTCAATAATGACAATAAGGCAAGCCAAGTCAGTATGGCTGAACTTGCAGACGTTTTTAGTGGCAAATTAACCATCTGGGACAAGATTAAATAAAATGTTTGCTCCATAAATCTCTAAAGAGATGCAGACGTTTCATCGTACAATAAGATAAAGAAGGCAAGTAGGGAGGTGTCGTATCTCCCTTACTTTCTTCACTAGAAAGGACAAGATGTGACAAAACAAGCCTTCAAAGAAGCAGTTTTTAGGGCAATTTTTTTCATGAGTGCAACAGTAGCTGTTGTAGCTATTTTGCTAATCTGTTTCTTTATTTTTAGTAATGGCTTACCTTTCATGGCTAACTACGGCTTTGCCCGTTTTTTATTAGGCAGTGATTGGTCGCCAACGAACATTCCGGCAAGCTATGGTATTTTACCAATGATCGTTGGTTCCTTATTAATTACCTTAGGAGCGATTGTGATTGGGGTGCCAACAGGCATCTTGACATCGGTGTTTATGGTTTATTATTGTCCAAAGCCCGTCTATGGCTTCTTAAAATCAGCTATCAACTTGATGGCGGCCATTCCATCTATTGTTTATGGTTTTTTCGGCCTACAATTATTGGTGCCTTGGATTAGAAGCTTTTTAGGAAATGGCATGAGTGTCCTAACCGCTTCGTTACTATTAGGAATAATGATTTTGCCAACCATTATCAGTTTGTCAGAATCTGCTATCCGAACAGTTCCCAAAACGTATTATTCTGGTAGCTTGGCTCTAGGAGCTAGTCATGAACGGAGTATTTTTAGTGTCATCTTGCCAGCTGCGAGATCTGGTATTTTATCAGCAGTTATTTTAGGAATCGGTCGCGCAGTAGGTGAAACCATGGCAGTTATTTTGGTGGCAGGCAACCAGCCAATTATTCCAAGTGGACTCTTTTCAGGAACCAGAACCTTAACAACCAATATTGTTCTGGAGATGGCTTACGCATCAGGTCAGCATAGGGAAGCCCTTATTGCAACCTCAGCAGTTCTCTTTTTCCTTATTCTCTTGATTAATGCCTACTTTGCCTACTTGAAAGGAAAATCATCTTATGAGTAAATACCTGCTAAAACTTCTCGTTTATTGTTTTTCAGCTTTAACCTTTGGCTCTCTCTTTTTAATCATTGGTTTTATCCTCATCAAAGGCTTACCTCATCTAAGTCTATCCCTCTTTTCTTGGACTTATACTTCTGAGAACATTTCCCTTATGCCAGCGATTATTTCCACCGTTATTCTGGTCTTTGGTGCTCTTCTTTTAGCCTTGCCCATAGGGATTTTTGCTGGTTTTTATCTTGTGGAATATACAAAAAAAGATTCCCTTTGTGTTAAAATCATGCGATTGGCCTCAGATACCTTGTCTGGGATTCCTTCCATTGTTTTTGGTCTGTTTGGCATGCTCTTCTTTGTAGTCTTCTTAGGTTTTCAATACTCTCTGTTATCAGGAATCTTAACCTCAGTCATCATGGTGTTGCCAGTCATTATTCGCTCAACAGAAGAAGCCCTTTTATCTGTTAGTGATAGCATGCGTCAAGCAAGTTATGGACTTGGGGCAGGTAAGTTACGGACTGTTTTTAGAATTGTTCTACCAGTTGCCATGCCAGGTATTTTAGCTGGAGTGATACTAGCTATTGGCCGTATCGTTGGTGAGACAGCTGCCCTCATGTATACATTAGGTACCTCTACCAATACGCCAAGTAGTCTCATGTCTTCAGGTCGTTCTCTAGCCCTGCATATGTATATGCTGTCAAGTGAGGGGCTACATGTCAATGAAGCCTATGCTACCGGTGTGATTTTGATTATTACTGTTTTAATGATAAATACTCTATCAAGCTTATTATCTCGAAAACTTGTGAAAGGAGCTTCCTAGTATGGGAACATTTTCAGTCAGACACCTAGACTTATTTTACGGGGACTTTCAAGCCTTAAAAAATATTTCGATTCAATTACCAGAAAGACAGATTACTGCCTTGATAGGCCCATCTGGTTGTGGTAAATCAACTTTTCTAAAAACCCTTAATCGGATGAACGATTTGGTTCCTTCTTGCCATATTGAAGGCCAAGTCCTCTTAGATGAGCAAGATATTTATAGTAGCAAATTCAACCTTAATCAGCTACGTAAGCGTGTAGGGATGGTTTTTCAACAGCCTAATCCCTTTGCCATGTCTATCTATGATAACGTGGCTTATGGCCCAAGGACACATGGTATTCGAGACAAAAAACAATTAGATGCCTTAGTGGAAAAATCTTTAAAAGGGGCAGCCATTTGGGACGAAGTCAAAGATAATCTTAAAAAGAGTGCCATGTCCTTATCAGGCGGTCAGCAGCAACGCCTTTGCATTGCGCGAGCTTTAGCAGTAGAACCTGATATTCTGTTAATGGATGAGCCGACTTCAGCCTTAGACCCTATCTCCACTTTAAAAATTGAAGACCTCATTCAGCAACTAAAAAAGGATTATACGATTATCATTGTTACCCATAACATGCAACAAGCTTCACGTATTTCAGATAAAACTGCTTTTTTCTTAACAGGAGAAATTTGCGAATTTGGAGACACCGTTGACGTGTTTACCAATCCAAAAGATCAGCGCACAGAAGACTATATTTCAGGACGGTTCGGATAAGGAAGGAAAAACCTATGAGAAATCAATTTGACTTAGAATTGCATGAATTAGAACAATCCTTTTTAGGACTAGGGCAACTTG
Source organism: Streptococcus pseudopneumoniae ATCC BAA-960 = CCUG 49455 (assembly GCF_002087075.1). Lineage (GTDB taxonomy): Bacteria > Bacillota > Bacilli > Lactobacillales > Streptococcaceae > Streptococcus > Streptococcus pseudopneumoniae. Next base: position 48,452 of record NZ_MWSM01000031.1, read on the forward strand.
TCCTTGAAACAGCTTCAAAAGCCTTACTGGCCTTAGCCTCCAAAGACAAGGAGATGGCAGAGCTAATTATCAATAAGGATCATGCTATCAACCAAGGTCAAAGCGCTATCGAATTGACCTGTGCCCGTTTGTTGGCCTTGCAGCAGCCACAAGTGTCTGACCTTCGATTTGTGATTAGCATCATGTCTTCTTGTTCAGACCTTGAACGTATGGGAGACCATATGGCAGGCATTGCTAAAGCTGTTTTGCAACTAAAAGAAAATCAACTAGCCCCTGACGAAGAACAGTTACACCAAATGGGTAAATTATCCCTCAGCATGCTATCCGATTTATTGGTTGCCTTTCCTTTGCACCAAGCCTCAAAAGCTATTAGTATTGCTCAAAAAGATGAACAGATTGACCAATATTATTATGCCTTATCAAAGGAAATCATTGGACTTATGAAAGACCAAGAAACCTCAATTCCCAATGGAACACAATACCTTTATATCATAGGGCATCTGGAACGCTTCGCTGATTACATTGCTAACATTTGTGAACGCCTAGTCTACCTAGAAACAGGAGAACTAGTGGATTTGAATTAATTCAACTAATCCTTAAAAGAGAAGAGTACGATTAAGTGCTCTTTTTTATGGTTGTAAAAAAGTTCATTTGACCAATTTAAGCAGTGTAGATAGTGAGGAGCTGTTTCAATTCTATCGTGAACGAGGGAATGCTGAAAACTTTATCAAAGAAAGGAAAGCAGGATTCTTTGGGGATAAGACAGATAGTTCGACCATGATTAAGAATGAAGTACGTATGATGATGGGCTGTCTGGCTTATAATCTCTACCTCTTTTTAAAGCAGCTAGCTGGTGATGAAGTAAAGGCCTTGACTATCAAGCGTTTTCGACCTCTCTTCCTTCATATTGCCGGAAAATATGTCTCTACTGCTAGACGACATATTCTCAAATTCTCAAGTCTATACGCCTATTCAAAACAATTTCAAGCCTTATTTGATACAATCTGCCAGATAAATCTGATACTCCCTGTTCCATATAGAGCTAGAGGGCAGGGGAAAACATGCCTAACAGAATAAGTCACCTTATTTTAAAAATCGAGCATCAAACCAAGGGAGGAGTCTACCCTTTTTTAGGAAAAAATCAAGACAAATCTCCTCAATTATGTCTCGAACATCAGAAATTAAGCAAAATCACCAGAAGGACAGTAGTTTAACTAGCTTTTCTGGTGATTTTTGAACTGTGTAGTTCGTTAGTGCCAGATATGAATAATTTGGGATGATAAATCTTTCTTCCTCAGGTAGCCTATCATAATACTCTTCAAAAATCTTATCAAAAACACTCTCTTTCTTTTGGGCGATAGTTTCATCTTCGTATGTAGGAGTCCTCATCAAGAAATACTTCAATTCTAGGTATTCCTTATCCAACTCTATATAACTTGGCATCAACTTGTAATCTTCAACCCCCAAACGTTCAGCGATATATTTTAACTTTGTTAGTGTTGGTCTGGATTCTCCATTTTCAATTCTAATTAATTGACGGATACTTCATTCAGACTCATCGCCACAAAATTCTGAACTACTGATTTTTTTAGCCAAACGTAATCTTTTAATTTTTTCGCCAAACTCTCGCAAGCTACAAGAACCTCCTGAGTTGTTTACCTCTATTATAAGCATATACTGAATCAAACTATCTATCAGATTTCTTCTCACTTTAACTAAAGACTGAGAGTTTAATACTAGCCCCGGTTTTTGTGTATTTTTGAAGTCACAAAGACACCACTTCCCAGCAATGCAAGTGCAAAATCCTCTAGAATATGATAGAATAAGAGAAAGGACTCTATTAAGGAGGAAATCATGAAAAAACAAACCGTCGCCGTCTTGGGGCCTGGTTCCTGGGGAACTGCCCTTTCACAAGTCTTAAATGACAATGGACACGAGGTACGTATTTGGGGAAATCTTCCCGAACAAATCAATGAAATTAATACCTATCATACTAACAAGCACTACTTTAAAGATGTCGTTCTAGATGAAAATATCATTGCCTACACCGACTTAGCAGAGGCACTGAGAGATGTGGATGCGATTTTGTTTGTTGTCCCAACAAAAGTGACACGACTTGTTGCCCAACAAGTTGCACAAACCTTGGACCATAAGGTTATCATCATGCACGCATCAAAGGGATTAGAACCTGATAGCCATAAACGATTATCAACCATCCTTGAAGAAGAAATTCCTGAACATCTCCGCAGTGATATTGTCGTTGTTTCAGGTCCTAGTCATGCAGAAGAGACCATTGTGCGTGACCTGACTTTAATCACTGCTGCTTCTAAAGATTTACACACAGCTCAATACGTTCAGGAGCTATTTAGTAATCACTACTTCCGACTTTATACCAATACGGATGTTATCGGGGTCGAAACCGCTGGTGCTCTTAAAAATATTATCGCTGTCGGTGCCGGAGCTTTACATGGTTTGGGATTTGGTGACAATGCCAAGGCAGCCATCATCGCTCGAGGCTTGGCAGAAATTACCCGCCTAGGGGTGGCACTCGGGGCTAGTCCATTGACCTATAGTGGCTTGTCTGGTGTAGGAGACTTGATCGTAACGGGAACCTCCATCCACTCTCGTAACTGGAGAGCTGGAGATGCCCTTGGTCGTGGAGAATCTCTAGCTGATATCGAAGCCAATATGGGCATGGTGATTGAAGGAATTTCAACGACCCGAGCAGCCTATGAACTAGCGCAAGAACTTGGAGTCTATATGCCCATTACACAAGCCATTTACCAAGTTATCTACCACGGAACCAATATCAAAGATGCCATTTATGACATCATGAACAATGAATTTAAAGCAGAAAATGAGTGGTCTTAACCCTCTAGAGAAAGGATTCTTATGGCACTGAAAGTTAGAAAAGCAGTCATTCCTGCCGCTGGACTAGGAACTCGATTTTTACCAGCAACCAAGGCCCTTGCCAAAGAAATGTTGCCAATTGTAGACAAACCAACTATCCAGTTTATCGTGGAAGAGGCTCTCAAATCAGGTATTGAAGATATTCTGGTTGTCACTGGTAAGTCAAAACGTTCTATTGAGGACCACTTTGATTCAAATTTTGAGCTTGAGTACAACCTCAAAGAGAAAGGTAAAACAGATCTGTTAAAATTGGTAGATGAAGCAACTGGTATGCGCCTCCATTTCATCCGCCAAACTCACCCTCGTGGTCTTGGAGATGCTGTCCTACAAGCCAAAGCTTTTGTAGGGAATGAGCCCTTCGTTGTTATGCTGGGTGATGACCTTATGGACATCACAGATGAGAACGCCGTTCCTTTGACAAAACAACTGATGAAGGATTACGAAAAGACACACGCATCAACCATTGCTGTCATGCCCGTACCACACGAAGACGTTTCATCATATGGAGTCATTGCTCCTCAAGGTGAAGGAATCAACGGACTCTATAGCGTTGAAACTTTTGTTGAAAAACCAGCGACCGAAGATGCACCAAGTGATTTTGCAATCATCGGTCGCTATCTACTCACACCTGAGATTTTTGATATCCTCGAAAAGCAAGCTCCTGGTGCTGGAAATGAAATCCAACTTACTGATGCTATTGATACGCTCAATAAAACACAGCGTGTTTTTGCCCGTGAATTTACAGGAGCTCGTTACGACGTTGGGGATAAGTTTGGATTTATGAAAACATCTATTGACTACGCCCTCAAACATCCACAAGTCAAAGATGACTTAAAAGATTACCTCATCCAACTGGGAAAAGAATTGGCTGAGAAGGAATAATACTCTTCGAAAATCTCTTCAAACCACGTTAGCTTCACCTTGCCGTACTCAAGTATAGCCTGCGGTTAGCTTCCTAGTTTGCTCTTTGATTTTCATTGAGTATAAAATAAAAAAAGATAAGGTTCAAAAAATGCCTTATCTTTTTTCATTTCACAAATTTTCATCCCATTCCCTTGTAGAGAAGTAAGACTGCGAGTCCTACGAACAAGACTAACGCTACCAGTCTCTGACTAGCACTATACATCCGTCTTTCTCCTCTAACTGGAAAGATAATTGCTAGAAATGCACCACCAACTGCACCTCCGATATGGCCTGCTAGGCTGATTCCTGGAATCAGAACACTTCCAATAATGTTAATCACAAAAAGTGTCAGATAAGACTGTCCTAGCTGTTGGATATAAGGATTACGAGTTGCATAGCGAAGAATGATAATCGCGGCAAATAGACCATAAAGAGAGGTGGATGCACCTGCTGCTAAGGATTTGGGACTAAATACAAAAACAAAGAGATTGCCCATCATTCCTGATAAAAGATAGAGAAAAAAAAACTGCTTAGAACCGAAAATCTCCTCTACCTGCCTTCCAAGATAATAAAGTGAAAGCATATTAACAATGAAATGCTCCCACCCAATATGAACAAAAATAGCCGAAAAGAGACGCCAAATTTGCTCGGGAAAGAGGCGAATGGCAGGCCCATACATGGCTCCAAATCGAAATAGAGTATCCGCCCTGTCAAAGTTTCCTCCTGTAGTTACCAACATTAGTAGAAATACCACGGCCGTCACTAAAAGAAAGAAACTCGTCACAGGGTAACGCCTATCAAAGATTTCCTTCATCAATCAAAACCTCCTGAACAGGAATATCATGGTTTTCAGGGATAAAGTCCTGAACTTGATAATGATAAACCGTACTCAAAGTATGACCAGTAAACTGTTCCAGATAGCGGTCATAATAACCTCCGCCATAGCCAATCCGATAGCCTTCCATCGTAAAAGCCAGCCCTGGGACATGAATCAAATCAATCTGAGAGGCATCTACCACTTCCAAATTTCCCTGTGGTTCCAGTAAGCCAAAGGAAGTTTTGACCAGTTGTTGCAGATCATAGACCACAAAGTCCATGCGCCCCTTGGAATAGGTTTTGGGTATCAGAACCTTCTTGCCGTCCCTCAGCGCCTGCTCAATCAATCCCTGCGTTTGAAATTCGTGCGGAAAAGAGAGATAGGTTGCGATGACCTTGGCTTCTTGGTAGAAGGGATGGTGTAAAAGCCGCTCGGTTAAAGCTTGCTCTATAGCCTGTTTTTGCTCTTGAGATATAGCCTTCATTTCTTGCAAGACTTGCTTGCGTAGTTCCGATTTCATAGACAACCCCTCTACTCTGCTGCCTTCTTTTTCAGGAAACTAGAGACCGCATCCACCCCAATAGCTAATGCTTCTTCCTTAGGAGCCATCTGAGGGTGATGAAGGGCGTAGGGACTATCGATACCCAGCCAAAACATCACGCCATCAACCTTTGAAAGGAGATAACCAAAGTCCTCGCCTGTCATAGCAGGCTCGATATCAATCAACTCAATTCCGTCTTTCTCTTCAAAAAAGTCCATTAGTTCACGCGCCAAGGCTGGATGGTTCTCAACAGGTAGGTATCCACCTTGTTTGAGTTCCACTTCGACTTCCATATCAAAGGCAGCTGCAACTCCTTCTGCAACTGTTTTGACCCGCTTTTGTACCAAGAGACTCATGTCCTGAGTCAAGGCCCGAATAGTTCCATGCAAAAAGGCTGTATCTGTGATAACATTGTTGGTTGTTCCAGCTTGGAAAACTCCAAAGGTCACCACCGCTCCCTCGATTGGGTTGACATTGCGGCTGACAACTGACTGCACCTGGGTCACAAAGTAACTAGCTGCCACCAAGGCGTCATTAGCTTCATGTGGAAAGGCTGCGTGTCCTCCTTTGCCTTTGAAACGGATCTTCACCTCGCAAGTTCCTGCAAAGAGTGTATGAGTATTGGTCGCAATCTGACCAACCTTCAAATCTGGTCGAACATGAAGCCCATAAAACTGGTCTGGCAACCAGTCTCCAAAAGCGCCATCCTCATACATGAGCATGCCACCAGCTTCATTTTCTTCAGCAGGCTGAAATAGGAAGAGTAGATTATTTTTAGGTTGTTCCTCAAGGGCGCGCTCGAGACAGCCTAAGGCAATAGTCATGTGGAAATCATGACCACAAGCGTGCATGCGACCTTGATGCTGAGAAGCAAAAGGAAGTCCTGTTTGTTCAACGATAGGCAGACCATCAATATCCGTCCGCCAACCAATAGTACGCTCTGGCTGACTTCCCTGCAAGTAAACCAAAATACCTGTCCGCCAAGTACGAACTTGAACAAACTCCTTGCCCGCAGTCAATTTCTCAATCACATCCAGCAAATAAGCATGAGTCTTGAACTCCTCCAAGCCAATCTCTGGAATCTGGTGCAAATCTCGTCTAGTCTGAATCAAATCTAACATCTATCTATCCTCCTATATAGCAGAAAGAGGCTGGAAAAAGGGTCCCGCCTCTATTTTTCTTTTACAAATTACAAGGTACGAAGCGCATCCTCTAGCGCTGTTTTTTGTTGAGTTTGGGCATCAATCTCTTTGATAATTCGAGCTGGAACACCTGCTACTACTACATTTTCTGGAACATCTTGGGTAACGATAGCTCCTGCTGCGACAACTGAACCACTACCGATTTGGACTCCTTCGATAACCACTGCATTGGCACCGATAAGAACATTGTCTCCAACACGGACTGGTTCTGCGCTAGCTGGCTCAATCACACCTGCTAAAACTGCACCTGCACCAACGTGGCTATTTTTCCCAACGATGGCACGGCCACCAAGGATAGCCCCCATGTCAATCATGGTTCCTGCACCGATTTCAGCACCGATATTGATAACAGCTCCCATCATGATAACAGCATTGTCACCAATTTCTACCTGGTCACGGATAATAGCGCCTGGCTCGATACGAGCGTTGATAGCACGTTTATCTAGCAAAGGAACTGCAGAATTGCGGGCATCTTGCTCAACAACATAGTCTTGATTTTCTACCAAACCATTGAGAAGCGGAGCCACGTCCTTCCAGTCTCCAAATAAAACATTCCCTAGTCTAACAACCGAGCTAGGTACAGCAGTTGCGAGTTGTCCCTCAAAAGTTACTTTCACACTGGTTTTCTTCTCAGCATTAGCGATAAATTGGATAATTTCTTGAGCATTCATTTTTGTAGCAGTCATAAAAAAACCTCTCATTCTTTATAATGATAACTATTCTACCAAAAAAAGCCTCAAATTTGAAGCCTTTTTGTCTGTTTTTAGGTATGATTTTTTTAGGGATGTGAGATAAAACGTGCTGTCGGTAAAAGCAAACCCCTACCGATACAACCTAAAAACACTCTTCACAACTATCTCCCCGTGTTTTATTGACTATTCTAGTATAGCACACTTTTAGAATTAAGAAAAGACTTTTTATCTACTTTCTTTCGCTTCTTCTATAGACAAAAATATCATGGGTAAAATAATCAAGGCCATAGCTAGAAGGAGTGACCAATCCACTACCAGGCCTAAGAACAAAACACTCAAGAGAGCAGAAGAGAGAGGTTCACTGGCACTGATAACGGAAACCACCAAAGGAGAAACCAAGGACACCGCCTTCATGGAAATAAAAAAAGCAAAAGCCGTCCCAAAGAAAGCGATAATGAGACAAATCAAGATACTCCAAATATCAAGAGTAAAGGAAAGCTGATGCACTGGCGAGAGAACATTGCTAAATAAACCTGCCAAAATCATCCCCCACCCAACCGTGGGTACAAAACCATAGCGCTTCGCAAAAGGCTGGGGCAAGATAACATTAAACATAACACCCATAGCACTCAGTAAGCCCGTCACAAGGGCTAGTGGTGTCATGGATAACTGAGAGAGATCTCCCTTTGTCGCCATCAAGCAAACACCCAGCATAGCAATCAAAACATAGAAAATAGCACTTTTTGACGCTCGTTTTTGATAAACCAAGCGATTGTAAAAGAGGATAAAGACAGGACTGATAAACTGTAAAATAGTCGCTGTCGCTGCATTTGAGTATTCTACACAGAGATAGAAAAAATACTGGACTGAAAAAATCCCCAAAATAGCATAGGCCAAAAAGGGTAGGTAATTTTTCTTGTCTCGCCAAATATCTAGCACTTGCGATTTTAATTGTATTGCAGACCAAATGAGTACAAGACTCCCTGCTAGTGTCAATCGCATAGAGGTAATCCAGCCAGAAGACACCTGGTAATGAGTAAAGAAATACTCTCCTAGAATTCCACAGATTCCCCAGATTAAGCCGGATAGGAGCGAATAAATAGTTCCTTTAACAATCTTTTTCTGATACTGATTCATACCTTTATTGTAACACGAAAGGAAAAAAGAAAAAAGTGGCAATCCATTGATTCGCCACTTCATTTAGAGAATTATCGTCTCGCCCTTGAAGAAGAAGGTCGTGTAGCACTTGAGTTACTGCTATCGCTAGAACTACTACTTGAACTGCTGGAGCTTGATGGAGTTGGTAGACTCCTCACAATACTAGACCAAGCATTCTGATAATCCGCATCACTTCCGCCAATAGCAAAGCGATAACTTGTCGCTGGCGCTCCTGACTTATTAGCCCAATAGCTGGTAACAGTCGAACCTGTGACCTCTACTTCTTTTCCTTCAACAGAAACCTTCCCTGGTTTTTGACCTGTTGATTTCAAGACTTCCGATTTCACTACACTAGGATCTAAAGCAAAGCGCTCGTTCCCCCAAATGCTTGGGGAGGCTTTCTGAATCGCATTTACTAGATGAGCCATGTAATTAGAGTTATTAGAATAACCTGCTCTACGTGACAATGAATGATTATCATCATGCCCAATCCAGCCACCTAGGGTTAATCTAGGTGTCGAAAGCATAAGCCACATATTTTCGTCTTGGTTGGTTGTACCAGTCTTCCCAATCCAATCTGCATTAGCCAGAGTAGGATTTAAAGCAGTCAGATTCGTCTTGAAGGTTGTTGTCACACGAGAGGATAGAACTTCTCGCAACAAGCTCTGCATAATTGTCGCAGTAGCTTTTGAATAGACTTGAACCGGTTTGTCCTGATACTCATACACCACTCTACCATCTGCTGCTTCAATCTTTGAAATCACATGCTTCTGATGATAAACTCCATTATTAGCCAAGGTCTGATAGCCATTGGTATGCTGGGCAACTGTGACTTCAATACCACCACCCATTGGCAAGCTCTCAATATCGTACTCAGGAATCTCGTAGCCCATCTTTTCCATATAACCTTTGACATCCACACCCTTTTCACGGAGCATACGGTAGGTCCAGTAAGCCGGGATATTCCATGAATAGTTCAGAGCTTCTCCCAAGGTCATCATTCCTGTTCCCTTGCTATTAGCATACATAATCGGATTGCCATTGGCAAAGTTTGTTGGATAGTTAGATAGAATCGTTTCGCTTCCCATCAAGCCCTGGTCAATAGCAATACCGTAGGCCAGCAAAGGCTTGGTAGTAGAAGCTGGTGAGCGCTTAGTATCAAAGGCATGATTATTTTGATTTTCTTGATAATTGCGACCACCTACAAAGCCTAGAATAGCACCTGTTTGGTTGTCCATCAAGACATTTCCTACTTCTACACGACCTGTTCCATCGTCTAAAAGATAGCCATAGTCAGCAACCGCATTTTGCATGGCAGAATGAATTTTCTGGTCTATGGTAGTAGTAATCTTATAACCACCATTTTCAATTTCCTTGGCTGCCAAATCACGATAAAACTTCTGAGTTGCCTCATTTTTCAATTCCTTAGTGGAGACATTGTCTCTCTGAGCTAGATAGTCATACATACGTTCTTGAGCTTCTGCCAAAGTTGTAAAGTATAAATAGTCTCGTGAAATTCCTGTGACCGTGCCCGATGGTAAAAAGTCCTGTTTAAGGTCATAATCCTTGTACTGAGAATACTCGTCCTTGCTTAAGGCACCTGTACGATACATACTGTAAAGAACTGCCTTAGCCCGTCTTAAGCCAATTTCTAGGTCTTCATCACTCTTCAACTCCCCAGTATTTTCATAAGGAGAGTAAGTAATGGGACTCTGTGGAAGTCCTGCTAAAAATGCTGCTTGAGGAACAGTCAACTGACTGGCATCGACACCGAAAATCCCCTCAGCCGCCTGCTGAGCTCCTGCAATATTCTGCCCCTTATTATTTCGGCCAAAGGGAGCCACATTGAGATAGGTCGTTAAAATCTCATCTTTATTCATGGCGCGTTCCAAGGCAAGAGCATCCACAATCTCTGTCGCCTTACGAGCCAAGGTCGGCGCATCCCCAACCACCTGCTGTTTAATCAGTTGCTGGGTCAAGGTTGAACCCCCACTAGAGGAACCCAAACCTACAAATTTCCCCAAGGTCGCACGAATCACCGCCTTGGGTACTACACCCTTATGTTCTTTAAAGTGTTCGTCTTCCGTCGCAATGATAGCCTTCTTCAGATTTTCCGAAATTTGCTCAGATGAGATAGAAGTGCGCAACAAATCACTCTCTATGGAAGCAATTACCGTCCCATCCGCATAGGTAATCTCTGAAATAGAAGAGATGTCCTTGACCTGATGTACCAATTCTTCTGTCTGAGGCACCCGAACCTTGTCAAATAAGGCCACTCCGTATCCCAAAGCAATCCCAGCTCCCAACATTCCTCCTAGAAAACCGAGTACAAAGAGTAAGTTAAATAAGGCTTTTATACTCAGTAAAATAGCTGGAAAAATGGCTGACTTATCTAAGGTTTTAGATTTTTTGGTACTTGAACCTTTCTTGCCAGGTCTAGCTGATTTTTTATTTTTTTGTTTTTGCTGGAAAAATTCCAGCATTTTTCGTTTTAATTCATTTAATTGATTTTGCATGGATTTCCTCACTCTATCTATTATACCATAAAAGGGAAACTTTCAATAAAATAGCCACTTTCTTCCCTATTCTGCTAGGCTATTGCCCAAGTTTGTGATACAATAGTTAGAAACAATAATTTTAAAAAGGAGAAAAGACACATGCACATTTTTGATGAGCTAAAAGAGCGTGGTTTGATTTTTCAAACGACTGATGAAGAAGCTTTGCGTAAAGCCCTAGAAGAAGGTCAAGTTTCTTCCCGACTTTATCACTTAA
>NZ_MWSM01000032.1 GCF_002087075.1 Streptococcus pseudopneumoniae ATCC BAA-960 = CCUG 49455
TTGTAGTATAATGGTTTTGCATCTCTGTGCCTTTCTTGTGTTTGTGATTGAACGCCAAAATACAAACAGAAACTTTTCAAAAAAATAACTTTTTATCTTGACAAGAGCTAGAAAACTTGGTATCATATAAAAGTTGAGAAAAGCAGAAGTGAGAGCTTCTCGCCTTGTGACATTAAGTTGCCTGGCCCTACGGATGAAAAGTTTCGAAGAAACGCTATCATAACGTGCGGGCTTGTATATTTACGAGTCCGCTATTGTTTTTCTCTAATAAAACAAAAGAGGTGAAAACCATAGCAAAGCAAGACTTATTCATCAATGATGAGATTCGTGTACGTGAAGTTCGCTTGATTGGTCTTGAAGGAGAACAGCTAGGCATCAAGCCACTCAGTGAAGCGCAAGCTTTGGCTGATAACGCTAATGTTGACCTAGTATTGATTCAACCCCAAGCCAAACCGCCTGTTGCAAAAATTATGGACTACGGTAAGTTCAAATTTGAGTACCAGAAGAAGCAAAAAGAACAACGTAAAAAACAAAGCGTTGTTACTGTGAAAGAAGTTCGTCTAAGTCCAACAATTGACAAGGGTGACTTTGATACAAAACTTCGTAATGCACGTAAGTTCCTTGAAAAAGGAAATAAAGTTAAGGTATCTATTCGCTTTAAGGGTCGTATGATTACCCATAAAGAGATTGGTGCAAAAGTTTTAGCCGAGTTTGCTGAAGCAACTCAAGATATTGCCATCATCGAACAACGTGCTAAAATGGATGGACGTCAAATGTTCATGCAATTGGCGCCAGAGACTGACAAAAAATAATTGTCAGAAAGTTAAATAAAGGAGAAAAAATCATGCCAAAACAAAAAACACACCGCGCATCAGCTAAACGTTTCAAACGTACAGGTTCTGGTGGACTTAAACGTTTCCGTGCTTACACTTCTCACCGTTTCCACGGAAAAACTAAGAAACAACGTCGTCATCTTCGTAAAGCATCTATGGTGCATTCAGGAGATTACAAACGTATCAAAGCAATGCTTACTCGCTTGAAATAATAGCTTGACTGTAAGTAAATAATTCTAGGAAATATTTGGAGGAAATAAAACATGGCACGTGTTAAAGGTGGCGTTGTATCACGCAAACGTCGTAAACGTATTCTTAAATTAGCAAAAGGTTACTATGGAGCTAAACACATCTTGTTCCGTACTGCAAAAGAACAAGTAATGAACTCTTACTACTATGCATACCGTGACCGTCGTCAGAAAAAACGTGACTTCCGCAAATTGTGGATCACTCGTATCAACGCGGCAGCTCGTATGAACGGACTTTCATACTCACAATTGATGCATGGTTTGAAATTGGCTGAGATCGAAGTTAACCGTAAAATGCTTGCTGACTTGGCTGTTAACGATGCAGCAGCTTTCACAGCTCTTGCAGATGCAGCTAAAGCAAAACTTGGTAAATAACAACTGATGAGACTGGAAGAGGATTGTCCAGTCTTTTTAAAAATAAAGGAGAAAAATATGGCTTCAAAAATGCTACATACTTGCTTGCGAGTAGAAAATCTTGAAAAATCAATTGCATTCTATCAAGATGCTTTTGGTTTTAAAGAATTGCGTCGCAGAGATTTTCCAGATCATGCCTTCACGATTGTCTATCTAGGTCTTGAGGGTGATGACTATGAGTTGGAATTGACTTATAACTACGATCACGGCCCTTATGTGGTTGGAGATGGCTTTGCTCATATCGCCCTAAGTACACCTGATCTTGAGGTTCTTCATCAAGAGCACAGTGCAAAAGGCTATGAAGTGACTGAGCCAAATGGCCTACCAGGAACTACACCAAACTATTACTTTGTCAAAGACCCTGATGGCTACAAGGTCGAAGTCATTCGTGAAAAATAATCTCATGAGGTCAAGTAGAATGTTCCTTTTCTACTTGACTTTTTTTAGCTGAAAGAGTATACTAATAAAAATTTAACCTTTAAGGGGAGTCCAGAGAGACTCACAAGGTGTCAGATAAAAGAATAGTACAATTTTCTAGAGGAGACTTTTGAGTGTGCTCTCTTCTGTTGTACAATTTTAACTGAGGCCTTGCACTAGCAAGGTCTTTTCTTTGTCTGGTCCCCTTAAAATTTAAGGAGGAAAAGTCATGAATCCCACATGTAAGAAACGTTTGGGTGCCATTCGTTTGGAAACCATGAAGGTGGTTGCACAGGAGGAAATCGCGCCAGCAATCTTTGAACTAGTCTTAGAAGGAGAAATGGTTGAAGTCATGCGAGCAGGACAATTTCTACATCTGCGTGTGCCTGATGATGCCCATCTTTTGCGTCGTCCTATTTCAATTTCGTCTATCGATAAGGTTAAGAAGCAGTGTCATCTCATTTACCGGATTGAGGGAGCTGGGACTGCAATTTTTTCAACCTTAAGTCAGGGAGACACTCTTGATGTGATGGGGCCTCAGGGAAATGGTTTTGACTTGTCTGACCTTGATGAGCAGAATCAGGTTCTCCTTGTTGGTGGTGGGATTGGTGTTCCACCCTTGCTTGAGGTGGCCAAGGAATTGCATGAACGTGGAGTGAAAGTAGTGACAGTCCTCGGTTTTGCTAATAAGGATGCTGTTATTTTGAAAACGGAATTGGCTCAGTATGGTCAGGTCTTTGTAACGACAGATGATGGTTCTTATGGCATCAAGGGAAATGTTTCCGTTGTTATCAATGATTTAGATAGTCAGTTTGATGCTGTTTACTCGTGTGGGGCTCCAGGAATGATGAAGTATATCAATCAAGCCTTTGATGATCACCCAAGAGCCTATTTATCTCTGGAATCTCGTATGGCTTGTGGGATGGGAGCTTGCTATGCCTGTGTTCTAAAAGTACCAGAAAGCGAGACGGTCAGCCAACGCGTCTGTGAAGATGGTCCTGTTTTCCGCACAGGAACAGTTGTATTATAAGGAGAAAATTATGACTACAAATCGATTACAAGTGTCTCTACCTGGTTTGGATTTGAAAAATCCGATTATTCCAGCATCAGGCTGTTTTGGCTTTGGACAAGAGTATGCCAAGTACTATGATTTAGACCTTTTAGGTTCTATTATGATCAAGGCGACAACCCTTGAACCACGTTTTGGGAATCCAACTCCAAGAGTGGCAGAGACGCCTGCTGGTATGCTCAATGCAATTGGCTTGCAAAATCCTGGTTTAGAGGTTGTTTTGGCTGAAAAGCTACCTTGGCTGGAAAGAGAATATCCAAACCTTCCTATTATTGCCAATGTAGCTGGTTTTTCAAAACAAGAGTATGCAGCTGTTTCTCATGGGATTTCCAAGGCAACTAATGTAAAAGCTATCGAGCTCAATATTTCTTGTCCCAATGTTGACCACTGTAATCATGGACTTTTGATTGGTCAAGATCCAGATTTGGCTTATGATGTGGTGAAAGCAGCTGTGGAAGCCTCAGAAGTGCCAGTTTATGTCAAATTAACCCCGAGTGTGACCGATATCGTTACTGTCGCAAAAGCTGCAGAAGATGCGGGAGCAAGTGGCTTGACCATGATCAATACTCTGGTTGGAATGCGCTTTGACCTCAAAACCAGAAAACCAATCTTGGCCAATGGAACAGGTGGAATGTCAGGTCCAGCAGTCTTTCCAGTAGCCCTCAAACTCATCCGCCAAGTAGCCCAAACAACAGACCTGCCTATCATTGGAATGGGGGGAGTGGATTCGGCTGAAGCTGCCCTAGAAATGTATCTGGCTGGGGCATCTGCTATCGGAGTTGGAACAGCTAACTTTACCAATCCTTATGCCTGCCCTGACATCATCGAAAATTTACCAAAAGTCATGGATAAATACGGTATTAGCAGTCTGGAAGAACTCCGTCAGGAAGTAAAAGAGTCTCTGAGGTAACCTGCAATCAATCTGTTCTTGATTTTTTATTAGTTTGTAATATGAATTTAGGAGAATTTTGGTACAATAAAATAAATAAGAACAGAGGAAGAAGGTTAATGAAGAAAGTAAGATTTATTTTTTTAGCTCTGCTATTTTTCTTAGCTAGTCCAGAGGGTGCAATGGCTAGTGATGGTACTTGGCAAGGAAAACAGTATCTGAAAGAAGATGGCAGTCAAGCAGCGAATGAGTGGGTTTTTGATACTCATTATCAATCTTGGTTCTATATAAAAGCAGATGCTAACTATGCTGAAAATGAATGGCTAAAGCAAGGTGACGACTATTTTTACCTCAAATCTGGTGGCTATATGGCCAAATCAGAATGGGTAGAAGACAAGGGAGCCTTTTATTATCTTGACCAAGATGGAAAGATGAAAAGAAATGCTTGGGTAGGAACTTCCTATGTTGGTGCAACAGGTGCCAAAGTAATAGAAGACTGGGTCTATGATTCTCAATACGATGCTTGGTTTTATATCAAAGCAGATGGACAGCACGCAGAGAAAGAATGGCTCCAAATTAAAGGGAAGGATTATTATTTCAAATCCGGTGGTTATCTACTGACAAGTCAGTGGATTAATCAAGCTTATGTGAATGCCACTGGTGCCAAAGTACAGCAAGGTTGGCTTTTTGACAGACAATACCAATCTTGGTTTTACATCAAAGAAAATGGAAACCATGCTGATAAAGAATGGATTTTCGAGAATGGTCACTATTATTATCTAAAATCCGGTGGCTACATGACAGTCAATGAATGGATTTGGGATAAGGAATCTTGGTTTTATCTCAAATCTGATGGGAAAATAGCTGAAAAAGAATGGGTCTACGATTCTCATAGTCAAGCTTGGTACTACTTCAAATCCGGTGGCTACATGGCAGCCAATGAATGGATTTGGGATAAGGAGTCATGGTTTTACCTCAAGTCTGATGGCAAAATGGCTAAAAAAGAATGGGTCTACGATTCTAAAAGTCAAGCCTGGTACTACTTCAAATCCGGTGGCTACATGGCGAAAAATGAGACAGTAGATGGTTATCAGCTTGGAAGCGATGGTAAATGGCGTGGAGAAAAAGCTACAAATGAAAATGCTGCTTATTATCAAGTAGTACCAGTCACAGCAAATATCTATAATGCAGATGGTGAAAAGCTCTCCTATATATCGCAAGCTAGTGTTGTTTGGCTAGATAAGGATAGAAAAAGTGATGACAAGCGCCTGGCTATTACTATTTCTGGTTTGTCAGGCTATATGAAAACAGAAGATTTACAAGCGCTAGATGCTAGTAAGGACTTTATCCCTTATTATGAGAGTGATGGCCACCGTTTTTATCACTATGTGGCTCAGAATGCTAGTATCCCAGTAGCTTCTCATCTTTCTGATATGGAAGTAGGCAAGAAATATTATTCGGCAGATGGCCTGCATTTTGATGGTTTTAAGCTTGAGAATCCCTTCCTTTTCAAAGATTTAACAGAGGCTACAAACTACAGTGCTGAAGAATTGGATAAGGTATTTAGTTTGCTAAACATTAACAATAGCCTTTTGGAGAACAAGGGCGCTACTTTTAAGGAAGCCGAAAAACATTACCATATCAATGCTCTTTATCTCCTTGCCCATAGTGCCCTAGAAAGTAACTGGGGAAGAAGTAAAATTGCCAAAGATAAGAATAATTTCTTTGGAATTACAGCCTATGATACGACACCTTACCTTTCTGCTAAGACATTTGATGATGTGGATAAGGGAATTTTAGGTGCAACCAAGTGGATTAAGGAAAATTATATCGATAGGGGAAGAACTTTCCTTGGAAACAAGGCGTCTGGTATGAATGTAGAATATGCCTCAGACCCTTATTGGGGTGAAAAAATTGCTAGTGTGATGATGAAAATCAATGAGAAACTAGGTGGCAAAGATTAGTCCTATAATTGGATATGATTTGAGTGAATAGTATGTTAAAAATCCTGATTTTAAGTAAAATCAGGATTTTTTCATGGATACGATTTTTTCTGGGTCTGGTGTGACACGGAGGGTCTTTTGTCCTGTGTAGGTGACAAAGCCGGGTTTTCCACCAGTTGGTTTGTTGAGTTTCTTGATTTCAATCATATCTACCTGCACCAGATTTGACAGGCGACCTTGAGAGAAGTAGGCAGCTAGTTCTGCTGCTTCTGTCTTGACTTCATCAGATGGGTCAAGATTGCCTGAGATGACAACGTGGCTTCCAGGAATGTCCTTGGCATGGAACCAAAGTTCCTCTTTGCGTGCCATTTTAAAGGTTAGCTCCTCGTTTTGTAGGTTGTTTCGGCCGACATAGATGATGGTTTTGCCATCGCTTGCTAGATATTGTTCTGGTTTTTTGCGTTTCTGGATTTTCTCCCGCTGTCTTCTGCGGATAAAGCCAGTTTGAATCAATTCTTCACGGATTTCAGCGATTTCTTCCAGCCCAGCTTGGTTGAGGACGGTTTCTACACTTTCCAGATAGAGAATAGTGGCCTTGGTTTCCTCAATCAGATCAGTCAAGTATTTGACAGCTTCTTTGAGTTTCTGATACCGTTTAAAATAGCGTTGGGCATTTTGGTTGGGAGTCAAGGCCTTATCAAGCGCAATCGTGATAGGTTGGTTGGTGTAGTAGTTGTCTAGGATAACCTGGTCTTGGTCGTTAGGCACTTGGTGGAGGAAGGTTGTCAGCAATTCTCCTTTTTGACGAAATTCTTCAGCGTTGTCTGTCGCCAGTAACTCTTTTTCCTGTTTTTTCAGCTTATGTCGGTTTTTCTGAAGTTCATTTTCAACACGACGAATGAGTTCACTGGCTTGCTGTTTGACGCGGTCGCGTTCTGCCTTGTCCTTATAGTAGGTGTCCAGCAAATCAGAAAGACTGGTAAAAGGCTCTCCTACTTGATTTTTAAAAGGAACTGGACTGAAGGATGTCTCAGTCAAGCATGGCTGGGTTTCTTGATGGAAAAAGGTACGGAAAGTAGACAGTTTATCACTAACCAGAATCCTTTCCAATTCATTTGCCGTATCGCGTCCCAGACCTTGAAAGAGGCTTTGAAGATTTTTAGCTGTCGTTTCCTGTGTTTGCAGGATTTCAAAGAGTTTCTCGTCCTTGATAGTAAAAGGATTGAGAGATTCCGTACTTGGCGGAGCGATATAGGTCGATCCAGGAAGCAAGGTGCGGTAGCTATTTTGTGAAAAACCAACGTGTTTAATGACTTCGAGAATTTTGTGGCTACTTTTATCAACCAGTAGAATATTACTGTGTTTCCCCATAATCTCGATAATCAGGGTAGCCTGGATATGGTCTCCAATCTCGTTTTTATTGGAAACTGTCATTTCCACAATACGGTCATTTTCCACCTGCTCAATCGACTCAATCAGGGCCCCCTGTAAATACTTTCTCAAAACCATGATAAAGGTAGAAGGTTGGGCTGGATTTTCAAAAGTCGTTTGGGTCAGCTGAATGCGTCCAAAAACGGGATGGGCAGAAAGGAGCAGGCGGTGACTTTGGCGATTGCTGCGGATTTGCAAGACCAACTCTTGTTCAAAAGGCTGATTGATTTTCTGGATGCGACCATTCACTAATTCGCTTCGCAATTCCTCAACTATGTGGTGTAAAAAAAATCCATCAAATGACATCGTTCTCTCCTTGTGATTGTATTCCATAGTATTATATCAAAAAGGTAGAATAAAATCATGGAAATGTGGTATAATAAAGCCAAGTAAAGAGAAACGAGAAGCACATGTATATTGAAATGGTAGATGAAACTGGTCAAGTTTCAAAAGAAATGTTGCAACAAACCCAAGAAATTTTGGAATTTGCAGCCCAAAAATTAGGAAAAGAAGACAAGGAGATGGCAGTCACTTTTGTGACCAATGAGCGTAGTCATGAACTTAATCTGGAGTACCGTGACACCGACCGTCCGACAGATGTCATTAGCCTTGAGTATAAACCAGAATTGGAAATTGCCTTTGACGAAGAGGATTTGCTTGAAAATCCAGAATTGACAGAGATGATGTCTGAGTTTGATGCCTATATTGGGGAATTGTTCATCTCTATCGATAAGGCTCATGAGCAGGCCGAAGAATATGGTCACAGCTTTGAGCGTGAGATGGGCTTCTTGGCAGTACACGGCTTTTTACATATTAACGGCTATGATCACTACACTCCGGAAGAAGAAGCGGAGATGTTCGGTTTACAAGAAGAAATTTTGACAGCCTATGGACTCACAAGACAATAAACGAAAATGGAAAAATCGTGACCTGATATCCAGTTTAGAATTTGCTTTGACAGGTATTTTTACTGCTATCAAGGAAGAACGCAATATGCGAAAACACGCAGTGACGGCTCTAGTGGTCATCCTTGCAGGTTTTGTTTTTCAGGTGTCACGAATCGAATGGCTCTTTCTCCTATTGAGCATTTTCTTGGTAGTAGCCTTTGAGATTATCAACTCTGCTATTGAAAATGTGGTGGATTTGGCCAGTCACTATCACTTTTCCATGCTGGCTAAAAATGCCAAGGATATGGCGGCTGGCGCGGTATTAGTGGTTTCTCTTTTCGCAGCCTTAACAGGCGCATTAATTTTTCTCCCACGAATCTGGGATTTATTATTTTAAACAGTAAGAGGAAATTATGACTTTTAAATCAGGTTTTGTAGCCATTTTAGGACGTCCCAATGTTGGGAAGTCAACTTTTTTAAATCATGTCATGGGGCAAAAGATTGCCATCATGAGTGACAAGGCGCAGACAACGCGCAACAAAATTATGGGAATTTACACGACTGATAAAGAGCAAATCGTCTTTATCGATACGCCAGGAATTCACAAGCCTAAAACAGCTCTCGGAGATTTCATGGTTGAGTCTGCCTACAGTACCCTTCGCGAAGTGGATACCGTCCTTTTCATGGTGCCTGCTGATGAAGCGCGTGGTAAGGGGGACGATATGATTATCGAGCGTCTCAAGGCTACCAAGGTTCCTGTGATTTTGGTGGTGAATAAAATCGATAAGGTCCATCCAGACCAGCTCTTGTCTCAGATTGATGACTTCCGTAATCAAATAGACTTTAAGGAAATTGTTCCAATCTCAGCCCTTCAGGGAAATAATGTGTCTCGTCTAGTGGATATTTTGAGTGAAAATCTGGATGAAGGTTTCCAATATTTCCCGTCTGATCAAATCACAGATCATCCAGAACGTTTCTTAGTTTCAGAAATGGTTCGCGAGAAAGTCTTGCACCTAACTCGTGAAGAGATTCCGCATTCTGTAGCAGTAGTTGTTGACTGTATGAAACGAGACGAAGAGACAGACAAGGTTCACATCCGTGCAACCATCATGGTCGAGCGCGATAGCCAAAAAGGGATTATCATCGGTAAAGGTGGCGCTATGCTTAAGAAAATCGGTAGTATGGCCCGTCGTGATATCGAACTTATGCTAGGAGACAAGGTCTTCCTAGAAACCTGGGTCAAGGTCAAGAAAAACTGGCGCGATAAAAAGCTGGATTTAGCTGACTTTGGCTATAATGAAAAAGAATACTAAGTAGAGGTGGGCTCATGCCTGCTTCTTGTTTTTACAGAAGGAGGACTTATGCCTGAATTACCTGAGGTTGAAACCGTTCGTCGTGGCTTGGAAAAATTGATTTTGGGTAAGAAGATTTCGAGTATAGAAATTCGTTATCCCAAGATGATTAAGACGGATTTGGACGAGTTTCAAAGGGAAGTGCCTGGTCAGATTGTTGAGTCAATGGGACGTCGTGGTAAATATTTACTTTTCTGCCTGACAGAAAAGGTTTTGATTTCCCATCTGCGGATGGAGGGCAAGTATTTTTACTATCCAGACCAAGGACCTGAACGCAAGCATGCCCATGTTTTCTTTCAGTTTGAAGATGGTGGCACGCTTGTTTATGAGGATGTTCGCAAGTTTGGAACCATGGAACTCTTGGTGCCTGACCTTTTAGACGCCTACTTTATTTCTAAAAAATTAGGTCCTGAACCAAGCGAACAAGACTTTGATTTACAGGTCTTTCAATCTGCCCTTGCCAAGTCCAAAAAGCCTATCAAATCCCATCTCCTAGACCAGACCTTGGTAGCTGGACTTGGCAATATCTATGTGGATGAGGTTCTCTGGCGAGCTCAGGTTCATCCAGCTAGACCTTCCCAGACTTTGACAGCAGAAGAAGCGACTGCCATTCATGACCAGACCATTGCTGTTTTGGGCCAGGCTGTTGAAAAAGGTGGCTCCACCATTCGGACTTATACCAATGCCTTTGGGGAAGATGGAAGCATGCAGGACTTTCATCAGGTCTATGATAAGACTGGTCAAGAATGTGTACGCTGTGGTACCATCATTGAGAAAATTCAACTAGGCGGACGTGGAACCCACTTTTGTCCAAACTGTCAAAGGAGGGACTGATGGGAAAAATCATCGGAATCACTGGGGGAATTGCCTCAGGTAAGTCAACTGTGACAAATTTTCTAAGACAGCAAGGCTTTCAAGCAGTGGATGCCGACGCAGTCGTCCACCAACTACAGAAACCTGGTGGTCGTCTGTTTGAGGCTCTAGTACAGCACTTTGGGCAAGAAATCATTCTTGAAAACGGAGAACTCAATCGCCCTCTCCTAGCTAGTCTCATCTTTTCAAATCCTGAAGAGCAAAAATGGTCTAATCAAATTCAAGGGGAGATTATCCGTGAGGAACTGGCTACTTTGAGAGAACAGTTGGCTCAGACAGAAGAGATTTTCTTCATGGATATTCCCCTACTTTTTGAGCAGGACTACAGCGATTGGTTTGCTGAGACTTGGTTGGTCTATGTGGACCGAGATGCCCAAGTAGAACGCTTAATGAAAAGGGACCAGTTGTCCAAAGATGAAGCTGAGTCTCGTCTGGCAGCCCAGTGGCCTTTAGAAAAAAAGAAAGATTTGGCCAGCCAGGTTCTTGATAATAATGGCAATCAGAACCAGCTTCTTAATCAAGTGCATATCCTTCTTGAGGGAGGTAGGCAAGATGACAGAGATTAACTGGAAGGATAATCTGCGTATTGCCTGGTTTGGTAATTTTCTGACAGGAGCCAGTATTTCTTTGGTTGTACCTTTTATGCCCATCTTCGTGGAAAATCTAGGTGTAGGGAGTCAGCAAGTCGCTTTTTATGCAGGCTTAGCAATTTCTGTCTCTGCTATTTCCGCGGCGCTCTTTTCTCCTATTTGGGGTATTCTTGCTGACAAATACGGCCGAAAACCCATGATGATTCGGGCAGGTCTTGCTATGACTATCACTATGGGAGGCTTGGCCTTTGTCCCAAATATCTATTGGTTAATCTTTCTTCGTTTACTAAACGGTGTATTTGCAGGTTTTGTTCCTAATGCAACGGCACTGATAGCCAGTCAGGTTCCCAAGGAGAAATCAGGCTCTGCCTTAGGTACTTTGTCTACAGGCGTAGTTGCATGCACTCTAACTGGTCCCTTTATTGGTGGCTTTATCGCAGAATTATTTGGCATTCGTACAGTTTTCTTACTGGTTGGTAGTTTTCTATTTTTAGCTGCTATTTTGACTATTTGCTTTATCAAGGAAGATTTTCAACCAGTAGCCAAGGAAAAGGCTATTCCAACAAAGGAATTATTTACCTCGGTTAAATATCCCTATCTTTTGCTCAATCTCTTTTTAACCAGTTTTGTCATCCAATTTTCAGCTCAATCGATTGGCCCTATTTTGGCTCTTTATGTACGCGACTTAGGGCAGACAGAGAATCTTCTTTTTGTCTCTGGTTTGATTGTGTCCAGTATGGGCTTTTCCAGTATGATGAGTGCAGGAGTCATGGGCAAGCTAGGTGACAAGGTGGGCAATCATCGTCTCTTGGTTGTCGCCCAGTTTTATTCAGTCATCATCTATCTCCTCTGTGCCAATGCCTCTAGCCCCCTTCAACTAGGACTCTATCGTTTCCTCTTTGGATTGGGAACCGGTGCCTTGATTCCCGGGGTTAATGCCCTACTCAGCAAAATGACTCCCAAAGCCGGCATTTCGAGGGTCTTTGCCTTCAATCAGGTATTCTTTTATCTGGGAGGTGTTGTTGGTCCCATGGCAGGTTCTGCAGTAGCAGGTCAATTTGGCTACCATGCTGTCTTTTATGCGACAAGCCTTTGTGTGGCCTTTAGTTGTCTCTTTAACCTGATTCAATTTCGAACATTATTAGACTTCCTGCGAAACAATATATGGTATAATAGTTCTATGGATTATGAAGCAAGTGAACAACTAACTGATGCACGATTTAAGCTCCTGGTTGGTGTTCAGTGCACGACTTTTGAAGAGATGTTAGCTGTATTAAAAAGAGATTATCAAGGTAAACACGCAAAAGGGGGACGAAAACCTAAACTAAGCCTAGAATACCTTCTTATGGCGACTTCAATATGTGCGAGAATATCGAACTTATGAAGAAATTGCGGCTGATCTTGGTATTCACGAAAGCAACTTAA
>NZ_MWSM01000033.1 GCF_002087075.1 Streptococcus pseudopneumoniae ATCC BAA-960 = CCUG 49455
TTTTGATTTTAGTCCAGTATAAATACATTCAATCACGGAATAATGGAAGGTAAGTATAGGATATTTTATGTGCCTATTCAATCATGGGCATCTTTATCGATTACCATTTCATTTTCGGCTTAGAAAAGAAAGGACAAGGTTAAAACAATTTCTTCAATAAAGGAGTCAAGATTGGCTCCTTTCCTTGTCTTCTCTAACCAAGCATGTTATAATGAATACTGCTCAAGCGACCTTCAATCGTTAAAGCACACACGACCTTCAATCGTGAACTAGTCATTTCGTTTATCTTTTATTACGTCGTTAACTCGAAATGAGATTCAAGCTGAGCTTGTCTGATTTATAACCTCAATCAGTCTCCCAGACTAATTGAGCGAACTCAAGTTATGCCTGCGACTCGTTGCCTAGTCCTAAAAGCAAACGAAAAGACTATACTCGAAGAAATTCTATTGAAAGTCATAGTAAATAGAATTTTGAGGGGTATAAATAAACGAATAGATGGGAGACTTACCATGAGTGATAACTCTAAAACACGTGTTGTTGTGGGGATGAGTGGTGGTGTTGATTCGTCGGTGACGGCTCTTTTGCTCAAGGAGCAGGGCTACGATGTGATCGGTATCTTCATGAAGAACTGGGATGACACAGATGAAAACGGCGTCTGTACGGCGACCGAAGATTATAAGGATGTGGCTGCGGTGGCAGACCAGATTGGTATTCCTTACTACTCTGTCAATTTTGAAAAAGAGTACTGGGACCGCGTTTTTGAGTATTTCCTAGCGGAATACCGTGCAGGGCGCACGCCAAATCCGGACGTTATGTGCAACAAGGAAATCAAGTTCAAGGCCTTTTTGGACTATGCCATGACCTTGGGGGCAGACTATGTAGCGACTGGGCATTATGCTCGAGTGGCGCGTGATGAGGACGGCACTGTTCACATGCTTCGTGGCGTGGACAATGGCAAGGACCAGACCTATTTCCTCAGCCAACTTTCGCAAGAACAACTTCAAAAAACCATGTTCCCACTAGGACATTTGGAAAAGCCTGAAGTTCGAAAACTAGCAGAAGAAGCAGGCCTTTCGACTGCTAAGAAGAAAGACTCGACAGGGATTTGCTTTATCGGAGAAAAGAACTTTAAAAACTTCCTTAGCAACTACCTACCAGCTCAGCCTGGTCGCATGATGACTGTGGATGGTCGCGATATGGGCGAGCATGCAGGTCTTATGTATTATACGATTGGTCAGCGTGGCGGGCTTGGTATCGGTGGACAACACGGCGGAGACAATGCTCCTTGGTTCGTTGTCGGAAAAGACCTAAGCAAGAATATTCTCTATGTCGGCCAAGGTTTCTACCATGATTCGCTCATGTCAACCAGCCTAGAAGCCAGTCAAGTCCACTTTACTCGTGACATGCCAGAGGAATTTACGCTAGAATGCACAGCAAAATTCCGTTACCGTCAGCCTGATTCTAAGGTGACAGTACATGTCAAAGGAGAAAAGGCAGAGGTCATCTTTGCAGAACCACAACGCGCGATTACACCAGGACAGGCAGTTGTTTTTTACGATGGCGAAGAGTGTCTAGGTGGTGGTTTGATTGACAATGCTTATCGAGATGGACAAGTTTGTCAGTACATTTAGATTGACAAATTTTCTTAATTTGCTACAATAATAACAGCAATAGAAATGATGGTCAAAGCTCATGGATGTTGCAGGCTTTTTTGTCCTGCACTTCTTTGTAGTTTTGACTGTTTTTGTGTCGTTTAAGGGAAAGGACAAGAATGACTCAACAAGACTTTCGGACAAAAGTAGACAATACGGTTTTTGGTGTTCGGGCGACAGCTTTGATTCTTCAAAATCGCAAGCTTCTAGTCACCAAAGACAAGGGCAAGTATTACATTATCGGCGGTGCGATTCAAGTTAACGAAAAAACGGAAGACGCGGTAGTCCGTGAAGTGAAGGAAGAACTGGGTGTTAAATCTCAAGCTGGGCAGCTAGCTTTTGTGGTTGAAAATCGTTTTGAAGTGGACGGCGTTTCCTATCACAATATCGAGTTTCATTATCTGGTGGATTTGCTTGAAGATGCCCCGTTGACCATGCAGGAAGATGAGAAAAGGCAGCCCTGTGAGTGGATTGACTTGGATAAGCTCCAGAATATCCAGCTAGTTCCAGCCTTTTTAAAAACAGCCCTACCAGATTGGGAAGGCCAACTAAGACACATTCATCTTGAGGAATAGGAGAGAAACATGACTTATCATTTTACTGAAGAATACGATATTATTGTAATTGGTGCGGGACACGCTGGGGTTGAGGCTTCCTTGGCCGCTAGCCGTATGGGCTGTAAGGTCCTGCTTGCGACCATCAATATTGAAATGCTGGCTTTCATGCCTTGTAATCCCTCTATCGGTGGTTCTGCCAAGGGGATTGTCGTGCGTGAAGTCGATGCCCTCGGTGGCGAGATGGCCAAAACCATTGACAAGACTTACATCCAGATGAAGATGCTTAACACAGGGAAGGGGCCAGCCGTCCGTGCCCTTCGTGCGCAGGCTGATAAGGAACTTTACTCTAAGGAAATGCGCAAGACGGTTGAAAATCAAGAAAATCTGACCCTTCGTCAAACCATGATTGATGAGATTTTAGTGGAAGACGGCAAGGTTGTCGGTGTGCGTACAGCTACCCATCAAGAATATGCTGCTAAGGCTGTTATCGTGACGACAGGGACGGCCCTTCGTGGGGAAATTATCATCGGAGATCTCAAGTACTCATCAGGCCCTAACCACAGCCTAGCTTCTATTAACCTTGCTGATAATCTCAAGGAACTGGGACTCGAAATTGGTCGTTTCAAGACAGGGACGCCTCCACGTGTCAAGGCTTCTTCTATCAATTATGATGTGACAGAGATTCAGCCAGGAGACGAAGCGCCAAATCACTTCTCATATACTTCACGTGATGAGGACTATGTCAAGGATCAAGTGCCATGCTGGTTGACCTATACCAATGGTACCAGTCATGAGATTATCCAAAACAACCTCCACCGTGCGCCTATGTTTACAGGTGTGGTCAAGGGAGTGGGCCCTCGTTACTGTCCGTCGATTGAGGACAAGATTGTGCGCTTTGCAGACAAGGAACGCCACCAACTTTTCCTAGAGCCAGAAGGGCGCAATACAGAGGAAGTCTATGTCCAAGGCCTCTCAACCAGTTTACCTGAAGATGTGCAACGTGAGCTGGTTCATTCTATCAAAGGTTTGGAAAATGCAGAGATGATGCGAACAGGTTATGCCATCGAGTACGATATGGTCTTGCCACACCAGTTGCGTGCGACTCTGGAAACCAAGAAAATCTCCGGACTTTTCACTGCTGGTCAGACTAATGGAACGTCAGGTTATGAAGAGGCAGCAGGCCAAGGGATTATCGCTGGGATCAATGCGGCTCTGAAAATCCAAGGTAAACCTGAGTTGATTTTGAAGCGCAGTGACGGTTATATCGGGGTGATGATTGATGACTTGGTGACCAAGGGAACGATTGAGCCTTATCGCCTTTTGACCAGTCGTGCTGAATACCGCCTCATTCTCCGCCATGACAATGCTGATATGCGTTTGACTGAGATGGGCCGTGAGATTGGTCTTGTGGATGATGAACGCTGGACTCGCTTTGAAATCAAGAAAAATCAATTTGAAAATGAGATGAAACGCCTAGACAGCATCAAACTCAAGCCAGTCAAGGAAACCAATGCCAAGGTTGAGGAGATGGGCTTCAAGCCGTTGACAGATGCAGTGACAGCCAAGGAGTTCCTTCGCCGTCCAGAAGTTTCTTACCAAGATGTGGTGGCCTTCATCGGACCAGCTGCAGAGGACTTGGATGACAAGATTATCGAATTGATTGAAACAGAAATCAAGTACGAAGGCTATATTTCCAAAGCCATGGACCAGGTTGCTAAGATGAAACGTATGGAAGAAAAACGCATTCCAGCCAATATTGATTGGGATGACATTGATTCTATCGCAACCGAAGCTCGTCAGAAGTTCAAACTCATCAATCCAGAAACCATCGGTCAAGCCAGCCGTATTTCGGGAGTAAACCCAGCAGATATTTCTATTTTGATGGTGTATCTGGAAGGTAAAAATCGTAGTATTTCTAAAACTCTTCAAAAATCAAAATGATACGTCGTCGGCTTCTTACGAATGAGTTCAAAGCTTGGCTTTGATTCATCTCCAACCTCCCATAGTTCCCCGAACTATGGGAGCTAACTCAAGTTATGCATTTTCCTAGCCTTCTGGTCTGATTTTCATTGAGTTTTAATCTCAAAAGAAAGCATAGAGAAAAACAGCTCCGAAGACGGGGCTGTTTTGTTGACTTGTACTCAATGAAAATCAAAGAGCAAACTAGGAAGCTAGCCGTAGGTTGCTCAAAGCACTGNNGACGAAGTCAGTAACCATATATACGGCAAGGCGAAGCTGACGTGGTTTGAAGAGATTTTCGAAGAGTATTATTCTTCATCTGGTGTGAGGATCATCGGGATGATAATCGGTTCACGTTCGGTATTTTCATAGAGGAAGGGGCGAATAGCGTTGACAATGGCACCATTGACAGATTGCACGCTAGCATCCTTGTTTTTCAGTGCGATACGAATGGCATTGAAGAGGATACGCTGGCTTTGGCGAATCAGGTCGCCAGACTCTCTCATGTAGACAAAGCCTCGGCTGAGGATGTCTGGACCAGATAGAATCATCTGCGACTTGAAGTCAACAGTTGCGACTGCTAAAACGACACCGTCTTCAGATAGATCACGACGGTCTTTGAGGACAGCTGCGCCGATTTCACCGATACGATTTCCATCGACATAGATGTCTTGGGCGTTGAAATGACCTGCAATACGAGCTGAGTCAGCAGTAAGGGCAAGCACATCACCATTACTCATGATAAAGATATTGTCCTTCTCAACACCAGTATCCACTGCTAGTCCAGCATGGACTTTTTGCATGCGGTATTCACCGTGGACAGGCATGAAGTATTTTGGCTTAATCAAGCGGAGCATGAGTTTTTGCTCTTGCTGGCCACCGTGTCCAGATGTATGGATATTGTTCACTTTACCGTGGATAACTTCGACACCAGCTTCAGAAATGATGTTAATCAGCTTGTTGACGCTAGTCGTATTTCCAGGGATTGGGCTTGAAGAGAAGATAACGGTATCACCGGGTTGGAGTTGTACCTGACGGTGGGTTCCGTTGGCGATACGAGAGAGGGCTGCCATAGGCTCGCCCTGACTACCTGTACAGAGGATCAGAACCTCGCCAGCAGGGTAGTCTTTGATTTCATTTGGCTCGATAAAGGTTCCCTTAGGAGCTTTGATGTAGCCAAGGTCGATTCCGTTGACAATGGCCTTTTCCATAGAACGACCAAAGACCGCAATCTTACGTCCAGTCTTAACAGCAGCTTCAGTTGCTTGCTGGAGACGGAAGATATTTGAGGCAAAGGATGCAAAGATGATACGTCCTTCAATGCCTTGGATAATCTTCATGATGGACTGACCAACGACTTTTTCAGAGTTGGTAAAGGTTGGCACTTCTGCATTTGTTGAGTCAGACAGAAGACAAAGCACGCCTTCTTCACCAAGGGCAGCCATACGATGCAAGTCTGCAGGTTCTCCAACTGGAGTAAAGTCGAACTTGAAGTCGCCCGTACAGATGATTTTTCCTTGCGGAGTATGAATGACAATTCCCAAAGGCTCTGGAATAGAGTGAGTCGTTCTAAAGAAAGTTGCCTTGAGATTTTTAAAGGTCAACTCAGTGTTGTGGTTTATTTCGTAAAGTTTGGCGTTGCGCAAGAGGCCGTGTTCTTCGAGTTTCCCACGGATCAAAGCCAAGGCAAGTGGTCCAGCATAGATAGGGACATTTGCTTGCTTGAGCAGGAACGGAATCCCACCAATGTGGTCCTCGTGTCCGTGTGTGATTAAAACAGCCTTGACGCGGTCGATATTGTCCACGATGTATGAGTAGTCAGGAATGACATAGTCGATACCCAGCAAGTCATCTTCTGGGAATTTAATCCCAGCATCGACGATGATAATCTCATCTTGGTATTCAATTCCGTATGTATTTTTCCCGATTTCTCCCAGACCACCGATGGCAAAAACGCCGACTTCTTCAGGTTTAAGAGTGTAGGCCATATTAGAACTCCGTAATTTCGAAGGCGCCAGTTTCTTTTTCGTAATCTAGCAATTTGTCAGACAAGAGTTCGATATACTCGATATTGTACTCTGGGCGATTTTCTTCGACAAGTTGGCGAGCAGCGATACGGCCCTCAAGTTCTGAGTTGGCATCGATGTCTAGGTATAGTGCGCGTGTTGTTTCACGACGTGGGCTACGTTCTTTTGTTTCTTGATAAAAAACTTTGTAAATCATATAGTTCCTTTCTATTTTACAGGTCAGCTTATTCCAAACTTTTAGCATAGATTTGCTTGATTTCATTCCATTTTGTGTCTAGATTGACCTTGATTCGTTACAATTATTTCAATTATACCACAAAATGAAAAATTAGTAAAAGACGGAAACGAGAAAGTCATGGGACGATTTCTTTGGTAAACGCTTGCAATATCAAAAAGTATATGCTATAATAATAGAAAGAAATAGTATAAGCTGGAAAGGAAATAATTCGGAAACTATATTGTTTAGTGCTATTGATATTATGTTTAACTTTATAGATACTTCTGAATTGGATAAAGTTACCGAATTGAATGAACATGCTTTCCCTGTAGTTAGATTAGATAAAGCAGAGGAGCTTGGTTTAGATAATGAAGCTTTGGAGGTAGGCGTGTTTTAAACGAAATCGTAACGGATATAGAGACTAACGGAGAGTCAACTGATTTGGCTAGAATGGATCGCTCTCTTTTTCCTATAGGCTCTTATGGTAATTATTGTGGTTATGGGAAATAATGGATATTCTATTCCAGCTATTGATGATTTAGATATGGCTTGTTTCTATCATGATAAGTGTTTTAAGGGATTTTTAGCAGATAATAGAAGTTGCAATGCCGCATTCCTAATAAGATTATCTCCTATTGTAGCAAATAATGCTTGGAATACAACTAAAGGAGCATATGCAAGAGCAGCTGTGGTTCTATTTTCTAGATTCGTATAAGACCAAGTTTTTGTAAAATATGAGTTGTTACGTAAAAGTGTTGATATGAGTATTGGTGTCTATGAACAGAATCTTATCTTATAAGTTTTAACTTATCTTTTAAGGTTTCTGTTTATAGGCGCTTGTAGATGTGTTTATATCTTTAAAAAATATATTTGCGATATTAAAAATGGATACTTATGCAATATTTCACTTTACTTATTAAGATAAATTTAAACTAAGGAGGTTGCTCTATGTATAACTTATTTGCTTTTGCTATCGGAGCTCGCTTGGTAGCTTTTATTGTTTTTGTTGCTTGCGTTTATGCGGGTAATCTTCTATTTACCAAACTGGAACGACGACAAACCAAGTTCTTGTGGAAAATTACCTTTGTGACTCTCTACTCGCTTTTTCTTCTCCTCGTAACCTATGTCGTTTGGTTTGTATTTTACTTTGGATTAAATGCTTAGATGCCCTGCTCATGCTGGGGCGTTTTTGTTTGGTGGCAAAAGATAGTAAATTTATGACACGAAAATTCCACCCCATCTATCAAGATGAGGTGGTCTTTGCATTTTTCTAAAATGACATGACAATGGAATTTTCAGAGCTTATTATTTTTATGGGAGTCATTGTTCTGCTCAAAAATAGAGTTGAAGCATAAAAATAAAACAATACAAACAGATAGATCAATTGGTAAAGGGATAGTAGTCATGTTTAAATCATTGAGAATGCTGAGCAAACTGTAAGAGATGAAGACAATAAAATTTATCCTTCTAAAAATGTGTTTCTTATCTAGCATGACTTACCAAACTTTTTACGAAGGTCTTTTCCAATGGTATAACCTGCCATAAATAAAGCGATACCAACACCTACACCAAAGCCACCCTTTATTTCTTGCAATTCCTTAGTAGAAATTTCACAATAGTTGTTCAAATCTTTCATCATATTAATCTCCTCCTAAAAAATAACCAGCTGCCAAACCAGAACCTATAAGTGCTGTTCCACCTGCAATAGCTTTCCAAGATACTGCTACTCCAAAGATAACCAAGGGAGCGAGACCGCCATCAATATCTGATAATTCATTTTCAGATAAGGATAAAAATTGATTGTCAAGAACGTCAAAATTTGTCATTGAACTTTCCTCCTTTTTTCTTGTTCACTTTTATATTCGTAAAAGAAAAGGAAAAGTGAACATTTTTTTAAATTATTTTTAGTTAAGTGAGGGCACTCTTGTTTGGGGATAAAGAAAATTCCCATGTGCCAGCTTTTGTAGTATAATAGTAAGCAGACAAAAAGATAGGAATGTGTTATGAAAGTATTAGCTTTTGATACGTCTAGCAAGGCTCTTTCTCTGGCTATTTTAGAGGACAAGCAGGTTCTTGCCGAGACGACGATTAATATCAAGAAAAATCACAGCATTACCCTTAT
Organism: Streptococcus pseudopneumoniae ATCC BAA-960 = CCUG 49455; assembly: GCF_002087075.1. Taxonomy (GTDB): domain Bacteria; phylum Bacillota; class Bacilli; order Lactobacillales; family Streptococcaceae; genus Streptococcus; species Streptococcus pseudopneumoniae. The sequence continues at coordinate 8,535 of NZ_MWSM01000033.1, forward strand.
GCCTGCCATCGATTTTTTGATGGCAAGTTTGGATTGGACACCCAAGGATTTAGACCGAATCGTGGTGGCGGAAGGACCAGGTAGCTATACAGGCTTGCGAATTGCGGTAGCAACTGCCAAGACCTTAGCTCATACCCTGAACATCGAGTTGGTTGGTATGTCGAGTCTCTTGGCTCTGGTGCTCTACCAACAAGAAGGTTTGTTTGTCCCCTTGATGGATGCGCGTCGCAATAATGTTTATGCAGGATTTTATGAAAATGCCAAACCTGTCATGCCAGAAGCGCACTTACCCTTTGAGCGAGTGATTGAGTTAATCAAGGGCGCTAGTCAGGTAACCTTTGTCGGAGAAGTTGTCCCCTTTGTTGAGCAGATTCAAAAACACTTGCCAAGGACTAATTTCAAAGAAACCCTGCCTAATGCAGCCAATCTTGCTCTTTTGGCCTGGGACAAGGAAGCAGACTCCTTACACGACTTTGTGCCTAACTACCTCAAGCGTGTCGAGGCTGAGGAAAACTGGCTCAAGAACCATACCGAGTCTGGCGAGTCTTACATTAAACGCCTATGATAGAAATCAAACGAATCCAACAGCAGCCTAATCTAGCTAAAGCCATCTACGCTGTTATGATAGCTGTTTACCCAGTCAGTCCTTGGACGCTGGAACAAATCCAAGCTGACCTATTCCAAGACCAGACTTGGTATGCTCTGGCCTATGATGGGGCAGAAGTGATTGGATTTCTAGCTGTGCAGGAAAATATCTTTGAGGCAGAAGTCTTGCAAATCGCTGTTAAAGGAGACTATCAGGGTCAGGGGATTGCGTCAGCCTTGTTTGCTCAATTGCCGACAGACAAGGAGATTTTCCTCGAAGTCAGAAAGTCAAATCACCGAGCGCAAGCATTTTACAAGAAAGAAAAGATGGCAGTCATCGCTGAGCGAAAGGCCTACTACCATGATCCAGTCGAGGACGCCATTATCATGAAGAGAGAAGTAGATGAAGGATAGATATATTTTAGCATTTGAGACATCCTGTGATGAGACCAGTGTCGCCGTCTTGAAAAACGACGATGAGCTCTTGTCCAATGTCATTGCTAGTCAAATTGAGAGTCACAAACGTTTTGGGGGCGTAGTGCCTGAAGTAGCCAGTCGTCACCATGTCGAGGTCATTACAGCCTGCATCGAGGAGGCACTGACAGAAGCAGGGATTACCGAAGAGGACGTGACAGCTGTGGCTGTTACCTATGGACCAGGCTTGGTCGGAGCCTTGCTAGTTGGTTTGTCAGCTGCTAAGGCCTTTGCTTGGGCACATGGACTTCCACTTATCCCTGTTAACCACATGGCTGGTCACCTCATGGCAGCTCAAAGTGTGGAGCCTTTGGAGTTTCCCTTGCTAGCTCTTTTGGTTAGCGGTGGACACACAGAGTTAGTTTATGTTTCTGAGGCAGGAGATTATAAGATTGTTGGGGAAACGCGAGATGACGCGGTTGGCGAGGCCTATGATAAGGTCGGCCGCGTCATGGGCTTGACCTATCCTGCAGGTCGTGAGATTGACGAGTTGTCTCATCAGGGGCAGGATATTTATGATTTCCCTCGTGCCATGATTAAGGAGGATAATCTGGAGTTTTCATTCTCAGGTTTGAAATCTGCCTTTATCAATCTTCACCACAATGCCGAGCAAAAGGGAGAAAGTCTGTCTACAGAGGATTTGTGTGCTTCCTTCCAAGCAGCTGTACTGGATATTCTCATGGCTAAAACCAAGAAGGCTTTGGAGAAATACCCTGTTAAAACCCTTGTCGTGGCAGGTGGCGTGGCAGCCAATAAAGGTCTCAGAGAACGCCTAGCAACTGAAATCACAGATGTCAATGTCATCATTCCACCTCTGCGTCTCTGCGGAGACAATGCAGGTATGATTGCTTATGCCAGTGTCAGCGAGTGGAACAAAGAAAACTTTGCAAACTTGGACCTCAATGCCAAACCAAGCCTCGCTTTTGATACCATAGAATAAAGAGTCAGCTTAAGGCTGGCTTTTTTATTTTTTCTAACTATCAGAATATTTTGACAAATGAACACAAATAATGATATAATCCCGACTTTA
>NZ_MWSM01000034.1 GCF_002087075.1 Streptococcus pseudopneumoniae ATCC BAA-960 = CCUG 49455
GTCTTAACTGATCGAAGGACGCGGTCAATCAGGCTTTAAAACTCATCTTAAAACAAGACAAGATTCTGTCCATCACGGCAGATAATGGTACAGAATTTAACCGCTTGTCTGATGTATTTTCTGAGGAACATATCTATTATGCGCACCCCTATGCCTCTTGGGAAAGGGGAACTAATGAGAATCACAACAGCCTCATTCGGAGATGGTTACCTAAGGGAACTAAGAAAACGACTCCCAAAGAAGTCGCATTCATCGAAAATTGGATTAATAACTATCCTAAAAAATGCTTGAACTACAAATCACCCAGAGAAGACTTCTTCATGGCTAACTTGAACTTGAAATTTGGCAAAAGAGAATCAAGATTACTCCTGATTCTCCATTTTTATGCAATATCAAATTTCAATTGGCCTGCTTTGACACCAATCTTAAGTGTGCTGCCTGCCACCAAATCTCCCTTAAGAAGAAGTTCTGCCAACTTGTCTTCCACTTCTGTTTGCAGGGTTCTGCGAAGTGGACGAGCTCCCATCTCTGGGTCATATCCTTGATTTGCCAACAATTTCAGTGCAGAAGCTTGTAATTTCAAGTCAATGCCTTTTTCAGCCAAACTTGCCACTAAAGGTTTGACCATAATCTTCACCACTTCCTGCATATGGTCACTAGACAGGCTATGGAAGACCACCTTTTCATCAATACGGTTGATAAACTCAGGTCTATAAGCCTTTTTCAGCTCTTCAAACATGCGTTTTTCCATATTTTCCTGGTCAAAACGAATATCCTTAGCTCCAAAACCGACGGTCTTGTCATCCCGAAGGGCTGTCGCACCAAGGTTTGACGTCATGATGATAATGGTATTTGAAAAGTCAACCTTGCGGCCCTTGCTATCGGTCAAGACACCATCATCCAAGACCTGCAAGAGCACATTAAAGATATCTGGGTGGGCCTTCTCTACCTCGTCAAAAAGGAGAACGGAATAGGGTTTGTTGCGAACCTTCTCGGTCAACTCCCCACCTTCTTCATAACCCACATAACCCGGAGGAGCTCCATTGAGACGGCTGGCTGCAAATTTCTCCATATACTCACTCATATCAAAGCGGATAAGGGCTGATTCGTCATCAAAGAGAACTTCTGCCAAAGCCTTGGCCAATTCGGTCTTCCCGACACCTGTGGGTCCTAGGAACATAAAAGAACCAATCGGACGCTTGTGACTGCGAATCCCTGACTGATTGCGGCGAATAGCACGGCTAACGCTTGAAACTGCTTGATCTTGACCGATGACACGCTTGTGTAGTTCAGCTTCCAAGTTCAGGTATTTCTTAGCGTCAGTCTGAGTCAGTTTTTGGACTGGGATACCTGACAATCGACTCAAGGTAGTCAAAATATCAGACTCTGTTACCAAGTCTTTATAGACAGGCACTTGCTCTTCTTTTGCGATTAGCTGAGCTGCCTGTTTCCACTTGCCATCCATCAAGGCCTTGTCAGCTGGACTCAAGCCTGAATCGTCTACTTTTACATGCTTAGCCTTATTTTGCACTGTTGCTGCTGCTTCATCTAAGAGGTCTATAGCAGAGTCTGGCAAATGGCGACTAGTCAAGTAACGATGGGCCATCTTAACGGCTGTTTCGACCGCTTCATCTGTGATTTGCACACGGTGATGTTTCTCATAAGTCGCCTTCAAGCCTTGCAAAATGGCCATGCTGTCTGCCACACTTGGTTCTTCAATCGTCACTTTAGCGAAACGACGAGAAAGGGCCGCATCTTTTTCGATATGTTTTTGGTATTCTTCCTGAGTGGTCGCACCAACTGTTCTCAAAGTTCCACGCGCCAAGGCTGGCTTCAAGATATTGGCCGCATCCAGAGTCGAATCAATCCCGCTCCCAGAACCCATGATAGTGTGGAGTTCATCAATAAAGAGGATGACTTGGCCATCTTCTTCAATATCCTTGATGATATTGTTCATGCGTTCTTCAAAGTCACCACGGAAGCGTGTCCCTGCAACGACATTCATCAAGTCAAGCTCCAACACGCGCATCTTGGCCATTTCCACAGGCACGTCACCACTAGCAATACGCTGGGCAAGACCAAGCGCCAGAGCTGTTTTCCCGACACCAGCATCTCCAACCAAGACAGGATTGTTCTTGGTCTTACGGCTCAAGATTTGAATCATACGCGAGATTTCCTTATCCCGACCGATGACTGGCTCCAACTTGCCAGAACGCGCTTGCTCTGTCAAATCATGCGTATAGTCCTCGAGACCACCACTCGGAGTCTGGGGCATGCCCATCATATTAGCCATAGAATTTTGCTTATCAGCTACTGTACGATGGCGTTGGCGTAAAGCCTTGAGATCTTCACGAGTCCAGCCTGCTCGTTCTTCTAAATTGCGACGAAGGGCAGCAATCTTGACCTGATCTTTCTTGTCTTCATAAGAAAAACCAGCCCTCTCTAAGATACGAGTTGCCAAGGCATTGCCATCATGCAAAATCGCATAGAGGACATGCTCTGTCCCTAGCACCTTAGCATGGACCACTGACGCCACATATTCCGCTTCATCAAAAAGAACCTGCAAACGATGAGAAAACGGCAATTCCGTATAGGTTTCATCCTGGCTATAGTCTGTTTCAGTCAGTTCCAAAGCGACCTCTTCTAAACGGTCCATCTCATATGGATAATCATTTAAAGTCGCCCCTGCCACACTATAACTGTGATTGGACATGGCAATCAACAAGTGCCAAGACTCTAGATAACGAGCTCCAAAATGGCCAGCCACCATGTAGGCACTTTCGATACATTCATTCAATGCTTTTGAATAGTTCATCTTACTTCCCTTTTCTATCTACCTCTTGTATGACCTGTCGTAGCATGTTTGCACGAACAGCTGGAGCTTCTTCTCCTAGAACACGATCCAAAGCTACTGATACCAGCAAATTCATCTCCTGCTTGGTCATCAATTCTTGCTCAACCAAAAGCTGTAGAATATCCTCATAAATTTCTTGACTGACCCGCTCACCAATCGAGTAAAGCAGCTCCCTGAGCATTTCATGATGACTAGAAAACTCAATCCGTCCTATACGAATGTAGCCTCCGCCACCACGCTTACTTTCAACCAAGTAGCCCCTACTTTCCGTAAAGCGTGTCTTGATCACATAGTTAATCTGACTAGGGACAACCTGAAAGGTATCTGCCAACTGACTACGTTGCAACTCCACGATACCAGATTGATCTAAAATCGCCTTGATGTAGGCCTCAATATGATCCGACGTATTTTTAAATCTCATTACAAACCCACCTCTCTTTGAACCTTGACTATCTTTGACTATTATACCGAAATTTTCTCATTTTTAAAAGAAAAAGGGCGCTGGTAAAGGATAATCTTCACCAACTCCCTATTTTTCTACTTATTCTAAGCCTAATTCTGCCAAGATTTGACGTTTGTAGGCAATCTTTTGGACTTCCTTGTCCTCATCTTCAGACCAGTCTAGTTTAATTTCTGAAACAATCTGCCCAGGGCGATTTTTCAAGATATAGATGCGGTCGCTGAGATTAAGAGCCTCCTCTATACTATGAGTAATAATCAATGTTGTCAGGTGCAACTGCTTGTGAATCTCAAGGTACCAAGCGTGTAGTTCCATCTTGGTCATCTCATCCAAGGCGCTAAAAGCCTCGTCTAAGAGAAAGAGCTTGTGCCCGAAAAGGTAAGTTCGAAGCAAGGCTACACGCTGGCGCATCCCGCCACTGAGTTCATGAGGGTATTTATCTCTTACAGCTGTCAACTGGAAGGTCGCAAGAATTTCATCCGCCCGGGCAATGGCTTCCGCCTTATCCACTTTTTGAATCAAGAGGGGCAGAATGATATTTCCAAGCACCGTCTTGTGCTCCAAGAGCAAGTCCTTTTGCAACATATAACTCACGCGCCCCTTGGGATTTTCTTCACCATCCAGGACAATTCTCCCAGACTGGACTTCTAAAATCCCAGCGATTAGATTAAAGAGAGTGGTCTTTCCAACACCGCTTGGACCTAGGATAGAAACCACTTCACCTGAAGTCACCTGCAGATTGATGTCCTCTAAAATCCTCTCCCGACCATAGGCATAACTGACGTGTTCTAGTCTTATTTCTGTCATTATTTCACAAATTCGTTGGTGAAGCCTTTATCTGTCAAATCTTCTTTAAGGATACCATTTTCTTTATCCCATTTGTAGAAGGCATTCCAGCGAGTTGCATCAAATTGACCCCATTTTTCCTTGTCGCTTGCGTATTCTTTTGACAAGTATTTTTGAGATTCGATGACAAAGTCACGTTTTTCCTGAAGTTCAGGTGCATTCTTGATGAGGATATCAGCCGCTTCTTCTGGATGCTCCATAGCATATTGGTAACCTTTTTTGATGGCTTGGATGACTTTACGAGCTTCTTCTTTGTTATCTTTCAGATAGTCGTTGTTTGCGATGATAACTGGTGAATAGTAGTCAAACTCCTTGACATAGTCTTTCAAATACATGAAGTTAGCATCTACACCTTGAGATTTAGCAAGTATACCATCCCAACCGTAGTAAATCCAAGCAGTGTCAAAGACACCATTGGCAATAGGTGTGATAGAGTTTGAGTCGTTATTTGGTACTTTTTCTACCTTCTCAAAGTCCCCACCTTGTGATTCTACCAATGTTTTCAACATAGCAAGTTCAGTTGGGTCATTCCAAGTCCCGTATTTCTTCCCAACCAAGTCTTTTGGACTAGCTACATTGTCAGATTTACGAGAGATAATTCCTGATGTATTGTGCTCTACGATAGCTGCAACGGCAGTAATTCCTGCCCCTTTTTCCAATTTTTTAGCCATATAGTCTTGGAAATACACTGCAAATGGTGCCTTACCATTGATAACCAAGTCAGAAGAACTTTCTTCTGGTGGCAATTTCAAATCAACATCCACTCCAGCTTCTTTGAAATAACCTTTTTCCTTGGCAACATAAAGCCCTGTGTGGTTGGTATTTGGTGTCCAGTCTAGGATAAAGTCAACCTTCTTAAGTTCTGCCTCTTTGTTGTCTTTAGAAGCAGTTCCTTGACCACAGGCCACAAGCACAACAGCTACAAGAGCTGTTACAAGCGTTAAAAACACTTTCCATGTTTTCTTCATTTTGATTTCCTCTTTTCTTTTTCAGAAACATTCTAATTCTACGAACGTTTCCATTTAATAACATATTTTTCACTAATATCGACCAACTTCATACCCAAAAGGCTGATAATCGATACCAGAATAATAATAGCGAACATGGTATCATACTGAAACAATTTCTTGGACTGAATCATATAAACACCAAGCCCCTCAAAGCCTCCCAACCACTCAGATACCACTGTTGTGATAAAAGCGTAGGAGACACTGACCCTCAGACCAGCATAAAAGTAGGGCAGGCTGACTGGAATTTTAAAATGCCACAGGATTTGCCAAGGCTTGGCCCGCATCAGACTAAACAAGGTCAGCATATCCTTATCGCAATGCCTAAAACCGTCCAAAATGCTGACGATGATGGGAAAGGTTGTCGTTAAGATAATCAAGACAATCTTGGGCAAAATCCCATAACCTAGCCACAAGACCAGGATAGGAGCTATGGCAATGGTCGGAATGGTCTGAATGACCACCATCATAGGGTAAATCAGGTCATTGAGCCAAGTCAAACTATCCATGAGCACAGCCATAAGACAGGCAATCAAAACTCCCAAAATCAGCCCCAGTAAAGCCACTCTCAAGGTCGCCCAGCTATGGTGCCAGAGAAATTCTCTGTCACGAACAAAGGGCTGGAGAATTTCAAGAGGTGTCGGCAGGATAAACTTGGGGAGAAGTTTAAGAAAACCTGCTAACTGCCAGATTGACAAGACTCCTAGAAAGCCCAATAGACTAATGTGTCGTCTCAGTATACTTTTCAAGTTTCTCATCAATACTTAAAATCTCTCCTACATTTATTTTGACATTGGCAAAGACATTGTCTGCCTCCTGCCCTGCCACTTCCAGCGCTTCTTTTAGAATGCGCATAAGCTCATCAAACTCCCCTTCCAAGACCGTTTCAAATGGTGTCACTACCATCGTCACTTCTTGAGTTTGCAGATAAGCAATGACCTGATCAATAACAGCTATCCGATCAATCCCCTGTGCTAGGGGTAAAACTTGCAAGGCAATGCTTGCTTTCATAAGAACCTCCTCTTCTCGTTTTCCTTTTTAAAAAAAGAAAAACCTTTATCATACATGGAAAAGGTGCAAAATTAGACTAAGTATCGTTCCCTCCGCTGGCATTACCCAGATCAGGTGCGGTCGAAGTTTAACACTTCCTCTCAGACTGTACACAGACTCCCATATATTATATGTATATATGATAGCGCAAAATAAGAAAAATGTCAAGGAAATTGCTTAATCGAGTAGGGGATAATCTCTAGCCCCTCTCACACCACCGTACGTGCCGTTCGGCATACGGCGGTTCAACTAACTTTTAACGCATGTCGTTCAAGGTAATAATCCAAACACGAAACCAGTCCACGTTTTTCAAGGACTGGTTTTGATATAGCACGTTTAGTACCGACTTCTGAGCTACTAATTGATAATGGTCACCCCAGCCAGATACCTTATCTGCTATCCATTTAGGAACTCCTAACTTAAGCAATCCCCATAGTCGTCTCGATTTCTTCTTCCATTGCTTCCAGATAATCACTCGTAGGCGAGTACGCAAGCGCTCATCTATGCTGGTGACAATACTTTTCATATTTCCCAATGAGAAATAGTTTATCCATCCTCGAATGGACAAATTCAGTTGTTCAATACGTCTTGTTAGGTCTATACTCCATTTCCTCTGTGTTAGTTTCTTCAATTTAAACTTAAATCTCCGAACACTATCTTGATGGGGACGACTTTTCCAACCATCTGATGATTTCCAGAACCCAAAACCTAAGTATTTCAGCTCTCTTGGTCTGGTAATCTTAGTCTTGGTCATATTTACTTTCAAACCTAGCCGTTTCTCAATAAAACGACTAACTGAATACATCACACGCTTAGCGGCTGCCTCGCTTCCGACAGTCATCACACAATCATCTGCGTAGCGCACAAATCGAAGTCCCCTCTTTTCTAATTCCTTGTCCAATTCATTAAGCATGATATTGGATAAGAGAGGAGATACATTTCCTCCCTGTGGTGTGCCAACTAGCGTTTTATGACGCTGACCATTAATGATAACACCTGAATGAAGATACTTACGAATCAAGGATTCCCTATCTCCGTCTTCGATCATATTATGTACTAAGGACATCAATCTATCTTGAGGAACCCTATCGAAAAATTTCTCTAGGTCTATATCCACTATCCACTCATAGCCGTCATTTAAGTACTCTAAGAGCTTGGACAATGGCTTGTTGGATTATCCTATCCATCACTGTCGGAATCCCTAGTTGACGGATGCCTCCGTTTGGTTTAGGAATCTCAACTCTAAGAACTGGTTGAGGCTTATATTTTCTCTGTTTTATCAGTTCCTTAGTCAAGCGCCAGTTTTGTCTGAGATAATTATCCATCTCTTCTATAGTCATTCCATCAATCCCAGCTGAGCCTTTATTGAATTTTACTTGATTGTAGGCTTCCAGCATATTTTCGCGTGATACTATCTTATCTAGCAATTTTGACATGTGCCTATTCCTTTCTTGTTTTGGTGCCTGAGGGATATCTTATATTGGTGAACCTTCATCTAGTCAATACGTGACAGAGTCCAGTTCTATCAGACCTCTCGTTTTACAGACACAAGTAAAGTAGGATTACTTCGATCTGTCGTTTTCTCTTTCTAGCGACAGACCTCAAACAGTCTCTCCCCAGACTGTTTGAGTATTCACCCCTTCGCTCCACTTCCATTACAGAAGTTTCCTCACTACTATGGGTTCGGCTGACTTCTCATGATTCCTTGTTACTACGCTTTCAGCGCTCATGAGACCTCACGGGATAAGTCCTACATCTTTCCTCGTTTATACAAGATATGAGGACGTTAAAAGGTTAGAGTGAAAATAGGAAATCTGACGCAGAGTCTTTAGACTCTAGAAAGATTTATCTTTTTCACACAAACCTTAGTCCGAATTCAATTACTCTCGTGATTTACGCATATGGGTTACGACTACCTTTTTGGACTTTAGAGTTTCTGGCCCCCTTATCCGCTATATACGCCTTACTATCACCTTCCTGTTCGTAGAGCCACGATTTCGCTATCCCTTCCTCTGACGATTCTTATTTCCAGTGTCAGACTTAAAACGGTCTATCCCCAGACCGTTTTAATCCGCTACCTCACGATAGTCAGGCTTGGGAATCGCTATTGGGTTCACCGGTAGCAGGTGCCCACCGAGGACTTACACCTCAGATGCACGACATGCCCGTCGTACCAGAAAAGAGCAGGAAAAATTTCCTACTCCAATTTTCTACACTCGTTCTCCATCACTGTTTACTCTGTAGCCATCCACCGTCGTATTAACAGCTAGGGCACCTGAAGAGTAAGAATAATACCACTTACCAGAAACTTGATACCAGCCTGTTTTCATTGCCCCTGAACTATCCAGATAATACCACGAGCCATTTTCCTTTAACCATCCTGTCTGCATTTCACCAGATAATTTCAAATAATACCAGCTAGAACCGTCTTTCAGCCAGCCTGTTGATTTAGAACCATTTGATTTGAAATGATACCAACTACCATTTATTTTCTTCCAACCGACAGTTGGACTACTATTGGATCTATAGCTAGAGCTATTTCCTGATTGATTCTGATAATTTTGTGAAGAAGTCACTCCCTCTAGCTGTATATAGCGACGACTTCCGTTATAAGCCGTATAACTCAACCACTTGTAGCCATCTTTTTCGAGAATTTGATCATAATGAACCTTCTCCCCAGGATAATAGTAATCAATCACAGTTGCGCTAGCTAGAGGTTGATTTTTGATAGCTGACTTAGTCTTAAAATAATGTGTGCCCCCTGTTGAAGCTAAGGATTGACTAGTCCCAACACTGCCACCAGCCAAATCTTTAAAATGAATAAATCCTGTCATCGTATTTGCTTTTATACTTCGTTTATTATAGGCTTCTGTATAACCATAGTTATATTCCTCGATCTCAATCTGATCTCCCATTACATTTGACACCCAGGCAACATGCCCATAAGTTCCTGCAGTAGACCAAGCAATGGAGCCAATCGTCGGTGTATTATCTACACGATAGCCTTCACGACGAGCACGATGCCCCCATTCATTCGCATTTCCATAAGCCCTTGGAATCTCAAAACCATTGACATTACTCAAACGAAAGGCTGCGAAAGAAGTACACTGACGAGAATACATGCGCCACTGATCAATCTCCTGGCTCCCATTTTTATAATAAGCAGGATAATCATCTCCACGCGCAATCGATCCATTCCCTCCAGAGTAGGCATAGACACTATCACCCGCTGCTAGCATCAATCCTACTACTAAAAAAGAAACAAGCTTTTTAACTGACATCTTCAAGTAATAACTTGTCCCTCTTGCTATAAACGGTAAAATTTTCATTCTTCCTCCTTGAAAAATAATATAAATCGAAGATTGCCTTCACTTAAACTATTCGGAGAAAAAAGAAAAAGTGAGAAAATCTCTCACTTTAGTCCAGATAATGAATCAAATTCTTTTCTGTAAGGATATCTGAGTAGGTAAAGGATTCAACGTAAACATTAGCTTGTTTATCTCCTTCAACGTTCCCAAATTCCACAATAAATAGGGATGGATAAACTTCAATTAACTTACCCAATCTATTTTTTTGGCGCTTGCGCCCATTTTCCAAAGTCATTTCAATTACATGACCCTCATGCGCCTTGATTTCCTCTTTGATTTTTTTCATCTTGGCTACATCTGTAAATGCATCTGACATCTTATGCCTCCCTCTTTGAGATACTTGAAAATTTATTGTATTCTTTTTGGAAAATCAATTCCACAGTTCCACGAGCTCCACTACGGTTTTTCTCGATAATAACTTCCACCTTATTATTTGGTATGCCTTCCTCTTCTTCACCACCACGCTCATAGTAATCGTCGCGATAAAGAAAGGCTACGATATCAGCGTCCTGCTCGATAGACCCAGATTCACGAATATCAGACAAGACTGGTCTTTTATCCTGACGTTGTTCTACACCACGAGACAACTGACTCAGAGCGATTACTGGAACATTCAGTTCCTTGGCTAGGATTTTCAACTGACGTGAAATTTCTGAAACTTCTTGTTGGCGGTTTTCTCGCCCAGTTCCCGTGATAAGCTGCAAGTAATCTATCAAAATCAAACCTAGATTGCCCGTTTCTTGAGCCAGTTTACGAGAACGAGAACGAATCTCTGTAATTCGAATCCCTGGCGTATCATCGATATAGATACTTGCGTTTGCTAGGTTCCCTTGAGCAATGGTATATTTTTGCCACTCCTCATCGGTCAATTGACCTGTACGGATAGAATGCGACTCAACCAACCCTTCTGCCGCTAACATACGATCGACTAGACTTTCCGCACCCATTTCCAGCGAAAAGATAGCAACCGTTTTGTCCAACTTAGTCCCAATATTCTGAGCGATATTCAAGGCAAAAGCTGTCTTACCAACCGCCGGACGAGCTGCTAAGATAATCAACTCCTCTTCATGCAGACCAGTCGTCATATGATCTAAATCACGATAGCCTGTCGCAATACCTGTAATATCGGTCGTTTGTTGCGAGCGAGCTTCCAGATTTCCAAAGTTGACATTCAACACATCTCGAATGTTCTTAAACCCGCTTCGATTAGCATTTTCACTGACATCAATCAGGCCTTTTTCTGCCTGAGCAATGATTTCATCAGCTGGTTGCGACGCTTCGTAAGCTTGATTGACAGACTCTGTCAACTTGGCGATTAATCGCCGTAACATAGCCTTTTCTGCAACGATTTTAGCATAATACTCCGCATTAGCAGAAGTTGGCACAGAATTGACAATCTCAACCAAGTAAGACAAGCCACCAATATTCTGCAAATCGCCTTGATTATCAAGAATGGTACGAACCGTTGTTGCATCTATGGCATCGCCACGATCGGATAAATCGACCATAGCTTGGAAAATCAAACGATGGGCATACTTAAAAAAGTCCCGAGACTCAATATATTCTCGCACAAAAACAAGCTTACTCTCATCAATAAAGATAGCCCCCAAAACGGATTGTTCAGCTAAGATATCTTGAGGTTGTACTCGTAACTCTTCTACTTCTGCCATCAGATTTCCCTTCCTTTTACAATCTTGTCAAGAAGGTGTAAACTTATCCTTCTTTCACACGAAGATTGATTACACTTGTGATATCTTGATAGATTTTCACTGGCACATCAATCAAACCAACTGCTCGAATCGGAGCTTGTACTTGAATATGACGTTTATCAATCTTAATTCCAAATTGCTTTTGCAATTCTTCTGCAATCTTCTTATTGGTAATAGAACCAAAGGTACGACCATCTGGACCAACTTTTTCAACAAATTCTACAACTGTTTCTTCTGCTTCAAGCTGGGCTTTAATTGCTTTTGCTTCTGCAATCATCTCAGCGTGAGCTTTCTCTTCAGATTTTTGTTTACCACGAAGTTCACCTACAGCTTGAGCAGTCGCTTCTTTTGCTAGGTTCTTTTTGATAAGAAAGTTTTGCGCATACCCTGTTGGTACTTCCTTAATTTCGCCTTTTTTACCTTTTCCTTTAACATCTGCTAAAAAGATTACTTTCATTCTTCTTTCTCCTTTTCCTTTATTTCATTTAATACAATTTCTGTCAGTTTTTCACCTGCTTCTGACAAGGTTAAATCTTTAATTTGAGCTGCTGCCAAATTAAAGTGACCTCCACCGCCTAACTCTTCCATAATCCGTTGCACATTCAGTTTACTACGACTCCGAGCTGAGATGGATATAAAGCCTTGTGTATTTTTCGCAAGAACAAAACTCGCTTCAATACCTGACATAGCTAACATGGCATCTGCTGCCTTACTAATAACAACTGTATCATAGCATTTCGTGTCCTTAGCCTCTGCTATTAGTACATCTGAACCTAATTTACGCCCCTGTAAAATCAGTTCATTGACCTCACGATATTCTTCAAAATCTGTCGCAGCGATTTCTTGGATAGCAATACTATCACTTCCGCGCGTTCTGAGATAGCTAGCAACATCAAATGTCCGACTAGTCACTCGTGAGGTGAAATTTTTAGTATCCAGCATCATACCAGCCATCAAGACACTTGCTTGCATACGACTCAAACGATTTTTCTTAGAATTTTGGAACTGAATCAACTCCGTTACCAACTCACTGGCACTGCTTGCACCACTTTCGATATAAGTGATAACTGCATTGTCTGGGAAATCCTGATCCCTTCTATGGTGGTCAATAACAATGGTTTGGGTAAATAAATCATAAAAATCTTTTGATAATGTTAAGGCTGTCTTTGAATGGTCTACAAGAATCAACAAAGAACGATTGGTCACCATCCCCATTGCATCCTTAACAGACAACAACTTCGTAACTCCTTCTTTTTCTAAGAATGAAACAGCTCGTTCAATATCTGGAGACATTTGTTCTTCGTCATAAAGAGCATAGCTATTTTCAATCACATTGCTGGCGAACAACTGCATACCTACAGCAGAGCCCAAAGCATCCATATCTAAATTTCTATGCCCAACTACAAACACTTGATCCACACTACGAATCTTATCAGATATGGCTGTCATCATTGATCGAGTACGGGTACGAGTGCGCTTGATGGACGCAGCCGACCCACCGCCAAAGTAGACTGGATTTTTCGTTTCATCATTCTCCTTGACAACCACCTGGTCGCCACCACGTACTTCAGCCAAGTTCAAGTTGAGCAAAGCAACTTTCCCTATTTCATCATGATTTCCATCGCCATAAGAAAATCCCATACTTAAGGTCAAGGGCAACTGCCTCTGTTTCGACTCTTCTCTGAAAGCATCAATAACAGAAAATTTATCATTCATCAAGCCCTCAAGCACCGTATAGTCAGTAAATAGATAAAATCGATCCATACTTACCCGACGAGAAAACATCATGTATTTTTCTGAAAACTCTGATATAAAATTAGCTACAAAACTATTGATTTGACTAATATCTGACTCAGAAGTTGCATCCTCCAAATCATCATAATTATCCACAGACACAACTCCAATCACTGGTCGACTCGTTACTAATTCATCTGTTATGGCTTGCTCCCTGGATACATCTACAAAATACAAAACACCGGAAGAAGAATCCATATGAACAGCATAACGCTTCTCACCCAGCTTAGCATAAGTAGACGGATTTCCTACTGAAGCCTTGATAATCGTTTGAACAGCTTCTAAATCAAAATCGCCATCTTCCTTGGTCAAAATCAATTCAGCATAGGGATTAAACCACTCAACCTCTCCAGAAGATAAATTCAATTTCATAACACCTACAGGCATCTGTTCCAATAGAGCTGTCAAACTTTCTTCCGCTTGGTGGTTTACATACTGTATCTGTTCTACATCACTCCTTGTATAATGCACTCTCAGTTTCTTAAATAAAAAAACATAGCCTCCTACAAAAAGAAACAAAATGAAAACCGTCAACAGATTATTATTAACAAAAATAATGAAAGTGGATAAGACTCCAAACGCAATCAATCCTACTAGAATAGGAAAAATTGGACTTACATAAAATTTTTTCATTCAAAACCTCTTGGCACCCATTATACCATAATACCCCTCAAAAAGCGACTTTTTAAAAGTGTAATCAGTAATTCTATCAATTATAAGAAAAAGGTAGTTTACAATTCAGTAAACCTACCTTTACACATATTGAAATTAAGATTCTTTAACCTCTAACAAACCAATTTCGCCATCCTCACGACGATAAATCACATTGGTTGTCTGATCTTCAACATCCACATAGATAAAGAAATCATGCCCCAATAAATCCATTTGTAGAATTGCTTCTTCCAAATCCATTGGTTTTAAATCAATTTGTTTTGAACGAACAACTTTAGACTGGACAACATTTGAATCTTCCACCAAAACATCTGTAAATAATTGACCAGTTGCTACCTTATTTTTATTTTTACGCTCGATTTTTGTTTTATTTTTACGAATCTGACGTTCAATTTTATCAGTTACAAGGTCAATTGAACCATACATATCTTGAGACACATCTTCTGCACGGAGAGTAATAGATCCAAGCGGAATCGTTACTTCCACTTTAGCTGTTTTTTCACGATAAACTTTTAAGTTAATGCGGGCATCCAACTCTTGTTCTGGCTGGAAGTACTTTTCGATCTTTTCGAGTTTAGAAACTACATAATCACGAATTGCTTCTGTTACTTCTAGGTTTTCACCACGGATACTATATTTAATCATATGAGTACCTTCTTTCTAAACATTTTTGTTTTTATGATTTTATTATAACGCTTTCATTCTATTTTTGCAAATTTTTTCCTCATCTTACAAGGGAAAATGTTTTTACATCCTTAGCACCAGCTTCTTCCAACAGTTTCTTGACACGATTTATAGTTGCTCCTGTAGTATAGATATCATCTATAAGTAGGATTTTTTTAGGAATAGTGAATCCACTTTTTATAAAGAAAGGAAGTTCTGTCCCCAAGCGTTCTGAACGATTTTTAGAAGAACTGGCTCTCTCTTCTCTTTTCCCTAGTAAATCCAGATACGAAAAACCTGCTGCCTCTACCAAGCCCTCAACCTGATTAAATCCTCTGTTAGCATATCTATCAGGACTTAGGGGAATGACTACAAATTGATACTCTTTGTACTTTTTTAACTCCTCACTTAAAACTGAAGCAAAAACTTTTCTTAAAAGGAAGTCTCCATCAAACTTATACCGACTGAAAAAATCCTTCTTAGCTTGATTGTAAGTAAAAATTGCTCTATGACTGACTTCAACTCCTTCTTTACACCAAAGTTGACAATCTTGACACTTTGTTGACAATCCTATTTTCATACAGTTTGGACAGTGCTCTTCTCCAATCCTCTCAAAAGTAGAATCACAATCTAAACAAAGACAGGAGGCATCATTCTTCAGAAGTAAGAGACTACTAAAAGTTAAAACAGTCTTCATAGTCTGCTCACATAACAAGCACTTCATAGACCAGCCTCCTTATTCATCATCTGAATTTCCTTAATCGCCTTCTTAATTGAAGCATTTAACCCATCATGGAAGAAAAGCAAATCTCCTGTCGGTCTATCCATACTTCGTCCAACTCGTCCACCAATTTGAATCAAACTAGACTTGGTAAACAAACGATGATTGGCCTCTACTACGAAAACATCCACACAAGGGAATGTAACTCCACGCTCCAAGATTGTCGTACTGATAAGTATTGTCAGCTCCCCATCTCGAAAAGCTTGTACTTGCTCTAATCGATCCTCTGTTACAGAAGATACAAAGCCAATTTTCTCATTTGGAAATTGCTCCTGTAAGATTTCTTTTAACTGCTCCCCTTTCTTAATTTCTGAAGCAAAAATAAGTAACGGATAACCTGTCTTTCTCTGCTTATCAATATAGGACTTTAACTTTGGCGACAAACACTTCTTATCTAAGTAGCGATTAAAATCCGATAACCAAATTGGTTTTGGAATAATCAACGGATTTCCATGAAACCGTCTCGGTAAGCTCAATCTTTTTAGTTCTCCTAAACGGACTTTCCTATCTAACTCATCTGTCGAAGTCGCTGTTAAAAAGATTCTCAATCCATTCTCCTTTACACTATTCTTGACAGCATGGTAAAGCGTGGGATTGTCAACATAAGGAAAGGCATCTACTTCATCCACTATCAGCAAATCAAAAGCTTGATAAAACTTCAATAACTGATGGGTCGTCGCAACAACTAGTGGTGTTCGAAAATACGGCTCTGATTCTCCGTGTAGTAAAGATATCTCGCAAGCAAAATCATCTTGCAGGCGCTTGTATAGCTCCAAACAAACATCTATGCGAGGACTGGCCAAACATACTGCACCACCTTCATCAATCACTTTGGCCACTACTTGATAAATCATTTCTGTCTTTCCAGCTCCTGTTACAGCGTGAACCAAGGTTGGCTCCTGCTTGTCTACTGCTCGAATCAGTCCCTGTGATACCTTCTCTTGAAAAGGAGTTAATTGACCACTCCATTTAAGAACATCTTGCTTCGGAAAATCCTCCTGCGGAAAATAGTATAAAGCTTGATCACTCCTGACTCGCTTCATCAGTAAACACTCCCTACAATAGTAAGCACCGATGGGCAAATACCATTCATCTAAAATAGCACTATCACAACGTTGACAGAAAAGTTTCCCTTTATCCTTTCTCATTGCTGGAAGTTTCTCCGCCAACTGACGTTCCTCTTTAGTTAATTCATTCTCAGTAAACAAACGACCGAGATAATTTGGATTTACTTTCATACTTCTTTATTCGTAAAAACCTAGCGCTTTAGATGATTTTTTAGTACAATTAAATCATGGAATTTAGAACAATTAAAGAGGACGGACAAGTCCAAGAAGAAATCAAAAAATCCCGCTTTATCTGTCATGCCAAGCATGTTTATAGCGAAGAAGAGGCTCGTGACTTCATTACTGCCATCAAGAAAGAGCACTACAAAGCTACGCACAACTGCTCTGCCTTCATTATTGGGGAACGTAGTGAAATCAAACGGACAAGTGATGATGGTGAGCCTAGTGGTACTGCTGGCGTTCCCATGCTTGGAGTACTAGAAAATCACAATCTCACCAATCTCTGTGTAGTCGTGACACGCTACTTTGGTGGCATTAAACTAGGCGCTGGAGGATTGATTCGTGCTTACGCTGGCAGTGTTGCCTTAGCTGTCAAAGAAATTGGCATCATTGAAATAAAGGAACAGGCGGGCATTGCTATTCAAATGTCTTACGCTCAGTACCAAGAATATAATAACTTCCTTAAAGAACATAATCTCATGGAGCTGGATACAAACTTTACAGATCAAGTCGATACGATGATTTATGTTGATAAAGAAGAAAAAGAAACTATTAAAGCTTCACTTATAGAGTTTTTTAATGGAAAAGTCACTTTAACTGATCAAGGTTTACGAGAAGTTGAAGTTCCTGTAAACTTAGTGTAAATAATAGATAATACAGTGTTTCGCTGATATTTTCACCGCTACTTTAATTAGCAACATAAAAAGGCGCTTGCCAAGACTTACTAGAAAATGAAGCAATTCAAAAAGAAAACGGATAGCGTTCTCCTTTACACCTATTTACTAGAATTAGCCTATCACAATCGCTTAAAAATTAATGGCTTAGACCTGTGATATAAAAAAATCCTATCGCTCCGATAGGATTTCTATATTTTACAAATGGTATAGTTAGCGTTATACTAGAAATATCTTATACAAAGAGGTATTCATATGTCTATTTATAACAACATTACTGAACTAATCGGTCAAACTCCGATTGTTAAACTAAACAACATTGTGCCAGAAGGTGCTGCAGATGTCTATGTAAAACTTGAAGCATTTAACCCTGGTTCTTCTGTAAAAGACCGTATTGCTCTTAGCATGATTGAAAAAGCTGAACAAGACGGTATTCTGAAACCTGGTTCTACTATTGTTGAAGCAACAAGTGGAAACACTGGTATTGGACTTTCATGGGTAGGGGCTGCTAAAGGGTATAAAGTTGTTATCGTTATGCCTGAAACTATGAGTGTGGAACGACGTAAGATTATCCAAGCCTATGGTGCTGAACTCGTCCTTACTCCTGGTAGCGAAGGAATGAAAGGTGCTATTGCTAAGGCTCAAGAAATCGCTGCTGAACGTGATGGTTTCCTTCCTCTTCAATTTGACAATCCAGCAAATCCAGAAGTACACGAAAGAACAACAGGAGCTGAAATACTAGCTGCTTTCGGTAAAGATGGACTAGATGCCTTTGTTGCTGGAGTGGGTACTGGTGGAACAATTTCTGGTGTTTCTCATGCACTCAAATCAGCAAATTCAAACATTCAAGTTTATGCAGTGGAAGCAGATGAATCTGCTATTCTATCTGGTGAAAAACCTGGTCCTCACAAAATTCAAGGTATCTCAGCTGGATTTATTCCTGATACACTTGATACAAACGCCTATGATGGTATTGTTCGTGTAACATCAGATGATGCTCTTGCACTCGGACGTGAAATTGGTGGAAAAGAAGGCTTCCTTGTAGGGATTTCTTCAGCTGCAGCTATCTACGGAGCCATCGAGGTTGCCAAAAAATTAGGTACAGGTAAAAAGGTCCTTGCTCTAGCACCAGATAACGGTGAACGTTATCTCTCTACAGCACTCTATGAATTTGAAGTTTAGTCTCCTAAATACAATTGGCCCTTATTATAGGGCTTTTTATTTTTACCTTAAAAATAGGAAGCTCTCCCTATAGGGATCGACTGCATAGAAAAAAGGAAGCAAATTTACTTCCTTTCTATAATCAGTTATTCAAGGCTGCTGCCATTGTAGCTGCAACTTCAGCTTCGAAGTCGTTTGCAGCTTTTTCGATACCTTCACCAACTTCAAAGCGAGCGAACTCAACTACTGAAGCGTTAACTGATTCAAGGTATGCTTCAACTGTCTTGCTATCATCCATGATGTAAACTTGTGCAAGAAGTGTGTAAGCTTGGTCAACTTTAGTGTTGTCAAGCATGAAGCGATCCATTTTACCTGGGATAATTTTATCCCAGATTTTTTCTGGTTTGCCTTCTGCAGCCAACTCAGCTTTGATGTCAGCTTCAGCTTGAGCAATAACATCATCAGTCAATTGAGCTTTTGATCCATATTTCAAGTGTGGAAGAGCTGGTTTGTTAACCATTGCACGGCTTTCGTTATCTTGGTCGATAACGTGGTTCAATTGTGCCAACTCATCTTTAACAAATTGCTCATCCAATTCTTTGTATGAAAGAACTGTTGGTTTCATCGCTGCGATGTGCATTGAAATTTGTTTAGCAAGTGCTTCGTCTCCACCTTCGATTACAGAGATAACACCGATACGTCCACCGTTGTGTTGGTATGCTCCGAAGTGTTGTGCATCTGTTTTTTCAATCAAAGCAAAGCGACGGAATGAGATTTTTTCTCCGATAGTCGCTGTTGCAGATACGTATGCAGCTTCAAGAGTTTCACCTGAAGGCATTGTCAAAGCAAGAGCTTCTTCGTTGTTAGCTGGTTTTCCTTCAACGATTGCTTTAGCTGTTGCGTTTACCAACTCAACAAATTGAGCGTTTTTCGCAACGAAGTCAGTTTCAGCATTTACTTCAACAACTGCTGCAATGTTACCGTCAACATAAACACCAGTCAAACCTTCTGCAGCAACACGGTCAGCTTTCTTAGCTGCTTTTGCCATACCTTTTTCGCGAAGCAATTCAATCGCTTTTTCGATATCGCCTTCCACTTCAACCAATGCTTTTTTAGCGTCCATAACACCAGCACCAGATTTTTCACGCAACTCTTTTACAAGTTTAGCTGTAATTTCTGCCATTTTGATTCTCCTATATTTTTTAAAAATAGGAGAGCCGGGCTAAGCCCCGCCCTCCTAGGTAATTACTATTTATATAAATTAAGCGTTGTCGCCTTCTACAACTTCAACGATTTCTTCAATTGAATCTGCTTGAGTTTCTGAAGCTGTAAATTCTGCTTCAACTGCTACTGCATCCTCACCTTGACGTCCTTCGATGATAGCGTCAGCCAATTTAGCTGTGATCAATTTAACAGCACGGATAGCGTCATCGTTAGCTGGGATGATTACATCAATATCATCTGGATCAGTATTTGTGTCAACCATCGCTACAACTGGGATTCCCAATTTTTTAGCTTCTTTAACAGCGATTTGCTCTTTATGTGGGTCAACTACGTACATCACATCTGGGATACGAGGCATATCTTCGATACCACCCAAGAATTTTTCAAGACGCGCACGTTGTTTGTTAAGAAGTGCAACTTCTTTCTTAGGAAGAACTTCGAAAGTTCCATCTTCTTCCATACGTTTGATTTCTTTCAAACGAGCGATACGTTTTTGGATTGTTCCCCAGTTTGTAAGAGTTCCACCCAACCAACGGTGGTTGATGAAGTATTGACCTGAACGTACTGCTTCTTCAGCAACTGCATCAGCTGCTTGTTTCTTAGTACCAACGAACAATACAACTGCATCGTTAGCTGCTGCATCACGCATGAAGTCGTATGCTTGGTCAGCATATTTTACAGTTTGTTGCAAGTCGATAACGTGGATTCCGTTACGCTCTGTAAAGATGTACTTAGCCATCTTAGGGTTCCAGCGACGAGTTTGGTGACCAAAGTGTACACCAGCCTCAAGAAGTTGTTTCATTGAAATTACTGCCATGAGTATTTCTCCTTTTTGTTTTTTTCCTCTTCTTGACTTCAACTCGCAAAACGACCCAAGGGCAACTGCTTCACAATTCATCAAGAATGAGTATTATCGTTCATACGACAATTTTTATTCTACCATACTTTTTCGATATTTTCAAGCTATTTTGATGGGATTTTTAATAGTTATTGTCTCTGGTAAAATCTGAAAAGAGGGCTCTATTCGAGTCCCTCTATAATTAGTCTGCATAAATATATGTTACAAAACCTTCAGAAGTCGTTGTTGGATTGAACCATCCACGGTGATTTCCAATTGTACGATTACCTGCATAGTTTGATTCTGATACTTGGATACGTGTTGTTGATTCAACAGCTGTAACAACCGCTACGTGTCCATATCCACCATCGTTCCAACATGCAATTGCTCCAACTTGAGGGGTTGAACCTGTACGGAAACCTGCTGCAGCTGCACTTGTAGCCCACTGTGCTCCATTACCCCAGTAGTCTCCAGCCCAAGGTGCTAATGTTTTAACTCCCCATGTACATTCTCCAATTGGATAAGTTGAGGCATTTGTGTTATATGTTGGACGTACTTTAGCCTGAACAAGTGCTACTGCAGATTCAGATACTGCTTGTACCTGTGCTGTTAGGTTTGTATTACCTGAAGCAAGTACTGATTGTTGTTGGCTAGCTTGTTTTTCTTTATAAGCTGCTTCTGCTTCCGCAGCTGCACGAGCCTCTGCCTCAGCTGCTGCTTTTTGCTCTAATAGACTTGCTTTTTCCCCTTCAGCTGTCGCTTTCTCAGCAGCAAGACTCAATTCAGCAGCCTTTAGTTCTGCCTGTTTCGTAGTCAATGCTTGAGCATCATCAGCTAATTTTTGTTGATTAGCAATTACAGTATTGATAGCATCATTATTTGCTACTTGTTTTTCAGAAATAGCTTTTTTATCTGCCTTTTGTTGTTCTAACATTTTGTTGTTCGCAGATACGATTTCACTCATTGCAGTAACACGTGAAATAGCTTCTGTAATTGATTTTGAGTTTACAATGGTATTGATATAGCTAGTTGCAGCTCCATTTGTTTGAGCACTACGAGCTTGTTTTTCCAAAGATTGGTTACGAGAAACAATGTTTTTGGAAAGTTCTGTAATCTCACCCTCGAGTTTCTTAGATTCTGCTTGTAATCTATCATTTTCAGATTGCAAGTTAGATTGCTCTGCTTGAATAGCAGATACTTGCTCCTGAATTTGATCAACTTGTTTTTGTGCTTCTTCTTGTTGTGCTGTTAAGTTACTAATTTTATTATCTTGAGCAGCAATTTTATCATCAGTCGTTTCTGCATGGGCAGTCGTCAATACTGCTGCCTGGGAAACCATTACTGTACTTAATAAAAGCGAGGCTAAGATTTTTTTCTTCATGGTTAATAAATACTCCTTCTGTTTAAGACAATACTAGTATACCAAAAAAAACTCCAATAAATATTACGCCTTTGTTACATTTATATGTCGTTCTTATAGATAATATTTTTCAAAAATAAATTGAAAAACAGTAATCCATAAAAAATTTAAAATCATCGTTGGTACCAAGCTATAGACTATAAAAATAGACATGTTATCCACTGTCAACCCTACCATAAAAGCCAAAAGATAACTACCCATTTCAAACAGGAATGTCAGCACAATCATAGCTAGCATTCTTGTCCAACGATTCAACAAAATAACACTATTCAATTTATGAAGGAAGGCTCCCAATAAGATAAATAAGAGAGTTGCAATCCCTATTAGATGGAAAAAGTAAACATCATAAACCAAGCCTATAACAAAACAATAGACTAGATAGAGATACTCTGATACTTCTATCGTCTCAAATAAGAGAAATAGAAACAGAAAATGACTAGCCAAATGTACATGGGGGAAAAATGAGCCCAGAAGCTGGCTAATATGGGCGTCAATTAGAACAAAGAAAGGAAGCAATAAAAATACTCCAACCTGCTTCAACTGTCTCATTATGAATTCCCCACTAATTCTATCACATCCACATTATGAGTATCTGCACTCAATTTAACAGTTACTTCTCGTGTCAAATAGTCTGTACTATGCGTTGTGGCAACCACTTCACCAACAGGAATATCCGCAACATTAAAGTTTCCTAATCCACCCGTTGTCACCTTATCGCCTGAACTAATATCGCTATTACTATTTAATTGGCTAATTTTAAGAACTTCATTTTCCTTGTCGTAGCCAACAATAATACCATAAATTGTGGTAGTGCCGTGTTGAATTTTAACAGAAATCTTATCAGCATTTTCCGTATTTGTCAGAAGGTTGACCATAGTAGAGTTGTCCTCCACTTTTGAAACACTCCCAATCAAACCACCGTTTGCAATTACTAACATATTCTCAGAAGCACCTTTTGATCTACCTGCATCCAAGGTCAACTCCTGCTTCCAAGATACCGGAGAACGCATAATAACATCTGCTGCCAAAGTCTTTGTGGCTTGCAATTTAGACTTCATATCAAGCAATTGACGCAGTTGTTCATTTTCCGTCTTTAAACTTTCCGCCTCATTTGATTTGACTTCTAACTGGTAAAGCTGTTTCTTCAAACTTTCATTTTCATTATATGCTCGTGTCAAATGAGCCAAATCTGATTTGACAGAATCAAACCACCGAAAAGGTTTTTGCACAACCCTATCAACCAATGAGATTCCATCTCCTAATTTTGTCACAATTGTACTTGAATAAGTCGTCGCTAAGAGAGCTGAGACAAGCAGAACAGTGACAAAAACAATAATGACATATTTTGATTTTTTAAAACGGTTCATATCCCTACCTTTATATCAAGAACTGTTACAGTAACTTTTTTATCAATTCCTGAAAGCTACTAAGATTTTAAGAAAAATAAGCAACAACCAAGTACGATAATAACAAGAATGGTCAGCGTATCCTTTAGAGTCCATTTCAATTGTCGGTATTGACTTCTGCCTTTTCCACCCTGATAACCACGCGCTTCCATAGCGATAGCCAAG
Organism: Streptococcus pseudopneumoniae ATCC BAA-960 = CCUG 49455; assembly: GCF_002087075.1. GTDB lineage: Bacteria > Bacillota > Bacilli > Lactobacillales > Streptococcaceae > Streptococcus > Streptococcus pseudopneumoniae. The sequence goes on from NZ_MWSM01000034.1 coordinate 23,379, forward strand.
GAATCCGCACGTTTTAAACTTGTTGCAAAAAGAGGAATCAAAATGGGAATCATCGCCTTTACTTTTTGAACAATGCTTCCTTCACCAAAATCCACTCCACGCGCTTTCTGTGCATTCATAATCCGCGTCGTATCATCCATCAAGGTTGGGACAAAACGTAGACTCATGGACAGCATCAATCCAATTTCATGAACTGGAACTTTCACACGCTTTAAAGGTGCTAATAAAGCTTCGACAGCTGAGGCCAAACTTAAGGGCATGGTCGTTAAGGTTAACAAAGTTGAAAAGAAAATAATCAATACAAAGCGACAAAAAATAATTCCAGCTTGTTGCAAAGCATAATCCGTGATTCTCACAAACGAAAACTCAAATAAAACATTCCCATTAGAAATGAAAAATAGTTGAAAAATAGTTGTGAAGGCAATCAAGAAAAACATAGACTTCAAGCCCTGAATAAAAAATGAAAGAGATACTCCTGACAAGGCAATAAATATCCCTGTCGCTATAAAAAGAATTAAATTCGTCAAGGGAGTATTAGCCCAGAAAACGATTAAAATCAGTAACATCATAGCAAGCAATTTGCTACGTGGATCCAATCGGTGAACAATCGAATCCCCTGGGATATAACGCCCCAAAATCATACTATCCATTTAGCGACTCCTTGAACTCCTCTATCTTAATCGGTAATCGTTTAAATGACACGCCTCTATCAGCCAATCGTTTACAAAAGGCCGTAATTTTAGGTACTCCCAACTGCACTTCTTCCATAAAGACAACATCTTGAAAGACATCACTTGGCTTACCACCCTTAACTAGACGTCCCTTTTCCATCACATAGACTTGATTCGCATATTCAGCAACATCATCCATCAAATGCGTTACCAAGACAATGGTCATCCCTGACTGGTGGAGTTTTTTGAACAAATTCATCAACTCTTTTCTACCCAGAGGATCCAGGCCTGCTGTGGGTTCATCTAAGACTAATACAGCTGGCTCCATGGCAAGTATGCCTGCAATGGCCACACGTCTCATTTGTCCCCCTGACAGCTCAAACGGGCTACGATTTAAAAGTGATTCATCAATTCCAACCAGAGCCAGTTTCTCACGCGCAATCTGCTCCGCATCTTCCTCAGAAACTCCAAAATTTTGCGGTCCAAAAGCAACGTCTTTCAAAACCGTTTCTTCAAAAATCTGATTTTCAGCAAACTGAAATACCAAGCCAACCTGTTTTCTAATTTGACGAATATCTTTATTTTTAGAAGTCGAGGTGATTAAGGTATCAAAAACCCTCACACTCCCTTGACTTGGCACCAATAAACCATTTAAGAGTTGTAAAATAGTTGATTTACCACTACCTGTGTGCCCAATTAAAGCCGTATAAGAACCATCTTCAATCGTCAAAGAAACATCCGACAAAGCTGTTGAAGATAAGGGAGTCCCTTCTTGATATGTAAAACTCACATTTTCTAGAGCAATTCCCATAATTTATCCTCTAGCTCACTTTCTGTCAAATAATTTTCAGGTAAATCATAGCCATTCTGGCTCAAAGAATATTTTACTTGATTGGCAAAAGGATCGTCTAATCCAATTTGATCTAAATCATTTCGAGAGAAAAGTTCTCTTGGGCTACTAGTTGATTCAATTTCCCCTTTTTTCATGACCAATACGCGGTCACTCATGGCAACTTCTTCCAAATCATGGGTAATAGAAATGACCGTCATATCATAGTCTTTCCGAATTCCCTGTACTGTCTCAATCAGTTCTCTACGCCCCTCAGGGTCCAACATACTCGTTGCTTCATCTAAGATTAAAATAGCTGGTCTTAGGGCTACAACACCTGCAATGGCCACACGTTGTTTTTGGCCACCTGATAGACGCGCCGGCTCTCTCTTTTTAAAGTCCAACATGCCAACCAAATCTAGAGCTTCCTCCACTCTCTTTTTCATTTCTTGACGAGAAAGACCCTGATTTTCCAAACCAAAGGCTACATCATCTTCAACAGTCGCTCCAACAAATTGATTGTCTGGATTTTGAAAAACCATACCGATTTGACGACGTATTTTCCAAACATTTTCCTCAGTCAACCGTTGACCATCTATTACAATCTCTCCAGATTCTGCTTCCAGTAAGCCATCAATTAATCGAACCGTCGTTGATTTACCACTACCATTATGCCCTACAATCGAAAGCCATTCTCCACGTTTCACGTGAAACGTAATATCCTTCACATCATAGTATTCTTGACTTTCCTTATAACGAAAAGAAAGATTTTTTACATCAATTATTGATTTCATTTCGAACCAAATGTCCCTTTAAATACATAGGCACTACCCTTGAAATAATCATAGCCAGAGTAGATAGTGAAAAACAAGGCCACATAAAGTAGAACTTGACCAAGCAAAGTCCAATGTAATAGCAAGAAAATAATGGCAAACATCTGACTAAAAGTTTTAATTTTTCCAGGCATTGCTGCTGCTAAAACTGTTCCACCAGTTTCAACCAATAAAAGCCTTAAACCTGTCACAGCCAACTCACGACAGATGATCACTGCAACAATCCAAGCTGGAGCCATACCTAACTCAATCAGCATAATAAAAGCCGACATAACTAGTAACTTATCCGCCATAGGATCTGCAAATTTACCAAAATTACTGACCACATTCCATTTACGAGCTAAATATCCATCTAAATAATCTGTAATACTAGCAATAGCAAAGATAATAGCTGCCACTATATGACTCTCTATCGAATTTCCTATCGTTAAAATAAAGATAAAAATAGGTATAAAGAGAATTCGACCTATTGTTAAAAGATTGGGAATTTGTTCTTTTTTCATTCGTTTTTCCTTAATTTTTAGTAAAGGTTACAGTGATTTGTCCAGTCTGAGCTGTTAATTTCGATAAATCAACAGTCTGATTATCTACTGTCAAAGCAACACCTTTTACAACACCTAAGGTAATTGTTACAGGACTTTTAGTTGCAACTGTTGCTTCTGCACTTTTCTTCTCTGGCGATAAGGTTACACCGCCCTCAAGTTCGCTTTCTGAAACGCTGACCCAACTTGTAACATCTGAAACTGCCAATTGCAATTTAACTGTTTCCTTACTTGTCTTATAAGCGATTTCTACATGATTTCCTTCACCTGATACACTTATAGCTGATTCTATACTAGAAGAACTGCTAGATGAACTACTACTTGAGGAGTGGGGAACAGAGCTAGTTGAACTTATTGAACTTGTTGATTGAACCACACTGTAATTAGAAAGAGAAGGCCCCTCTGGTTGAGTTTGAATATAGTTCCAAACATAATAGGCCACAAAAATTAAAATAGATAAGGCAAAAAGGATAAAATAAAATAAAGGTAAAAAGGATGGTTTTTTCTTATTTTTCTTACTTGAACGTCTGCGCCCTGTCAACTCGTCTTCATCAACATCTACTTCCTCATAAGTAATCATACTCCCAGAATCATAAGCATCCAAGACAATTTGGTCATCTAACTCAACAGCCCATGCATATTTTCTCAAGAAAGAACGCGTGTAAAAAGGACTTGGAAGTTGATCGAAATCGTCTGCTTCCATTGCTTCCAACATATCTAACTGGATTTCTGTCTTTTTCTGCAATTCATCTAAACTCAATCCCTGATTGATTCTAGCTAATCGTAAAACCTCACCAATTGTTTTTTTTCTCATACTTGTCATCCCTTCTTTCTAGTGTCTATTATGATAGGTTACTACGATGGGAATATTGTGAAATCAACTATATCCCCTTCATCTATTAAGTGATGCCCTGCTTCAAGGACATCCTCTAAAGTAATTTCCTGTAAAATTTTCGGCAAATCAAAAATTGTCTCACCATGTTCAAAAGCATCATATTGCGTTGCAAGCAATTCAAGAGAGTTCATGCTACTGAAAAATTCTCCAAACATCTCTCTTTTGATAATATCTAAATGATCCTCTGTAATATCTAAATCCTTTGTAAAATTACGAATGGCCTTCCTAAATTGATGGGATAAAGCAACTGGCTCTTTCGTATCCATTGTCAACATAACAAAATGAAAACGACTTGTTACTTCAATTTCAAGAGATAAGGAAGCATCTATTTTACCTGATTCATAACATTTTTGAAAACGATCCGAAGTCCAACCAAACATCATTGCAAACAATAATTTTAATAAAATATGATGTCGATAGCAATCCGCCTCAGCAACTTCTCGCTTACCTCTAACTCCAATCGCTAGTTTGGGAGAAGATACTTCCATTCTCATACTGTCTGTTTGCTTTACAGCCTGTAAAAGAAACTTTTCTCTTGCTAGTTCCTGAACATCTAAATCTTTCAGTTTTTTTCTTTCAAAATAGTCCTGTACTTTCTCTACATCAAAATCACCAACTAAAAACAGAGACATGTTTACAGGTTTGTAAAATCTTGCAAAATTTTCTTGCAAATTAGTTAGATTTATTTGGGAAATGGACTCCTCACTTCCAACTATATCCGTCGCTAAAGGTGTACCTGGATACAAATTCGCTAAGGTTGAAAAGAATAAACACGAATCTGGATCATCTTGATACATTTCTCGTTCTTGCTGAATAATATCCTGCTCTCTTAAAATGGAATCTTCAGTAAAATGTGCTGATGTTACCAATTCATCAAGTAAATCTAAATTTTCTAAAAAATGATCCGTTGCTGAAAAAAGATAGCTTGTTTTTGTAAAACTTGTAAAGGCATTACTATCTGCACCTAGACTCGTAAAAGCAGACATCAAATCGCTAGAATCTTCTCTCTCAAATAATTTATGTTCAAGAAAATGAGCAATTCCCGCAGGATATTCTTTTACATCTCCGTCAACTTCTGTGACAAGCGTATCTACCGAACCAAACTGTACAGTGACACTCCCGTAAACCTCTTTAAATTCCTTTTTAGGCAAAAGAACAACTGTTAATCCATTTGACAAACGAGTTCGATAAATCATTTCTTTTACAGCTGGATAGTATTTTTCTTCAAAAACAACCTTTGTCATTCTATTCCTTCCATAAAGTAAATCGCCTGTAGTTTCACATTATTAGCTGCTCTACAAATAGCATCTTTGTCAACTTGCTCGAGTTTTGCAATCCAACCTTTAAAGTCTGCTGAAGATTTTCCAAGTAAGGCATTTTGATAAGCACGTTCAATCAATGAACCTTGATTATCTTGAGAAAGCAACAAAGACCGACGAATCATTTCCTTGGTCTGCTCTAGCTCAAGCTCTGTAAAATAACCTTTTTTTAAATCAAGTAATTGATTATTCATCATTTTTCGAGCCTGATTCCTATTTTCTCGATTGATACCAGCATACATTCTCAAGAATCCACTAAATAAATCAAGCTGACTTGAAATGGTATAAGCTAATCCAGCATTTTCACGGACATTTGTAAAGAGCTTAGAATGAGCAAATCCACCAAGTAAACCATTCATTACAATCATGGGTAAATGTTGCTCATCGCCATATTCAGCAGAGCAATAATATCCCAACTCTAAAATAGACTGTCCCACATTTTTCCGAACCATACCTTCCTGAAGGATATTGGAATAAGGTTGACAATACTGAACCTTCATATCTCCTTTTCGAGCTTTAAAGCCAAATGATTCTAATACATTTTGAATTTCAACCTCATTAAAATCACCTAGGAAAAAGAAATCTATTCGATCATTGGCCAAAAATTCTTGGAAACAAGAATAAGAACTTTGTGGAGTTTCAGCTAAAATACGATTTCGTAAATCACTATATTCCAATTGAAGACGTTCATCATGAAAAAACAATTTATCCAATTCTTTATGTGCAAAATAAAAAGAATCATCCATATCAGCTGCTAAACTTGCTAGCAATTGTTTTTTCTCAATTTCAAATAAGGCCGGATCAAACCCATTATCAACTACTACGGGTGAAAAAAGAGTTTCTTTTACAAGTTCCAAAATCTGAGAAGTTAGCACGTTTTTCCTACTTAAAAACTCATCACGAACATAGGTAAATGTCAATTCTATAATGTGGCTTTGCCCTCTTCTGAAACAATTGGTTGACATATCTGTACCGTATAGACTGGCCAAGTGTCTCCTCAAATCTTGAGAAGTGGGGTACATCTGATTAGCAGTCTCTAGCATACTTGCACTCAACATGTGACCTGCAATCGTATCAAGGGATAATGGAGCGGTAAAACGCACGGTAATTTTGTTTGTTTTAAACTTTTTTGATTGGATAAAATGTGTTGAAATTCCATGCACTAACTCCATGATTTACCTCCTTATATACAGACTTCTATTATATCACGAAAACCTGAAATTTTCTTGTTCCCTGTAACACTTTTGAAATAAAAATCGCTTACATTTCTAGCTGTCTCTCTCACTATTTTTAGGAAAATATGGTATAATACCAAAGATTGAGGTGAATTATGGAATACAAATTATTTGAAGAATTTATTACCCTCCAAGCACTACTCAAAGAACTTGGAATTACACATAGCGGAGGAGCTATTAAATCATTTCTCTCTGAACACCCGACTTTATCACTTAAAA
>NZ_MWSM01000035.1 GCF_002087075.1 Streptococcus pseudopneumoniae ATCC BAA-960 = CCUG 49455
CTTTAGCTTGTTTCTTAGCCGCTGCTTTTTCTGCATCTGAAAGTTGTGCGTTCGCATCAATCTCGGCTTCTTTTTCCTTAAGCTTAGCTGCTACTGCTTCCTTAGCTTTGTCCTTAGCCACTGGATTAACTGCTGCTACTGCGGCAATTCCGTCTGCTTGCGCTTTGTCCACGCCTGCTTGGTCGCTTGCTGCGTCAATGGCTTGGATAGCTTTGTCCGCTGCCGCTTTAGCTTGTTTCTTAGCCACTGCTTTTTCTGCATCTGAAAGTTGTGCGTTCGCATCAATCTCGGCTTCTTTTTCCTTAAGCTTAGCTGCTACTGCTTCCTTAGCTTTGTCCTTAGCCTTGTCTTTAGCCACTGGGTTAACTGCTGCTATTGCGGCAATTCCATCTGCTTGCGCTTTGTCCACGCCTGCTTGGTCGCTTGCTGCGTCAATGGCTTGGATAGCTTTGTCCGCTGCCGCTTTAGCTTGTTTCTTAGCCACTGCTTTTTCTGCATCTGAAAGTTGTGCGTTCGCATCAATCTCGGCTTCTTTTTCCTTAAGCTTAGCTGCTACTGCTTCTTTAGCTTTGTCTTTAGCCACTGGATTAACTGCTGCTACTGCGGCAATTCCGTCTGCTTGCGCTTTGTCCACGCCTGCTTGGTCGTTTGCTGCGTCAATGGCTTGGGTAGCTTTGTCCGCTGCCGCTTGGGCTTGTTTCTTAGCCGCTGCTTTTTCATCGTCGGATAAGTTAGAATTATTATCGATTTCTTTTTCTTTCGCTGTTTTTTCAGCATTGATTGCTGTAATTGCAACTTCTTTTTCGATAGCTAATTTTCCTTTATCTTTTGCAGAATTGATACCATCTTCAGTTGTTGCTTTATCAATAGCATCTGTTGCATATTTTGCTTCTTTATCTACTTTTGCTTTTTCTTCCGCCTTTTGTTCTGGCGTTAAGGTTGTACTAGCTTCAATAGCATCTATCGCTTTTTTAGCAGCAGCTGCAATTTCTTTTTTAGCACCATCTCTATCAAGAGCTTTCAATAATTCTGCTGCTTTGTCTAAAGCTGTTTTCGCTGCTTCTACTTTAGATTGAGCTTCTGTAGCTTCTGCTTTGGTCGCATTGTCGCCCTTGGCCACCACTACTTTAGCTGCCTCTTTCGCTGCGTCTAAATCTGCTTGCAACTTAGCTACTTCTGCTTCATATGCTTGAATACTTTCTGGAGTTTTATTAGATTTATCAGCTAACTCCAAATCTTTATTAACCTGTTCTTCAGCTAAGGCGTCTTTTTGTTCATTAGTAGCCTTTTCTGTTAATCCAGCTTTCGCTTCTTCAAGTTTAGCTTTCTTAGCCTTTACTTCTGCTAGAGCTTCTGACACTTGTTGTGGAGTCGCATTGTCATTCTCAATAACCTGTCTAGCTTTCTCAAGAGCTGTTTCTGCTGCAACTTTTGCTTGGTCATAAGCCGCTTTACTTTCGGTCGTTTTATCACCTGTTGGATCAGATTCACCCGTCAAGGCCTCAAGAGCTGTTTTAGCTTCTGTAAGTTCTGTCTTATCCGCTGTTAGTTCTTTTTGTTTTTGTAGAACATTTTTTAACGCCGTTTTATAATTATCAGTAGTGTCTAAATTAATATTTTCTATGAGATTTTTTACGTTCTCCAATTCAGCATTATAAGCATCCTTAGATTCTGATGTCATCCCTCTTTCATCCTCATCAGCTGTTTCTTTCAATTTAGTATAAATTTTAGTTAATAAATCTTTAGCTATTTTATTAGTATTTTGAGTAATATTAAAGCTTAAACCTGATATTGGTAATGCATACTGTCTTAATGGGGATTGATAACCCATTCCTAAATGTTCATTATCAGCAGAGCTAATTCGTACTGCATAATCCGTAACACCTTTTTCTAAATCAATCTCTCTACTTTCAAATGTACCTGCTCTCCCTGTCGGAATATAATCTCCTGTCATTTTACTTTCTACTTCTGTCTTGTTTAGATTACGATTATTATATTCGCTACGAATAAACTTACCATTACCATCTGTTGCTGCAGTAACTGTCGCTTCTTCATCACTTAATCGTTTTTGAGGGTCAAATACTTTTGAATATATTACTTTCTTCATTCCATTTTGATTAGAAATAACTTCAACTTTATATTTAGCCTTTGTTCCATTAATATCACCAGTATATCCTGTTTTGAATTGAATTTTTACTTTTGACCCTAGCTCCGTTGAATAAGTTTTGAAAGTTTTCTCTATTCCATTATAATCCTTAAGAGCTTTGGCAGTGTTGCCCGATAATCCTGTTCCTCTATATTCAGAATTATCGTAGGCCGCCTCAGTAGAGCTAGCATGCGTCCTTACCTCTGATAACAACAAGATATAGTTACTTGTCCTATCAAAAGCTTGTTCCCCTGTATATGTCCTATAGTGCTTATTTCTCCCCCTTTGTTCACTATACACGGTATTTACTGTTTCAATCGGAAAAACTCCATCTCCAGTTTTCCTTGCAATTGCAAATTTCCCATTTTCTCCTACAGCTTTCCAACCACCGAATTCTTTAATATTTTGAACTTGGCCCAATTGTGTATTTGTTTTATCCCCTAATTCATTCATATTATTAATTTTTGTGTTATTTTGGATAGCGCTTGGTAATTTTTCTAGTTTTTCTTTTAATTCATCTAGTCCTGCATCATTCCCTGGAGCTTCATAAGTCTGATTTGCATCTGAATCGGCATCAGCTGCAGTCGCTGGTGGGGCAGGGTCTGCATCACGTCTTTTACGTACTTTTGGCTTGCTGCTTGCTTCTTCTGATCTTGTACCTTCACCTTCAGATTTTGGAGAGCTAGAGTCCCCACTCACAGAGTCTTCATCCGATTGAGTCTTTGTTGTAGTTTCGCTTCTTTCAGATGAGTTGGCTTCTTCCTCTTTGGTCTCTGGATGACTTTCTTGCTTGCCTTCATCCCCTGCTTCAGTATTGGTTGCAGATCCTTGTTCCTTTGCAGCAGGAGCAGCGTAGGTTGGCTGCTGTTCCTCTGATTTTTTCTCTATTTCCGAATCCTTATCAGCTGCCACCTCCTCATTTGACTGTATGGCCTGCGCTTCCTCAGCAGATACCGCTCCACTTCCCATAAAGAGATACAGCGCCGCCACGGCTACCGAGGCCGCTCCAAAACTAACCTTACGAATCGAAAACCGCAAGCGCTTTTCTCTATCTTCATTACCTTTATAAAACATATATCATTTTGCTCCTTTTCCGATAATTATCGGTTAATATATAATGGAAGGGCAAATAAAAAGCCCCCCCTAAAATATTTGAGCATACTTTAGGTAGGTTTAACTCATTATACTCTCTTTCTTTTTATAAATCAAACATTATGAACTAAGCTTGATATCATGTATCTTATCGTGGAAATATTGACTTCATTTTCTCCTGAAATTTGTTTTTTACCCAGCCTCAACATATATACGGCAAGCTGAAACCAACATTGTTTGACTTGATCGTCAAGCTTTTCACTTCACCACCTGCTAGCTGTTTTAAAAGAAAAAACGCTTGAAAAATCAGCGTTATTCTTCGTATATTATTAAAATATATGATTCTATCAGTTTTTTAGAAATATTTTATAGTTCAAGAACGATAAGCTCGAGAAACAGCTAGAGTTTCAAATTGCACTACTATCATACAAAACTCTTTGGTCCTATTTATTTTTATCACAATTTTGATTTATAGTTCTCCGAATACCTTTTAAATGTGAAAGCATTTCATTGGAGCTTTGAAAAATATATACACTGTTTTTATTCGTATGTTAACTTGATAGAATCTTTGTCTTCAAGCATTTTTTTAATGTTAACGACAGGCAATATGAAGTTGGGGAACTCATTACCCCGAGTAATCATATCAGATACGATAGGCCGAATATAGGACCAAAGAATTGCTAAACCATTCTCTTTAAGAAAAGTTTCAAAATCAATATCAAATTCTGTCTCGTCATATATAAATGAAAATTCTCCAACAATATCTACAATAAGCTCAAAAGCAGAATCATCTGAATCTATATTTCCTTGCTTTGTTATCAAGTTAACATAAGCAAGGTTTTCAGATTTTCTTATTAAAATCTGTGCAGACAATTCAGGCTGTAAATTAATAGTACTATTTGTTTGGTCAAAACTAGGATTTCTTCGATACGATACTTCATTTAAAAAGTAATCTTTAAATTGTAAAGAGGACATTAAGCTGCCACCTCACTATTTTCTTTTGTTGTAATTAAGTTTTCAGAATCTATTGGTAAATATGAAAAACATGACTTCTTGTTTTTTATATTATATTTAGGCATTGCATTTACTTTAGTTACAGAATTCAAATCATCAAACTCTTTTTGATTATTTAATTGAGGAGTAAAATGGATTTCATCTTTATATTTTTTAAGACTTCCTGATATATTCAAATCATAATCAAATTCATTGTTTACTGAATAAATTTTGTTGGCCTTAATATTTTCAACTAATTCTTGGAACATTGGAGAATCCATCAAAGAAAATTCTTCAGTTCCTAAAAAGTTTGACAATAAACTCATAAAAGCCTCCTTATTTATAAAATGTTTGTAATACAATTTAAATCACGGATACAAATTTCCTCTCCGTTCTTTCCGTTAATTACTGATAAAAATGGAATATCTGTATATGTTTTAGACTGCACGGCTTCATAATTCTTCCCATGCTGAGACGCTAAATCAAGCAACAGTTCAATAATTAATCCTTGATTTTGGTTAAGAAGAGTAGCTCTATTTTTGGCTCCGCTATCTGCAATATCTGTAATCTCACGTTCAATTTGAATAGATGCTGCTTGTCGATATTCCTCTAATAAGCTTTGGTTTGCTGGGTCATCCAACATAAAAATATTGTTCATAGAGCTTAGGATGATTTCAGCATGAATTAACTCAGGCCTAACCCCGGGTTTGCTTAGTTCAAATGACTTATACTTTGCTACATAAGCAGAAGCAATCGTTTTACCAGTATCTTTGTCAAAAGGTAGAAAAAAGTAAATACCATTACCCAAATCGTTCGGATGTCTCTGTTTATGAATACCAGGTTTATATTTCTCATAAGAAAAACCAGCAGATAGAATCTTTTCTTTTATTGGTGGTGCCGTGCCACCCACTATATTGTAGCATAGAACCTCCTGATGAAGCTACTAGCTTAATTATACTGTTAAAGCTTAGATAATTCAACTATTACGGGATTTTTTGAAAAAATTCTAGCGATTTCCAGAACGTAACTGAGCATTAAGACAATAACTACCTCACCTTATCATGCCGAAATTATCGGATTTTATCAGAATTAAAACCCCATAAAATCGGGCTTTTTCCATTCTTCAAGAAAACGCTTTTTTGAAGAATAGGATTGTAATTTCTGGTTCTAATCGTTCAAAATGCGTGTTTTTGCAAAATAGAAATGCAAGCCAGAACCTGCAAAAACATTATCTATTCTAAATAGTCTTTTTCTGTTATGACTCTTAATCTAGTAGAATAATTCTGGAATGTTGAGAATTTAAAGCGTTTAGGATCTTCAAGTTTGTTTCTATCGTTCATTTCTAAAGCACGGTTATAGTCTATAATAGCTTTCACTAACTTATTAATTATAGCTCTATCATTGTCCATTACTTTATAATAATCTTCGATTTTTCGAAGTCGAAAAGTAGTATTTAGCAAATAACTTTCATCTTCTAAAATCAAGGTTTTACCAATATCTAATCCTTCAACATACCCTTCTTTTGCTGAATTTCGAAGCTTATACTTCAACTGATACTTTTTAGGAATATAACTTCTAAATGGAATCAAGAAAGTTAGCCCCTGTATTTTGACAACAGTTACCGCAAATCCCCTTCCTTTATTCATTACTTCCTTCGTCTTAAAGTCATAGTCCATCGCTTGAATAAGGTCGTAATCCTTGCACATTTTAAATCAATTTGACCTAATTTTAACTTTTTGCTTTTCATTTCTATTCTCTAGATAAAAAGCTCACTAAAAAGTGAGCAACATTTCCAATGAGATACTTCTGTTGACGAGCGCGTCTCTCCGCCCCCTCATTGCCTCACGAAAAGGCTAGACGAATCGAAAGGAGGTGAGTTTTCCTGTTTTCAATTCTCCTTATTCTTACACATTTTTTTAATTTTGTCAAACAAAAAAAACGCAAGCCTAAGCCTGCGGTGAGTGTAATCTATTTTGAAATTTTTAAATAAAAAAGAGCATTTAAGCCCCTCCCTTGAAATAACGGACCCTTGGCTGGTCGGTGTACCCAGCATCTCAGATACCTTTTTGCAAGGTGTGGCAGGAACCTTTCTGCCCTCAAATGTCTTTCGTTAATGTTATTCTAGCACTATCTAATTTTTTATCAAGTTTTCTCAATCTACCAGACTGAATACGTATTAGCTACACCCTCAACAAATTTATACTCTTCGAAAATCTCTTCAAACCTCCTCAGCTTCCACCTGAAACCTCAAAACAGTGTTTTGAGCAACCTACAGCTAGCTTCCTAGTTTGCTCTTTGATTTTCATTGAGTATTAAAAAACTCTCTTATCTGAAACCATCACAAAAAAACAATTGAAATACTAAGCCTACACAGACTGATTCCAATTGTTTTTTAGATTGTTTAACAATCAATTTTACCATTCTTCATAGTCAAAACCATCATAATCTGGATATTGTTCTGGCGGCGTTCCAACCGAACGTACGAGATAAGCTTCTTCGCCCTCTGTCTCGATTTCTCTCAGCACTTGGCATTCAAAACGCCATTCATCACCGAAGTCGAAAATAAACTTAAATTTTTGTTTGACACTTAGGGTATCCAGATAGACATTTTCTGTGTAACGTTCTTCAACATCGTCACTAACAAAGCTAAGAAAGTAAGAATCTGCATGACTCCACGCAACATTATCCATGAAAAATGCATGAGCATGAGCATTTGCAAAATCAAAACTCCATAAAATCACATCTGCTAGTTCTGCTAACGTTTTTGTTTTTGGAATTTGTATATGTCGGTAGCAACCTTTTTAAAATTTGACGAAAATGACCCAGGCTTCTACAGATGCTGGCTTTTCAGCTTCTATTTCTTGTTTTACTAATTTTAAGTGTACCACAATACCTCCAATTGCTAATCGATAGAATTGCTCTTAGGAAACATTCCCTTTCTGCTATTTTATCATAAGTTTGTCTAACTGTGGCATTTGAAACTAGATAATTCTTCTGTTTCACGCGAAACACCCTACTCAAGGCAAGGTGTTCTTGTTTTTTATGTCGTATAAATCGTTGAAGCTGTCGCAATGGTATGCCACTGGTTGGCTGTTGTGGCTGCGAAGCCCTTGTCTGCGTAGAAGTCGTTAAATGGCAGAATTTCTACTTCCAGCTCATCGATGCGGTCAAGCTGACCAGCCAGATAAGCCTCGATACGGCTTTCTGCTCGCTTGATGCGTTGCAAGAGTCCGCCCATACGGATGTCAACTGTATCCAAACCAAAGACCTTGTTTTCCTTCAACCATTGGTGGCTAAAGAGGGCATGGAAGTGTTCGATCGCGCTTCTGAGTTCTGGTAATTCTTGCCTTGCGATTTCTTGTAGACTTTCTTTATCGCCCACTTGGTAAGCCTGACGAATGCGTCTTCCTACATCCACTTTGCTACTTAAAATCTGGTTCAACTGGGTCTGAGTTTCAAAGAGATAAGCATAGTTTCCTGCTTTTTCTTTAATGTCAGCAAGCGTCTCAGCAGCTTGAGCGAAGTGTGGTTTGTCCTGTTCAGGTGTCATGTGTCGGTCAAGAATGGGACAAAGAACATCCTGATAAAAGACATAGCGGTTGGGATTGATGCCACTGAGATTGTCCGGCAAGTCTGGCAAGAGGTTGGCAAGGTCAATCTGCATAAAGTCCTCAACCGATAGGCCTGTATTGGTCTGGAAATGAGCAGACAAACGGTCTAGGTCATTGCGATAGCTGAGTTCTGCCCAGATTTGCAAGCTTGGGAGAATAGAAAACTGAGCTGTCTCACCACCATTGTCCCCCCAACCCGTCACGATGACTTCTTTGATGTCATTGGCACGACAGGCTTTATTGGCCTCGATAGCCACTAGACGGCTGAAATGGTTGTTGGGTGTAAAACCAATCCACTTCCAAGCACCACCTGCAAAGGCAAGGTCATGACTAATCTTATGATGATTGCGGAAATTACGGTTGTATTTTTCCTCACTATCCTGATAATAGTCCCAGTAAACCAATGTCACACGGTCTTTGAGACGGTCTAGGTAGACACGCGTTTCCTCTGGAATTTCCACATCACGGTCGTACTGACCATCCGCTGACATGAGTTTGAAGAACATATCGCTCCACATCTGGCAGTGGAAACCATATTTGTCAGCAATATCCAGCACGCGCTCCAAGTGTTGACACATTAGGAGACTACGATCCACAACACCGTTCAATATCAAGTAACGTCCCAAGCCAACCAAGTGGGCTTCGTCCATCCCGATATTGACCTTGCGTGTTTGTAGCTTAGACAGGGTGGCAAACATGCCATCAATCAGGTCATAAACCTTTTCTTCGCCAATGAGGAGAATGTCCTCTACATCACGGAGTTCCTGCACTTCTTTGACACCCCATTTGACGAAGGCTGACAAGTGGGCCAAGGTCTGGATGCAGGGCACAAAGGTCATGTCAAACTGCTGGGCATAGGCTTCGATTTCCTGCAACTCCTCAGCTGAGTAGGCTCCACGGAAATAGCCAAAGTAAGGCTGCCCTTCAATCTGGTAGGTGTCTTCCATGTAAAGCTCAAAGGTTGAGTAGCCCATGAGAGCCAAGACCTCAATCATCTGCTTGGCAGAAGCCACATTCAGCACCGCATTTCGCGAACAGTCAGCCATGTAGGCTAGATCTTCATAAGCCGCCTGTTCTTCAATCTCCACTTTATCAGCTTCTACTAGAGCCGTTGCCAACAAGGACAAGGCACGATAAAGTTGGTGAGGTTTGCGGTAGGTCAATTGATAGTGGCCACCCTCACCCTTGATAGAGATAGAGGCTTGATCAGACTGAGTGACTGACACCTCAACATCTGGCAGAGAAATGTGATTTTTTAATACTTCAATAGCTTGCGCTTGTTTGGGACTAAATCCTGTAAATCTTACCATTGGTTTTCCTCCTGTAACCAGTTGACAAAGGCACCGTAGAGATTAGCATCTGCATGATAGGTGCAGGCTTGGATAACGGGTGCGACCGTGTATTCTTCGTAGGTATCGACAAAGTCTTCAACAGCTTCCTTGACACCTTGGATAAAATCTGGATTTTGACTGATAGAGCCTCCCAGACTGATGACATCTGGATCAATCAGATACTGGATATTGAGCAAGCCTTGCGCCAAATTGCGGTTCATGCGCTCAATGGCTTCTTGGCAAAGGTCATTTCCTGCTGCGGCCTCTTGGTAAATCTTGCGACCGTCCCAATCAGTCTGACCAGATTTTTCAATCACGTATCGCACCATATTTCCAGTTGACGCTAGTTGCGACCAGTTGTTGAGCTTTTCAGCAGGGGCAAGGGTTGTCATGTAGCCAAATTCTCCACCCAGACCGTGGTGACCTCGATGCAGTCTGCCATTGATCATCATGGCTCCGCCAATCCCTGTCCCAATCACGACACAGGCAGCGTTTTCAAGCTCTGGATGAGCTAGTAATTCACTGAGTCCAACGCAGTTGGCATCATTTTCCAGATGGGCAGGTAGCTGATAAGAGCTAAGCGCCTCATACCAAGAAAATCCGTGAATGTAGGGCACGGCACTGAAGCCGTCAATCACACCTGTCTCTTGATTGACCGCGCCTGGAACGCTCATAGCAATCCCACTGTAATCCTGCTCTGACAAGCGCTGGTCTAACCAAGCTAATAAATCCTCCAAGCTTTCTGGCGTTGAAATGCTTGTCTTATCTAGTATTTTCCCATCAGGAGTTAGACTGGCAAACTTAATCCCAGTCCCTCCGATATCAATCGTTGCAATGGTCATTGTTTTTACCATAAAAAGGGGCAAATCAGCAGTTAGTTCTTACCTTTTCGCCCCTCCTTTCTTTTTATGTTTACTTTTTGAAATTAAATTTCTTCTTTTTTGATGAATTCTGTACGAATTTCTTGTGGTGAAATGAGGCCTCTATGAACTGGGTATGGTCGTTCAAGTAGGTCAAGGAAGAGATGTTGACTTTCCGGTACACGCACATTTTCACTACACATATTGTAGTAACGGAGGACATATCCTTCTTCATTTTCAGCTACCTTAAAGGCTGTTGGACAGATTTGCGGTATGCTGAGAACAGAATGGCTCAAGAGGCTACCAGTCGCAACCACGCTTCCTTCCTGTCTAGCAAGCTGAAGGCTAGTAAATGGTGTCTGCAAGGCTTTAGCGCGACGATAGGCTGAGAAGCGTTCTTGGGCTTGGTGGCATTCAAGCGCAAACTCGACTTCAAACTCACGCAAGCATTGTGCTTCTGGTGTTGGGAAGTAACCCCAGTCTCCCAACTCACCTGATGCACGCAAAATAGTCACTGCAATGGTGTCGTCTCCAAGGATTTCGTATTCATTCAATCCCTTGTTGGATACAGTCACACCTTTTTCATCGTCATACAGACTAACAAAGGCTTGTTGGTGTTGAGGATTTTCAGGATTTTCCCATGAAGCCGCTGGTTTATTTGGTCGTGTCACCACCTCATAAATGCTTTCAGAATCGTTGCTTGGACGCGTGTTGTGAGTCTTGACCAAGAGACGGATACGATGGTCTTTGGCAGTATTGGTAAAGCGAGTCTTGCAACGGATTTGTGGATTGTCAACGAAGACAGTCAACTCAGTTTCCAGAGGAATGTTTGTCAATTCTTCTGAACGTCCAGCTTCACGCTTCATAAACTCGATGATGCCTTTTTGCTCTTCTTCTAGCTTTTCATCTGCACTGACAGGCACGGTCAATTCATGTTTGAGCAAAATCTTAGCATAGCGAGCTGTGTTTTCCAAGACCTCGTAGCCCTTAAGCTCTGCATAGATTGGCTCTGTTCCTTTTGGTTGGAAATAGATATACTCGTTTCCGATGTCACCACGGTCTTCGAAGCGGATAAAATCTTCATAGGCTTCGTGAGTTGTCTTATCATAGACTGTGATGTTGTCATCCACACTCACCGTTACAAATGGCGTATCAATCACTCCGTTTTGGTAAATGCCTTCACGGTGTTCTTGCTCTCCTTCCAGCAATTGGAAGGTTGTCCAAGAAAGTGGCGCTAGGTGAACTGGAATGGTCACGCGCACTTGGCGAGCGATACGAGCTTGGCGAAACTTGTCTTTTGGTAAATCGTACTCAAAATTAGCCCCAAGGTCTTCGATTTTAGCCTCTACAGGACGCCCATCCAAGTCCTCCACACGGTAACTTGGCAAGGTAAGAGCAGCCATCTTCTTGTAACCTTCTGTTGGGTGCAATTCCTTGAAATCACAAGTCGCCACATCAATCACTGTGCTGACAGTATCGACCTTATCATGCAAACCTGTGTTAATAACCGTAAAGAGATAGTCACTTTGAGCCTTAGCTGTAGCGATTTTGCCCTTCCATTCGTTAAGAAGATTGGTCTTAACAAAGTTTCCTACCTGATTGACCTTGGCAAAACGGGTTTCCATCTCACGGTGAACTTCGTCCACGCTACAGCCACAGATGCTATCATGCGGCGCA
Source organism: Streptococcus pseudopneumoniae ATCC BAA-960 = CCUG 49455 (assembly GCF_002087075.1). Lineage (GTDB taxonomy): Bacteria > Bacillota > Bacilli > Lactobacillales > Streptococcaceae > Streptococcus > Streptococcus pseudopneumoniae. The sequence continues at coordinate 11,711 of NZ_MWSM01000035.1, forward strand.
TTCTGCAAAAGTGTTTTCCAAGCATAGGTCAACTGGTCCTTGTGGTTATGACCCCCAGTGATAATCGTCAAGGGTTCTACCACTTGCTCTAGGAGGTTGCTATTTTCTTGGAAAGATTGTTTGAGATAAATACGAGATGAAGAAGTGTTGGCAAGTGTGTACCAACCATCAGTTTCCTGACTGGTCAACTCGCCTGTAACCGTTGATAACTTCTCTGGTAGAGCACCTTCCACGGCTTGGACATACTCATCAAAAGAACTATGAAGAAAGGTTACATCTGGGAAGAGTTCATTTGCCACACGAATGGCTTCACTCAAATTTTTCTGGACAGGTTGATGGTCACAGCCGTTCATCATCAACCACTGGTTGGTCGAAGCGTAGGCACGCACGTCTGCCAGTTTTTGTTTCCAAAAGGTCAAGGCCTCATCTTTGTCAACTGGGATTTCATTCCCATTACTGTACCAGTTGGCAAAGAGGATACCGAGGACACGACTTCCATCCGCACCCTGCCAGTACATTTCTGAAAACTGGGAAGTAAACTGCTCATCTTCAAGGACTTGGTTATCAAACCCAATCGGCTTCACACCACGCCCAAAGGCTGCCACGTGAATACCTGATTTTTGAAGAATTTGAGGCGCTTGTCCCATATTTCCAAAGGTATCTGGGAAGTAACCAATCTGGGTTGATTTGCCCCATTTTGCACATTCTGCTTGACCAATCAAGGTATTGCGGACGTTGGCTTCACTTGAAATCAAGTAGTCATCTTGCAAGATGTAAAAAGGACCAATTTTAAGTTTGCCTTCGTCGATGTATCGTTGGACTTTGTCGCGATTTTCAGGGCGAATTTGCAAGTAGTCATCAAGGACAATAGTTTGTCCATCTAAATGGAAACTCTTGAACTCAGGATCATTTTCAAAGAGATCAAAGAGATTGTCAAACAATTCCACCAACTGCATACGGTGGCTTTCAAAAGGCAAGTACCACTCACGGTCCCAGTGACTATGTGAGATAATATGTACGACAACATTTTCCATGAAGTAAAACCTCATTCTAAATTTAAATTTTTATTGTTAACGTTTTTGGATGTAAATTTGTGATTCTTTCCAAGAATCAGTGAAGCGAAGGCGAGCTCCTTATACTCAATGAAAATCAAAGAGCAAACTAGGAAGCTAGCCGTAGGCTGCTCAAAGCACAGCTTTGAGGTTGCAGATAAAGCTGACGTAGTTTGAAGAGATTTTCGAAGAATATAAAGCATGTTCCCTAGCGAATATCTAGGTAATCCAAGACCAATTCACAGAACATCATGTTAGCCCAAGAGAACCATTCACGAGAATAAAGAGTTGGGTCATCTACGTGGAAGCTTTCATGCATAACACCTGTACCACCATCGCAAGCAACCAGCTGATCTAGCAAGAATTTCTTCTCTGCCTTATCTCTTGTTGTCAAGCCTTGGATAGACAGGGCGATGGGCCAGATATAGCGATAGAAGGTATGAGAACTTCCGAGACCGCTAGCGTATTCTCCTTGGTAGAAGTATGGATTTTCAGGGCTCAGAATGGTACGACGAGTTGCTTGATACACTTCATCGTTGACATCGCAGTAGCCCAGATAAGGCGCAGCCAACAAACTTGGTACGTTTGGATCATCCATGATGCTGGCATTTCCTAGACCATCCACTTCAAAGGCATAAATCTTTTCGCCCTTGCTGTTGGTAGTGTAGGCATAGTTTTCGATTCCTTCTTGGATTTCAGACTGGAGGCGCTTGGCGTCTGTGATAACACTCTCGCTATCAGCTAGATTCAATTCTGCAAAGATTTCTTGCACATAACCCAAGACTACTACAGCAAACATATTGGACGGAATCAAGTAACTATACTGACAGCAATCATCACTCGGACGAAAGGCTGACCAGGTCATGCCTGTCACTGCAAAATCAGGTCCAAAGCCATCATTTACCAAGGTGTCTTCCTTGCGGTCCGTATCTCGGACAAAACGATAAGGAGAGTTCTTGTGGTCTTGTTCCACCGTCCACAGATGGAGAATTTCCTTAGTCGCTGCGACAAAAGTCTCATCAAACTGACTAGTCTCGCCAGTTTCTTTCCAGAGGAGATAAGCCAACTGCAAAGGATAGCAAAGCGAGTCCACCTCATACTTGCGTTCCCAAATCCAGCCATTAAGGTCTGTGTGGTCAGTCTCATGGTGCCCCTTCCAGTTTTCCTCAATGTTGAAGGAATTGGCATAAGGATCCTTGAGTACCAAGGTCATCTGACGTTTGACCAAACCTGCAATAGTCTGACGCAGGAGGACATCTCTTTTAGCCACATGCAAGTAGGGTCTGAGTTGGGCTGTCGAATCCCGAAGCCACATAGCAGGAATATCCCCTGTGAGCACAAAGGTTGAACCATCTTCTAGGATTTCAACTGTATTGTCCAAGGTGTCGGTGTAGCAACGCTCGAAAACATCCACCCACTCTGGATGGTCCTTAGCCCGCTCTGCCACTTCATCTAGCCATTCTCTAACAATTTCTTTCGAATAAATCATCGTGCAATTCCCTCTTTCAAACAAGTTTCATGTTCAGTATATAGCTTTTGAGACAGAAAATACATACACAAATGATAGTCATTTTTCTACAAAATAGTTATTTTTGAAACTCCTTTTCTAAAGGCCCTCTTTTTCTGATATAATGTAGAAAAACAGCTAAAGGAAAGACTATGAAACCACTACTTGAAACCATCGATACCCGCTTTGGAACTACCAACAAGCATGCCTTTTCTCGGGGAAATACCCTGCCATACACAGGCGTGCCTTTTGGGATGAATTACTTTGTGCCCCAGACCAGTGACCAGGATGGATCTTGGTTTTTTGATCCGCATCTGCCTATCTTTCAGGGGATTCGATTAACTCACCAGCCCAGTCCTTGGATTGGGGACTACTCTTGGCTCCTTCTGACACCTGTCACAGGTCAGCTTGGGGGAGACAGTCTCTTTCACCGCCAATCTTCCTATGATAGGGATAAGGCCTCTTTCCAACCTCATTATCTAAAGATTTTCTCCCTGCGCTATCAGATTGAAACCCAGCTCACACCAACTTGCTACGGTGCTTCTATTCGTTTGAAGCAAAAGCAAGGCAAAGCCCTCTCCCTCTATCTTCACGCAGCAGATGAACTGACAGTAGAGCAAGTAGATAAGCGAACTCTTGCCCTGCGACAAGAAGGTAAAACTGAAACCAACAAAAATTCGCTAACGATGTTCACTGCCCTACAAATGAACACGGATATTCTTGCTATCAGCCAAGAAGGGGGAGACTGGCGAATTGACTTAGTAAGTAGTCAAACCGAGATGCAACTAGCCACTTCTTTCATCTCTCCTTCTCAAGCTCTAATCAATCTACCTCAAGAAGATTTTGATAACTGTAAATCAAGTGCCCAAGCGGATTGGGAAAATCTCCTCCATCGTTTTGACGTTATAGAGACAGGAGAGGCTGACCGAACCTTCTTTGACCACTGTCTCTACAGACTCTTCCTCTTCCCACAGACTTTTTATGAGATTGATGAATCAGGGCAAGCCATCCACATGGATCTGGCCACTGGCACTGTCAAGCCCGGTGTCCTCTTTAGCAACAATGGCTTCTGGGATACCTTCCGCACTACCTTCCCCCTCTTTGCCCTTATCATACCGGAACACTACCACCGCTTTTTAGAAGGATTTCTCAATAGCTACCGCAATACTGGATTCCTTCCAAAATGGCTAGCTCCAGATGAACGGGGTATGATGCCAGGTACACTTTTAGACGGCATTATCGCAGATAGCGCCTGCAAGGACATGGCTCCTGACTTAGAAGAAGAACTGCTTCAAGCCATGCTCGAAACAGCCAGCAAGTCCGACCCTCTCGGCATCAATGGTCGTCACGGGCTAGCCCAATACCAAGAACTGGGCTACCTCTCTACCGACCACCACGAAAGCGTCAGTCATACCCTAGACTATGCCTATAGCGACTTTTGTATCGCCAGCTGTGCCAAAAAACTAGGTCAGAATGACATCGCGGAAATCTATAGGACTGCTTCACAAAATTACCGCCAGCTATTTGACGCTGAAACAGGCTACATGCGAGCGCGAGACAGCCAAGGCAACTTCCGTCCTGACTTCTCTCCTTATAGCTGGGGACGCGACTATGCCGAATGTTCAGCCATCCAAGCAACTTTAGGCGTTCTCCACGACATCCCAGATTTAATCCAACTTATGGGTGGAAAAGAAGCCTTCAGCAACTATCTTTTGAAAGCCTGTCAAGATGCTCCCCTCTTTGAGACAACAGGCTATGGTTACGAGATTCACGAAATGAGCGAGATGGCTACCGCTCCTTTTGGACAAGTCGCTATTTCCAACCAACCGAGCTTCCACATTCCTTATCTCTTCCGTTACAGCAACTACCCTGACTACACTGCCCTTCTTATCAAGACGCTCCGTCAGAAAGCCTTTCACCCAAGTTGGCAAGCCTATCCTGGAGATGAAGACAATGGCAGTCTCTCTGCTTGGTACATCTGGTCAGCTCTCGGATTTTATCCTACCTGTCCAGGAAAATCAAGCTATGATCTCGGAATCCCTCTCTTTAATCACCTCCGTATCTACCTAGCTAAAGAAGGTAAATGGCTAGATATTCATACGGAGCAAAACCACAGCCACTTCAACTTTGTCAAAGAATGCCGACTGGACAAGACCCCAGTGTCTAGCATCCAACACCAAGACCTCCTAAAAGCTGAGCAGTTAACCTTCACCCTCAGCTGGTTACCAAATCAGCGTAACCGCCCAATAACGAA
>NZ_MWSM01000036.1 GCF_002087075.1 Streptococcus pseudopneumoniae ATCC BAA-960 = CCUG 49455
GTGATAAAGTCGGGATTATACCATAAAAGGGAAACTTTCAATAAAATAGCCACTTTCTTCCCTATTCTGCTAGGCTATTGCCCAAGTTTGTGATACAATAGTTAGAAACAATAATTTTAAAAAGGAGAAAAGACACATGCACATTTTTGATGAGCTAAAAGAGCGTGGTTTGATTTTTCAAACGACTGATGAAGAAGCTTTGCGTAAAGCCCTAGAAGAAGGTCAAGTTTCTTATTATACTGGCTACGATCCAACTGCTGACAGCCTTCACCTAGGCCATCTTGTCGCAATCTTGACAAGTCGTCGCTTGCAACTAGCAGGTCACAAACCTTATGCGCTCGTTGGCGGTGCTACAGGTCTCATAGGAGATCCGTCCTTCAAAGATGCTGAGCGTAGTCTCCAAACAAAAGACACTGTAGATGGCTGGGTCAAGTCTATCCAAGGACAACTTTCTCGTTTTCTTGACTTTGAAAATGGTGAAAATAAAGCTGTCATGGTCAACAACTACGACTGGTTTGGCAGCATCAGCTTCATTGACTTCCTCCGTGATATTGGAAAATACTTCACTGTCAACTACATGATGAGTAAGGAGTCTGTGAAAAAACGGATTGAAACAGGGATTTCTTACACTGAGTTCGCTTACCAAATCATGCAAGGGTACGACTTCTTCGTCCTTAACCAAGACCATAATGTCACTCTTCAAATCGGTGGTTCTGACCAGTGGGGAAATATGACAGCTGGTACCGAATTGCTTCGTCGTAAAGCTGACAAGACTGGACACGTTATCACAGTTCCGCTTATCACAGATGCAACTGGTAAGAAGTTTGGTAAATCAGAAGGAAACGCAGTCTGGCTCAATCCTGAAAAGACCTCTCCATACGAAATGTACCAATTCTGGATGAATGTTATGGACGCTGACGCTGTTCGCTTCTTGAAGATCTTTACTTTCTTGTCACTTGATGAGATTGAAGACATTCGTAAACAATTTGAAGCAGCGCCACACGAACGCTTGGCTCAAAAAGTCTTGGCTCGTGAAGTCGTTACACTTGTTCACGGCGAAGAAGCCTACAAAGAAGCCCTCAACATCACTGAGCAGCTCTTTGCAGGAAACATCAAAAACCTTTCTGTTAAAGAACTTAAACAAGGACTTCGTGGTGTGCCAAACTACCAAGTACAGGCAGACGAAAATCACAATATCGTGGAACTGCTCGTCTCATCTGGTGTGGTTAACTCAAAACGCCAAGCCCGTGAAGACGTCCAAAACGGAGCCATTTACTTAAATGGCGACCGTATCCAAGACCTTGAATATGTCTTGAGTGACACTGATAAGTTAGAGAACGAACTGACTGTTATCCGTCGTGGAAAGAAAAAATACTTTGTATTGACTTACTAAACTGTTCAACATTTACCTATAAAAAAAGGAGTTACCCTCGAGAAAGGTAACTCCTTTTTGCTGTTAATAGTCCCCACCTATCCCTTAATAGACAGGCTACGCAGTACAATGCGTAAGGTTGTTAGATTATGTAAGATAGAGAGCTTTGAAGGACTGAGCCAATTAAACAAGCCAAAGCCAATCAAACTACTATTTACGACAACGGTATCTTGAATATTCTTCTTGATGAGTGTTTGCAAAGATGATGATAGCGAATCCAACTCTTGGAAGAAATCCAAGCGATTATCTAACAATAAAATATCGCTCATCTGCTTAGAAATATCTGCACTCTCATTCATCACCACACCGATATCTGATAGGGTTAGAGCAGCTGAGTCATTCAACCCATCCCCAACCATCAAAATAGTGTGACCTGCTTTCTGCAGTTCCTCTACTAACTCAAATTTCCCATCAGGTTTCAAATCTGTATAAACCTGATCAAAGGGCAAATCTTTGACTAATTGCTCTGTCCTAACCAAGGTGTCCCCTGTTGCCAGAATCAATTTTTTCCCTTGTGCCTTAAGTTTCTCCAAGGCTGCTTTTGCTTCTTTTCTCAAAGGAGTATGAATGCAGAACATTCCAATCAATTCATTCTGATAAGCCAAGAATAAGAGATTGTAGTGACTCTTGTACTCTTCAATTAAAGCATTTTGTTCCAAACTGATATGAATCTGCTCATCCTGCATCAAGACATAATTCCCAATAAGAACTGGTTGGCCATCGATATGAGATTTGATCCCCTTGCTTGCGATATATTGGAGTTTCCCATGCATTTCCTCATGTTCAATCCCCTCTATCTCGGCTTGCTTGACGATGGCATTAGCAATAGGATGATAAATGTGTTCCTCAAGACAGGCACTGATTCTGAGAATATCTTCCTCACTATAGTCCCCAAAAGGTAACACCTTTTCAACTATAGGATAACTAGTTGTGATTGTTCCCGTCTTATCAAACAAGAAAGTATCAACTTCCAGATATTTCTCCAGAACATCTCCATCCTTAATCACCATTTCACGGTTCAACCCCTCCTTGATAGCTGTCAAATAAGCTACAGGAGTAGAGATTTTCAAAGCGCAGGAGAAATCGACCAATAGGAAAGAAATAGCCTTAGAAAAAGAACCTGTTAATAGGTAAGTCAGCCCAGCCCCCAAGAAATTATATTTGACGACCTTGTCCGCCATTTTGATGAAATAGCGTTGTTTCGTTTTCTTGTTTTCTTCAGATTTCTTCATCAACTCAATCAGTTGTAAAATCCGGCTGTTCATCTGATTATCGGTTACACGAATGCGCAACTCTCCAGTTTCTAATACTGTATTTGCACAAACCAAATCAGACTCTCTTTTTTCAACTGGAAAACTCTCTCCCGTCAAGGAACTTTCGTTGACCATACCTAAACCTGAAACTACTTGTCCATCAAACAGAATTTCATTTCCTTGAGATAGGACCAAGACATCTCCTATTTGAACATCGGAACTCTTGATACTAACAACCGTATCCCCCTGTACTAAGAATACGTCGCTCTCTTTTGCAAGAAGACTCTGTTCTAAATCTGTTGCAGTTTTTTTCAAGGACCACTGATCTAAATGATTCCCCAAATCAAGCATAAACATGATATTACTAGCTGTCTTGGATTGGTTCATAAACAAGGACAATAAAATCGCCGAACAGTCCAAGACTTCCATCGTTAGTTCCTTACGCGCTAGTGTTTGATAGGCTTCTCTAATATAACCAAAAGCCTGATAACAAGTCCATATATAGCGAATAGGATACGGCACAAAACTACGAAAAAGCACACGCTTAATCGCTGCACCTGAAACAATAGAATAAGCACTCTCTTCTCTACGAATGGGAAGAGTCATCAACTCAGAAACTTTCCCTTTGTCAATTCTTTTTAAAAAGGCTTCTGCATTATCTAATACAGAAAAGCCTTCTTTTATACGTAGAGTAAAGTGCTGTTGATCCATGTAAAACTGGATAGACTCAATCCCCTTTTCATCTCTCGCCAAGGAACGAAGATAGTCTTGAATATCCAAGGTGAGTGAAAAAGAAGATGATAGTCGGATATGTTGGTATCCTCTATGTAGCACTTTAAAAGACATATTATTCTCCTATAAGGCTATCTAATTGCTCTTCTTTTTTCTCTTGCTCGTATAAATATTTGGCATCTTGCAAGACATCGTCTCCATGTTGTTTCACAACAGAAACAGATGCATCTAGCTCGTCTTTCAACTTGTAAGCCTTAGCCAAAGCTTTAGAATAACCTTTTTTAGCTTCCTTACTTGCCAAGATTTTCAAACCAAGGGTACCAAATGCAACACCACCTAAAAAGAGTGATGATTTTTTCGCAACTTTTGCGACAGTCAATACTTCTTTTAACATACTTATTTCCTCCTTATCATTATTATATAGCAATTTAGATATAAAAGCAATTTAATTTTGGCACTTTGAAAAGTAATGATACTACTATTTAATTCTATTACAAATCATCCTAAAGTTGCTTTCATTTACCTCTTTTGATACACTTAAACTATGAATATAAACCTCAAACCTAAACTCCAGCGTTTTGCTTCTGCGGCTGCCTTTGCCTGTCCTATCTGCCAAGAAAATCTGACTCTGGTAGAGAGCAGTCTCAAATGCTGCAACCGTCATTCTTTTGACTTGGCGAAATTTGGCTATGTCAATCTAGCACCTCAAATCAAGCAATCTGCTAACTATGACAAGGAAAATTTTCAAAACCGTCAACAAATCCTAGAAGTCGGCTTTTACCAAGCTATCTTAGATGCTGTATCTGACTTGCTTGCAAGCTCAAAAACAACCACAACAATTTTGGATATCGGTTGTGGTGAAGGATTCTATTCTCGCAAACTACAAGAAAGTCACTCTGAAAAAACTTTCTATGCCTTTGACATCTCCAAAGATTCAGTCCAAATCGCTGCTAAAAGTGAACCCAACTGGGCAGTCAATTGGTTCGTTGGTGACTTGGCTCGTCTTCCTTTAAAAGACACCAGCATGGATATCCTACTAGATATCTTTTCACCTGCCAACTATGGAGAATTTCGTCGCGTTTTATCCAAAGACGGTATCTTGATCAAGGTTATCCCAACTGAAAATCACCTCAAGGAAATCCGTCAGAAGGTACAAGACCAGCTGACAAACAAGGACTATTCCAACCAAAATATCAAAAATCATTTCCAAGAACACTTTACCATCCTATCTAACCAAACTGCCTCTCTGACTAAGACTATCACAGTAGAACAACTCCAAGCCCTACTCAGTATGACTCCTCTCCTCTTTCACGTTGACCAGAGCAAGATTGACTGGAGCCAACTGACAGAGATTACTATTGAGGCTGAGATTCTGGTTGGGAAAGCATTCTAAACTAGACTTCCCAAAGGTATAAAACTTACCGAAAATCTTCAATATTACAAAAACGCATAAGAACAGGTACTCAAACCTTAATCTTATGCGTTTTGTTATGCAAAAATCACTGGAGTTTCCATACATATTAAGTGGAAATAGTTGAAATCAGTTCTTTTAATAACCATTGAATACCATATAGTACATTTACCCCAAATATGATATAGGCCGTATAAATCAAGTATTTCGATTTTTCCCGTCTCAAAGAATAAATCTTGTACAAAATAGATAAATTTAAAATAATAAATAATAGAGACAAAATCTTCCTCCAAAATCAATATTAAAAGTAGCCAGTCAGGCATATACCTCATATTTATTTTCGATTCGAGATAACAAACTTATCAATAAATAGCAAGTGATATAAGGCAAGTACAGACCCCCAGAAACTACCTCGAAGAGAGATTTCTTGATGATTGAGAGGAAACAAATCATGGTTACCTATATAGAGGCAGGTCAAAATAACAAATAAAATCCAAAATAAATCCGTCCATTTATATTTTGAAAAATATTTTTTCCACATAAAAACACCTTCTTTCCTACAATTATATTATAATACTTTATGTAAGCGAATACAAGGGGTATAAGGCTGAAGACAGTAAAAACCAGCATTTAAAGCCTTCACTGTATCTATAATTTCTCTATTTTTAGACAGGATTGACTAAAATCCACAACATTTAAAAAAGCGAATTTCAATTGAAACTCGCTTTTTTACAAAATGTATTAGTATAAATCTTGTATCTTATACTCAATGAAAATCAAAGAGCAAACTAGGAAGCTAGCCGCAGGTTGCTCAAAGCACAGCTTTGAGGTTGCAGATAAAGCTGACATGGTTTGAAGAGATTTTCGAAGAGTATTAGTTCAAGTGCCAGATATCTTCGTTATACTGAGCGATTGTACGGTCAGATGAGAAGAATCCTGCTTTAGAAATGTTAACGATAACTTTATCCAACCATGCGTCACGGTCTTCGTAGTCAGCAAGCATTTGCTCTTTGACTTTGATATAGTCTTCCAAGTCAAGAAGAGTCATGAACCAGTCTTTGTTGATCAATTCATTGTAAAGACGTTCCAAGCGCTCTTTGTTTCCAGCTGCAAGAACTGCATCGCTAACGATGAAGTCAACCAATGGTTTGATAGCTTTACGAGCGTAGAATTCGCTTGATTTGTAAGCTGCTTTTGCGTAAAGGTCGATAACAGTTTCTGAATCTTCACCAAAGATGTAGATGTTTTCGTCGCCAACCAACTCAGCGATTTCCACGTTAGCTCCGTCCATAGTACCAAGAGTCAAAGCTCCGTTCAACATGAATTTCATGTTACCAGTACCTGAAGCTTCTTTAGAAGCAAGTGAGATTTGTTCTGAGATATCACATGCTGGGATAAGGAAGCTTGCTGCAGTAACGTTGTAGTTTTCAACCATAACTACTTGCAAGTGTGGAGCTACTGCTGGATCGTTAGCAATCACTTCTGACATGCAAAGGATCAAGTGGATAATGTCTTGAGCGATTGTGTAGGCTGGAGCTGCTTTACCACCAAAGAAGATTGTAATTGGGCGAGCAGGGATGTTACCAGCTTTGATGTCAAGATATTTGTGGATTACGTACAAAGCGTTCATTTGTTGTCGTTTGTACTCGTGAAGACGTTTGATTTGGATATCAAAGATAGAGTTTGGATTGATTTCCACACCTTGGTGTTCTTTCAAGTGACGAGCCAATTTACGTTTGTTGTGAGCCTTGATGCTTTCCAATTTTTCTTTGACAGCTGCTTTGTCTTCATAAGACAAGAGTTTTTCAAGCTCATCTGCTTCATGGTGCCAACCATCTCCAAGAATCTCATCCAAGTAGTGAGACAATCTTGGGTTAGCATGCATAAGCCAACGACGGAAAGTGATACCGTTTGTTTTGTTGTTGAACTTTTCTGGGTAAAGGTCGTAGAAAGCTTTCAACTCAGAATTTTTCAAGATTTCAGTGTGAAGTGCTGCTACTCCGTTAACACTGTATCCGTAGTGGATATCCATGTGAGCCATGTGAACACGTCCGCTCTCATCGATGATTTGAACAGCTGGATCTTTGTATTCTGCTTTCACACGACGGTCCAATTCTTCGATGATTGGTACCAAGTGAGGAACCACTTCTTGCAAGAATTCAAGAGGCCATTTTTCAAGCGCTTCTGCAAGGATTGTGTGGTTAGTATAAGCAGTCATACTACGAACGATTGAGATTGCTTCGTCAAGCTCGATACCACGTGCAGTCAAAAGACGGATCAATTCAGGAATCACCATTGATGGGTGAGTATCGTTGATTTGCACAACTGCGTAGTCAGCAAGGTCATGCAAGTTGCTTCCTTTTTCGATTGCTTCGTCGATGATCAATTGCGCACCGTTTGAAACCATGAAGTATTGTTGGAAGATACGGAGCAATTCACCTTGACGGTCACTATCATCTGGGTAAAGGAAGAGAGTCAAGTTACGAGCGATATCTGTCTTGTCAAAGCTGATACCGTCTTTAATAATAGAAGAATCAACTGAATCCAAGTCAAACAAACGCAAGCGGTTCTTCGTTTCTGTCTTGTAACCAGGAACATCAATATCATAAAGAGTTGATGTCAAAGTAAAGTCTGCAAATGGCACTTGGTAGCTACGGCTTGAGCGAACCAACCAGTTTTGCTCTGTCAACCATGCATTTGGAATTGTTTCTTGTTGGTTGTTTTTAAGAACTTGTTGGAAAAGACCAAAGTGGTAATTAAGACCAACACCGTCACCATTCAAACCAAGAGTCGCAATTGAGTCGATAAAGCAGGCAGCCAAACGTCCCAAACCACCATTACCAAGAGATGGTTCCAATTCAACTTCTTCAACTTCGATCAAGTCTTTACCTGCAGCTGCAAGTTCTTTTTTGACATCGTCGTAAAGACCAAGGTTAATCAAGTTGTTTGACAAGAGTTTACCAATCAAGAACTCAGCTGAGATGTAGTAAACTTTTTTCTTACCAGTGTTAACTGGTTTTTGGCTACTTGCAAGCTTGCTGTAGTTAAGAAGGGCAAGGTAAAGCTCTTCATTGCTACATTCTGCAATGGTTTTATTGTAACGATTTTGTACAAATTCTTGTAGTGATAACATGTTTAAGATGTCTCCTGATATTGTATTATTTCTTTAATTCTACCAAATTTTCATTGATTCGGCGATAGATTGTTGTTAAGTCAAGCAAACCTTCCTCAACAGCTGGTGTCAATTGCTCTTCAGTCATACGCCAAGACCAGTTTCCACCAAGGGTAGATGGGAAGTTCATACGAGCCGCCTCATCCAATTCTAGCAAATCTTGCATAGTTGCAATTGCCATGAAGCTAACTGATGAAAAGACTGTACGAAGCATAGCATGTGGCACTGTTTCGTATTCTTTACGGTTCGTGTAACGAGCCATGTACTCACGAGTCGCATCATCAATCTCGTTACGGTACCAACCAAGAACCGTATTGTTATCGTGAGTTCCTGTGTACATAACTGAGTTAGCAGGTGCCAAGTGTGGGCTATCGATACTTTCGTCTTCTGGGTTGAAGGCAAATTGAAGAATCTTCATTCCTGGGAAGCCAGTACGTTCACGCAACTCAATAACTTCATCTGTCATGAAGCCAAGGTCTTCTGCGATGATGTTTAGCTCACCAAGTTCTTCCTTAACGGCTGCAAAAAGCTTGTAGCCCGGACCTTTCACCCACTCACCAGGTGCTGCTGTATCGGAACCAGCAGGGATTTCCCAGTAAGATTCGAAACCACGGAAGTGGTCAATACGAACGATATCGTAGATTTTGAAGCTTTCACGCAAGCGTTCAATCCACCATTTGTAACCATCTTTGTCCATTGCTTCCCAGTCATAGATTGGGTTACCCCAAAGCTGACCAGTTGCAGAGAACTCATCTGGTGGACATCCTGCGATGCAAGTTGCCTTACCGTTGACATCTGTTTTGAAGAGATGCGGATTTGCCCACATATCGCTTGAATCTTCCGCTACGTAGATTGGCATGTCCCCAACGATTTCGATGTGGTTGTCGTTAGCGTAAGCTTTCAATTTCAACCATTGTTGGAAGAAGAAGTATTGAGTCACACGGTGGTAAACCAACTTGTCTGCCAATTGCTCACGGTAGCTTTCAAGTGCTGAAGCTTTACGAGCACGAACATCTGCATCTGGCCATTCAGTCCAAGCAAGATTGTCAAAATGCTCTTTGATAGCCATATACTCAGCAAAGAGCTCAAGCCATGATTGGTTGTCTTGAGCAAATTTCTCAAAATCTTTAACATCTCCTACTTCCAAGAAACGTTTTACCGCTTTTTCTAAAAGAGGACGACGTGCATAGTAGATTTTCGCATAATCAACTTCAGACGCATCGCTACCAAAGTCAACTCCTTCAAGGTCACTTGCTTCCAACAAACCTTGCTCCACCAAGATATCTAAATCGATAAAATGAGTGTTTCCTGCGAAGGCTGAGAAAGATTGGTAAGGAGAATCCCCGTAACTAGTTGTTCCTAATGGAAGGATTTGCCAGTAACGTTGTTTTGTGCAAACCAAGAAATCAACGAAGTCGTAAGCACTTTGACCAAATGATCCGATTCCGTAAGCTCCTGGAAGAGAAGAGATGTGCATCAACACACCACTTTGACGTTTTTTCATAATAGCACCTCGTGTGTTAAAATAATGGAACGTTGCGTATTTTTGCAGACGCAAACGTTTGCGCTACTTATAAGTATACTCCTTTTCAAGCATAATTGCAAGCGTTTTTAAAAAACTTTTTTGATTATTTTTAAGGAGACTAACCCATTTTAGCAAAGATAACTTATACTCAATGAAAATCAAAGAGCAAACTAGGAAACTAGCCGCAGGCTGTACTTGAGTACGGCAAGGCGACGTTGACGCGGTTTGAATTTGATTTTCGAAGAGTATTAAAACTATCTAATCCTAAAGTTTGACTCTCACGGGACAGTCTACAAAGTGCAAATCCTCCCCTAGAAAACTTGAATTTAGATGCAAGGGGGCACAAAGATCCATAGAAAATAGATAGGAATTAGAAACAGGGAGGTAGCCCCTCCTGATTTCCCTCTTTAGATAGATTACATCTATTTTTTATTAAAAATACTGTATTCTTATCTATTTCACACTTTTCTTCTATTAAAAAGCAAAATCATGCTATCAAATCAAGCTTAAAAATTTTTTAAAATTTTTGTCAAAAACACTTGCAACCGTTTTCTATTTGTGCTATACTAAGTTCATAAAGGAAAACGTTTGCGTTTCCTTATCAATAAAACTTGTTATTCTTTAGGAGGAATACACTATGTCATCTAAATTCATGAAGAGCGCTGCGGTGCTTGGAACTGCTACACTTGCTAGCTTGCTCTTGGTAGCTTGCGGAAGCAAAACTGCTGATAAGCCTGCTGAGTCTGGTTCATCTGAAGCGAAAGAAATCACTCTTTACGTTGAGGACCAATACAAAGCTTATGCTGAAACAGTTGCTAAAGCTTATAAAGAGCAATCAGGCACAACAGTTAACATCAAATCTGGTGACCAACTTGGTGGGCTTGACAAACTTTCTCTTGACAACCAATCTGGTCAAGCTGCTGACGTTATGATGGCTCCATACGACCGTGTGGGTAGCCTTGGTTCTGACGGACAACTTTCAGAAGTGAAATTGAGCGATGGTGCTAAAACAGAAGATACAACTAAATCTCTTGTAACCGCTGCTGACGGTAAAGTTTACGGCGCTCCTGCCGTTATCGAGTCACTTGTTATGTACTACAACAAAGACTTGGTAAAAGACGCTCCCAAAACATTTGCTGACTTGGAAAACCTTGCTAAAGATAGCAAATATGCCTTCGCTGGAGAAGATGGAAAAACTTCTGCCTTCCTAGCTGACTGGACAAACTTCTACTATGCATACGGACTTCTTGCTGGTAACGGCGCTTACGTATTCGGACAAAACGGTAAAGACCCTAAAGACATCGGTCTTGCAAACGACGGTTCTATCGCAGGTATCAACTACGCTAAATCTTGGTACGAAAAATGGCCTAAAGGTATGCAAGATGGTACAGCTGCTGGAAACCTAATCCAAACTCAATTCCAAGAAGGTAAAACAGCTGCTATCATTGATGGGCCTTGGAAAGCTCAAGCCCTCAAAGATGCTAAAGTAAACTACGGTGTTGCGACTATCCCAACTCTTCCAAATGGAAAAGAATATGCTGCATTCGGTGGTGGTAAAGCTTGGATCATTCCTTCAAGTACTAAGAACCTTGAAGGCGCACAGAAATTTGTAGACTTCCTTGTTTCAACTGAACAACAAAAAGCTTTCTACGATGCAACTAACGAAATCCCAGCTAATACTGAAGCTCGTTCATACGCTGAAGGTAAAAACGATGAGTTGACAACAGCTGTTATCAAACAATTCAAGAACGCTCAACCAATTCCAAACATCTCTCAAATGTCTGCAGTTTGGGAACCAGCTGCTAACATGCTCTTTGATACTGTAAGTGGTCAAAAAGATGCTAAAACAGCTGCTAACGACGCTGTAACATTGATCAAAGAAACAATCAAACAAAAATTTGGTGAATAAAAAATTTGTTCAAGGGGGGTGGAATTCAAATCCCCCTTTGAATTTATCAATAGAGACACAAATAATTTAGCTTTCTTATAAAAAAGTAGTATCCTATGAAAGGAGTTATTATGGAAAAGCAACAACCTAGTAAAGCAGCCCTGCTGTCTATCATTCCTGGGTTAGGACAGATTTACAATAAACAAAAAGCCAAAGGTTTTATCTTCCTTGGTGTAACCATCGTATTTGTCCTTTATTTCCTAGCACTTGCAGCACCTGAATTGAGCAATCTCATCACTCTTGGTGACAAGCCCGGTCGTGATAATTCCCTCTTTATGCTGATTCGTGGTGCCTTCCATTTAATCTTTGTAGTCGTTTATGTACTCTTTTATTTCTCAAATATCAAAGATGCATATACGATTGCAAAACGCATTAACAATGGAATTCCAGTTCCACGTACCCTCAAAGACATGATCAAAGGGATTTATGAAAATGGTTTCCCTTATCTCTTGATTATTCCATCTTATATTGCCATGACCTTCGCGATTATCTTCCCAGTTATCGTAACCTTGATGATCGCCTTTACCAACTATGACTTCCAACACTTACCACCAAACAAATTGTTGGACTGGGTTGGTTTGACAAACTTTAGTAATATCTGGAGTTTGAGTACCTTCCGTTCTGCCTTTGGTTCTGTTCTTTCTTGGACCATCATCTGGGCTTTGGCAGCCTCAACTTTACAGATTGTGATTGGTATCTTCACAGCTATCATTGCTAACCAACCATTTATCAAAGGAAAACGTATCTTTGGTGTTATTTTCCTTCTTCCTTGGGCTGTCCCAGCCTTCATCACTATCTTGACATTCTCAAACATGTTTAACGATAGTGTCGGAGCTATCAACACCCAAGTATTGCCAATCTTGGCTAAATTCCTTCCTTTCCTTGATGGCGCTCTTATTCCCTGGAAAACAGACCCAACTTGGACTAAGATTGCCTTGATTATGATGCAAGGTTGGCTTGGATTCCCATACATCTACGTTCTGACCTTGGGTATCTTGCAATCTATTCCTAACGACCTTTACGAAGCAGCTTATATTGACGGTGCCAATGCTTGGCAAAAATTCCGCAACATCACTTTCCCAATGATCTTGGCTGTTGCGGCACCTACTTTGATTAGCCAATACACCTTCAACTTTAACAACTTCTCTATCATGTACCTCTTCAACGCTGGAGGACCTGGTAGTGTCGGTGGTGGAGCTGGTTCAACCGATATCTTGATTTCATGGATTTACCGTTTGACAACAGGTACATCTCCTCAATACTCAATGGCGGCAGCTGTCACCTTGATTATCTCTATCATTGTCATCTCAATCTCTATGATCGCATTCAAGAAACTACACGCATTTGATATGGAGGACGTCTAAGATGAATAACTCAATTAAACTCAAACGTAGACTGACTCAAAGCCTTACATACCTTTACCTGATTGGTCTATCAATTGTCATTATCTATCCACTTTTGATTACCATTATGTCAGCCTTCAAGACTGGTAACGTAGTAGCCTTTAAACTAGACAGCAACGTCGACTTTAGTTTTGCTAACTTCCAAGGCCTCTTCACTGAAACCTTGTACGGTACTTGGTACCTCAACACCTTGATCATTGCCTTGATTACCATGGCTGTTCAAACAAGTATCATCGTACTTGCTGGTTATGCCTACAGCCGTTACAACTTCTTGGCTCGTAAACAAAGTTTGGTCTTCTTCTTGATCATCCAAATGGTGCCAACTATGGCCGCTTTGACAGCCTTCTTCGTTATGGCGCTTATGTTGAACGCCCTTAACCACAGCTGGTTCCTCATCTTCCTCTACGTTGGTGGTGGTATCCCGATGAATACTTGGCTCATGAAAGGCTACTTCGATACAGTGCCAATGTCTTTAGACGAATCTGCAAAACTAGACGGTGCAGGACACTTCCGCCGCTTCTGGCAAATTGTTCTTCCACTTGTTCGCCCAATGGTTGCCGTACAAGCTCTCTGGGCCTTCATGGGACCTTTCGGGGACTACATCCTCTCTAGTTTCTTGCTTCGTGAGAAAGAATACTTTACTGTTGCCGTAGGTCTCCAAACCTTCGTTAACAATGCGAAAAACATGAAGATTGCCTACTTCTCAGCAGGTGCTATCCTCATCGCCCTTCCAATCTGTATTCTCTTCTTCTTCCTACAAAAGAACTTTGTTTCAGGACTTACAAGTGGTGGCGACAAGGGATAATTTATCCCCGCCACCCTTTTTCATTTTATACTCTTCGAAAACCTCTTCAAACCACGTCAGCTTCCATCTGCAACCTCAAAACAGTGTTTTGAGCAACCTGTGGTTAGCTTCCTAGTTTGCTCTGTGATTTTCATTAAGTATTAACGATTGTTACTGTAAGTAATGTCCTTACAACAAGCAATTTTTCTCCTAGACTTGAAATAAAGCGAATTTCTCTATATAATAATACTCATATAGAAAACACCTTTTAGAAAGATACCTATGCTTCCATATCCATTTTCCTATTTTTCAAGTATTTGGGGATTTCGTAAGCCCCTGTCCAAACGTTTCGGGCTCAACTGGTTTCAACTACTCTTTACCAGTATCTTCCTTATCAGCTTGTCGATGGTACCCATTGCCATTCAAAACAGCTCCCAGGAGACTTATCCGCTAGAAACCTTTATCGATAATGTCTATGAACCATTGACAGATAAGGTTGTCCAGGATCTCTCTGAACATGCTACAATTGTCGATGGCACATTAATTTATACAGGAACAGCTAGTCAAGCGCCTTCTGTTGTGATTGGTCCAAGCCCAGGTAAGGAGTTCCCGAAGGACTTGCAACTGCATTTCGATACAAAAGAACTGGTCATCAGCAAGGAAAGCAAGGAACTGACCCGCATCTCTTACCGAGCCATTCAGACTGAGAGTTTCAAAAGCAAAGACAGCTTGACCCAAGCAATTTCTAAAGACTGGTACCAACAAAATCGTGTCTATATCAGTCTCTTCCTAGTTCTCGGTGCCAGCTTCCTCTTTGGTTTGAATTTCTTTATCGTCTCTCTAGGAGCTAGTCTTCTCCTTTATATCACTAAGAAATCACGCCTCTTTTCATTTAGAACCTTTAAAGAGTGCTATCACTTTATCTTGAACTGTTTAGGATTGCCGACTCTGATTACACTTATTTTGGGATTATTTGGCCAAAATATGACAACCCTGATTACTGTACAAAATATTCTTTTTGTTCTGTATCTGGTCACTATCTTTTATAAAACACATTTCCGTGATCCAAATTACCATAAATAGGAGATTTTTATGCCCGTTACGATTAAAGACGTGGCCAAGGCTGCTGGTGTTTCGCCTTCAACCGTAACCCGTGTTATTCAAAATAAATCAACCATTAGCGACGAAACAAAAAAACGCGTTCGCAAGGCTATGAAGGAGCTCAACTACCACCCCAACCTCAACGCTCGTAGCTTGGTAAGCAGCTACACTCAGGTGATTGGTTTGGTTCTTCCTGATGACTCAGACGCCTTCTACCAGAATCCTTTCTTTCCATCGGTTCTACGTGGCATCTCTCAAGTCGCATCTGAAAACCACTATGCCATTCAGATAGCAACAGGGAAAGATGAGAAGGAGCGCCTCAACGCTATTTCACAAATGGTCTACGGCAAGCGTGTAGATGGGCTAATCTTTCTCTATGCCCAAGAAGAAGACCCTCTCGTAAAACTCGTAGCAGAAGAACAGTTCCCCTTCCTTATCTTAGGTAAATCTCTATCTCCTTTCATCCCACTTGTAGACAACGACAATGTTCAAGCTGGTTTTGATGCAACCGAATATTTCATCAAAAAAGGCTGCAATCGTATTGCTTTTATCGGAGGAAGCAAAAAGCTCTTCGTGACCAAAGACCGTTTAACAGGCTATGAACAGGCGCTTAAGCATTACAAACTTACCACTGACAACAATCGCATCTACTTTGCCGACGAGTTTCTGGAAGAAAAGGGCTATAAATTTAGCAAGCGATTATTCAAGCACGATCCACAAATTGATGCTATCATCACAACCGATAGCCTCCTAGCTGAAGGTGTTTGTAACTATATTGCCAAACACCAGCTGGATGTCCCTGTTCTCAGCTTTGACTCGGTTAATCCCAAGCTCAACTTGGCAGCCTATGTCGATATCAATAGCCTAGAACTTGGTCAAACATCATTTGAAACGATTCTTCAGATTATCAACGATGCTAAAAGCAATAAACAAATTTGTTACCGCCAGTTGATTGCCCATAAAATTATAGAAAAATAAAAACCAGCTCACGCTGGTTTTTTTGGTCACTAATTATCTATCTCAACAAACCTTCCTAGAATATGAACATTTTCCGAGACAGAGACAAAGGCGCTTGGATCCACTTGTGTCATAATCTGTTTAAATTCATTAAACTCTGCACGTGTAATGACAGTGATTAGAACTGCCTTTCTCTCGTGATTATAGGTTCCTTCTGCATCGTGGATCATGGTTGCTCCGCGGTGCAATTTTTTATGGATTTTTTCAATTACCTTGTCTGGATGATTGGTCACAATCATAGCCTGCATACGTTTTTGCTTGGTAAAGACGGCGTCTGTCACACGGCTAGAGACAAAGATGGTAATCATAGAGTAAAGAGCGTATTTCCAACCAAAGGTCAAACCAGCTATCAGCATGATAGTCCCATTTACCAAGAAAGAAATACTACCAACGTTCTTACCCGTTTTCTTACGAATGGTCAGACTGACGATATCCGTTCCACCACTGGAGATATTGTTTCGAAGAGCAAAACCAATCCCCAAGCCCATGACAACACCCCCAAAAAGGGCATTGATAATGGGATCCTCCGTCAAGGTTGGCACAGGGACAAACTGGATAAAGAAGGAACTCATAGATACCGTGATAAAGGTAAAGACGGTGAACTTATGGCCAATCTGATACCAAGCTAAGACCATCAAAGGGAAGTTAATGGCGTAGAAGGTTAGCGAAATCGGAATATGAAAACCAAACCAGTGATTACTCAAAGCAGAGATAATCTGTGCCAGACCTGTCGCACCACTCGAATACACATGCCCTGGTTGGAAAAAGAAATTGACCGCCACTGCTGATAAAAAACCATAGACCAGAGAGGCCGAAATCTTCTCATCATACTTTTCTCGAGAGATACTTTGTAAGACACGTAAAATTTTTATCTGATAAGCAAAGCGGCGCAGATAATAGCGCCACCGCTTAATTCGTTTTGCTTGTTTCATCTTCTTCTACTTGTAAGCTGAGTTCCTCTAGTTGTTTGAGAGCGACTGTTGATGGAGCTTGTGTCATTGGGTCAGTTGCTTTATTGTTCTTAGGGAAGGCAATAACTTCACGGATATTTTCTTCTCCAGCTAAGAGCATGACAAAGCGGTCAAGCCCGATAGCCAAACCACCGTGTGGTGGGAAACCATAGTCCATGGCTTCAAGAAGGAAGCCAAACTGGTCATTTGCTTCTTCGGCTGAGAAACCAAGAGCCTTGAACATACGTTCTTGAAGGTCTTTTTGGTTGATACGAAGGCTACCACCACCAAGCTCATAACCGTTCAAGACGATATCGTAAGCAATGGCACGAACCTTAGCCAAATCACCTTCTAATTCGTGAGCTGTTTCTTCCTGTGGAAGTGTGAATGGATGGTGGGCGCTCATGTAGCGGCCTTCTTCTTCAGACCATTCAAACATTGGCCAGTCAACCACCCAAAGGAAGTTGAATTTATCGCTATCAATCAAACCAAGCTCTTTGGCAATACGTCCACGAAGGGCACCAAGCGTTGCATTAGCCACTTCAAGCGTATCTGCCACAAAGAGAACCAAGTCCTTATCTTCAAGCGCAAGTGCTGCTGTCAATTCTGCTTGGATGTTAGTCAAGAACTTAGCAACTGGTCCATTTAATTCTCCATCAACAACCTTAACCCAAGCAAGACCTTTGGCACCATACTGTTTGGCTACTTCTGTCATCTTGTCGATGTCTTTACGTGAATAGTTGTCCGCAGCTCCTTTGACCACAATGGCTTTTACAGCAGGTGCTTCTGAAAAGACTTTAAAGTCTACACCTTTGACTACTTCTGTCAAGTCCTGAAGCAACATGTCAAAACGAGTATCAGGCTTGTCAGAACCGTAACGAGCCATAGCGTCATCATACTTCATACGTGGGAAAGGCAGAGTGACTTCGATGCCTTTAGTCTCTTTCATCACGCGCGCAATCAAACCTTCTGTAATATCTTGGATTTCTTGCTCCGTAAGGAAAGATGTTTCCAAGTCGACCTGGGTAAACTCAGGTTGACGATCTCCACGCAAGTCCTCATCACGGAAACATTTGACGATTTGGTAGTAACGGTCAAAACCAGCATTCATCAACAATTGCTTAGTGATTTGTGGACTTTGAGGAAGAGCGTAAAAATGCCCTTTATTAACACGAGACGGCACTAAATAGTCACGCGCCCCTTCTGGCGTTGACTTAGAAAGGAATGGTGTCTCCACGTCGATAAACTCCAACTCATCCAAGTAGTTGCGGATAGAATGGGTCACCTTAGCACGAAGTTTAAGATTTTCCAACATTTCTGGACGACGAAGGTCAAGGTAACGGTAACGCAAACGCGTATCGTCATTGGCCTCAATCCCATCCTTAATCTCAAATGGTGTTGTTTTTGCTGTATTGAGCACTATCAGAGCTGTTACATTTAACTCAACCGCACCAGTTGGCAACTTATCATTGGCTTGCTCACGCGCAGCGACCTGTCCAGTCACCTCGATAACAAATTCGCTACGAAGGCTTTCAGCTGTTGCCATAACCTCGGCAGATACTTTTTCAGGATTGATAACCAACTGCATGATTCCTTCACGGTCACGAAGGTCAATAAAGATCAAACCACCAAGGTCACGACGACGGCCAACCCATCCTTTCAAGGTTATTTCTTGTCCGATGTGTTCCTCACGAACACGACCAGCATACATACTACGTTTCATGTTTTCTCTCCTCTTTTATTCTGTTACTATTTTACCATAAAAGCGCAGGCTCTTCATGAAAATCAGCAGAAAAGTTTGCCAGTCTTTAAAAATCAGGTAAAGTCCCTAAAAATTAACGCCCATACAAAAAATCCGATGAACTTCACCGGACTCTTTTATTTTGAATTGTTGCCTGCTTTACGCTTTTCAGCAATTTCAGCTGCCTTTCGAGGCAAGACAATTTCCGTTATGTAAGCTGTCCCAAAACGCAAGACACCTGCAATAGGGGCAAAGACAACTGCTAGATAGTTATAGAAGAAATCGCCTTTGAAGGCATAAGCTAGCGCCCCAATGATGAAAAATAGAACGACTGCTTGAATCACTGCTAATAAAATTACTCGTTTCATGTGACCTCCTGACTCTATTATAGCATGAGAATCATCAAAAAGCCGACTAAATTATTCAAAGCGTGAAGAGAAATACTGTAGACCAGACCTTTTCTGCTAATATAAGCCAAGCCCAAACTAAAACCAAGGCTAAAATAGACAAAAAATTGTTGCACATCACCTGGGAAATGAATCAAGGCAAACAAAACACTCGATACCAGAAGAAAAATCAGAGTTTGTTTACTATTGTCCTGCTTAGGAAAGAGGTAGCGTGCTAACATCCCTCTAAAGATAAGTTCTTCCGTCAAAGGAGCAAAAATAACGACCGCAAAGAATGAGAAAAGTGGTTGAGACAAGGTCAAGTCTATCGCTATTTGCTGATTTACTGAAGGATCATTTGGCAAGAAAAACTGGACAACAAGAGATAAGAACCAAACCAAGGCAGGAAGCCAAATAAATCGGTTGAAGCCACTCTTCTCAATACGAACAGGACCTTTCTGATACCATTTGTAAATACCGTACACATAAACTCCAGCCAAGGCCACATAGAGCAAGGTCACAGCATAGGGTGAAGCGCCTAAGGCAAGCGACGTAGTCGCGAGTACCTGAATGAAGCCATAGATGAATAAAAAGGATAGAATGGCTAGAAAAAACCAGCCCAGGTTTTTAAGTAATTTCATATAGATCTCCTATCTTGCTTTATAGCTATTTTTCAATACAAAGAGGTTCGCTATTCCTAATACAAGTACCCAGGCAAGTAACATACCGATGTTAGAAAAAGATATTTCTCCACCTTTTTTATTTAAAAGATTTACAATAGGACCAACGAACGAGTAATCCAACACTTTTTGAACCGTATCATTTTGAGAAGCAATCATAGGTAAAAAAGAGACAATTAACATAGGGAAGATACTATAAACTTGCGCTTTAGATTGAGTATCTGACACCGCACCGATTAGAAGGTTGAGAAAAATAATACTAATAGTTGCTAGGAGCAAATAGATAACGTAGGCAAATAAATAACCTGATAGATCTACTTTAAGATAGATGGGAAGCACAATCATAGCAAGTAACATTATCAGAATAGGGAGAACGAGCATACTGAAAGTATATTCTGTTGCTGTCACACCACTTAGGAGGAGTGATTTAAGATTTCGTTTTTCCTTATCTTCTGCCATCATAATCGATACCATATAACCACTTCCCATGCTCAAGACCATCGTCAAGCTAGCAGATAGTAAAAATAGGCTCAATTGTCCATTCTTATTTAAAAATTCATTATATAAAACAGCAATACCAAAAGGCATCAATAAAGTCGCTAACAAAGTTGAATTGCTAATAAGAACTTGCACTCTTAACCATAGTAGGGCATTTAATTTTCTAAACATCTAACTTTTCTCCTGTCAATCTGATAAAGATTTCTTCTAGAGTTGGCTCACAAGAGTGAACCACCATCAAATCTGTCGTGTCTAAATGTGGCAATTCTTCAAATGGAACTATCTGTTCTCGTCCATCTTTATAAGCTACACGTACTTTCTTATCCACATGGTACTTCTGGATAATATCTTGCGGACTTCCATACTCTATTAAATTACCCTTATTTAAAAGAGATAAGCGATCACAAAGCAGAGTTGCTTCATTCATATCATGCGTGGTCAGAAAGATAGTTGTCCCCGCATGCTTTAATTCTTGAAGTAGGGTATGAATCATCTTAGATGTTGTAGGGTCTAAGCCACTGGTTGGCTCATCAAGGAAGAGAATCTTAGGTGCATTAAGAAGGGCACGAGCCAAGAACATTCGTTGTTTCATTCCTGTAGATAGTTTTTCTGCGATAATATCTTTAGCATCTGCCAATCCAACCTGTTGAAGCACCTGAACTACTCTATCTGCCTTGAGGCCATATAACTTAGCATAGATGAGAAGATTTTTATAAAGACTCATCTTTTCATAAAAACT
Source organism: Streptococcus pseudopneumoniae ATCC BAA-960 = CCUG 49455 (assembly GCF_002087075.1). Lineage (GTDB taxonomy): Bacteria > Bacillota > Bacilli > Lactobacillales > Streptococcaceae > Streptococcus > Streptococcus pseudopneumoniae. The sequence goes on from NZ_MWSM01000036.1 coordinate 20,773, forward strand.
ACTGCCATCACTCACAATACCAATTTGTTCCAAATCATTTGAGGTTAAATCTTGAGAATTCTTGCCTAGCAAAACTGTTTTACCTTGATCTGCAGCCAACTGTCCTGTTAAGACATTGATCATGGTTGTTTTACCTGAGCCAGAAGGTCCCAGAAAACCAAAGATTTCACCCTCCTTAATCTCAAAAGAAATCTGATGAAGAGCTTTTTTGCTCCCAAAACTTTTACTTACATTTTCAACACGAATCATAGAAACTCCTTTATTTGAAATAGCGTTTTACCATAGGTAACTGCATCACATTGATATAAATATGGATAGCTCCTACAAGCAAGAAGGCTAGTAACTGAATCTCTCCTGTCAAGAAAGAAATGATAAAAAGAAAAACATATAAGACTGGTAAGACATACTGATTTAATTGGAATAAAATCCGAAAACTCTGTTCCAAATTAGCCTGACGCTCCCCTTCATCATAAGAATTTACATACTCTAAGACATCCTTTGGTGTTGAGAAAAATGCCAAATCAAACTGACGAACAATCGCAATGGTCTTAAAAAGATATTTTTGAACACTGAGAATCAGCACTAATCCCAAAAAAGAAAGAGATAAGGTTAGATTGCTTCTATTTGGTACAATCACTTCACTACCTGAGATGAAAAGAGCCAATAAAATCGCTACACTTGCAATATTAAAAGCAGTGGTTCCAAACTCGAGATTCCGATACATTTGCACATAATAGGTTTCATTCAGATCATCATCCATTTCCTCTTGATACAAGGAATGAAACTTTCTGCTTTTCTTTAGGAAATTGAATGTCAAAAGAATGCTAATGAAACCTAATACTAAACAAATAGCTGATATCCATGGTATCAAGATTTTTACATCTAACATAATTCCGTGAGATTCAGCAAGTGCCTTAAACATCCCTACAAAAATGCCAAAGAAAGCTCCCAAGACAATAGACATCAAAAATAATAACAATCCACGTTTCTTTTTCTTTTCCATATTCATTCTCCTTATTTACTTGCTAGATTTTTGGATTTCTTTTCAATCCAGTCAACGACTGGGATAAGAGCAAAGTAGGCCCAGATAAATTGGTCGCTGTAATAGAGATCAAACCATCCTAGATTTGTTCCAATTAGTAGACATAGGCTGACTAATAGAGCTATGGCAACTACATAATAAATCACTTTATACTTGTTCATCACTCGTCCTCCTCCAAGCGAAATACCGATTCGACTGTTTCGTTGAAAATTTGAGATATTTTCAGGGCAATGATAATGGACGGGGTGTACTCATCCCGTTCTAGTAGGCTAATGGTCTGTCTGGAAACCCCTGCCAGCTTGGCTAGGTCGGTTTGATTGAGACCATCGCGAGCTCGAAGCTCTTTTAGACGATTTTTTAGTTGCATGTCACACACCTACTTTCCGTCAAATTCAACAGTTTGGATATCCTCAATGCGTTGTAGTTTGAATTTTTCTTTTCCTTTTTTATTAACACGACGTAGCTTGACCCATTCCTCATCAACATCCACAACTTCCCAGTTATCTGTTCCAAAAACTTGTCCAACGATTGTCGGTGTTTTCCCAATCAATTCTTTTAATAATCTTGACATTTCTTTATTTCCTTTCTGTTTTTGCTCAATTCTTTTGATTTTATTCTCTAATTTCTTGACCCTTTGGGTATGATAGAGATAAAACATAATCACAAGAGGTACAAATCCTAATGCCCACATAATCGTTCCCTGCTCCTTTTCTCTTAACTTGATTATATTGTAACACATCTTTTTCTTTTTGACAAGCATATTTGTCAAAAAGTTTATGATTTTTGTCATTTTGCAAAAGAAAAAGGTCAGGAGTAGGTTTCTGACCAGTTTTTCTGTTATTAAAATCCTAGTTTTTCAAAGATTTCTGAGAAGTTTTGGCTGATTGTCTCAAGTGACACTTGGACTTCTTCTCGGGTTTGGTTATTCTTGACCGTCACTTGTCCGCTTTCGACTTCACTCTCTCCTAGGGTGATGAGGGTTTTAGCCACAAAGACATCGGCTGACTTGAATTGAGCTTTGAGCTTACGGTTGAGGTAATCACGCTCTGCTTTGAAACCTTGTTGGCGAAGAGCCTGTACCAATTCCAAGGCCTTGACATTTGCTCCTTCACCCAAAACTGCGATATAGACATCTAGGGCGTTTTCGATAGGGAGAGTCACACCTTGCTTTTCAAGGATGAGAAGCAGGCGCTCTACACCAAGTCCAAATCCAAATCCAGCAGTTTCCGGGCCTCCAAAGTAAGAAACCAAACCATCGTAACGACCACCCGCACAGACTGTCAGGTCATTGCCCTCAATCTCTGTGATGAACTCGAAAATGGTGTGGTTGTAGTAGTCCAGACCACGCACCATATTGGTATCAATGATGTAGTCTACTCCAAGATTTTCCAACATCTGACGTACAGCATCAAAATGAGCTTGACTTTCTTCATCAAGGAAATCCAAGATAGAAGGCGCATTCTCTACTGCTACCTTGTCTTCTTTTTCCTTAGAGTCCAAGACACGAAGAGGATTTTCCTCCAAACGACGCTGGCTATCCTTAGACAAGATCTCCTTGAGCGGTGTCAAATAGTCAATCAAGGCTTGACGGTAGGCTGCACGGCTCTCAGGATTTCCAAGAGTGTTAAGATGTAATTTGACACCTTGGATACCGATTTCTTTCAAGAAATGGGCCGCCATCGCGATGGTTTCCACATCGGTAGCTGGATTGCTAGAACCAAAACACTCAACACCAATCTGGTGGAATTGGCGCAAACGCCCTGCCTGTGGACGCTCGTAACGGAACATAGGTCCCATGTAGTAGAACTTACTTGGCTTTTGCACTTCTGGGGCGAAAAGTCTATTTTCCACATAGGAACGGACAACGGGCGCAGTTCCTTCTGGACGGAGAGTAATATGGCGGTCACCCTTGTCATAGAAGTCGTACATTTCCTTGGTTACGATATCCGTTGTATCTCCGACAGAGCGACTGATGACTTCGTAGTGCTCAAAAATAGGCGTGCGCACTTCTGCATAATTATAGCGCTTGAAAATCTCACGGGCAAAGCCCTCAACGTACTGCCATTTGGCAGATTCAGCAGGTAAAATATCCTGCGTTCCTTTTGGTTTTTGTAATTTCATAGGGAATCCTCTTTAAACTTAATAGTCTTATTTTACCATAAATAAAGGGATTAAAACAGTGAGAAAAAAATTAGGATTTCCCCCAAATCATTCATACCTC
>NZ_MWSM01000037.1 GCF_002087075.1 Streptococcus pseudopneumoniae ATCC BAA-960 = CCUG 49455
GATGGACTAGAATGCTTTTTGAAAGTAGATGAGTATAACTGGTTGATGAGACTGTGAAAAGAGCATAAAGACCAGCTTGCAAGCTGGTCATACTCTTCGAAAATCTCTTCAAACCACGTCAGCTTCATCTACAACCTCAAAGCAGTGCTTTGAGCAACCTACGGCTAGCTTCCTAGTTTGCTCTTTGATTCTCATTGAGTATCAGTATAGGTTATAAGAATAAGTCTTGTAGGGTTTTGGCAACCCCATCTTGGTCGTTGGTAAGGGAAATTTGCTCATCTGCATAAGGGAGTAGCTCTGGATTGGCATTTTTCATGGCATAACCCTTCCCAGCAAAAGCGAGCATTTCGGTATCATTGTGTTCATCTCCAAAGGCAATCAAATCTTTTTTGTCACGATTCATTATCTTGAGCAAGTAGTCCAAAGCAAAGGCCTTGTTGACACCTTTTGGGGTACATTCAAGGATATTGAGCGGACCTCCCCAGGTATTGATAGAAAGTTGATGCTGGTAGAAGGCGTTCATTTCTTTTGCCAAGGCATATTTGTCACTGGCTCTGGTCTGCAAGAGGATACAGTTAGGGTCCTTGGTCACCAATTCAGGCTGGAATTGATCTTCAGGCTGGAAAGCTTCTACACCAAATAGTTTGGGATTGGCAATTTCTTCATTGGGATTTGTAATGTAGAATTTTTTACGATATTCTCCAGCGATAAAATCGGCTTGAATGTCCTCTGAACGTTGAACCATATCTAGCAGATATTTTTTGTCTACAGTCAAACACTTTTCAAAATCCCAAACTTGGTCTGGTAAATGAGTAAGGGATCCGTTGAAGTTAATCATAGGAGTGTCTAAGCCCAGTTCACGGTAAAAATCTTTTGACATACGGTAAGGGCGACCTGTCGTAATAATAACCTGATGGCCTTTTTCAGCAACTTTTTTGATGGTTTTTTTGGTAAAGTCAGAAATTTGACTGTCTGAGTTGAGCAGGGTTCCATCTAGGTCAACTGCAATAATTTTTTTCGTCATATGGACCTTTCTAGTGTGTTTTCAGATAAGATGTCTTCTATTATAACAGAAAGCAGGCAGAAAAGCAGATTCCAAACAAAAAATGAAATTGGATTAATTTCTTAAACAAATCAAACAAAGACATTGAAAAAGTGAATGATAAATGATATAATTCTATTATTGTTCGTAAAAATTAAAAGGAGATTGATAATGGACAAATTATTTAAACTAAAAGAGAACGGTACAGACGTTCGTACAGAGGTTCTCGCTGGTTTAACAACTTTCTTTGCAATGAGCTATATTCTCTTTGTAAACCCACAAATTCTTTCGCAAACAGGGATGCCTGCTCAGGGTGTCTTCCTAGCAACGATTATTGGTGCAGTAGCGGGTACCTTGATGATGGCTTTTTATGCTAACTTGCCATACGCTCAAGCGCCAGGTATGGGGCTGAATGCCTTCTTTACCTTTACAGTTGTATTTGGACTTGGTTATTCTTGGCAAGAAGCCCTAGCTATGGTCTTCATCTGTGGGATTATTTCATTGATTATTACCTTGACAAATGTTCGTAAAATGATCATTGAATCGATTCCAAATGCCCTTCGCTCAGCTATTTCAGCTGGTATCGGTGTCTTCCTTGCCTATGTAGGAATTAAGAATGCTGGACTTTTGAAATTCACGATTGATCCAGGCAACTATACTGTTGTAGGAGAAGGGGCTGACAAAGCTCAAGCAACGATTGCGGCAAACTCTTCAGCAGTTCCAGGATTGGTCAGCTTTAATAATCCAGCTGTTTTGGTGGCTCTTGCAGGACTTGCCATTACTATCTTCTTTGTCATCAAAGGGATTAAAGGGGGAATTATCCTCTCTATCTTGACAACAACTGTTCTTGCTATTGCAGTTGGTTTGGTAGATTTGTCAAGCATCGATTTTGCTAATAACCATGTTGGTGCAGCTTTTGAAGATTTGAAGACAATCTTTGGTGCAGCTCTTGGTTCAGAAGGTTTGGGAGCTTTGATTTCAGATACAGCTCGCTTGCCTGAAACTCTGATGGCCATTCTTGCCTTCTCATTGACAGATATTTTTGATACAATTGGTACCTTGATCGGTACAGGTGAAAAAGTTGGTATCGTAGCGACAAATGGTGAAAATCATCAATCAGCTAAGTTAGACAAGGCTCTTTACTCTGACTTGATTGGTACTTCAATTGGTGCCATCGCAGGTACTTCGAACGTAACGACTTATGTTGAGTCTGCTGCTGGTATTGGTGCAGGTGGACGTACTGGTTTGACAGCCTTGGTCGTGGCAATCTGTTTTGTGATCTCAAGCTTCTTTAGCCCACTTCTAGCGATTGTACCAACAGCCGCTACAGCTCCAATCTTGATTATCGTTGGGATTATGATGCTGGCTAGCTTGAAAAATATCCATTGGGATGATATGTCTGAAGCAGTTCCTGCCTTCTTCACATCTATCTTTATGGGATTCAGCTACTCTATCACTCAAGGGATTGCAGTTGGTTTCTTGACTTACACTTTGACTAAGCTTGTCAAAGGTCAAGCTAAAGATGTTCATGTCATGATTTGGATTTTGGATGCCTTGTTTATCCTGAACTACATCAGCATGGCCTTATAATAGGATAACCCAGGGGGATTTTCCCCCTTTTTGAATACAAAGGAGATAGGTGATGAAAGAGAAAAATATGTGGAAAGAATTATTGAATCGTGCAGGCTGGCTGTTAATCTTTTTGCTGGCGACAATTTTATATCAGATTCCTATAGGGGTTACTGCTATTTTAACCTTAAGAGAAGTACCGCTATTACAGTCAGGACTGATAGTTGCTGGTATTTCGATTGTGGTTCTGGTGCTATTTATTATTGGAGCTCGTAAAACGCAATTAGCAAGTTTTAATTTTTCATTTTTTAGAGCTAAGGATTTGGCACGATTGGGCTTGAGTTATTTAGTCATTATCTGTTCAAATATACTTGGTTCTATCTTGTTACAACTGTCAAATGAGACGACAACAAGTAACCAGTCTCAGATTAACGATATGGTTCAGAATAGTTCTCTGATTTCCAGTTTCTTCTTGTTGGCCTTGCTTGCTCCAATTTGTGAGGAAATCTTGTGCCGTGGGATTGTTCCTAAAAAGATTTTCCGAGGAAAAGAGAACTTGGGATTTGTAGTCGGTACGGTTGTGTTTGCTTTATTGCATCAACCGAGTAATTTACCTTCTTTATTGATTTATGGAGTTATGTCGATCGTTCTGTCTTGGACGGCTTACAAGACCCAACGTTTGGAAATGTCTATCTTACTTCACATGATTGTTAATGGGGTTGTTTTCTGTTTGTTGACTCTCGTGGTAATTTTGAGTCGGACATTAGGGATTTCTGTTTAATATTTTTGACAATTGCTTACTTGTTTCTACTGGGAAAAAGATGAATGCAATCGTGTCCATCTTTTTCTTTTTATGGTAAAATAGAGAAATAATATGGTGAAAAGCCTTGAGGGAGTGACTGATATGTCAAGTAAAGCCAATCATGCAAAGACAGCTATTTGCGGTATTATCAATGTAACCCCAGACTCCTTTTCGGATGGTGGTCAATTTTTTGCTCTTGAGCAGGCACTCCAGCAGGCTCGTAAATTGATAGCAGAAGGAGCTAGTATGCTAGATATCGGCGGAGAATCGACTCGGCCGGGAAGTAGCTATGTTGAGATAGAAGAGGAAATCCAGCGTGTTGTTCCAGTGATTAAAGCTATTCGCAAGGAAAGTGATGTCCTCATCTCCATTGATACTTGGAAGAGTCAAGTAGCAGAAGCTGCTTTGGCTGCTGGTGCCAATCTAGTCAATGATATCACTGGTCTCATGGGTGATGAAAAAATGGCCCATGTGGTTGCAAAGGCTGGAGCGAAAGTAGTCATTATGTTTAATCCAGTCATGGCGCGACCTCAGCATCCTAGCTCGCTCATCTTCCCTCATTTTGGCTTTGGTCAAGCTTTTACAGAGGAAGAGTTAGCTGACTTTGAAACATTGCCAATCGAAGACTTGATGGAGGCTTTCTTTGACAGAGCACTAACGAGAGCAGAGGAAGCTGGTATTGCTCAAGAAAACATCCTGCTGGATCCAGGAATTGGCTTTGGTCTGACCAAGAAAGAAAATCTGCTTCTTTTACGGGATCTGGATAAACTACATCAGAAAGGCTATCCAATCTTTCTTGGAGTGTCGCGCAAGCGGTTTGTCATCAATATCCTTGAAGAAAATGGTTTTGAAGTCAATCCTGAGACAGAAATTGGTTTCCGTAATCGGGACACGGCTTCGGCTCATGTAACTAGTATCGCTGCGAGACAGGGTGTAGAAGTGGTGCGCGTGCATGACGTAGCTAATCACAGGATGGCAGTTGAAATTGCTTCCGCTATTCGTCTGGCTGATGAAGCGGAAAATTTAGATTTAAAACAATACAAATAAGATGAAAGAATTTGAAAACAATCAGTGGATTGCTAACTACCGGACGGATCAACCGCATTTTGGCTTGGAACGAATGGTGGAACTGTTAGCTTTGCGTGGCAATCCCCATCTCAAACTCAAGGTCATCCATATCGGAGGGACCAACGGCAAGGGTTCGACCATTGCTTTTTTGACAAATATGCTGAAAAAGCTAGGGCTGAGAGTTGGCGTGTTTAGCTCGCCCTATCTCATTCATTATACAGACCAGATTAGCATCAATGGGGGATCCATTCCAGAGGCTAGACTAGAAGCCCTCATGGCAGACTATCAGTCTTTGCTGGAGGGAGAAGCGGTCGCCAATTTGCAGGGGACAACCGAGTTTGAGATTATCACAGCCATAGCCTATGATTACTTTGCCTCGGAGCAAGTAGACGTGGCTATCATGGAAGTCGGCATGGGTGGACTTTTAGATAGTACCAATGTCTGTCAGCCCATTTTGACAGGAATCACGACTATTGGATTGGATCATGTGGCTCTACTTGGTGACACCTTGGAAGCCATAGCAGAGCAGAAAGCTGGTATTATCAAACAAGGTATTTCCTTGGTGACAGGTCGCATTTCTCCAGATGCTTTGGCTGTGATTGACCGCATTGCAGAAGGGAAAGATGCGCCGAGACTTGCCTACGGGGCAGATTATCAGGTCAGCCATCAAAAGAGTGTGGTGACAGGCGAAGTCTTTGACTATACAAGTGCTGTCAGACAAGGTCGCTTCCAGACAGGTTTACTTGGTTTGTACCAAATAGAGAATGCTGGGATGGCCATAGCTTTACTTGATACTTTTTGTCAAGAAGATGGTCGAGAACTAGCAAGCAATGACTTGCTTGCTCAAGCCTTGGAAGAAACAAGTTGGCCAGGGCGTTTGGAAATCGTGTCAAGAGATCCCTTGATGATCTTGGATGGGGCCCACAATCCCCATGCTATCAAGGCTTTATTAGCAACCTTGCAAGAACGCTTTGCGGATTATCATAAGGAAATCCTCTTTACTTGTATTAAAACCAAGGCCTTGGAGGATATGTTGGACTTGCTGGGGGCCATGCCAGATACCGAGCTTACTTTGACACATTTTGACGATAGTCGGGCGACTGATGAAAGCGTGCTGAAAGAGGCAGCTAAGTCTAGAAATCTCAGCTACCAAGGTTGGCAGGATTTTCTAGAGCAGAAATTGACAGATAAAAAAGAAGAGAAACAAACAGTTAGGATTGTCACAGGTTCCTTGTATTTCTTGAGCCAAGTGAGAGCCTATCTGATGGAGAGGAAGAATGAAAATGGATACACAAAAGATTGAAGCAGCTGTAAAAATGATTATCGAGGCTGTCGGAGAGGACGCTAACCGCGAGGGCTTACAGGAAACACCTGCTCGTGTCGCTCGTATGTACCAAGAGATTTTTTCAGGTCTTGGTCAAACAGCGGAGGAACATTTGTCAAAATCCTTTGAGATTATTGATGATAATATGGTGGTAGAAAAGGATATTTTTTTCCATACAATGTGTGAACACCACTTCTTGCCATTTTATGGTAGAGCGCACATTGCCTACATTCCAGATGGCCGTGTGGCAGGCTTGTCTAAGCTAGCCCGTACGGTTGAAGTTTATTCGAAAAAGCCACAAATTCAAGAACGTTTGAATATCGAAGTGGCCGATGCCTTGATGGACTATCTAGGAGCTAAGGGAGCCTTTGTTGTCATTGAGGCAGAACATATGTGTATGAGTATGCGTGGTGTCAGAAAACCAGGCACTGCAACCTTGACGACAGTAGCTCGTGGTCTATTTGAAACAGATAAGGACCTTAGAGATCAGGCTTATCGTTTAATGGGACTATAATACTCTTCGAAAATCAAATTCAAACCACGTCAGCTTCCATCTGCAACCTCAAAACAGTGTTTTGAGCAGCCTACGGCTAGCTTCTTAGTTTGCACTTTGATTTTCATTGAGTATAAAAAGAATCCGCTTTGGGCGGATTTTTCTAGAAAGGAATCATTATGGATCAACTGCAGATTAAGGATTTGGAAATTTTTGCCTATCATGGTCTTTTTCCCAGTGAGAAGGAATTGGGGCAGAAGTTTGTCGTTTCAGCTATCCTATCCTATGATATGACCAAGGCAGCGACAGATTTGGATTTAGCAGCCTCTGTCCATTACGGAGAATTGTGCCAGCAGTGGACGACTTGGTTTCAGGAAACGAGTGAGGATTTGATTGAAACGGTAGCCTATAAACTGGTAGAACGTACTTTTGAGACCTATCCTCTTGTCCAAGAAATCAAGTTGGAACTGAAAAAGCCTTGGGCGCCAGTGCATTTGCCACTAGATACATGCTCAGTAACCATCCATCGCCGTAAGCAACGAGCCTTTATCGCCCTAGGAAGCAACATGGGAGATAAGCAAGCAAACTTGAAACAAGCCATTGATAAACTGCGAAATCGAGGTATCCATATTCTCAAAGAATCCAGTGTCTTAGCGACGGAGCCTTGGGGTGGTGTGGAGCAGGATAGCTTTGCTAATCAGGTGGTTGAGGTAGAAACATGGTTGCCTGCCCCAGTCTTGTTAGAAACATTGTTGGCTATTGAGACAGAGATGGGACGGGTGCGAGAAGTGCATTGGGGACCTCGTTTGATTGATTTGGACTTGCTCTTTGTGGAGGACCAGGCCATTTATACAGATGAGCTTATCTTGCCCCATCCTTACATAGCAGAACGCCTTTTTGTTCTTGAGTCTCTACAAGAAATTGCGCCTCATTTTATCCATCCGACATTAAAGCAACCGATCCGCAACTTGTATAATGCTTTGAAACAATAGAAAAAACTCTAGTTTTCAGTCGTTTGTAACTGAAGGCTAGAGTTTTTATACTCTTCGAAAATCTCTTCAAACTACGTCAGCTTCCATCTGTAACCTCAAAACAGTGTTTTGAGCAGCCTGCGGCTAGCTTCCTAGTTTGCTCTTTGATTTTCATTGAGTATTAAAATAGGTCATTTTCTTCTGGGAGTAGGATAGTTTCTCTACCGTCCATGTCTAAAACCAAGACTCTGGGGGGATAAAGAGGGTCAAAGGGATGGTTAAAATCAAAATCAATGGCTGTAGGGAGGTGTTGACTTGAGAAGTGGAAGGTAATTTTTCCTTGGTTATTGAGCAATTGAAACTCGAGTTCTTCTTCCAATTCAAAGACATTTTTTAAGAAGTGGTCAATAATATACCAAAAAGAGTCAATGACATCATCAGGCAAGCTGGTAACAATGCCAAAACTAGCCGATCTCATTTGGGTATTGGTAAAAGCCATATTTTTGCCCCCTTTCTTTTCCCTTATCATACAACAAATAGGATTAAAAATCAAGAAAAGGTAATTTTTTGAAAAGGATTTTAGCTACAGGGAAAAATAAGGAAAAAATCCCAAAAATCTCCCGAAGTTAATAGGTAAATTCCCAAATTAACTTGATTATATAACTTTCAGTTACTTTGAGAAGTTACCGAAAAATATTTTTCATATCTATTGACTTTTAGGGGTGAAATTTGGTATGATAGTAGGCGGTATTGTTTACCCCATTTGAAAGGCCCCGGAACCTTCCAAATACTTTTCGATGGGAAGGAACACCCATCACCGTAAACAAAAATCGAACTATATATAGGAGAAATCATGAACAAAACAACATTTATGGCTAAACCAGGCCAAGTTGAACGTAAATGGTACGTAGTTGACGCAACTGATGTACCACTTGGACGTCTTTCTGCAGTAGTTGCTAGCGTACTTCGCGGAAAAAACAAACCAACATTTACACCACACACTGATACAGGTGACTTTGTGATTGTTATCAATGCTGAAAAAGTTAAATTAACTGGTAAAAAAGCAACTGATAAAATCTACTACACTCACTCAAACCACCCAGGTGGATTGAAACAAATCTCTGCAGGTGAACTTCGTTCTAAAAATGCAGTACGTTTGATCGAGAAATCAGTTAAAGGTATGCTTCCACACAATACACTTGGACGCGCTCAAGGTATGAAGTTGAAAGTATTTGTTGGAGCTGAGCACACTCATGCTGCACAACAACCAGAAGTTCTTGACATTTCAGGACTTATCTAAGGAAAGGAACAAATAAAGTATGTCACAAGCACAATATGCAGGTACTGGACGTCGTAAAAACGCTGTTGCACGCGTTCGCCTTGTTCCAGGAACTGGTAAAATCACTGTTAACAAAAAAGATGTTGAAGAGTACATCCCACACGCTGACCTTCGTCTTGTCATCAACCAACCATTCGCAGTTACTTCAACTGTAGGTTCATACGACGTTTTCGTTAATGTTGTAGGTGGTGGATACGCTGGTCAATCAGGAGCTATCCGTCACGGTATCGCTCGTGCCCTTCTTCAAGTAGACCCAGACTTCCGCGATTCATTGAAACGTGCAGGACTTCTTACACGTGACTCACGTAAAGTTGAACGTAAGAAACCAGGTCTTAAGAAAGCTCGTAAAGCATCACAATTTAGTAAACGTTAATTCGAAAGAATTACTATACTTATACAGAGCACCTTTCGGGGTGTTCTTTTTTTATACTTTCTTACTAAATTGGTGCAATTGACACAGTTGTTGCGACTTTATACTCTTCGAAAATCTTTTCAAACCACATCAGTTCTATCTACAACCTCAAAACAGTGTTTCGAGCAACCTGCGGCTAGCTTCCTAGTTTGCTCTTTGATTTTCATTGAGTAGTAGTCTCTCATGTTTGTTTAGCGTCTAAAAGAGACATTTGAGAAGATTGAAAACAGTTCTCTCTTTTCTCCTAGTATAATGATTGGTAGGAAGGGAGAGAAAAGATGAAAACAATGAGAATCTTATTTTTGTTAGCTTTAATTCAAATCAGTTTGAGTAGCTGTTTTCTATGGAAGGAATGCATCTTGTCCTTTAAACAAAGTACAGCTTTTTTCATCGGAAGTATGGTCTTCGTTTCAGGAATCTGTGCTGGAGTAAATTATCTTTATACCCGTAAGCAAGAAGTCCATAGTGTCCTAGCCAGTAAGAAGTCAGTGAAGCTTTTTTACAGTATGTTACTCTTAATTAATTTATTAGGAGCTGTCCTTGTCTTGTCAGATAACTTGTTCATTAAAAATACGCTGCAGCAAGAATTAGTTGACTTTTTATTGCCATCCTTTTTCTTTCTATTTGGGCTAGATTTGCTGATTTTTTTACCCTTGAAAAAATACATGCGCGATTTTCTTGCTATGCTAGACAGAAAAAAGACAGTGTTGGTGACTATTTTAGCAACACTTCTCTTTTTAAGAAATCCAATGACCATTGTCTCTCTTCTGATGTATATTGGACTGGGTTTGTTTTTTGCAGCCTATCTTGTCCCAAATTCGGTCAAGAAGGAAGTTTCCTTTTATGGTCATATTTTCCGAGATCTTGTATTGGTCATTGCTACGCTCATTTTCTTTTAGAGAAAGCTTGTTTTTATGGATGTTATGATGGTAATACTCTTCGAAAATCTCTTCAAACTACGTCAGCGTCGCCTTGCCGTACTCAAGTACAGCCTGCGGCTAGCTTCCTAGTTTGCTCTTTGATTTTCATTGAGTATAAGTTTAGCAGGAAAATAGACACAAAAGAAAAGTTTTTGGTATAATAAGAGTATGTACACAAAAAATGAAGAAGAGCTACAATCCTTAGGGGAGCGTTTGGGTCATCTATTAGCAAAGAATGATGTTTTAATCTTAACTGGAGAACTGGGTGCAGGTAAAACGACCTTTACTAAAGGACTTGCTAAAGGTTTACAGATTTCTCAAATGATTAAAAGTCCAACCTATACTATCGTAAGAGAGTATGAGGGGCGTCTTCCGCTTTTCCATTTAGATGTTTATCGTATTGAAGGAGATGCGGATTCTATCGACTTGGATGAGTTTCTCTTTGGTGGCGGAGTGACTGTCATCGAGTGGGGAAATCTCTTAGGAGATGCCTTGCCAGATACTTATTTAGAATTGGAAATTCTAAAAGAAGCAGATGGACGTCGTTTAAATTTTCAGGCAAAGGGTTTGCGTGCAGAAAAACTCTTAGAGGAGCTTCAACATGGAGTATGAATTGCTCATTAGGGAAGCAGAGCCTAAAGATGCAGCTGAATTAGTGGCCTTTTTAAATCGTGTAAGTTTGGAGACAGATTTTACCAGCTTAGACGGAGATGGTATTCTCTTGACCAGTGAGGAGATTGAAGTATTCCTCAACAAGCAAGCTAGTTCGGACAATCAGATAACCTTACTTGCATTCTTAAATGATAAAATTGCTGGTATTGTAAATATTACAGCTGACCAGCGCAAGAGAGTCCATCATATTGGAGATCTCTTCATTGTGATTGGAAAAAGATATTGGAATAATGGATTGGGAAGTTTGTTGCTAGAAGAAGCGATAGAGTGGGCACAAGCAAGTGGCATTCTGCGTCGTCTCCAGCTGACTGTCCAAACTCGTAATCAAGCAGCAGTTCATCTGTATCAAAAGCATGGCTTTGTAATTGAAGGTCGCCAAGAGCGTGGAGCATATATAGAAGAAGGGAAATTTATCGATGTTTACTTGATGGGTAAACTGATAGATTAGTAGAAATATGGTTAAAAAAATTATTGGAATGGTGCTAGCTTTACTTTCTGTAACTGTAGTAGGAGCAGGTATTTTTGCTTATACTATTTATCAACAAGGGACAGAAACCTTAGCTAAAACCTATAAAAAAATCGGCGAAGAAACCAAGGTTATTGAAGCGACTGAACCTCTAACCATTCTGTTAATGGGAGTGGACACCGGAAATGCTGAACGAACTGAAACTTGGGTCGGTAGAAGTGATAGCATGATCTTGATGACAGTGAATCCTAAAACGAAAAAAACAACAATGATGAGTTTAGAGCGGGATATTCTGACCCGCATTGAATCAGGGAATGGTCAGGCTCATGAAGCGAAACTGAATTCAGCATATGCAGATGGTGGAGCAGAGCTTGCTATAGAAACCATTCAAAAAATGATGAATATCCATATTGATCGCTATGTGATGGTCAATATGAAAGGGTTACAAAAACTAGTGGATGCAGTAGGTGGTATTACAGTCAATAATACCCTAGGTTTCCCAATTTCTATCAGTGACCAAGAAGAATTTAATACCATTTCTATCGGTGTTGGGGAGCAACATATTGGGGGAGAAGAAGCCCTAGTCTATGCACGAATGCGTTACCAAGATCCTGAGGGGGATTATGGTCGTCAAAAACGTCAACGTGAAGTTATTCAAAAAGTCATGGAAAAAGCTCTCAGTTTAAATAGTGTTGGTCATTATCAAGAGATTCTAAAAGCTTTGAGTGACAATATGCAGACCAATATTGATTTGTCTGCAAAAAGTATCCCTAACTTGCTAGGCTATAAAGATTCATTTAAAACCATTGAAACTCAGCAGTTGCAGGGTGAAGGAGAGATGCTTCAAGGTGTTTCTTACCAGATTGTTTCGAGAGCCCATATGTTGGAAATGCAAAATCTACTCCGACGTTCTTTGGGACAAGAAGAAGTCACTCAGCTTGAAACCAATGCGGTCTTATTTGAAGATTTATTTGGCAGAGCACCTGTTGGTGATGAAGATAATTAACTTTTGATACAAATAAAAAATCAATCGTGGGAAATTTCCTGCGATTTTTTCAAAAAAATACGAATAGATAGGTAGGAGGAAACATGAAAGCAGAAATCATTGCTGTTGGAACAGAGATTTTGACAGGACAGATTGTCAACACTAATGCTCAGTTTTTATCAGAAAAACTAGCAGAGATTGGGGTAGATGTATATTTTCAGACGGCTGTAGGAGACAACGAAGCCCGTCTCTTGTCTTTGCTTGAGATTGCCAGTCAACGTAGCAGTCTGGTGATTTTGACAGGTGGTTTAGGGCCGACTGAGGACGATTTGACCAAACAAACTCTGGCTAAATTTTTAGGGAAAGAATTAGTCTTCGATCCTCAGGCTCAGGAGAAGTTAGATGTCTTTTTCGCCCAGCGACCAGATTATGCCCGAACACCGAATAACGAAAGACAAGCCCAAATTGTAGAAGGAGCGACTCCACTGCCAAACGAAACGGGGCTGGCTGTGGGAGGAATACTAGAAGTAGATGGAGTGACCTACGTTGTCCTTCCTGGTCCGCCAAGTGAATTGAAGCCTATGGTCTTAAACCAACTTCTACCCAAGTTGATGACGGGGAGTAAGCTGTATTCCCGGGTTCTTCGTTTCTTTGGGATTGGCGAGAGCCAGTTGGTGACGATTTTGGCTGATTTAATTGATAATCAGACCGATCCGACCTTGGCACCTTATGCCAAGACAGGAGAGGTAACCTTGCGTCTGTCAACAAAGGCTAGCAGTCAAGAAGAGGCGAATCAAGTGCTGGATATTTTGGAACATCAAATCTTGGATCGCCAGACCTTTGAAGGACTTTCTTTACGAGACCTTTGTTATGGTTATGGGGAAGAGTCCAGTTTAGCCAGCATTGTGGTAGAAGAACTGAAAAAACAAGGGAAAACCATCACGGCTGCAGAGAGTTTGACGGCAGGTCTTTTCCAAGCTAGGGTAGCGGATTTTTCAGGAGCTTCAAGTATATTTAAGGGTGGTTTTGTGACCTATAGCTTGGAGGAAAAATCAAAAATGTTGGATATTCCTGTCAAGGATTTGGAAGAACAGAGTGTGGTATCTGAATTTACAGCACAGAAGATGGCTGAGCAGGCACGAAACAAGACTCAATCTGATTTTGGAATTAGTTTGACTGGAGTGGCAGGGCCAGATAGCCTAGAAGGGCATCCAGCTGGGACAGTCTTCATAGGCTTGGCTCGAGAGCAAGGAACTGAGGTTATCAAGGTCAATATTGGAGGCAGAAGTCGAGCAGATGTACGTCACATTGCTGTTATGCATGCCTTTAACCTAGTTCGCAAGGCTTTATTAAGTGACTAACTTTTGATATAATAGTAGATAGGTCTGAGGATCATTAGAATGTAGGAGAATAGAATGGCGAAAAAACCAAAAAAATTAGAAGAAATTTCAAAAAAATTTGGGGCAGAACGTGAAAAGGCCTTGAATGATGCTCTTAAATTGATTGAGAAAGACTTTGGTAAAGGATCAATCATGCGTTTGGGTGAACGTGCGGAGCAAAAGGTGCAAGTGATGAGCTCAGGTTCTTTAGCTCTTGACATTGCCCTTGGTTCAGGTGGTTATCCTAAGGGACGTATCATCGAAATCTATGGACCAGAGTCATCTGGTAAGACGACGGTTGCCCTTCATGCAGTTGCACAAGCGCAAAAAGAAGGTGGGATTGCAGCCTTTATCGATGCGGAGCATGCCCTTGACCCAGCTTATGCTGCGGCCCTTGGTGTTAACATTGACGAATTGCTCTTGTCACAACCAGACTCAGGAGAGCAAGGTCTTGAAATTGCAGGAAAATTGATTGACTCAGGTGCTGTAGATCTTGTCGTGGTCGACTCAGTTGCGGCCCTTGTACCTCGTGCGGAGATTGATGGAGATATCGGTGATAGCCACGTTGGTTTGCAGGCCCGTATGATGAGTCAGGCCATGCGTAAACTTGGTGCTTCTATCAATAAAACCAAAACAATTGCTATCTTTATCAACCAATTGCGTGAAAAAGTTGGGGTCATGTTTGGAAATCCAGAAACAACACCTGGCGGACGTGCTTTGAAATTCTATGCTTCAGTCCGCTTAGATGTTCGTGGTAACACACAAATTAAGGGAACTGGTGACCAAAAAGAAACCAATGTCGGTAAAGAAACTAAGATTAAGGTTGTAAAAAATAAGGTAGCTCCACCGTTTAAGGAAACCGTAGTTGAAATTATGTACGGAGAAGGAATTTCTAAGACTGGTGAACTCTTGAAGATTGCAAGCGACTTGGATATTATCAAAAAAGCAGGAGCTTGGTATTCTTACAAGGATGAAAAAATCGGTCAGGGTTCTGAGAATTCTAAGAAATACTTGGCAGAGCACCCAGAAATCTTTGATGAAATTGATAAGCAAGTCCGTTCTAAATTTGGCTTGATTGATGGAGAAGAAGCTTCAGAACAAGATACTGAAAACAAAAAAGATGAAGCAGTTCAAGCAGATTCTGTGAATGAAGAAGTGACACTTGACCTAGGCGATGAACTTGAAATCGAAATTGAAGAATAAGCTGTTAAAGTAGTGGAGAAATCCGCTACTTTTTCGATTTTTGATTCAAGATTTCAGATTGACTATAGTTTGCTGTTTCTTGTGGCTCCACTAGAAAGCTGATGTAATAGCCTTATGAATAAAAAACGAACAGTGGACCTGATACATGGTCCGATTCTTCCTTCTCTCTTGAGTTTTGCCTTCCCAATCTTGCTGTCTAATATCTTTCAGCAACTCTATAACACTGCTGATGTCTTGATTGTTGGACGTTTTCTTGGACAAGACTCCTTGGCAGCGGTAGGGGCGACGACAGCGATTTTTGACCTGATTGTAGGTTTTACTCTTGGTGTTGGAAATGGCATGGGGATTGTCATTGCCCGTTATTATGGAGCTCGGAATTTCACTAAAATCAAGGAAGCAGTAGCATCCACCTGGATTTTAGGGGCTCTTTTGAGTGTTGTAGTGATGCTGCTGGGCTTTCTTGGTTTGTATCCTCTTTTACAGTACCTAGATACCCCTGCTGAAATCCTTCCCCAGTCCTATCAATATATTTCTATGATTGTGACTTGTGTCGGTGTCAGCTTTGCCTATAATCTTTTTGCAGGTTTGTTGCAGTCCATTGGGGACAGTCTAGCTGCCCTTGGATTTTTGATTTTTTCTGCTCTGGTTAATGTGGTTCTGGATCTCTATTTTATTACGCAACTGCATCTGGGAGTTCAATCCGCGGGACTTGCTACCATTATTTCGCAAGGTTTATCAGCGGTTCTTTGCTTTTATTATATCTGTAAGAGTGTGCCAGAACTTTTGCCTCAGCGCAAGCATTTCAAATGGGATAAGTCCTTGTACGCAGATCTCTTGGAGCAAGGTTTGGCTATGGGCTTGATGAGTTCAATTGTGTCCATCGGCAGTGTGATTTTACAGTCTTCTGTCAATACCTTTGGCGCAGTGATTATAAGTGCACAAACGGCGGCTCGACGCATTATGGCCTTCGCCCTTCTTCCGATGACTGCTATTTCTGCTTCGATGACGACCTTTGCTTCTCAGAATTTAGGTGCTAAGCGCCCAGACCGTATTGTTCAAGGCCTTCGAATCGGCAGTCGTTTAAGTATATCCTGGGCAGTTTTTGTTTGTGTTTTCCTCTTTTTTGCCAGTCCAGCCTTGGTTTCCTTCTTGGCTAGTTCGACAGATGGTTACTTGATAGAAAATGGAAGTCTCTATCTGCAAATTAGTTCAGCCTTTTATCCCATTTTGAGCCTCTTGTTGATTTATCGCAATTGTTTGCAGGGTTTGGGGCAAAAAATCCTTCCTCTGGTTTCTAGTTTTATCGAACTAATCGGGAAAATCGCTTTTGTGGTCTTGATTATCCCTTGGGCGGGCTATAAGGGAGTTATTCTTTGTGAACCCCTCATCTGGGTTACCATGACCATCCAACTGTACTTCTCACTGTTCCGTCACCCCTTGATAAAAGAAGGTAAGGCCATCTTGGCAACCAAAGTGCTCTCCTAGCTGTATTTGCTAATAAAATCCATTTCCTCTAGTGAAAATCGAAAAAACTTGTGCTGTTATCTTTAGTTTGGTCTTGAAAATAGTTTAACAGACTTTTGACTTCTTTTATATGATATAATAAAGTATAGTATTTATGAAAAGGACATATAGAGACTGTAAAAATATACTTTTGAAAAGCTTTTTAGTCTGGGGTGTTATTGTAGATAGGATGCAGACCTTATCAGTCCTATTTACAGTGTCAAAATAGTGCGTTTTGAAGTTCTATCTACAAGCCCAATCGTGACTAGGATTGTATTCTTTATGAGGTAGAAATAAAGGAGTTTCTAGCTCTGGATTGTAAAAAATAAGTTGTTTTAATTGATAAGGAGTAAAATATGGAAATTGATGTGAGTAAATTAAGAACAGATTTGCCTCAAGTCGGCGTGCAACCATATAGGCAAGTCCATGCCCATTCCACAGGCAACCGTAATTCAACGGTTCAAAATGAGGCTGACTACCATTACAGAAAAGATCCTGAATTGGGCTTCTTTTCTCACGTAGTCGGTAATGGTCGTGTTATGCAGGTAGGACCTGTTGATAATGGTGCCTGGGACGTTGGGGGCGGTTGGAATGCAGAAGGTTATGCACAAGTTGAACTGATTGAAAGCCATGAATCGAAAGAAGAGTTTCTGATTGACTATCGTCTCTATATCGAACTCTTGCGTAATCTAGCAGACGAGGCTGGGATACCTAAAACGCTTGATACTGCTGATTTAGCAGGTATCAAGACACACGAATATTGCACCAATAACCAACCTGACAACAACTCAGATCATGTTGACCCTTATCCTTATCTTGCAAGCTGGGGCATTAGTCGTGAGCAATTCAAGCAGGATATTGAAAACGGCTTGACGATTGAAGCAGGATGGCGACAGAACGATACTGGCACCTGGTATGTACACTCAGATGGTTCTTATCCAAAAGATAAGTTTGAGAAAGTTAATGGTACCTGGTATTACTTTGACGGTTCAGGATATATGCTTGCAGACCGCTGGAAGAAGCACACAGACGGCAACTGGTACTGGTTTGACCAGTCAGGCGAAATGGCGACAGGCTGGAAGAAAATCGCTGAGAAGTGGTACTATTTCGATGGAGAAGGTGCTATGAAAACAGGCTGGATCAAATACAAGGAGACTTGGTACTATCTTGATAGTCAAAATGGGGACATGGTTTCTAATGCCTTTGTCAAATCAAATGATGGCTGGTATTACCTTAAAGAAGATGGCACGATAGCAGAAAAACCAGAATTTACAGTCGAGCCTGAAGGCTTGATAACAGTAAAATAATAATGGAATGTCTTTCAAATCAGAACAGCGCATATTATTAGGTCTTGAAAAAGCTTAATAGTATGCGTTTTCTTGTGGAGATATTTCCTTCAATTTTTGCTACTATATTAAATAAAAATCAAAAAGCAAACTAGAAAGTTATGCTAAAATAAAATCTAAATTTGACAATGTAAATCGAGTCGGATAGCTTTAAGTACTGTTTTGAGGTTGAAGATACGATTTTTGATAGGAACTCATCGAATAGGTTTACTATCATCAATTTTGGATTTTTAAGCAGTATCAATAAATTGCTTCCTTGTTTTGTCATAATTTTTTTATTTAAAAAATTTACTTTATGACAAGAGTGTGCTATTCTTTTTATGAGAGGTGTATGAATATGATAAATGTATGTGATGTTGGAAAAAGAATAAAAGAACTTAGAATATCTTCAAATCTTACTCAAGATAAGATTGCTGAATATTTGTCTTTGAATCAAAGCATGATTGCCAAAATGGAAAAAGGTGAAAGGAATATCACGTCGGATGTTATTGAGAAACTATCTGCCCTGTTTTGCTGTACGGTTGAATATCTTTTGTTTGGCGAACAAGCTGAACAACAGTGTGTCATATCGTTTAGAAAAAATAAAATAGTAGACCAAGATCTTAAAGTTTTAGCGAAAATCAATAAAATTGTATTGAATCAATTTGAGATAGATCAGCTATTGGAGACAAAATAAATGATTGATAAAATGGATTTAAGTAATAAAGCTTCAAATCTTAGAAAAAAGTTGGGAGCTGACGGTGAAGCGCCGATAGATATTTTTAAATTGGTACAAAAGATAGAGAATTTGACGCTGGTATTTTATGGACTCGGAAAGAATATTAGCGGAGTCTGTTATAAAGGAACTCAGTCAAGTCTCATTGTAATCAATTCAGACATGTCATTAGGAAGACAAGGATTTTCTTTAGCACATGAACTGTATCATCTTTATTATGATGAGGTGAAGAAGAGTTCAGTCAGTCTTATCTTGATTGGTGAAGGAGATGAAACTGAAAGAAAAGCGGATCAGTTTGCTTCATATTTTTTAGTTTCCCCATCTTCACTGTATAGGATGGTTGAGGAAATCAGAGAAAATGCTAATAGAACTCATCTTGAAGTAGAAGATATTATAAAATTGGGTCAGTTTTATGGTATCAGTCATAAAGATATGTTATATAGATTGCGGAATGATGGATACCTTGATGCAGAAGAAATTAAAAATATGGATATTAGTGTTATAGAGACAGCTTCAAGATTAGGCTATGATACAAGTTTATATCGTCCTTTGTCAGAAAGTAAAAAGGAAATGGTATTAGGACACTATATTAAATCGACTGAACAACTTTTAGAAAATAACAGAATTTCGCAAGGGAAGTATGAGGAACTGCTACTAGATGCTTTCAGATATGATATTGTATATGGGCTAGATGAAGAGGGGGAGTTGTCGTTTGACTAGTCGTGTATTTATTGATACAGATTGTATTTCAGCATTTTTATGGGTTGGCACTGAACATCTTTTAGAAAAGCTCTATTCGGGTAAAATTGTTATTCCACAAGAGGTGTATGATGAAATCAATATACCTACAATCCCCCATTTAAAATCTAGGATAGACCAGTTAGTAGCTAAGGGTTCAGCTGAGATTGTGAGCATAGACATTGGAACTGAAGAATACGCATTATATAGAAATTTAACAAGAAATCATGATAGTAACAAGGTTATTGGTAAGGGAGAAGCGGCTTCTATTTCCTTAGCGAAAAAGCATAACGGGATATTAGGAAGTAATAACCTAAGAGATGTTCAACCATATGTAGAAGAATTTTCTTTAGAACATATGACGACAGGAGATATACTGATTGAAGCGTTTAAAGCGTAATTTATTACTGAACAAGAGGGCAATCATATCTGGAATAATATGCTTAAAAAGAGAAGAAAAATTGGTGCAAATTCATTTTCAGACTATCTTCGTGGAAGTGTTCATCAAAATAGACAAAAATAAATTTGGATAAATCGAACTTACTATTCAGGAGGAATATGAGCAATTCGAAGAAGAAAAGTGTCAAATTGAGCCTATAAGAGTAGAAATGACCTACATAGGGGATGAGAGAAAAGTTGTCCTTGAAGTTTCCTTGAACGATTAGTCGCATGTCAAACGATATGTAGGGTAATGTGAGAAGGGATAGCGAGTAGTTTTTGGTTATTTTATCAAAAAACTTGTATTTTATCATACTGAATGATAAAATACAAGAAAAATAGTAGAATAAAGGAAAGCTTTTCTAAAATGTGTATCTCCCCACAGGATTCGTTCTTGTGGGATTTTTTTCGTTAAAGAAAGCGATAAATATTGACTTTTTGAAAGAAAGATGTCATAATTAAGTTGGAAAAAACGTAAAAGTATCACTTTTCTCGTTATCCCGACTCCCAAAACGTCGTTAAACCGCTCGGCAATCCATGGAGACATGGACACATAGTAGTAAGCACGCTATGTGGCTTGGCAGAGCTAAAAACTGTTCCCTTGCGATAAGCCTAATAAGCACAACATAGGGAGTTAGAGAAGCCGACTCTAATCATCCACTTTGGGCAGTAGTGAGAACTGCCCCGTGCTTTTTTTATTTTGAGAAAATATGGAGTTTGTCGTTGAAATTACTTGATTGTATTTTAGATTATCAAGAGAAATTCGATGGAAAAACATGTCAAGTATCAACGAATTATAAGCATTTAGAGACTTTCGAAGTAGATTTTTGCTTGACTGATTTACATCACTTATTTGGCTTGCACAAAATCACACGAGATTATGCTAGTCAAACAATACCTGCTATTCAAGCTGGTGTTTTTATTATGGCTTCAAGCCAGTTT
>NZ_MWSM01000038.1 GCF_002087075.1 Streptococcus pseudopneumoniae ATCC BAA-960 = CCUG 49455
GACGACTCGCTTTTTCCTCTATAAGTGTCCTTGTTCACGTAAGTTCTTTTCCCACGTGAAGAGAGTTCTGACGCCGACATCAAAAACCTTGGCTGCCTCGACATGGCTGTTCCCCTCTTTGATGTAATCTAATGCTCTCTGTTTAAAATCTGTACTATATGCCATAGCTTTATTATAACATGCTTGTTTGAAACTAAGCAACTATACTATGCGTTTTTCTTATTTTAAGATTTTTACCTCAACTCTCTTTTAGTATTTAACGCAGTTAATAAGGTCTATAATAGTCTAATTTAGGTAGTAAATTTGTTCCTATTCTGTCAACTTTTCCTATTTTTTATCTTATTGAGGTTGGTATTTGTACAATTCAGGAATTATTAATGATTAATTAAAATTTTTTGTTAGAATAAGTTCATAAAAAAGAAAAGGAGTATTTGATTATGTTACAAAAAATTTATGAGCAGATGGCGGATTTTTATAGAAATATTGAAGAAGAGTATGGTACTGTATTTGGTGATAATTTTGACTGGGAACATTTTCATTTTAAATTTTTAATTTATTATTTAGTGAGATATGGTATTGGGTGTCGTAGGGATTTTATCGTTTACCATTATCGTGTTGCTTATCGTTTGTATCTTGAAAAGATGATAATGAAACAAGGTTTTATTTCTTGTTGAGATAGTCTGAGTTAATTTCCGAACAAATTTACTTTTTTATGGCAATATAACAATAAATAGCTGGTAATTTTTCTAAAACATTTTTTAATAGTTGGAAATAGCAAATCTTTCTATTGTTTCTTCTTGATAAAAAGGCGATTTTTTCTTATAATAAATTGTAAGATATAATTGCAGGTGAGAGTCCTGCCATGTATGTGAGAAAGGAAGAGCCTGAGGGCTCAGACAAGATTATGACTTCAGTTGTTGTTGTAGGTACCCAGTGGGGTGATGAAGGTAAAGGGAAGATTACAGACTTCCTTTCAGCGAATGCAGAAGTGATTGCACGTTACCAAGGCGGTGATAATGCAGGGCACACGATTGTGATTGATGGTAAGAAATTTAAGTTGCACTTGATTCCATCTGGAATTTTCTTTCCTGAGAAAATCTCTGTTATTGGGAATGGTATGGTTGTAAATCCTAAATCGCTTGTGAAAGAGTTGAGCTATCTTCATGAGGAAGGCGTTACAACTGATAACTTGCGGATTTCTGATCGCGCGCATGTCATTTTGCCTTATCATATCGAGTTGGATCGTCTGCAAGAAGAAGCTAAGGGCGACAATAAGATTGGTACTACAATTAAGGGAATTGGTCCAGCTTATATGGACAAGGCTGCTCGTGTTGGGATTCGTATTGCAGATCTTTTAGATAAAGATATTTTCCGTGAGCGTTTAGAACGTAACCTTGCTGAAAAGAATCGTCTTTTTGAAAAATTGTATGACAGTAAAGCGATTGCTTTCGATGATATTTTTGAAGAGTATTACGAATATGGTCAACAAATCAAGAAGTATGTGACAGATACATCTGTTATTTTGAATGATGCGCTTGATAACGGTAAACGTGTGCTTTTTGAAGGTGCACAAGGTGTCATGCTCGATATTGACCAAGGGACCTATCCATTTGTTACGTCATCAAACCCTGTGGCTGGTGGTGTCACCATTGGTTCTGGTGTTGGTCCAAGTAAGATTGATAAGGTTGTAGGTGTATGTAAAGCCTATACGAGTCGTGTAGGAGACGGTCCTTTCCCAACTGAGTTGTTTGATGAAGTGGGAGAACGTATCCGTGAAGTGGGTCATGAATATGGTACAACAACTGGTCGTCCACGTCGTGTGGGTTGGTTTGACTCAGTTGTAATGCGTCATAGCCGTCGTGTTTCTGGTATCACTAACCTTTCATTGAACTCTATTGATGTTTTGAGCGGTTTGGATACTGTGAAAATCTGTGTGGCCTATGATCTTGATGGTCAACGTATTGACTACTATCCAGCTAGTCTTGAGCAATTGAAACGTTGCAAGCCTATCTATGAAGAGTTGCCAGGTTGGTCAGAAGATATTACCGGAGTTCGTAATTTGGAAGATCTTCCTGAGAATGCGCGTAACTACGTTCGTCGTGTGAGTGAATTGGTTGGCGTTCGTATTTCTACTTTCTCAGTGGGTCCTGGTCGTGAGCAAACAAATATTTTAGAAAGTGTTTGGTCCTAAGAGATTTTTAAGATTTGTTTAAGATAGGTCGGGTATACTATAGACAGTTACAAGAAGACCTCCTAACTTGTTGTAACAAATATCCTAAACTTTTCTTTTTCATAATAATCTCCCTATAAAGTCACCGCATTCGGTGGCTTTTTTTGTCTTGGGATTCATGATATAATAATAAAATCGATAAGTAGTAAAAGGGAAATTGATGAATTATACAGTTGAAGAAAAAGAAGTCTTTATGAGGGAAGCTTTGAGAGAGGCTGAGATTGCTCTTGAACACGATGAAATTCCAATTGGTTGTGTGATTGTCAAGGACGGAGAAATCATTGGTCGTGGGCATAATGCGCGTGAGGAACTGCAACGAGCGGTTATGCATGCGGAGATTATGGCAATAGAGAATGCGAACCTAAGTGAGGAGAGCTGGCGCTTGCTTGATTGCACGCTTTTTGTGAGCATTGAGCCGTGTGTCATGTGTAGTGGGGCGATTGGACTTGCCCGTATTCCAAACGTGGTCTATGGGGCTAAAAACCAGAAATTTGGCGCTGCTGGGAGTTTGTATGATATCTTGACAGATGAGCGTCTCAATCATCGTGTGGAGGTTGAAACGGGAATTTTGGAAGATGAATGCGCAGCTATTATGCAGGATTTTTTTAGAAATAGACGGAAAAAATAATTTTGCTTTTAAAATGAATAGGAATGTGATATAATAAATAGTGGAGCAACAGTTCTGCGTGAAGCGGGTCAGGGGAGGAATCCAGCAGCCCTAAGCGATTTGAATTGTGTGCTCTTTTTTTCGTGCTTTTTCCGAATAAATAAGATAGAATAATCTAGAATAAATGATAATAGAAAAGAGAAGATGATGAAAATTCGTGGTTTTGAATTGGTTTCTAGTTTTACAGATGAAAATTTATTGCCCAAGCGTGAGACAGCGCATGCGGCTGGTTACGACTTAAAGGTTGCTGTGCGTACAGTTATTGCGCCAGGAGAGATTGTCTTGGTTCCGACAGGGGTTAAGGCTTATATGCAGCCGACTGAGGTTCTCTACCTCTATGATCGTTCTTCAAACCCTCGTAAAAAGGGCTTGGTTTTAATTAATTCAGTTGGGGTCATTGATGGGGATTATTATGGAAATCCTGGGAATGAAGGGCATATTTTTGCACAGATGAAGAATATCACAGATCAAGAAGTTGTTCTTGAAGTTGGAGAACGTGTTGTCCAGGCTGTCTTTGCTCCTTTCTTAATTGCAGATGGAGATGCGGCTGATGGCGTGCGAACTGGTGGATTTGGATCGACAGGGCACTAGAATGAAGATTATCTTTGTACGTCATGGGGAGCCAGATTATCGTGAGTTAGAGGAGCGATCTTATACGGGATTTGGGATAGATTTGGCACCCTTGTCTGAGATGGGACGGCAGCAAGCCCAGGAACTGAGAAAAAATCCTTTACTACCTTCAGCTGAAATAATCATATCTTCTGCAGTCACAAGAGCTTTAGAAACAGCTTCTTATGTGGTTTGTGCTACGGGTCTTCCTTTAAGAGTGGAGCCATTATTGCATGAATGGCAGGTCTATGAAAGTGGCACAGATAATTTTGAAAAAGCTCGTACTATGTTTCTAGAAAATAAGGGGGAGTTACTTCCTAATAGTCCTATTCAATATGAGACAGCTGAAGAGATGAAGTCTCGTTTTCTAGAATGCATGGCTAAGTATCGAGAACATCAGAGTGTGGTAGTTGTTGCTCATCGAATGCTCATGCGCCAGTTTGTGCCAAATGAGAAGATTGATTTTTGCCAAGTGATTGAGTGTGAGTTAGAGATATAGAAAGAGGTTTATCATCGCAAAGAAAAAAGCGACATTTGTATGTCAAAATTGTGGCTATAATTCCCCTAAATATCTGGGACGTTGTCCCAACTGTGGGTCTTGGTCTTCCTTTGTAGAAGAGGTTGAGGTTGCCGAGGTCAAGAATGCGCGTGTGTCCTTGACAGGTGAGAAAACCAAGCCCATGAAACTAGCTGAGGTGACTTCAATCAACGTCAATCGAACCAAGACAGAGATGGAGGAATTCAACCGTGTACTTGGAGGCGGAGTGGTACCGGGAAGTCTCGTCCTCATCGGTGGGGATCCTGGGATTGGGAAATCAACCCTTCTCTTACAAGTCTCAACCCAGTTGTCCCAAGTGGGGACGGTTCTCTATGTCAGTGGGGAGGAATCTGCCCAGCAGATTAAGCTAAGAGCAGAGCGTTTGGGAGATATTGATAGCGAGTTTTATCTCTATGCAGAGACCAATATGCAGAGTGTTCGAGCTGAGGTAGAAAGAATCCAGCCAAACTTCCTCATTATTGACTCCATTCAGACCATTATGTCTCCTGAGATTTCAGGGGTGCAGGGGTCTGTTTCTCAGGTGCGTGAGGTGACGGCTGAGCTCATGCAGCTGGCCAAAACTAATAACATTGCCATCTTTATCGTAGGACATGTGACCAAGGAGGGAACATTGGCTGGGCCGCGTATGTTGGAGCATATGGTGGATACGGTGCTTTACTTTGAAGGGGAGCGTCACCATACCTTCCGTATTCTGAGAGCGGTCAAAAATCGTTTTGGCTCCACTAATGAGATTGGAATTTTTGAGATGCAGTCGGGCGGATTGGTTGAGGTTCTTAATCCGAGTCAAGTTTTCCTAGAAGAGCGTTTGGATGGAGCGACTGGCTCATCAATCGTTGTGACCATGGAAGGGACGCGTCCTATTCTTGCAGAAGTGCAGGCCTTGGTGACACCGACCATGTTTGGAAATGCCAAGCGTACGACGACAGGACTTGATTTTAACCGTGCTAGCTTGATTATGGCTGTTTTGGAAAAGCGGGCAGGTCTTCTCTTGCAAAATCAGGACGCCTATCTTAAATCTGCTGGCGGTGTCAAATTGGATGAACCTGCCATTGACTTGGCCGTTGCTGTTGCTATTGCTTCGAGCTATAAGGACAAGCCAACTAATCCTCAGGAATGTTTTGTGGGAGAACTGGGCTTGACAGGAGAAATTCGGCGCGTGAATCGTATCGAACAACGTATCAACGAAGCTGCTAAGTTAGGCTTTACTAAGATTTATGTACCTAAGAATTCCTTGCCAGGAATCACTCCGCCCAAGGAAATTCAGGTCATTGGCGTGACAACGATTCAGGAAGTTTTGAAAAAGGTCTTTGCATAATCCGTGACAAATTCTCTTAAAAATGATAAGATAGGAGAAATATTTGACTATCAAATTTTCAAGGAGGGAATCGTGTCGTATTTTGAACAGTTTATGCAAGCTAATCAGGCTTATGTTGCCTTACATGGGCAGTTAAATCTGCCACTTAAACCCAAAACAAGAGTAGCTATTGTGACCTGTATGGACTCTCGTCTGCACGTTGCGCAAGCTCTGGGCTTGGCACTTGGGGATGCTCATATCTTGCGGAATGCAGGTGGTCGAGTGACTGAAGACATGATTCGTTCGCTAGTTATTTCCCAGCAACAAATGGGGACAAGAGAGATTGTGGTATTGCACCATACAGACTGTGGTGCTCAGACCTTTGAAAATGAACCTTTTCAGGAGTATTTAAAAGAGGAATTAGGTGTAGATGTGTCAGACCAGGACTTCTTGCCCTTCCAAGATATAGAAGAGAGTGTACGCGAGGATATGCAACTGCTTATCGAGTCTCCCCTAATACCAGACGATGTCACTATCTTTGGTGCCATTTACAATGTTGATACAGGAAGTATGACAGTCGTAGAATTATAAATACTTCATTTAGAAAGAAAGTGTATGAAGAAAAGCAGTATTTTATTTATTTTTATTTTATTGCTATGTATTGGTTTACAGTATGAAACCATCTACTATACGGACGGTTCGAGGTCAGGTGCGGAATATGGACTAATGGGAGTTTCTATCTTTCTAGCTCTCTTTTACATGATTCCGGCTCTTTATTTTCTCTTCCGTATTGGGAAAAAATGGGAATTGCCAAAGAAGGTTTTGATTCTGTCTTTATTGGGAGGGATGTTCCTTTCAGGCTGGTTGTCTAGCTTTGCGAATACCTATATCCATGATTTGCTGGGTATGCTTTTTCCAGATAGTACATTTTTAAATGCCTTTGAAAGTGCTATTGTGGCTCCTTTGGTAGAAGAACCCTTGAAATTATTGCCACTTGTTTTTGTTTTGGCTTTGATTCCTGTGCGAAAATTAAAATCTTTGTTTTTACTTGGAATTGCTTCCGGTTTGGGATTCCAAATGATTGAGGATATTGGTTATATTCGTACGGATTTGCCAGAGGGCTTTGACTTTACTATTTCGCGAATTTTAGAGCGTATCATCTCAGGAATTGCCTCTCACTGGACTTTTTCAGGTCTAGCTGTAGTAGGTGTTTACTTGCTTTACAGAGCCTATAAAGGACAGAAGGTTGGCAAGAAACAGGGCCTTATTTTTCTAGGTTTAGCCTTGGGAACTCACTTCTTGTTTAACTCTCCTTTTGTGGAGTTGGAAACAGAGTTGCCTTTAGCGATTCCAGTGGTTACGGCTATTGCTCTCTATGGTTTTTATCATGCTTATTGCTTTGTTGAGAAACACAATGAGTTGATGACCTAGAATATTTTTCAAAAGAATGATGCAAGGGTACAAATATGGTGCCCTTCTTTTATTTTTGATTGAAAAATAGTGCAAAAAGCGCTACAATGGTAGATGGAAAATCTTGTGAAAAGCACAAGTTATACATATATACCGGAGGAAATCATGTCTTTTTCTGATTTAAAGCTGTTTGCCCTTTCTTCTAATAAAGAATTGGCAGAACGTGTGGCGCAGGAGATTGGGATAGAGTTGGGGAAATCAAGTGTTCGCCAATTTTCAGATGGAGAGATTCAGGTCAACATTGAAGAATCAATCCGTGGGAAACACGTCTTTATCCTACAATCAACTAGTTCGCCTGTAAATGACAATCTGCTTGAAATTTTGATTATGGTAGATGCTTTGAAGCGTGCGAGTGCAGAATCTGTCAATGTTGTCATGCCTTACTATGGGTATGCACGTCAGGATAGAAAGGCGAGAGCGCGTGAGCCAATCACTTCAAAACTTGTCGCAAATATGCTTGAAGTAGCTGGAGTGGATCGTTTATTGACCATCGACTTGCATGCTGCGCAAATTCAAGGATTCTTTGATATTCCTGTGGATCATTTGATGGGTGCTCCTCTGATTGCAGATTATTTTGAGCGTCGTGGTATGGTTGGTTCTGACTATGTGGTTGTCAGCCCGGACCATGGAGGGGTGACTCGTGCTCGTAAGTTGGCAGAATTTTTGAAAACATCTATCGCTATTATTGATAAACGTCGTAGCGTTGATAAGATGAATACTAGTGAAGTTATGAACATCATCGGTAAGGTTGAAGGCAAGACTTGTATCTTGATTGATGATATGATTGATACCGCTGGAACGATTTGTCATGCGGCAGATGCTCTTGCGGAAGCTGGTGCTGTTGAAGTCTATGCAAGCTGTACGCACCCAGTTCTTTCTGGTCCTGCTACGGACAATATCCAAAAATCAGCTATTAAGAAATTGGTTGTTTTGGATACTATCTATCTGCCAGAAGAGCGTTTGATTGATAAGATTGAGCAGATTTCAATCGCTCATCTTCTAGGGGATGCTATCGTACGTATTCATGAAAAACGACCACTTTCTCCACTTTTCGGTATTGAGAAAAAAATTTAATGACCAAGCCTGAGATGGTTCTCAGGTTTTTTCGTCTTTTTTCCGAATAAATATAGTCAATTGAAACAAGAACAAGACAAAAGAGCCTCGTAAAAGGTATTGCAACTTGGTAATACCTTTTTGAGATGCTTTTTGATATGAGCCCATGTCTTCTCAATAGGATTGTACTCAGGTGAGTAGGGAGGAAGGGGTAAAAGTTTATGCCCAAACTCTTCACACAAGAATTCTATTCTAGCTATTCTATTGGAATCTTGCATTATCCATAATAATAACTGAGGGTGTATTTAATGTCGGTAAGAGAAATTTCTGAAAGCAAGCTTCAAAAAAGTCGCTCGTCATTGTTTCTTGGTAAGTTATTGGAGCGATTAACTCACCATTTGTTAGCCCTGCAACCAAAGAAATCCCCTGATATCTTCTTCCAGAGACTTTACCTCCTATTAACTGACCTTTTGATGAGCAACCATATTCTCGATAAAAGTAAGTATCGAATCCTGTTTCATCAATATAAACAGGTGCTAAGTGCTTTAAACTATTAAAATTCTTAAGAAATAAGGATACTTTTTCTGGGTCTTGTTCATAGTAGGTGTGGTTCTTTTTTTCGAGTGTACCCCATAAATTTGAGCGCATAGTGGATAGTAGTTGGATGACAGCCAAATTCAGAAGCTATTTCAGTCAAATAAGCGTCTGGATTGTCAGTAAGATAGTTTTTAAGTCTATCTTTATCAACTTTTCTTGGTTTTGTTCCTTTTACTTGATGGTTTAGCTCTTCTGTTCCCTCTTTTAGCCTTAACCAGCCATAAATGGTATTACGTGAGATTTGGAAAACCTGTGATGCTTTTGTTATACTACCTGTTCGCTCACAATAGCCGAGAACTTTTTTACGAAAATCTATTGAATATGCCATAAGAAGATTATACAACATTGTGTACTGTTTTTGGTTCATTTTACTATAGATAGAAGCAGTGAATCTAGCAAACCTAGATTTAAAAATGTGCTATAATGAAAGGAGAGAAAGAATGATTCTAAGACATCCGGGCATTAGCTCAACCAATGATTTGGACGCTAAGAAAATCTTTAGCAATCCAGAAATCACTTGTCAATTTATCCGCGATATGCTGGATTTACCAGCCAAAAATGTGACCATTTTGGAGGGAAGTAATATTCACGTCTTGCCTTCTCTGCCCTATTAAGCACAAGATTTCTATACCAGTATAGACGTCTTGGCGGAGTTGGATAATGGAACCCAAGTAATCATTGAAATTCAAGTTCATCATCAGAATTTTTTCATCAATCTCCTGTGGGCTTACTTGTGCAGTCAGGTCAATCAAAATCTAGAAAAAATTCGCCAATAAGAAGGAAACGCTCACCAAAGTTATAAACACATCGCATCAGTATACGCAATAGCTATTGTGGATAGTAATTACTTTCAGGATGATCAAGCTTTTCATAGCTTTAGTATGCGAGAGGGAACGACAGGTGAAGTCTTAACCATCACAAACAATGGACAGGAAAACCATCTAGTCAAGATGGTATTCTTGGAATTAAAAAATACAGAGAAACCAGCAAGGATAGCGTTCGCAAGCCATGGTTGGAGTTTTTCGGGAATAAACCCTTTACCCAGCGCCCCGAGCGAGCCATCAGCCAAGCAGACCAACTGCTAGATTACAAGAGCTGGTCCGAGGAGGACAGGAAAATGTTTAGTCAACTACGTATGCGTGAAGAACAAGCCTTACTCGCTCATGACTATGCATTGGAACAAGCGGAGGAAAAAGACTTAGAGCGTGGTCGTGCAGAGGGGATTGAACAGGGACTGGAGCGTGGTCTTGAACGTGGACGAGCTGAAGGGATTGAACAAGGGCGAGAAGAAGGCTTGGAACGTGGGAAACTTTTTGCCTTTCTGGATATGGTTCGCCAAGGACTTCTGACTTCCGAGGTTGCCAGCCATCAGCTGGGTATGAGCGTCGCTGAGTTTGAGTCCTTGCTATGAGGTCACATTTTTTTAATATAGTAGAAAGTTAATGAAATGGCGAGTTATTTCTAAAATACTTGTCATTTTTGTTTGACATTTGGAAGGGGGATAGGATAATACCATAGAAGTGAGTTCTGTCCAACTATCGATATGGATTAGATATGTGAAGTTTGACTCAAAGTTTAAGAAATTTGTGAGATTTTCACTTGGGAGATACGGTATTTGAAGGGTATTTTATCTCACAAAGGTGTTTTTCAACCTTTTTTGAAAAAAATGAAAGCTCTTCTAGGCATAAGAAAACACCTCTGTGTTATACTTGTTGTTCAACCACAAACACAAGAAAGGCACAGAGATGCAAGACAATTATACTACAAAAGCCAAACAAAAGAAGGAAAATCAAATAGAGAAATTGCCTCTTTGCTTGGAAAAGCTCCTCAAACTATCCACACTGAAATCAAGCGTGGGACAGTCTGACAATGTCTTGGAAAAGGGCGCTTCAAAGAGGTTTATTCTACCGACTATGCTCAACAGTCTTATGAAAACAATCGCAGGCGCTCGGTCAAGAAATCAAGCTTAACCAAAGAACTAAAGGAAAAGATTCTCCACTATCATAATCAAAAGTTTTCTCTTGAAATGATGGTTATGGCTAAAGGGGTTAACGTGGGAATTTCAACAATTTACTATTGGATTCATCATGGAAAATTGGGATTAATACTAGACTAAAATCAAAAAGCATTATATAATAGTAATATGAAATCAACTAAAGAAGAAATCCAAGCTATCAAAACACTTTTAAAAGACTCTAGTACAGCTAAATATCATAAACGCCTTCAAATCGTTCTATTTCGTCTGATGGGTAAATCTTATAAAGAGATTATAGAGCTTTTAGGCTGTAATCAAACAACGATTTGACCAACTGTAAAAAAATATGAGGAGTTCGGACGCGATTCTCTCCTTCAAGAAACACGTGGTGGTAGTAACCATGCATATATGACAATTGAGGAAGAGAAAGCCTTTCTTGCCCGTCATTTGAAGGCTGCAGAGGCAGGAGAATTTGTTACAATTGATGCCTTATTTCAGGCTTATACAAAGGAGTTAGGTTCTTCCTACACACGTGATGACTTTTATCAACTCTTGAAGCGCCATGGTTGGCGAAATATTAGGCCACGTCCAGAACATCCCAAGAAAGCAGACTCTCAAACCATTGTCGCGTCTAAAAATAAAATCTCAATTCAAGAAGACAAGAAAGCGCTTTAAAACCAGTAGGCATTTTCGTAAGGTTCGCTTGATGTACCAAGATGAGGCTGGTTTCGGTAGAATCAGTAAACTGGGATCTTGTTGGGCTCCAATGGGAGTAGATCCACATGTCCATAGTCACCATATACGAGAATTTTGCTATTGTTATGGAGCTGTTGATGCCCATACAGGCGAATCATTTTTCTTAATCGCTGGTGGATGTCATACTGAGTGGATGAACGCCTTTTTAGAAGAGCTTTCACAAGCTTATTCAGATGATTATCTTTTACTCGTTATGGACAATGCCATATGGCATAATAAGAGCGCTGAATCGGTCAATCAGGCTCTAAAACTCATCTTAAAACAAGACAAGATTCTGTCCATCACGGCAGATAATGGTACAGAATTTAACCGCTTGTCTGATGTATTTATATCTATTATGCGCACCCCTATGCCTCTTGGGAAAAGGGGAACTGATGAGAATCACAACAGGCTCATTCGGAGATGGTTACCTAAGGGAACTAAGAAAACGACTCCCAAAGAAGTCGCATTCATCTAAAATTGGATTAATAACTATCCTAAAAAATGCTTGAACTACAAATCACCCAGAGAAGACTTCTTGATGGCTAACTTGAACTTGAAATTTGGCTTTTTTGAAAAAATAGGTAAAAAGTTTAAAAACTCGAAGAAAACTCTTGACAAATCCTGCAAATATTTATATAATCTATGGTAGTAAGGTAGTCTTACGAAAAAATATTTTAAAGAAAAACAAAGGAGATAAAACGATGAAAAAAGTTTTATTGACAAGCGCAGTCGCTCTTGCAGCATTTGGTGCTGTACAAGCTGTTTCAGCTGATACAGCAACTTTTAGTGAGGCTAATGTTCAAACATTGCCAAATGCTAAACCTGCAGCTGATGAGAGAACAGAACCAAGTGCAGAAGTTTCTAAACTCTTTAAAGAAGCAGCAGAAGCAGCAGAAGCAGCAGCTAAACGTGGAGAAGAAGCAAGTGGTAAAGTTAATACTACTGAAAATGGTGATTTGACTATTGATGATATTAAGTCTCACCTTGCATCTCAACAATCTCAACAATCTAATAAACAAAGAGTTGTTACCGATAGATATGTTAAGGTTTATGATAAAGAAGGTAATGAACTGAAACTTGATGGTAAAGCAGTTGAGATTAAGTATGAAAAATCAGCTAAAAGTACTGTTGAAGTTAAAACTAAACGTGGAACATATAAATTAACAGTTCGAGTACAAAATGGTAAAGCAACCCTTTTGGAAATTCCTCAACTAGTAGCTTCTGCTGAAAAACCAGCTGCTCAAGCAGCATGGGTTCAATCAGGTTCTCGCTGGTGGTACAAACACGCTGATGGTTCTTACACAACTAATGGTTGGGAAAAAATCAACGGAACTTGGTACTATTTCGACCAAGCTGGTTGGATGGCAACTGGTTGGGTTAAAGATAACGGTACTTGGTACTACTTGAAATCATCAGGTGCAATGGCAACTGGTTGGTATCAAGTTGGTGGTAAATGGTACTACTCATACGCGTCAGGAGCTCTTGCAGTTAATACAACTGTAGATGGTTATAAAGTAAACCACAACGGTGAGTGGGTTAAATAATCCAAGATAATTTAAAACTAGGAGAGTTCTCTCCTAGTTTTTTTGCTCTTTGTTAGCTATAGGGGTAGAGTTTTTGGCATTTTCCTTGCAACTCCGTCTATTGGTTAGAAGAAAATAAAAAGTGAACAAGACGATATTTCAGTTGTAACCGCCTAATAACGAAGTATATTGAAAAATCTCCAGCCTAGAGAACTCACGGATAGTTCCTAATCTGTAGATTTCTTATTTGCACTTTTCTTGTACAACTTTAGCCCATGGTAAATAAGTCTCTAAAACCTCTTTGTTTACGAGAGTTTCCTCGTTCGGAAGACATTCTAGAAGATAGGATAGCTATTTCTTGCTATGTAATTGATGACGTTTAGCTGTTTCCAACAAGCTCATAATAATAGCTCTTGCTTTAGCTCCTTCAAAACTTTGAGAAAACAACCACCCTCGCTTTTTAAAATTTAGCTTAGGCTAAAAGAGTCCACTGGACTCTTTTACTCCGTCCCATAACCAATGATTTAATGGCGCGTTCAGCTAGATTATTGGAAAGGACCAGATGTCCGTCTTTTAAAATGGTCTTAAAGGTTTCTTCATACTTGAGGCTGTATTCAATAGCCCTTCCTAGTTTTGAACCTGCTAAAACTGACTGACATCGACACCAAGCAAAGAAATCTTCCATTAGGGGGTGGAGCTCTTCTTGACGTTTCTGTAGTCGTTCATCAGCTGGCAAAGCATGCAATCGCTTTTCACCTGCTTTTAAGGCCTAGTTTAAGACTAAGTTAGAACAAGGAAAACATTACAATGTAGCCATCATCCACCTTGCAAAAAAACTTATCCGAACCATGTTTTATCTCCTAAAAAAGAGCTACCATTTGACGAACAAAAAGTGATGTAATTTCTGAAATTAACACAAGATTACCTTTGAAAAAAATGGACTTTTTCAAGGGATTTTTGCCGTGCTCTAAAATCATCGCTAAATCATCAAATTGAAATAAGAAATATTTTAGATAAACTATTGACTTTTCTTATAGTTTGTCTTTCATTATAGCACATTTTTAAATCTAAGTTTACTAGTTTCAATGCTTCTATCTATTTATTCGGGAAAAAGTTTGAAAAATACTTGCTCTAGCTCTTCCCAATGGTATTTTTTGATTCTTTCCTTTATAATGGGTGTATGGATAAGAAAAAATTATTATTGATTGATGGGTCTTCTGTTGCTTTTCGGGCGTTTTTTGCACTCTATCAGCAGTTGGACCGTTTTAAGAATGCGGCTGGTTTGCATACCAATGCCATTTATGGTTTTCAGTTGATGTTGAGCCATTTGTTGGAGCGGGTTGAGCCTAGTCATATTTTGGTGGCTTTTGATGCGGGGAAGACGACCTTCCGGACAGAGATGTATGCGGACTATAAGGGTGGTCGGGCTAAGACTCCGGATGAGTTTCGTGAGCAATTTCCCTTTATTCGTGAGTTGCTGGATCATATGGGGATTCGTCACTATGAGTTGGCTCAGTATGAGGCGGATGACATCATTGGGACACTGGATAAGCTAGCAGAGCAGGATGGTTTTGATATTACCATTGTCAGTGGGGACAAGGACTTGATTCAGCTGACGGATGAGCATACGGTGGTTGAGATTTCCAAGAAAGGTGTGGCTGAGTTTGAGGCCTTTACGCCAGAATATCTCATGGAAAAGCTGGGCATTACACCGACGCAGTTTATTGATCTCAAGGCGCTCATGGGTGATAAGTCGGATAATATCCCTGGGGTGACCAAAATTGGTGAAAAGACGGGTATCAAGCTCTTGCTGGAGCATGGTTCGCTTGAGGGAATTTATGAAAATATTGATGGGATGAAGGCTTCTAAGATGAAGGACAATCTCATCAATGATAAGGAACAGGCTTTTTTGTCTAAAACACTAGCGACCATTGATACCAAGGCACCGATTGAGATTGGTTTGGAGGACTTGGTCTATAGTGGTCCAGATGTGGAAAATCTTGGGAAATTCTACGATGAGATGGGCTTCAAACAGCTCAAGCAAGCTTTAAATGTGTCGTCAGCTGATGTGGCTGAGAGTTTGGACTTTACTATTGTTGACCAAATCAGTCAAGATATGCTGAATGAAGAATCTATCTTCCATTTTGAGCTTTTTGGTGAGAATTACCACACGGATGATTTGGTTGGATTTGCCTGGTCTTGTGGAGATAAGCTCTATGCCACAGACAAGCTTGAGCTGTTGCAAGAGCCGATTTTCAAGGACTTCTTAGAAAAAACACCTCTGAGAGTTTATGACTTTAAGAAGGCTAAAGTTCTCTTGCATCGTTTTGGTCTTAATTTGCAGGCGCCTGCTTTTGACAGCCGTTTGGCTAAATACCTCCTTTCGACTGTGGAGGACAATGAAATTGCGACCATCGCTAGTCTTTATGGTCAGACTTATTTGGTTGATGATGAAACTTTCTACGGTAAGGGTGTCAAAAAGGCCATTCCTGAACGCGAGAAATTCTTGGAACACTTGGCTCGTAAGATTGCCGTTTTGGTTGAAACAGAGCATGTTTTACTTGAAAAACTCAGCGAAAATGGGCAGTTGGACCTTCTCTATGATATGGAGCAACCTCTGGCTTTTGTCCTTGCCAAGATGGAAATTGCTGGGATTACGGTCAAGAAAGAGACCTTGCTTGAGATGCAGGCTGAAAATGAGCTTGTCATTGAAAAACTCACTCAAGAGATTTACGAATTGGCTGGTGAGGAGTTTAATATCAACTCGCCTAAGCAGTTGGGCGTACTTCTCTTTGAAAAATTGGGGCTACCTCTAGAATATACTAAGAAAACCAAGACAGGTTATTCGACAGCGGTGGATGTGTTAGAGCGTCTAGCTCCTATTGCGCCAATTGTTAAGAAAATCCTAGACTATCGTCAGATTGCTAAGATTCAGTCTACTTATGTGATTGGCTTGCAGGACTGGATTTTGGCTGATGGCAAGATTCATACTCGCTATGTGCAGGATTTGACCCAGACAGGGCGTTTGTCTAGTGTGGATCCAAACTTGCAAAATATCCCTGTTCGTTTGGAACAAGGTCGCCTCATTCGGAAGGCTTTTGTGCCTGAGTGGGAGGATAGTGTGCTGCTTAGCTCGGACTACTCGCAGATTGAATTGCGCGTTTTGGCGCATATTTCTAAAGACGAGCACTTGATTAAGGCTTTCCAAGAGGGAGCAGACATCCATACTTCGACAGCCATGCGGGTCTTTGGCATTGAGCGTCCTGAGGATGTGACTGCAAACGACCGTCGCAATGCCAAGGCCGTTAACTTTGGAGTGGTTTACGGGATTTCAGACTTTGGCTTGTCTAATAATCTGGGCATCAGCCGTAAGGAGGCCAAAGCCTACATTGATACCTACTTTGAACGCTTCCCAGGTATTAAAAACTACATGGATGAAGTGGTGCGGGAGGCGCGTGATAAGGGCTATGTAGAGACCCTCTTCAAGCGTCGTCGTGAGTTGCCAGATATCAATTCGCGCAACTTTAATATTCGTGGTTTTGCAGAGCGGACTGCTATCAACTCTCCTATTCAGGGTTCGGCGGCAGATATTCTCAAGATTGCTATGATTCAGCTGGATAAAGCCTTGGTTGCAGGTGGTTATCAGACTAAGATGCTGTTACAAGTGCACGATGAAATCGTCCTTGAAGTTCCTAAATCTGAATTGGCAGAGATGAAAAAATTGGTCAAACAAACTATGGAAGAAGCCATTCAACTCAGTGTTCCCCTCATCGCAGATGAAAATGAAGGGGCAACCTGGTACGAGGCTAAATAAAAAGGGGGCTAGTCCTCCTTTTTTGTAGTAGAATTATGCAAGCCTTTTCAAAATGTGCTATACTGATGAAAAAGGAGGATTTCTATGAGTCAAGAATTTATCAATCCAAGTGATGGCGTGATTCGTCAGTATCTAGCAATGAGTAAAACCCTTGCTGTAGTGGGGTTATCAGACCGTGAGGAAACAACCAGCAATCGAGTGACCAAGGAAATGCAGGCTCGAGGTTATAAAATTATTCCAGTCAATCCCAAGGTGGCAGGTGGTGAAATCTTAGGTGAAAAGGCCTATGCTAGCCTAGCTGATATTCCTTTTCCTGTAGATATTGTCAATGTTTACCGTCGCAGTGAATTTCTGCCAGATGTGGCGCGTGATTTTCTCAAGGCTGATGCCAAGATTTTTTGGGCACAGCTGGGACTTGAAAGTCTAGAAGCGGAAGAAATCTTGCGTGCTGGTGGATGTGATGATATCGTGATGAATCGTTGTATTAAGAGAGAACATACACGCTTGATTGAGGAAGCATAAGAAAAAGGTAGCTGATGGGCTACCTTTTGTGTTATACTCAATGAAAATCAAAGAGCAAAGAGGAAATTAGCCGCAGGTTGCTCAAAACACAGTTTTGAGGTTGTGGATAGAACTGACGAAGTCAGCTCAAAACACAGTTTTGAGGTTGTAGATAAGACTGACGAAGTCAGTCACATATATACGGCAAGGCGACGTTGACGTGGTTTGAAGAGATTTTCGAAGAGTATTAGAAAATGCCGATAAGGATCTGTATACCAAGACTAGTGAGGATGATGGCAATCCAGCAGATGGCTCCAAGAAGAATGGATTTTCCACTGGATTTGACCATAGCGACCAGATTGGTTTTGAGACCGATAGCACTCATGGCCATGACAATAAGGAATTTAGAGAGTTCTTTGAGAGGGGTAAAGAAACTACTAGACACACCTAGAGAGGTGAGTAGTGTAGTGAGGAGAGATGCGAGGATAAAGTAAAGGATAAACAGTGGGAAGACTTTTTTCAGTTGTAGGCTTTGCTTGTTTTCTTGTTGGCGACTTTGCCAGTAGGATAGAAAGAGCGT
The DNA here is from genome assembly GCF_002087075.1 of Streptococcus pseudopneumoniae ATCC BAA-960 = CCUG 49455. Taxonomy (GTDB): domain Bacteria; phylum Bacillota; class Bacilli; order Lactobacillales; family Streptococcaceae; genus Streptococcus; species Streptococcus pseudopneumoniae. The sequence goes on from NZ_MWSM01000038.1 coordinate 17,611, forward strand.
GATAGGGATAATGGCCAAAGTACGTGTGAGTTTAACAATGGTTGCAGACTCGAGGGTATTGCTTTGGTAAAGACTGTCCCAAGCGCTGGCGGCAGCCGTTACAGAGGAAGTGTCGTTGACCGCAGTCCCTGCAAAGAGGGCGAAGCCTTCATTGGATAGATGAAGCCAGGTGCCGAGGGTTGGAAAGATGAGCGCAGCCAAGACATTGAAGAAAAAGATAACGGAAATGGATTGGGCTACTTCCTTTTCCTTAGCATCAATAACGGGCGCTGTCGCAGCAATGGCAGAACCACCACAGATTGAAGAACCTACTCCAACCAAGGTAGCCAGTTTTGTATCCAGGGCAAAGAAGCGCTGGAAGAAGTAGGCAATAATCAGAGCTATTGAAATGGTGGATAGGATGACAGGGAGCGAAGATTGCCCAACTGCGAAGACTTGCGAGATATTGAGACCAAAACCAAGCAAGACAACGGCATACTGGAGCAATTTTTTAGAACTAAAGGTCAACCCAGCATCCAGTTGTTTATAGGACGAGAGAAAGGGATGGAGAAGCATGCCCATAAAAATGGCAAAAACGGGCGCGCCAATGACAGGGAAGAATCCTCCTAAGTACCAAGATACGATAGAAATGAGAAGGCAGGCCAAGATACCTGCTCCATTTTTTGATAGAAATGACATAAAAACCTCCAAATAAAATCTTTTACCATTATAGACATAAAAACAGGAAAAGTAAAGTAGAAAGTGGAAAGTTATTCTATTATGTATTTTTGCGGTCGGGGGGCTTTTGTAGTATAATAGAGATACGTTTTTACAGTAGGAGGTATCTATGGACTTAACTAAGCGCTTTAATAAACAGTTAGATAAGATTCAAGTTTCGTTGATTCGTCAGTTTGACCAGGCTATTTCGGAGATTCCTGGGGTCTTGCGTTTGACCTTGGGGGAACCTGATTTTACAACGCCAGATCATGTCAAGGAGGCGGCCAAGCGAGCGATTGACCAGAACCAATCCTACTATACAGGGATGAGTGGTCTGCTGACTCTACGTCAGGCAGCCAGTGACTTTGTTAAGGAAAAGTACCAACTGGACTATGCTCCTGAAAATGAAATCCTGGTTACAATTGGGGCGACAGAGGCTTTATCTGCGACTTTGACAGCTATTTTGGAAGAGGGAGACAAGGTGCTCTTGCCAGCTCCTGCCTATCCAGGTTATGAACCGATTGTCAATCTAGTTGGGGCAGAGATTGTCGAGATTGACACAACTGAAAATGGTTTTGTCTTGACTCCTGAGATGTTGGAAAAGGCCATTTTGGAGCAGGGAGACAAGCTCAAGGCGGTTATTCTCAACTATCCAGCTAATCCGACAGGAATTACCTATAGTCGGGAGCAGTTGGAGGCCTTGGCAGACGTTTTACGCAAGTACGAAATTTTCGTTGTCTGTGATGAGGTTTACTCAGAATTGACCTATACAGGCGAAGCCCATGTATCTCTAGGAACGATGTTGAGAGACCAGGCTATCATTATCAATGGTCTATCTAAATCGCATGCTATGACCGGTTGGCGTTTGGGACTAATTTTCGCTCCTGCGGCCTTCACAGCTCAGTTAATCAAGAGTCACCAGTACTTGGTGACTGCCGCAAATACCATGGCGCAACACGCTGCGGTGGAGGCCTTGACGGCTGGTAAAAACGATGCGGAGCCTATGAAGAAGGAATATATCCAGCGTCGTGATTATATTATCGAGAAAATGACTGCTCTTGGTTTTGAGATTATCAAACCAGACGGTGCCTTCTATATCTTTGCTAAGATTCCAGCTGGTTACAACCAAGACTCCTTTGCCTTTCTAAAGGATTTTGCTCAGAAGAAGGCTGTTGCCTTTATCCCTGGTGCTGCCTTTGGGTGTTATGGAGAAGGTTATGTTCGCCTGTCTTATGCAGCCAGCATGGAGACTATCAAAGAAGCCATGAAACGACTTGAGGAGTATATGAGAGAAGCATGATTCAGTCTATCACGAGTCAAGGCTTGGTGCTCTATAATCGCAATTTTCGTGAGGATGACAAGCTCATCAAGATTTTTACAGAGCAGGTTGGCAAACGCATGTTTTTTGTCAAACACGCTGGTCAGTCTAAGCTGGCGCCTGTTATTCAGCCCTTGGTGCTGGCACGATTTCTCTTGCGAATCAATGATGACGGACTCAGTTACATCGAAGACTATCATGAGGTCATGACTTTTCCCAAGATTAATAGTGACCTCTTTGTCATGGCCTATGCGACCTATGTGGCAGCTCTTGCAGATGCTAGTTTGCAGGACAATCAGCAGGATGCTCCCTTGTTTGCTTTTTTGCAAAAGACTTTGGAGTTGATGGAAGCAGGCTTGGATTATCAGGTTTTGACCAATATTTTTGAAATTCAAATTTTGACTCGATTTGGGATCAGCCTTAATTTTAATGAGTGTGTCTTTTGCCATCGGGTCGGTCAGGCTTTTGACTTTTCTTTCAAATATGGAGCCTGCCTCTGTTCAGAGCATTATCATGAGGATGAGAGACGTTGCCATCTCAATCCCAATATCCCTTATCTGCTCAATCAATTTCAAGCCATTGATTTTGAGACCTTGGAGACCATTTCGCTCAAGCCCGATATCAAGCAAGACTTACGCCAGTTTATGGATCAGCTCTACGAAGAGTACGTTGGGATTCACCTAAAATCAAAGAAATTTATTGATTCCCTAGCAGACTGGGGACAATTACTAAAAGAGGAAAAGAAATGAAAAAAATCGCAGTAGATGCCATGGGGGGCGATTACGCACCTCAAGCCATCGTTGAGGGTGTCAATCAAGCCCTAGCTGACTTTTCAGATATCGAAGTTCAACTTTACGGAGATGAAGCTAAAGTCAAGCAATATCTGACAGCGACAGAGCGCGTCAGCATCATCCATACGGATGAGAAGATTGATTCAGACGATGAACCTACGAGAGCTATTCGGAAGAAGAAAAACGCCAGTATGGTCTTGGCGGCCAAGGCTGTCAAAGAGGGTGAAGCAGATGCTGTCCTATCGGCTGGGAATACAGGTGCTTTACTAGCAGCAGGATTTTTCATCGTGGGTCGTATCAAGAATATCGATCGTCCTGGACTTATGTCAACCTTGCCGACTGTAGATGGGAGAGGTTTTGACATGCTAGACCTCGGTGCTAATGCGGAAAATACAGCCCAGCACCTCCATCAATATGCGGTTCTAGGTTCCTTCTATGCTAAAAATGTTCGTGGCATTGCGCAACCACGCGTTGGCTTGCTCAATAACGGAACAGAAAGTAGTAAGGGTGACCCCCTTCGTAAGGAGACTTATGAATTACTAGCAGCTGATGAAAGTTTGAACTTTATCGGAAACGTGGAAGCGCGTGATTTGATGAATGGCATTGCGGATGTTGTCGTGGCAGATGGTTTCACGGGAAACGCTGTGCTCAAATCCATTGAAGGGACAGCCGTGGGAATCATGGGATTGCTCAAGACCGCTATTACAGGTGGTGGTCTTCGAGCGAAACTAGGCGCCCTCCTTCTCAAGGACAGCCTCAGAGGTTTGAAAAAACAGCTCAACTACTCAGATGTTGGTGGAGCAGTCTTGTTTGGTGTCAAGGCACCTGTTGTCAAGACTCATGGCTCAAGCGATGCCAAGGCTGTTTATAGTACGATTCGCCAGATTCGTACCATGCTAGAAACAGACGTAGTTGCCCAGACTGCGCGTGAATTTTCAGGAGAATAAAAGAGATGACAGAAAAAGAAATTTTTGACCGTATTGTAACCATTATCCAAGAGCGACAGGGAGAAGACTTTGTCGTGACAGAATCCTTGAGTCTGAAAGACGATTTGGATGCTGACTCAGTTGACTTGATGGAGTTTATCTTGACACTGGAAGATGAATTTAATATCGAAATCAGCGATGAGGAAATTGACCAACTCCAAAGTGTAGGAGATGTGGTTAAAATCATTCAAGGAAAATAGAAATCGGAGTTCCAAGGCATTTGCTTTGGAATTTTTTATTTGGCTTAATACTCTTCGAAAATCTCTTCAAACCATGTCAGCTCTATCTGCCACCTCAAAACAGTGTTTTGAGCAACCTGCGGCTAGCTTCCTAGTTTGCTCTTTGATTTTCATTGAGTATAAGTGACCGTTTAGGAACAGATTTAGTCTTTCTAGGGACAGTAGAAATCTGAGGACAAATAAGGGATATAATGGAGTCAGAAAAAATCAATCTCCAAAAAGGAGAAAAGAAAGGATTTTTATGATGAAAAAATATCTTTATTCTAGTTTGTTAGTTCTTGCAGGAGGCGTTCTCCTAGCAAATACTACGGTAGCCTATGCTGATTCCCCATCAGCAAGTGAGAAAGAAGCGATTGCTCAATTAGTTAATCAAGGCAAGATAAAAGCTGAAGAAGCTGATCAAGTAAAATTGATTGGTTTTGAAGATAAAGAAACCCAAGCAGAGGGCAATCAAGAGAAGAAAGCTTTCAATCAATATCGTGATCCGAAAGGAACATGGATGCAAACCAATGGTAAATGGTGGTTTAAATACGGTTCAGGTGGGTATGCTAAAAATTGGGAACAATTAGATGGCAAGTGGTACTATTTTGATGACCAAGGATGGATGAAAGAAAATACTTGGATTCAACCTGATGGTAATTATTACTACTTATCTGCTAGTGGTGCTATGGTCACTGGTTATCAACGTGTGAATGGTACACCATATTTCTTTAGAGAAAGTGGTGTATGGGTAGAAAATCGTGGGCAAGCTCTTGGTGAATACGCAAAGACATTTGTAGGAAAAATCCCATATGTTTGGGGTGGGGCAGATTTGAATAGTGGCGTAGATTGCTCAGGATTTACGATGGCTATTCATGCTAAGTTTGATATTAGTATTCCTAGAGTAACCTATGGTCAAGCGACAGGAGGAAGCTATGTAAGTAATGGCTCACAACTTCCTGGAGATTTAATATTGTACAATGGCGACCAAGGTTCAAATCAACATGTGGGTATTTATGTTGGTGGTGGCAAGGTAGTTCATGCTCCAGATAGAGGTCAAGATGTTTCTTATATGAATCAATATGGAATGGAACAAAATACAATTCGTAGATATTGGTAATATTGTCTAATTTTTCACAATATTATTGACTTTGACAATGAAAAGTATTAGAATATAGCTAAATAAAGAGGGAAAACCCTCTTATAGCTATTCAATAAAGGAGGAAATGGCTATGAAAAAATCTAAATTACTTACTCTTGGTTTGCTTGCAGGTGCTGGTCTGCTTTTGTCTATCAACCAAGCACAGGCTGCAGATACTTGGGTTAAAAATGGTGCTGACTGGAATCTTTCTCAAGATGGCAGCCTAGCTAAGGATAAATGGGTACAAAATGCTGGGTCATGGTATCACTTCGATAGCGCTGGTAAAATGCAGACAGGCTGGCTCAAAGACGGTGATACATGGTATTCTCTAGCAGATAGTGGTGCTATGCGCACTGGCTGGTACAAGGAAGGCAACACATGGTACTCACTAGCTAATAGTGGTGCCATGCGTACAGGTTGGTACAAAGAAGGGTCTACATGGTACTATCTTCATTTTAGTGGTTCTATGATGACAGGTTGGGTGTTCATAGATGGTAAATGGTCTTACTTTGAAAAATCAGGTGCTATGGTTGCAGATAGAGCTGTTCCAGCCAGTGATGGGGAAAGTTATGTCATTGGTAAGGATGGCTATCTAGCAAATAGAAAAGATGCTGGATACAGTATTCATGATATTGTCAAATTTGGAGATGGGCAAGAATATTTGCTAAATGCTAAAGGTGACGATGTTATTATTGAAAAAAATGCTTGGTATATCAGACCAGAGTTCAAGAAGTTTTCTAATAAATATGGAGATGAGGTTGCAAATACTACCTTAGCTTTAGTGGATAATAAAGAAGAAGGACAAGAAATTGATCCTAAGGCAGTTGTACAGAACTTCCAAAACTTACCAAATCGCTACTACTTTGATGAAAATGGACATCGTGTGATTAATATCCCAGCAATGACAACCTATTCAGATATTAAAAAAGTTGGCAATGATGTCTATTTAGAACATCCAGGTGCACGACTTCGTCTTGGAGCTACCCACTTTACAATCAATAACAATAAACTATACTATTTAGAAAATGAGCAAGGTAAGCTCAAAACAGGTTACTTTGTATTGATTGATGATGGTATGGCTACAACCCACTATCACATCCTAGCCTATGCGGATCAATCTGGTGAAATTCTTAAGATGAAACGCTTGCCATCAGGAGTTTCAGATTATCTGGATAAAGAAATCGATGGTTTATATGGTGAAAAAATTAAAATTGAATCTCCACACTCAAACGAATATTATAAAGTGGTTGTGGTTAAATAAAAATAACATCTTCACAACTAATCGTTAACGCTCTAACCAATATACCATTTTCAGGAGGCTTTAGATTTCTTGTATTTTAAAAGGAAACTAAAGCCTTTTGTAGATGGAGCAGGGGATAGAGTTATCTATAAAATAATGAAAAGGAGTCTGTCATGGAAATGAAAAATACATTTGTAGAATTGGAACAATTTGAAGAGTTAACTCCAGAGGTTTTGGAAGAAGTGAATGGTGGAGGGATTTTTGAAGATACCGTAAAATGGTGCGATAAATTATTTAGTACGGGTAGACACTTTGCTTAAATTCACAGTATTCGTTAGAGATTAGATTTATTTATGATTATTTTAGAATTCTTAGTTTCTGTGCTATATATACTGTTGGTAGTCGTTTCAACCATGGTTCCTACTATTTATTTGGGTGCTCAAATTTCCCCAGAATTTTATAAAAAACGTTATTGGGTCCTTGTATTTTTAATTAGTTTATCTGCTCGCCAAACATTTGGAGAATTATTTCATATAGGAATCATTCTCTTCTTTTACTGTATTTTTTTACTAGTATTGCACAAGGGAAAAGGGGAAGCTTTTTTTCTTTCTCTGTATCTTTTTCTCTTCTTTCAAAGTATTCGTTATTTATTTTTGACAATTTGGATTCGTGTATTATCTGGTGAGCCTTGTTGTTTTGTAGATTCGTTTTCCACTTTATATAGATCTGTATTTGATTTATTATCAATATTTCTATGTTCTACAATTATGAAACGTTGTTCTTTGGATTTGGATTTATTCTTTTCAGATGCTTTCAAAACCCACTATTATAAGAGTTTTTTCATTATCCTACCTCTGACTGGATTTAGGATATTCTCTTCGTTTATGACCAATAGAAATAGTTCGTTCTACGTTCGTTTTGATACGACCATTTCTCTCCTGATTTTCATTCTCTTTTTCTCTTGGCTCTTTTACATCAAGCATTTGGAGCAGGTTTATCGTGATGAGCAGACCATTCAGAGACAGGAAGATGAAAATCGTTCCTTGCAAGGAATGGTGGATAAGTTGGGACATCTCTATGATGAGGTTCGAGGTTTCCGTCATGATTTTGCGGGAATTGTCGCCAGCATGGAGCCTGCCATAGCAAATCAAGACATGGCTGAGGTATCTACCATTTATCAAGATGTCTTTCTAAAGACTAATGAAAAGCTGAGGAAGGCGGATTACACGGCCTTTAATCTTCACAATATCCATGATATAGCTATTCGCAATACCTTGGCAAAAGCCATGATTGTGGCAGATAAGCAGGGAATTCATTTTAGTTTGGAGACGGTGGGGGTTGTCGAAGAGCTGGCATTGCCTATGTTGGAGGCTATCCGTATCCTCTCTATCCTCACGACAAATGCTTTAGAAGCAGCCAGTGAGGCTGAAAATCCGCAGATTCGGGTTGCTTTATTGGCAGGTGATAGGAGTGTCCGTTTTATCATTGAAAACACTCGTAAGAAAGAAGAACTGAATCCCAGTATTCTCAGTCAAAAGGGTTACTCTACCAAGGATAACCACAGTGGACTGGGCTTGGCAACCTTGGAGGACATGGTTTTTCATTATGATTTAAACTTAGATACCCAGCTAGGAGAGACGACTTTTAGACAAGATTTAGAATTGCCATTTAAGGATGAGAAACGAGGGGGAGAGGAATGAGAATTTTAGTTTTGGAAGACGATAGAGTCCAGCAAGGACGGATAGAGCAGACTTTACTAGATATCGGTCGCTCTCGCAATTTAAGATTGGAAATTGATATTGCAAAAAACTATGGGGATGTTGAAAAGTATTCTCAGTATTTTGACCATTACCAGCTCTATTTATTAGATTTAGAGATTGATGGAGAGCGTGAACGGGGCTTTCAGGTTGCTCAACAGGTTCGGGAGCGGGATCCTTTTACAAGCATTGTCTTTGTGTCCACGCACTCGGAGGCCTTACCTCTAGCTTTTCGCTACCACTTGTCTGCCTTGGATTTTATTTCCAAGGATCAGCCAGAGGCGGACTACTGTCATCAGCTGGAGCGCTGTCTGGACTATGTACTGGCAGTAGATAAGAGGGAAAATATGCGTCTCTTTACCTATAGTTTTGAGGGAAGACGGGGCTTCACTCTGCCCTACCATGAAATTTTAGCCTTTGAAACTTCAGTGGAATCCCATCGTATCAAGGTCTATTATGCCAATCATTCTATCAAGACCATTTATGGCAGTCTCAAGGATATCGCTGCCAAGGCTGAAAAAGATTACTTTGTCTATGCCAATCGCAATACGTTAGTCAGTTTACAGGCTATTGAAGAGATGACTGCCACAGAAGTGACCTTGTTAGAAGGCTTGCATTTCCCCGTATCACGAACAGCCAGAAGAACCCTTAAAAAATATCTTAATGTCTAATATCTGTTAGATTTGAATGAGTTTATCAATAAGAATATCGGAAAATTTTCTGATATTCTTATTTTTTGACTTCTTTTTCGAATAGATAAGTAAGAGGAAAAGAAAAGGAGTTTGCTTCATGTATCTACCGATTTTCTATTCATGGTATATTAAATTATTTTTCAAATAAAATTTAATTTAGTTGTACATTTTCGAAATTTTTTTCGAATAGATAAGTAAGAGGAAAAAGAAAGGAGTTTGCTTTATGTATCTACCAATTTTCTATTCATGGTTCATTAAATTATTTTTTAAATAAAATTTAATTTAGTTGTACATTTTTGAAATTTTTTTCGAATAGATAAGTGAGAAGAAAAAGAAAGGAATAAAATAATGAAAGAACATTATTACGGATTTGTTGAGCTAACTTCGGAAGAATTGACCGATATTCAAGGTGGAGAAAATTGGACGAAGACCCTTGTAGATTGGTACATTGGATTTCGTAGAGGTTTTGGTTTTTAGGAGGATAAGAGATGAATGAAATGAATGATAAGTATACTATTGAAGTATTAAAGGAAAGCGACTTAGCCTTGCTGGTGGGTGGTAGTGAGGCAAGTTACCAACATGGTTTAATGGTGGGGTTCATTTTACGTCGTGCGTTATTTGGATTCTAAGATAATATTTAGAGAGTGAAGCTTACCTACAACAATGAACAGAATATATGAAAAAGGAAATACAAATAACTACCTTTTTCAATTGTTAAGAATCAAAAAAGGAGAATAAGATGGAACAAATTAAAAATATGGAAAATAATTTTCATGTAATGAGTCATGAGGAATTGGCCGATGTAGAAGGAGGCTTGCTATTTGGTCTGGTAGTAGTTGGAGGAGTCGCAATTGCAGGAACATTTTTATTGGGTGCGGTAGATGGTGCTTCAGGAGCACATGCTAAGCGTCGTGGACGTTAACAGGGAAGGAAGAGCGCTGATGGAACGCATAATAGAAAGTTGGATTACTAGGGTAGAGAATTTTTACAGTTTGCAGTCAATTCCTGTGAAAGTATTCATTTTCATAGTTGGAGTAGTTGGGATTTATGCTTTAGGGACATTACTTTTAGGACCGGTTTATTGGGCGGGGCAGAAGTTTGGCGAAACAATTTACAATTATTTGTTTCAATAAAAAATTATAGATAAAGAGGAACAGACATAATGAATATGATAAAAATTGAAGAAAAATTTACAAGTCTTACAGAAAAAGATTTGGCAACAGTAGAGGGTGGTCGAGTGTCATGGAGAGGTAATATTAACATCGATGTCCACAAAGTGATTGATAGTACGGGAAGATTTTTCGGTGGTATCTATAATGCTGGTAGATCATTTGGGCGAAATGTTTACAATGCATTTTATTAATATAGTTTATTAAAATGAATATCATATATTATATTTTTGAATTCGTTTTCGAATAGATAAATAAGAGGAATACAGGGAATGATTATTTCAGTAATTCAAGATTTGGATGAAACAATTTAATAAACACTGCTATACCAAACTTGTCAAGTTTGCAACAAGACAAGCATTAAAATAAAAAAGGAGGCATTCGTTATGAATACAAAAACGATGTCACAATTTGAAATTATGGATACTGAGATACTTGCTTGCCTTGAAGGTGGCGGATGCAATTGGGGAGATTTTGCCAAAGCAGGTGTTGGAGGAGGAGCAGCACGAGGTCTTCAGCTAGGAATTAAAACAGGAACATGGCAAGGTGCAGCAACTGGTGCTGCGGGAGGAGCTATATTTGGAGGTGTGGCCTATGCAGCGACATGTTGGTGGTAATTATGGATTTTAAAAGTTTTATTATTGGTTTAGTAGTTGGTATATTTGGTCCCTATATGGATGATCTAATTAGAAAAAAATTTTTAAAGTCTTCGGAGAAGAAAACAGAAAAATTTGTCAAAAAATAATCAAAACGATAAATGATGAATCTGATTCAAAATTATCTTGCACATGTAAAGAGGACCATCTCTCCTCTTATCAGGTAAATAGGAATCTTGCAGTAGCGAATCAAAAAAGGAGTAACTATGAATCGTAATTTAGAACGGTGTTATCTATTCTGACTATGAATAGATCATACCAGAGGTGGCTTATAAATAGCGGGGACATTAGAAATTGAAGTAACTTTAAATAGGATGTCGTAAATGTTGCTATCAATGATTTATTTGTCCCAAGCTTGCCTAGGGTGTCAGTAAAAAATCAATTTCCTTTCAAAATAGCATATTTTTAGTAGGTAGGACGTTTGTTCTGCCTATTTTTTGCTAAAAAGTGCAGTTGAAGTGTCTATTTGCATCATTTGGAGTTTTACATGTATTTTTGATAAAAAATAGGTATAGAAATTAGGAAAGTTGAAGAAAAGGAATGAAGGAGGTCTTAGTTTGTGATTTTTTACATACTTTTAAGGCTTGATGAACCAGTTTGAACTAATATATAATTGCTAGAAATTGAATACACTACTCCTTGAGGGCATTTTGCCCTTTTTTATATTTTACAATAAGTGTAAAAGGAGAGTTTTTATGCGTTACGGTTATGTTCGAGTATCTACAAGAGAACAAAATATTGATAGGCAATTTTCAGCATTGGTAGAAAACAAATTATCAAAAGAGAATATTTTTATTGATTACGTTTCAGGAAAAGATTTTGACAGAATGGAATATCAAAAATTATTAACTACCTTGAAAGAAAATGATGAATTGGTTATTAAATCAATTGATAGGTTGGGAAGAAACTATGATGAAATTTTAGAACAATGGCAAGCAATTACTAAGAAAAAGAAAGTAAATATAACTGTTTTAGATTTCCCCTTATTAAATACAAAGAATAGCAATGATAATATCACAGGAAAACTAATCTCCGATATCGTTTTACAAGTCCTATCTTATGTGGCACAGTTTGAAAGAGAACAAATCAAACAAAGACAAATGGAAGGAATACGGGAAGCACAGAAAAAAGGGAAGAAATTCGGCAGACCAAAATTGGTTGTTCCGAATAATCTCCCTGATGTGATAGCTCAATATAAGAAAAAAGAAATAACCTTACGAGAAGGTGCAGACATCTTAGGAGTATCAAAAAGCACCTTTCACAATTGGATAAAAAATTCATAGTTCTTGTCAAAAAACCTAGGATTTTTTGGACAGAAAATACAGTCTATTTTAGAAGCGTTTTCGTTAGAAAAAAGGTTCTAAAATCCAGCATTTTGACCAATTATTATTACACTTCCATTTTATCAAGTTTGTCCAAAAAAGTCTAGATTTTAGGACAAACTGATTATTTTACAATAAATAAAAATAGGGGGACACGAAATGGACACCAAAGCTAAAAAGTTCACACTTGCAACGATTTCAGCTCTATCACTTCTTGGGGTAGGAATTGTTACATCACAATCAGTAGTTGCTAATGATAGGCTGGTTTCCACTCAAGCAATCAAAGGTCAATCCTACAATATCTTAAACTCTGAGGTCACTAGTACTTCTTCTGGTACTACTCTAGTTGGGATTGAAGGGACTTTCTTAACGCCAGATAAACAGGCTATCTTAGATCGTATCAATGCTATTCGAAAAGAGGCAGCAGATGAAGGTCTAGTTACTAGCTATGTTCCGATCAAATGGTCAACTGAACTAGAAAAAACAGCCTTCGTTCGGGCAGCAGAAGCTTCTGTAACTAGGCATCATAAACGTTTATCTAATAAAGATATTTGGAGTGCCTGGCCTTCAGGGAATTTTTCACTAGCCGAAAACTTAGCTTGGAACTATGATGGATTTATGACAGCTATTAATCAATGGTATGACGAAAAAGCAGATTACGTCAAATCTCGTAGTGGGGCAAGTGTATCTGGTCAAACTGGACACTACGAATCCTTAATCAATTCAGAATTGACCTATATGGGTTTGGCAGCCTTTGAAAACCCTGTCACTCAAAATGGATGGATTACCGTTGCACAAAGTTTCGGAACATCATCTGGTGGCTCTGAAGAATTAGCTGGTGGTTATGGAAAGGCCATTCAATATACAGAAGCAAATTCTTCTCAGATTCAAACATTTGCGACTAAGGCGAATCTTTTTGACAAAGACTTGAAGGCAATCGGAACTCATACCAGTAAGAAAACAAAACAAGGTAAGTCTAACGGGACTAATAAACCAGGTTTCTTTTTTCAAATGCAAGATATTGGTAGGGGTATGGGTTTTTGGCGACAATCTGGTTCTCGTTGGTGGTTTATGCAACTTGATGGGTCTTACCCTTACAATCAGTGGGCAAAATTAGATAATATCTGGTATCACTTCGATAGTTCAGGTTGGATGCAAACTGGCTGGATAAAAGACAACGGCACGTGGTACTATCTCGACGGTTCAGGTGCTATGAAGACTGGTTGGTTCAAGGATAACGGTAGTTGGTATTATCTTGATAGCTCAGGTGCTATGAAAACAGGCTGGATGAAGGTATCTGGGAAATGGTACTATGCCTATAGCTCTGGTGCCCTAGCAATCAATACGACTACACCAGACGGCTATCGCGTCAATTACAATGGAGAATGGGTATAGGATAAGATTATAAAAAATAGATAAAAAGAAAAGGAATACAAAAATTATGAAAAAAATCGTTTTAACGACTACAGCAGTTTTATCACTCCTAGCAACAGGAGCTACAATTTCAAGTGTCAATGCAGCAAGTGGCGTCCCGATGGTCAAGTTCTGGTCTCCTGCAGCTAATGCTTATGTTGAAGAACCTGCTCCTGGGTATCGTGATACAGATTTAGTCGCAACAGATGTGACGCTTGTAGAAAAAAGAAAAGCACAACTTGGAGCATTTTCTGATGGTGAATTTACAACGGTTGATTGGGTAGATAATGCTTATAGACAAGAATTCTCTAAGCAATTTGCAAGTTTTGAATCCAACGGCATTGCTACATTCAACGGTAAAACAATTGTCTTTAAAGCAACAGACTATGGTATCTATACCATGAAGTTTGAATTAAATGGTACTCTCTATAAGTTAACTGCTGATGTCAGAGAAAATCTAGGAAAAGGAGGTCCTTTTTACACTTATGTAACCAAACTAGAAGTCTTATCAAATAATCAAGCAAATACTATCTCGAATACGAGTACTGAAAAACAAATAGAAGCAACAATTACAAAGGTTGAAATTCATCATTTTGGATTTAATTTTGAAGGTGTACTCTCAGAGCCACTACAACACGGAGGAGATAATGCAGCTAGAGGAAATGTTACTCTAATTGATAAGGCTACCGGAAAGATTGTGTACCAACATAATAATGATGTCATCTTTAGTGGTCTAACTAATGACGTCAACGACCAATTTCTTTTGCCTTTAATTTATAGTAATAAATTTAAAGGGGATGTTTTCGATATCAGACAGTTTCCTGCCGGAACATACATCTTGGAGATGTCTGGAGAAGCTGGCTCTCCGCACGATCACTCAGTTGATAATAGAAAACGTGTCTTTAAAGTTAGAAAAGAGGTGACTATCGGAAATCCTTCAACAAATTCAAATACTAACACCACAACTCAATCAGGTTCGAATTCATCTAGCTCGTCAACTTCTACAAGTTCGTCATCTGGAAACTATTCTAACACGGATACAACCATGACGACCCATCAGTCTAAATCTACTTGGATGTATTCGAATGGTCGCTGGTGGTATAAACACGAAGATGGCACTTATACAACTAATGACTGGGAAAAAATCAATGGTGTTTGGTATCGTTTTGATAACTCTGGTTGGATGCAAACTGGCTGGGTAAAAGACAACGGCACGTGGTACTATCTCGACGGCTCAGGTGCGATGAAGACAGGTTGGGTCAAAGATAACGGTAGCTGGTACTACCTTCAAGATTCAGGAGCTATGAAAACAGGCTGGATGAAAGTATCTGGCAAATGGTACTATGCCTATAGCTCTGGTGCACTCGCAATCAATACAACTACACCTGACGGTTATCGTGTCAGTTACAACGGTGAGTGGGTATAAAAACAATTTCAAATTGTAAGATTAAACATATGAAAAAATTATTTCTATTCAGTATTAGTATATTAGCTATCTCTATTTTAACGGCTTGCCAACATCAGAGTGAAAACACTTCTGCAACAAGTTCTGAAGCAATTGCTTCAAGTACTAGTTCAACTTTTTCTACATCGGAAGAGAAGAAACCTGATTACACCCTATATAATCCTGTTCTTAAAGAATATGCCAAAGTATTAGATGGTTCGTCAACTTCACATACAGAGATCAATTCAAAAGCAAACTTAAAAAACACTTATCCTAAAGAATATTCTGGATTACAGTATAGCTTGTATGATTTAGACCAAGACGGTACGGACGAACTTTTGATTGCCCTAAAAATGGATTCTAACTATTACGATTTATTAGATATTCGAACTCTTAAAAATGGTGAAGTTATTCGACTGACCAATGCAGAAAACAATCTGGACTTTATTGGAGAGCGAGTACATTTTAATCCTTTAGAAAATGGTTATTTTCAATTATCTACCCGAGTATCTACTAATCAAATCCAACTTAAACTATACAAGTTGAATCAGGATGGAACACTGTTAGAACTAGTCATTGAATCAGATACAGAAGAGGGACTGGGGACAAAACCACCTTCCCTTGACATAAGATCTTTCTTTTGGAAATCTGTCACAAGTCTTATAAATGGAGAAACAAGCCTTCCGTCAGAAAGTAAAGGGATGGATATTACTGCAATTCAAAATGGAGATTTTTCTAGTGTCGCAGGCACTTGGAGGAATCGTACAGGTATTGAATTTACTTTCGACAAAAATGGTTTAGTAAGTGATCATTCCAAGATTTCAATTGAACATGCTAAGGAAATTGACCACTATCTCAAGGCAAGTTCTGTTTCTAAAGATGGAGGTGCTGGTGCAGCTATTGCCTTTTTACCAGCAGGAATCCCTATAACCATGTCTGTCACCTCTTCTTCAGATAATGGCTATACTGACTCGTCTGATATTACACAAGACCGCTTATGGTTTGGACACCAACTTATCAATGGTAGTACCGAGGGATTTTTTTACAAGGTAGAATAGTTTTAATAGACTTACAAATTTATCAATAAGAATGTCGGAAAATTTTCTGATATTCTTATTTTTTTGACTTCCTTTTCGAATAGATAAGTAAGAGGAAAAAGAAAGGAGTCTGGTTTATGTATCTACCGATTTTCTATTCATGGTACATTAAATTATTTTTTAAATAAAATTTAATTTAGTTGTACATTTTCGAAATTTTTTTCGAATAGATAAGTAAGAGGAAAAGAAAAGGAGTTTGCTTCATGTATCTACCGATTTTCTATTCATGGTATATTAAATTATTTTTCAAATAAAATTTAATTTAGTTGTACATTTTCGAAATTTTTTTCGAATAGATAAGTAAGAGGAAAAAGAAAGGAGTTTGCTTTATGTATCTACCAATTTTCTATTCATGGTTCATTAAATTATTTTTTAAATAAAATTTAATTTAGTTGTACATTTTTGAAATTTTTTCGAATAGATAAGTGAGAAGAAAAAGAAAGGAATAAAATAATGAAAGAACATTATTACGGATTTGTTGAGCTAACTTCGGAAGAATTGACCGATATTCAAGGTGGAGAAAGTTGGGTGAAGACCCTTGCAGATTGGTACATTGGATTTCGTAGAGGTTTTGGTTTTTAGGAGGATAAGCGATGAATGAAATGAATGATAAGTATACTGTTGAGGTATTAAAGGAAAGCGACTTAGCCTTGCTGGTGGGTGGTAGCAAGGAAAGTTATCAACGGGGTCTAATTACAGGTCTATTGTTACGCGGTATATTTATTGGAACCCCATTTTTTAGAAGATAAGATTTAGAAAAAATAGAACAAGAGGAGAAAAAAGATGACAAATTTTGACAAAATGGAACAGAACTTTGTAGCTCTTACAGAAGAAGAGTTGATGGCTGTGGATGGGGGAGCATTGCCTCTTGTAATCGCCGGAGTGTCTATCTGGAAGATAGGTGCAGCAGTAGCAGGTGGAGCAGCAGCGCTTTTTGCTGGAGGAGCAGCTTTGGGGTATTATGCGAATAGACCATAATCTGATTGTAGTCAGAGAGGCATTTCTATGTTTTTAAAAAAAGAAGTGATATTATTAGGGGTATTGTTATCGCTACGTATTATTTTTACTATCGTTCAAATTTTAATTGATTATAAAATATTATCTGGACAGTATAGTATAAATTTTATGGATATTTCAGAAGTATTTACTTATCCAATACTCATTTTAATCATTTACATAGCAATAAAATATAATACAAAGGAGTAATGACGAATATGAACTTAGAACAATTTTATCAATTATCTGACGATGAATTAGTGGGAACAAAAGGTGGTTTTGGTCTTACGGAAGCAGTTGGGATTGCAGGAGTACTGAATGCTGCTGTACAAATTTTTAATGCTGGTTACAAATTTGGTTCAGATTTGGCTCGTCGTGGGCGTTAGATAATGAATAATCGCAACCTTAATCTCAATACATTGTTACCTAAACTAGCCACTATATTTCCTTTGTTGGGAATAATTCTTAATGTCGCGCTTCATGTGATTCGTACAGGTTCGTTAGTATACTTTAATTGGCAATGGACTTTGGTTGGTTTGCTTTTCTCAGCATATTTTGGTATTTTTCGCAAAGATTTGTCAAAAAATAATCAAAACTATAAATGAAGAACATGAATCAAAAGGATTTTGTGTATATGAATGGCAGCGTTTTCCCGCCATTCTTGTCAGGTAAATAGGAGCTTTCTATGAAAACATTTTTATTAGGCTTTACTGAGGGTTATTTTACCGTATCGCTCATAATCTACATCGCAACGTATTTGATTTTGAGAAATCCAATCAATACCCTATTTTATCCAGAAATTTACCCTGTTTTATTTGGGCTCTTTTATCTAGGATATAAGGTCAATAAAAAGCGAGTAGAGTAAACAGTTAAGAATGACTTGTTAGTCTGCGCTAAAATGGCTAGGCTAGAATCTAGGAATGCATCACATTGGAGTTTAATATGAAATTTGTTAAATCAATACTGAAAGTTTGGCCTGAAATCATGGTATTACTTAGTTCGATGTCTTATATCATCATCAGATTAGTAGCTGATATGAATAAAGTATCTTTACCTACTTGGTTTGATAGTTTCAATATACCAACGATTGCATTATTTATGATGGTCTTCATTCTTTTATACAGAAGTAAAGAAAAAAAGAATGGATAAATTTGAGGTAGTAGACGTTCTATAGGGAATAGGTGTCTTATAGTAACGAATCAAAAAAAGGAGTAACTATGAATCGTAATTTAGAACGGTGTTATCTATTCTGACTATGAATAGATCATACCAGAGGTGGCTTAGAAATAGCAGAGACATTAAAAATTGAAGTAACTTTAAATAGGATGTCGTAAAGGTTACTATCAATGATTTATTTGTCCCAAGCTTGCCTAGGGTATCAGAAAAAAATCATTTTCCTTTCAATAGCATATTTTTAGTAGGTAGGACGTTTGTTCTGCCTATTTTTTGCCAAAAAAGTGTATTTGAGCTGTTTATTTGGAGTTTTACATGTATTTTTTGATAAAATTTGATAAAATAGGTATAGAAATTAGGAGAGTTGAAGAAAAGAAATGAAGAAGGTTTTAAGATATTTTTTAGTATTTGTTTTTCTATTTTTGATGAATATTTTCATCTTTAAGATACTAGCAACTCTGGGATTTCAGCTGACAATGAGTGAAAAGAGTTATATTGTACCACCGCTGTTTTCGATTATCGTTTTGTACATGATTGACAAAAGAATTAGGAAGAAAAAGAAATCTTTGTAATCAACTTAAGGAGTATTACTATGGATGAGTTGAAACGTGAAATTGGTTATAAAATCAAAACTATTAGGCGATCTTGTGGAAAAACTCAGATAGATATTTGTGGTGATGAATCAGAGTTGACGATTCGTCAGCTAGCACGTATTGAAAATGGGCAAGTTTTAGCAACACTTCCTAAATTATTATTGATTGCGGATAAACTTGGAGTATCATTACAGAATATTGTGGATGTTAAGGTTATAGAGATTCCAAAAGGATTCCTAAAACTCAAAGATGAGCTGATTCATTCTCAAACCTACGCTGATAAGGGAAGAATCGAACGAAAAGAAGCTATACTTGAGGAAATATATGAAAACTATTATGAGAATTTGCCTGAGGAAGAGCAGTTAATTGTGGATGTGACACAAGCTCGTTTTGATATTTATGGTAGTTCAGATGTGACCTACGGTTTAGGGTTAGTGGAAGAATATTTCCAGCAGTTATTAAAAAAGAAATATTTTTCTGTAAATGATTTGTTGATTATTGAATTGTATTTCTTTTGTTGTGCTATGGGATTAGAAGATAAAGAACATTTTGAGGAGTTAGCTCAAAAAGTATTGCTATGTTCAGAATATGAAGATAAGGCTAGCCTAGCTCAGATGGAAAAAGTTCTTCTGAGCCTATTTATCCAAATTCAGACAGAAGATAGTCTGATATATATTCAAACATTTGAGAAAATTATTGCTAAAACAAGACATGTTTTTTACCGACCTCATCTATTTTTGCTAAAGGCAAAATATGCTTTATTTGTAGACAAGAATATTTTAGAGGCAGAAAGTTTCTATGAAAAGGCAATTTCTCTAGCAGAATTGCTAGATGATCAGATATTAGTTCAGAGAATCTTAGAAGAAAAACAAATAGATTTCCCAACAACCTGACTTCTAAGTCATGTTGTTTTTTTCATGTTTTTGTTATATTAAACCTATAAAGAAAACGCTCTCAAAAAGAAAGGAGGTTTATTATGGTTGGAACGTTATTTGTCCCTTTAAGTATAAGAGTTTGGTTCTATCTATAATATCAGGTAGAGATTAATGGAATAAAGTATTCTTATATTGGATTAAAGGAATGTTTTAATAGGTTTCCTACATTAGTATAGAGGATGAAACTCAATTTTCAATGATATAAAAGAGTGATTTGGAGATTGTGAGGGTTGAGTATGTTTATTTATGATGTAGGAAGTGTAAACTAAAAAGGAGGTAGTAATCGTATAAAAGTTAAATAGACATTATCTTTTATTGAGTCTTAGTGATATAAAAGTAATTTGATAATCTAGGAAAATGTAGTAGTAATTTATTTATTATAGATATGTTAATAAAAGTAGTATAAAATATAGACGAACATTTGAAGAGAGTTAGGAATACAACATGTGCGAATTAACTCTCAATAAAACATACATAATATACAAAAGGAGTACACTAAAATGAAATCTAAAAGAATGGAATTTCATAATAAATTTCTCATTGTTTCAGCAATGTTAGCAGTCATTAGTTGGTTAAGCTTAGGTGTTGTTTCTTTTCCTATGTTGGCTGGGACATTAGGAATTTCGACAAAAGCTGCTGCTACTGTAGTCAATTTGATTAGTGCTTATAGTACAGTTACAGCAGTAATTTCAATTGTAGGTGCAATCACAGGAGTAGGTTCTATTGGTTCGGGTATTGCAGCAACAGTTCTTTATATATTGAAAAAGAAGGGTGCTGCTAAAGCAGCTCTATGGTAGAACTAGATGAAAATACTTTCTAAAAAAGAATGTGAAAGTATTTTAGGTTATCTTAATTTTATTGGGATAACCCTTTTGTTTTTTGTTATCATAAGTTTGTCAATCTATTTTAAAAGCTATCTTCCTTTTCAAGGGAAATTATTTTTACTTTTTTTGGTAGTAGATTACGCTACTTTGAATCGTTATAATATGAAACTGCCTATCCAAAGTAAAAAAATAAATACTTTCTATATAAGGAAAAACTATATTTTTCTCTATCTTCTTGCCATTGTCAAGAAATATTATTCTTTCCAAATTTTACAATCATTCATTTATTTATTTATTTTGTATTTTCTAGATATTATTGGATATTTTTATTTATACATTACTCTTTGTTTGATAGTTATTCAAATTATTTCTTTAATTCTACCTAGTTTGTTTTCAATTATAAGTAAATTGTTCTTATTTTTATCTATAGGACTATTGTCTATAGAACAAGGACAAGTTGTAATTTATGTCATACTACTCAATTATTTTATTTTAGTTATGGGGATATTAGATAATCACGCGAGTAATTTCTATTTTAAAAGCAGTCGAATGAGCCAAAAAAGATTTCGTAGCAGTCTATTTATATTGCTTCGTTTTTGTTGGTTAAATAAAGGGTTAACTTTTTCTTTTATTTTGATTAGTATTCTTCTTTCCTATCTATTTTGGTATATGATGACGATGTTATCAATTGATGGTACAAAAATACCAATATTGTTTCTTTATACCTCAATATATATCACATTAATGGAGGCAATAATAGGGAATCATAAATCCTCAATTGGGGTAGATCTAGCTTTACTTCAATTATCTGCTCTTAATCATTCTAAAATGAATTTCTTTTTTAAGAATGCACAACTAATGATGTTGACGCATTTAATCTCTTTCTTACAATTTTCATTGTTGTTATGTTTGATTCCGGTGACAAGTTATAGTAATGATATAAAAAGTATTTTGTTGAATTTGTTATTGATTCCATTCAATTATTTTATAGCCTATGTCTATTATAAGAAAGCTCTATTTTTAATTAAAGGTACAGTTAGTTTATTGAGATGGAGTTTTCTGGTTTTATATTGTTTTCTGATATTATTTGTAACTTTAGTAGGGGGCATTAGATGAGAAAAAGTGGTTTTCTGATTTACTATGTGTTATTTTGTACGGTCTGTTTTTCACTAGGTTTACTTTTAAGCTTTATATTAAAAAGTGAGACTTTTGCTACTATACCTCCGAAACTGGAATTACAATTTACATTGACAGTTTTACAGGCAAATTCTACAAATTTTTTGCTATATCTATTCTGTTTTCCGATTTCGCCCTTATTGCAACTTTTTGATTTGCTATCTTTAGGAATACAATTGGGTATATCTGGTCAGATGATTGGAATAGTAGCTACAATAAAAGGAATATTACCTCATGGTCTTATTGAAATACCGAATTTTATTTGGTATCAAGGTATGAGTCAGTATCTTTTATACCGATTATTGAAGGATAGGGGAATTGAAAATATACTTATTTATATAAAAAGTAATTTAAAATGGTATATCATTTCTTATATTTTATTAATTTTAGCAGCGTTGATAGAGGGAATTAAATTATGAAAATTGAAAATGAATCTAAAAGTTATGATAAATGTATACTGAAAAATATATCACTAGAGATTGATAAGGGAATTTACAGAGTTGAAGGAGAGAATGGTTCAGGAAAGAGCACCCTTCTACAACTTTTAGCTGGGCTAGAGACTTTTGATAGTGGTTTAAAGAATTGTGTCTCCAAAGATGTACTATACCTTGATACCAATCAGCTTGGGGTTATTCCATTTACTATAGAAGAAAATTTGCAGTTGTTGTGTGATTCTTTTCAAATCCATCTATCATTTGAGGATAAAGAACAAATTAATACTTTTTTTGATAATAAAATCGGAGATAACTATATGACAGCATCTACTGGAACAAAATTCAAATTAGGCTTATCCTTAATTTTTGCTAAAAATTGGGATTATATTTTTATTGATGAGACCTTATCAACAGTGGATGCAAGAAGTATTGATATGATTGCTAAACGTTTAATTTCCATGAAAGAAAGCTCTACTATTATATATGTATCTCATAATTTATTGAATCAAGAATTGATTAGCAAATCTCAAAGGATTTTAATAGAGGAAGGACGGGTTTATGAAATTTCAAACAAATAATAGTTTATACAAATTAATGAATCTGATTATTTATCTTTTTCTTTTATATTTGTTTATTGATTTACTGATGAAGTCGGGAATTTTAGATGAACAAATTGATAAATTATCTGAACTATCTAATCTTTTTACAATTAAAATAGAAACAATATTGACAGTGATTTCTGTTGTTTTCACATTTATAGCAACTCTTATTGAATATGGATTTTCTCTCTTTCTGATTACATTATTTTTTGATAAGGATAAGAGGAACTTTGGAGATATTCTTTTATCTAAAAATATAACCTTAAGTTTTAGCATTTTACTTTGTTACTTATTTAATCCATCGGATATAAAGTTTGCTTATTTCAGCATATTGACAGTATTACTAATTGGGATAACAAATTATGCGAGATTTAAAAATTTAAGATTGACAGTAGTATTTTCTGTACCATTTTTATTTAATGCTATAGTGTCTATTATAAATAGTTTTTAGAAATACTAAAATTTCTTTTCTTTACTTAATAATGACACGAAATCATTTCGGTTTTATTAACTTGGAATTCTTATATTTTCTAGGTAGAACGTTTGTTCTGCCTATTTTCTTTATCCAAAAAGTGCAGTTGGGAGGGAGATAGGCGCATTTGGGGAGGAAGTCCAGTTTTTGTTTGAGGATTGGGGTAAGATAGTTGTTATCAGATGAGTTTATACTCTTCGAAAATCAAATTCAAACCACGTCAACGTCGCCTTGCCGTATATATGTGACTGACTTCGTCAGTCCTATCTACAACCTCAAAACAGTGTTTTGAGCAGCCTGCGGCTAGTTTCCTAGTTTGCTCTTTGATTTTCATTGAGTATTAGGAAAAAGGAGATGAAGATGAAATTTGGGAAACGTCACTATCGTCCGCAGGTGGATCAGATGGACTGCGGTGTAGCTTCATTAGCCATGGTTTTTGGCTACTATGGTAGTTACTATTCTTTGGCTCACTTGCGAGAATTGGCCAAGACGACCATGGATGGGACGACGGCTTTAGGCTTGGTCAAGGTGGCAGAGGAGATTGGTTTTGAGACGCGAGCAATTAAGGCGGATATGACGCTTTTTGACTTGCCAGATTTGACTTTTCCTTTTGTTGCCCATGTGCTTAAGGAAGGAAAATTGCTCCACTACTATGTGGTGACTGGGCAGGATAAGGATAGCATTCATATTGCCGATCCAGATCCTGGGGTGAAATTGACCAAACTGCCACGTGAGCGTTTTGCGGAAGAATGGACAGGAGTGACTCTTTTTATGGCACCTAGTCCAGACTACAAGCCTCATAAGGATCAAAAGAATGGTCTGCTCTCTTTTATCCCTATATTAGTGAAGCAGCGTGGCTTGATTGCCAATATCGTTTTGGCAACACTCTTGGTAACCTTGATTAACATTGTGGGTTCTTATTATCTGCAGTCTATCATTGATACCTATGTGCCAGATCAGATGCGTTCGACGCTTGGGATTATTTCTATTGGGCTGGTTATCGTCTATATTCTCCAGCAGATTTTGTCTTACGCTCAGGAGTATCTCTTACTTGTTTTGGGGCAACGCTTGTCGATTGATGTGATTTTGTCCTATATCAAGCATGTTTTTCACTTGCCCATGTCCTTCTTTGCGACACGCAGGACAGGGGAAATCGTGTCTCGTTTCACGGATGCTAACAGTATCATCGATGCACTGGCTTCGACAATCCTTTCGATTTTCCTAGATGTGTCAACGGTTGTCATTATTTCTCTTGTTTTATTTTCACAAAATACCAATCTCTTTTTCATGACTTTATTGGCACTTCCTGTCTATACAGTGATTATCTTTGCCTTTATGAAGCCTTTTGAAAAGATGAATCGTGATACCATGGAAGCCAATGCGGTTCTGTCTTCTTCTATCATTGAGGACATCAACGGTATTGAGACTATCAAGTCTTTGACCAGTGAGAGTCAGCGTTACCAAAAGATTGACAAGGAATTTGTGGATTATCTGAAAAAATCCTTTACCTATAGTCGGGCAGAGAGTCAGCAAAAGGCTCTGAAAAAAGTTGCCCATCTCTTACTCAATGTCGGCATTCTCTGGATGGGAGCTGTTCTGGTCATGGATGGCAAGATGAGTTTGGGGCAGTTGATTACCTATAATACCTTGCTTGTTTACTTTACCAATCCTTTGGAAAACATCATCAATCTGCAAACCAAGCTTCAGACAGCGCAGGTTGCCAATAACCGTCTGAATGAGGTTTATCTGGTAGCTTCTGAGTTTGAGGAGAAGAAAACGGTCGAGGATTTGAGCTTGATGAAGGGAGAGATGTCCTTCAAGCAGGTTCATTACAAGTATGGCTATGGTCGAGATGTCTTATCGGACATCAATTTGACCATTCCACAAGGTTCTAAGGTAGCTTTTGTGGGGATTTCGGGGTCAGGTAAGACGACTTTGGCCAAGATGATGGTTAATTTTTATGATCCAAGTCAGGGAGAGATTAGTCTGGGTGGTGTCAATCTCAATCAGATTGACAAAAAGGCTCTGCGCCAGTACATCAACTATCTGCCTCAACAGCCCTATGTCTTTAACGGAACGATTTTGGAGAATCTTCTTTTGGGAGCCAAGGAGGGGACGACTCAAGAGGATATCTTACGGGCGGTCGAATTGGCAGAGATTCGGGAGGATATTGAGCGCATGCCACTGAATTACCAGACAGAATTGACTTCGGATGGGGCAGGGATCTCAGGTGGTCAACGTCAGAGAATTGCTCTGGCGCGTGCTCTCTTGACAGATGCGCCGGTCTTGATTTTGGATGAGGCAACTAGCAGTCTGGATATCTTGACTGAGAAGCGAATTGTCGATAATCTCATGGCTTTAGACAAGACCTTGATTTTCATTGCTCACCGCTTGACCATTGCTGAGCGGACAGAGAAGGTTGTTGTCTTGGATCAGGGCAAGATTGTTGAAGAAGGAAAGCATGCTGATTTGCTTGCACAGGGTGGCTTTTACGCCCATTTGGTCAATAGCTAGAAAGAGGAGAGGATGAAACCAGAATTTTTAGAAAGTGCGGAGTTTTATAATCGTCGTTACCATAATTTTTCCAGTCGGGTGATTGTCCCCATGTCCCTTCTGCTTGTGTTTTTACTTGGATTTGCAACATTTGCAGAGAAGGAGATGAGTTTGTCTACTAGAGCTACTGTCGAGCCTAGTCGTATCCTTGCAAATATCCAGTCAACTAGCAACAATCGTATTCTTGTCAATCATTTGGAAGAAAATAAGCTGGTTAAAAAGGGAGAACTGTTGGTTCAATATCAAGAAGGGGCAGAGGGTGTCCAAGCGGAGTCCTATGCCAGTCAGTTGGACATGCTCAAGGATCAAAAAAAGCAATTGGAGTATCTGCAAAAGAGCCTGCAAGAAGGGGAGAACCACTTTCCAGAGGAGGATAAATTTGGCTACCAAGCCACCTTTCGCGACTACATCAGCCAAGCAGGTAGTCTTAGGGCTAGTACATCGCAACAAAATGAGACCATCGCGTCCCAGAATGCAACAGCTAGCCAAACCCAAGCTGAAATCGGGAACCTCATCAGTCAAACAGAGGCTAAAATTCGCGATTACCAGACAGCTAAGTCAGCTATTGAAACAGGTGCTTCCTTGGCCAGTCAGAATCTAGCCTACTCTCTCTACCAGTCCTACAAGTCTCAGGGTGAGGAAAATCCGCAAGCTAAAGCTCAGGCTGTTGCGCAGGTTGAAGCGCAACTTTCTCAGTTAGAATCTAGTCTTGCTACTTACCGTGTTCAGTATGCAGGTTCAGGTACCCAGCAAGCCTACGCGTCTGGTTTAAGCAGTCAATTGGAGTCTCTCAAATCCCAACACTTGGCAAAGGTTGGTCAGGAATTGACCCTTCTAGACCAGAAAATCTTGGAAGCAGAGTCAGGTAAGAAGGTACAGGGAAATCTTTTAGACAAGGGGAAAATTACGGCGAGTGAGGATGGGGTACTTCATCTCAATCCTGAGACCAGTGATTCTACCATGGTAGCAGAAGGTGCCTTACTAGCCCAACTCTATCCGTCCTTGGAAAAAGAAGGGAACGCCAAACTTACAGCTTATCTCAGTTCGAAAGATGTAGCAAGGATCAAGGTCGGTGATTCTGTTCGCTATACTACGACTCATGATGCCAAGAATCAATTTTTCCTAGATTCTACTATTACAAGTATTGATGCGACAGCTACTAAGACTGAGAAAGGGAATTTCTTTAAAATCGAGGCGGAGACTAATCTAACTTCGGAGCAGGCTGAAAAACTTCGATATGGGGTGGAAGGTCGCCTGCAGATGATTACGGGCAAGAAAAGTTATCTGCGTTATTATTTGGATCAATTTTTGAACAAAGAGTAATGTTCGTGTTTTTAGAGTTAAATGATTTTAAAACTGTGAGAAAGATGTTTCTTGCAGTTTTTTCTTTATGATTTTTGACGTCACTACGCTATTTATTCGGTTAAATTCTTGTATTTTTTGGTTTTTTATGGTAGAATGTGCTCAAGTAATACGAAAGGCGAACTTTAAAATGTCAAAACAATTGATCTATTCGGGAAAAGCTAAAGATATCTATACAACAGAGGATGAAAATCTTATTATTTCAACTTACAAGGACCAGGCGACTGCTTTCAATGGTGTCAAGAAGGAGCAGATTGCAGGTAAGGGAGTCTTGAATAATCAGATTTCATCTTTTATTTTTGAGAAGTTAAATGCAGCTGGTGTAGCGACTCACTTTGTGGAGAAGCTTTCAGACACGGAGCAACTCAATAAAAAGGTTAAGATTATTCCTTTGGAAGTCGTGCTCCGAAACTACACGGCTGGTTCCTTTTCAAAACGTTTTGGTGTAGACGAAGGAATCGCATTTGAGACTCCGATTGTCGAATTTTACTATAAAAATGATGATTTGGATGACCCGTTTATCAATGACGAACATGTGAAATTCCTACAGATTGCGGATGACCAGCAAATCGCCTACTTGAAGGAAGAAACTCGTCGTATCAATGAACTTTTGAAGGTCTGGTTTGCTGAGATTGGACTTAAGTTGATTGACTTTAAGCTAGAGTTCGGTTTTGACAAGGATGGCAAGATTATCTTATCAGATGAATTTTCACCAGATAACTGCCGCTTGTGGGATGCGGATGGCAACCACATGGATAAGGATGTTTTCCGTAGAGGATTGGGAGAACTAACCGACGTTTATGAAGTTGTTTGGGAGAAGTTGCAAGGTTTGAAATAATCTGTTTGCAACGGAAAACCTTCGTCTCTCAACTAAAAGGACTCAGGCTGAAAAGGTCCCCCAGACCTTTTCACTCCGTAGGGGATTAGGAGAGCTAACAGACGTTTATGAGATTGTTTGGGAAAAGTTGCAGGAATTGAAATAACAACCTCAAGGTCGTTGGGAACATTGCAAGAGCTGAAATAAAGGAATAAGGATTGATGGATAAACGTATTTTTGTTGAAAAAAAGGCTGATTTTCAGGTCAAGTCAGAGAGTTTGGTGAGAGAACTCCAGCATAACTTGGGACTTTCAAGCTTGAAAAGTATTCGTATTGTGCAAGTCTATGATGTCTTTGATTTGGCGGAGGACTTGTTTGCACCTGCAGAGAAGCACATCTTCTCTGAGCAGGTGACCGACCATGTTTTAGATGAAGTATCTGTGCAGGCGGATCTTGCTAATTATGCTTTCTTTGCCATTGAAAGCCTGCCAGGGCAGTTTGACCAGCGTGCAGCTTCTTCGCAAGAAGCCTTGCTTTTGCTGGGAAGTTCGAGTGATGTAACGGTCAATACAGCACAATTGTATTTGGTCAATAAGGATATTGATGCGACTGAGTTGGAAGCGGTCAAGAACTACTTGCTCAACCCAGTTGATTCTCGTTTCAAGGACATCACGACAGGGATTGCCAAGCAGGAATTTTCTGAGTCAGACAAGACCATTCCTAAATTGACTTTCTTTGAAAGCTATAGGGCAGAAGACTTTGCTCGCTACAAGGCCGAGCAAGGGATGGCCATGGAAGTGGATGATTTGCTCTTTATCCAAGACTACTTTAAGTCAATCGGGCGCGTGCCGACGGAAACAGAACTCAAGGTTTTGGATACTTACTGGTCTGACCACTGCCGTCACACGACTTTTGAGACAGAGTTGAAACAGATTGATTTCTCAGCTTCTAAATTCCAAAAGCAATTGCAGTCAACCTATGACAAATATATCGCTATGCGTGATGAGTTGGGACGTACGGAAAAACCGCAAACCTTGATGGATATGGCAACTATTTTCGGTCGTTATGAGCGTGCCAATGGACGTTTGGACGACATGGAAGTGTCAGATGAAATCAATGCTTGCTCAGTAGAAATCGAAGTGGACGTTGATGGTGTGAAAGAACCATGGCTCCTAATGTTCAAGAATGAAACTCACAACCACCCAACGGAAATTGAGCCATTTGGTGGGGCTGCTACCTGTATCGGTGGAGCCATTCGTGACCCATTGTCAGGTCGCTCATATGTTTACCAAGCCATGCGGATCTCAGGTGCTGGTGATATTACAGCACCGATTTCAGAAACTCGCGCTGGGAAACTGCCACAACAAGTCATTTCTAAAACAGCGGCTCATGGTTATTCTTCATACGGTAACCAGATTGGGCTTGCAACAACCTACGTTCGTGAATATTTCCACCCAGGTTTCGTTGCTAAACGTATGGAACTTGGTGCCGTTGTTGGTGCGGCTCCCAAGGGCAATGTTGTCCGTGAAAAACCGGAAGCGGGCGATGTCATTATCCTCCTCGGTGGTAAGACTGGACGTGACGGTGTCGGTGGTGCGACAGGTTCTTCTAAAGTTCAAACGGTTGAGT
This sequence comes from Streptococcus pseudopneumoniae ATCC BAA-960 = CCUG 49455, assembly GCF_002087075.1. Classification (GTDB taxonomy): domain Bacteria; phylum Bacillota; class Bacilli; order Lactobacillales; family Streptococcaceae; genus Streptococcus; species Streptococcus pseudopneumoniae. The sequence goes on from NZ_MWSM01000038.1 coordinate 47,114, forward strand.
CTGTAGAGACTGCTGGTGCTGAGGTTCAAAAAGGGAATGCCATCGAAGAACGCAAGATTCAACGTCTGTTCCGTAATGGCGATGTCACTCGTCTGATCAAGAAGTCTAATGACTTTGGTGCTGGTGGTGTCTGTGTAGCTATCGGTGAATTGGCAGACGGTCTTGAAATCGACCTTAATAAGGTGCCTCTTAAATACCAAGGATTGAATGGTACCGAAATTGCCATCTCTGAATCTCAAGAACGGATGGCAGTCGTGGTTCGTCCTGAGGATGTAGATGCCTTCGTTGCTGAATGTAACAAAGAAAATATTGACGCTGTTGTGGTGGCGACAGTGACGGAAAAACCAAATCTTGTCATGCACTGGAATGGTGAAACCATTGTCGACTTGGAACGCCGTTTCCTTGATACCAATGGTGTGCGCGTGGTCGTTGATGCAAAGGTTGTAGATAAGGATGTCAAACTCCCAGAAGAACGCACAACAAGCGCTGACACACTGGAATCAGATACTCTTACGGTTCTATCTGACCTCAACCATGCAAGTCAAAAAGGATTACAGACTGTCTTTGACTGCTCTGTTGGACGCTCAACGGTTAATCACCCACTTGGTGGTCGTTACCAACTCACACCAACTGAGGCATCTGTGCAGAAATTGCCAGTTCAACACGGTGTGACTCATACTGCGTCGGTCATTGCTCAAGGTTTCAACCCATATGTAGCTGAATGGTCTCCATACCACGGTGCTGCTTATGCGGTTATCGAAGCAACTGCTCGTTTGGTGGCTGCTGGTGCCAACTGGTCTAAGGCTCGTTTCTCTTACCAAGAATATTTCGAGCGGATGGACAAGCAAGCAGAGCGTTTTGGTCAGCCAGTAGCCGCCCTTCTAGGCTCTATTGAAGCTCAGATTCAACTTGGCTTGCCATCTATCGGTGGGAAGGACTCCATGTCTGGTACCTTTGAAGAATTGACCGTTCCGCCAACCTTGGTTGCATTTGGGGTGACGACGGCAGATAGCCGTAAGGTGCTCTCTCCAGAATTTAAAGATGTTGGGGAAAATATCTACTACATCCCAGGTCAAGCCCTCTCTGCAGAGATTGATTTTGACTTGATTAAGAAAAATTTTGCTCAGTTTGAAGCAAGCCAAGCTGACCATAAAGTGACGTCTGCATCAGCTGTCAAATACGGTGGTGTAGTTGAAAGTTTGGCTCTTGCTACCTTTGGAAACTATATTGGTGCAGAGGTGACCTTGCCTGAACTTAAAACAGCTTTGACAGCTCAATTAGGCGGCTTTGTCTTCACATCTCCTGAAGAAATCGTTGGATTGGAGAAGATTGGACAAACAAGTGCAGACTTTACACTAACTGTCAATGGTGTGAAGCTAGATGGACACAAACTTGACAGTGCCTTCCAAGGAAAACTGGAAGAAGTTTACCCAACAGAATTTGCCCAAGCCAAAGAACTAGCTGAAGTAGCAGCTGTAGCATCAGATGTTATGATTAAAGCAAAAGAAAAGCTTGAAAAACCGGTAGTTTATATCCCAGTCTTCCCAGGAACCAACTCAGAGTATGACTCAGCTAAGGCCTTTGAAAAAGAAGGTGCAGAGGTCAACTTGGTGCCATTCGTGACCTTGAATGAAGAAGCCATTGTCAAGTCTGTTGAAACCATGGTTGACAACATCGGCAAGGCTAATATCCTCTTCTTTGCAGGTGGCTTCTCAGCTGCGGACGAGCCAGATGGTTCAGCCAAGTTTATCGTCAATATTCTGCTCAATGAAAAAGTCCGTGTGGCTATTGATAGCTTTATTGCCCGTGGTGGCTTGATTATCGGTATCTGTAATGGATTCCAGGCCTTGGTCAAATCAGGTCTTCTTCCATACGGGAACTTCGAAGAGGTCAGCAGTACTAGCCCAACCCTCTTCTACAATGATGCCAACCAACACGTGGCCAAGATGGTGGAAACTCGCATTGCCAATACTAACTCACCATGGCTTGCTGGAGTGGAAGTTGGTGAGATTCATGCCATTCCTGTTTCGCACGGTGAAGGGAAGTTTGTCGTGACAGCTGAGGAATTTGCAGAGCTCCGTGACAATGGTCAAATCTTTAGCCAATATGTTGACTTTGACGGCAAACCAAGTATGGACTCTAAGTACAATCCGAATGGTTCTGTCCATGCCATCGAAGGAATTACCAGCAAGAACGGCCAAATCATCGGTAAGATGGGCCACTCAGAACGCTATGAGGAAGGTCTTTTCCAAAATATCCCAGGAAATAAAGACCAGCACCTGTTTGCGTCAGCGGTTAAATACTTTACTGGAAAATAAGACTTGCAGATGTTTTAATAGATAGTATCAGTAATGTAAAAGTCATGTAGATTTAGCTCTTGGTGCTACACAAATAAAAATTAGGTATAAAAAATGACATACGAAGTAAAATCTCTTAATGAAGAATGTGGTGTTTTCGGTATTTGGGGACATCCAGATGCTGCTAAATTGACCTATTTTGGTCTCCATAGTCTTCAGCACCGTGGTCAGGAGGGGGCAGGAATCCTCTCCAACGATCAGGGACAATTGAAGCGCCATCGTGACATGGGACTTTTATCAGAAGTCTTCAGAAATCCTGCTAATTTGGATAAATTGACAGGAACTGGTGCGATTGGGCATGTGCGTTACGCGACTGCTGGCGAAGCTTCTGTTGATAACATCCAACCCTTCCTCTTTCGATTCCATGATATGCAGTTTGGTTTGGCTCATAATGGAAATCTGACCAATGCAGCCTCTCTCAAGAAAGAACTGGAACAAAGAGGCGCGATTTTCAGCGCGACTTCGGACTCGGAAATCTTGGCCCACCTCATTCGTCGCAGTCACAATCCTAGTCTGATGGGCAAAATCAAGGAGGCGCTCAGCCTTGTCAAAGGTGGCTTTGCTTATATCCTGTTGTTTGAGGATAAGTTGATTGCTGCGCTTGATCCTAATGGCTTCCGTCCTCTTTCTATCGGGAAAATGGCTAACGGAGCGGTGGTTGTTTCCTCTGAAACTTGTGCTTTTGAGGTTATTGGTGCAGAATGGATTCGTGATTTGAAGCCAGGTGAGATTGTGATTATTGATGACGAGGGCATTCAGTATGACAGCTATACAGATGATACCCAGCTGGCAATCTGTTCTATGGAGTATATCTACTTTGCTCGCCCTGATTCTAACATTCATGGTGTCAATGTCCATACGGCACGTAAACGTATGGGTGCTCAATTGGCGCGTGAATTCAAGCATGAAGCAGATATTGTGGTCGGTGTGCCCAATTCTTCCCTTAGCGCGGCTATGGGATTTGCGGAAGAATCTGGTCTGCCAAATGAAATGGGACTTATCAAGAACCAATACACCCAACGTACCTTTATCCAACCGACTCAAGAATTGCGGGAGCAAGGGGTGCGGATGAAACTGTCTGCTGTTTCAGGCGTTGTAAAAGGCAAGCGTGTGGTTATGATTGATGACTCTATTGTACGTGGGACGACCTCTCGTCGTATCGTCCAGCTTTTGAAAGAAGCGGGTGCGACTGAGGTTCACGTTGCCATTGGTAGTCCAGCGCTAGCTTATCCATGCTTCTATGGAATTGATATCCAGACTCGTCAGGAACTGATTGCGGCCAATCATACGGTTGAAGAAACTCGCCAAATCATTGGTGCGGACAGTCTGACCTATCTTTCTATTGAGGGGTTGATTGATTCAATTGGGATTGAAACGGATGCGCCAAATGGTGGTCTCTGTGTCGCTTACTTTGACGGTGACTACCCAACACCTCTCTACGACTATGAAGAAGACTATCGTAGAAGTTTGGAAGAAAAGACCAGTTTTTACAAATAGACAATAGATCCTCCATTAAAGAAAAGGAATATAAAAATGACAAATAATAATGCTTATGCTTCACGTCTCACCACTGACTAAAAGCTAAAGCATTTGTCAGTAGACGCTTTGTCCTATAGGATTAAAGCTAGAGGCCTGACTAGTATTTTTAAATAAAATAATTGTTTATCTAAAAATACGTTGCAATCTTCTCAAAGAAAAGGAAAAATAAAATGGCAAATAAAAATGCTTACGCTCAATCGGGTGTGGATGTTGAAGCGGGTTATGAAGTTGTTGAACGGATTAAAAAACACGTGGCTCGTACGGAGCGTGCAGGTGTCATGGGAGCTCTGGGTGGCTTTGGTGGCATGTTTGACCTTTCAAAAACAGGTATCAAAGAGCCAGTCTTGATTTCGGGTACTGACGGTGTTGGAACCAAGCTCATGCTGGCTATCAAGTACGACAAGCACGATACCATCGGTCAGGACTGTGTGGCCATGTGTGTCAATGATATCATCGCTGCAGGTGCGGAGCCCCTCTATTTCCTTGACTACGTAGCGACAGGCAAGAATGAACCAGCTAAGCTAGAGCAAGTGGTTGCTGGTGTGGCAGAAGGTTGTGTGCAGGCTGGTGCTGCACTCATCGGTGGGGAAACTGCTGAAATGCCGGGCATGTACGGCGAAGATGACTATGACTTGGCTGGTTTTGCGGTCGGTGTAGCTGAAAAAAGCCAAATCATCGACGGTTCAAAGGTGGCAGAAGGAGATGTTCTTCTCGGACTTGCTTCAAGTGGGATTCATTCCAATGGTTACTCCCTCGTCCGTCGTGTCTTTGCGGATTACACAGGTGATGAAATCTTACCAGAATTGGAAGGCAAGAAACTCAAGGAAGTTCTTCTTGAGCCGACTCGTATCTATGTCAAGGCTGTTTTGCCACTCATCAAGGAAGAGTTGGTCAACGGCATTGCCCACATCACTGGTGGTGGCTTTATCGAAAATGTCCCTCGTATGTTTGCAGATGACCTAGCTGCTGAGATTGATGAAAGCAAAGTTCCAGTGCTTCCTATTTTCAAAGCCCTTGAAAAATATGGTAAAATCAAACATGAAGAAATGTTTGAAATCTTCAATATGGGTGTGGGACTTATGCTAGCAGTCAGCCCTGAAAATGTAGGTCGTGTCAAAGAATTGCTGGATGAACCAGTCTATGAAATTGGTCGCATCGTCAAGAAAGAAAACGAAAGTGTCATCATCAAATGAAAAAAATAGCGGTTTTTGCCTCTGGTAATGGCTCAAATTTTCAGGTGATTGCCGAAGAATTTCCAGTGGAGTTTGTTTTTTCAGACCATCGTGACGCCTATGTGCTCGAGCGTGCAGACAAGCTCGGCGTTCTGTCCTATGCTTTTGAACTCAAGGAGTTTGAGAGCAAGGCAGACTACGAAGCAGCCCTTGTCGAACTCTTGGAAGAACACCAGATTGACTTGATTTGCCTAGCAGGCTACATGAAAATCGTTGGGTCAACCTTATTGGCAGCCTATGAAGGTCGAATTATCAACATTCATCCAGCCTATCTGCCAGAATTTCCAGGAGCTCATGGGATTGAGGACGCTTGGAATGCTGGTGTTGCAGAGAGCGGCGTGACCATTCACTGGGTGGATTCAGGTGTGGACACTGGTAAGATCATCAAACAAGTGCGTGTACCACGGCTAGCTGATGATACGATTGACAGTTTTGAAGAACGGATTCATGAAGCCGAGTACAAGTTGTATCCGGAGGTGCTGGATAGCTTGGGAGTGGAGAGGAAGAAATGAATATTGACCACTACTATATGGAGTTAAAGAATAAGTTATCTAACAGACCAACCCTACTGGATAATACTAATGATTTTCTTTTTGTTTTAGTAAATACAGTGAAAGCTATGATAGAAAATACTGATAAAAGTCAGCTTTCAGAGTTAGATAAAATTTTAGATGGTGTCACAAGTCAAGAATTAAAACTTGCCTATGATTTCTGTCAAGGGAGATTCGGTCAAGCGGGTTTTTCTTATCGTAGGCACCCGAATTATTTTTATTTGTCCAGTTTAATTGCGACTTTTCCAGAATTTGAGTTGTCTAAAGCAGACCGAGATTATCTCAAAGGAATGATAAATTTTGATAACTACCTTTTATATGAGTTGGATTAGTCTTTAATCAACTCAAAACCCTATTTATTCAAAAGGAGAAAAAATGATTGAGCTGAAATTAGTAGATGAGAGCAGTTTTCAGGCAGTGCTGGATTTGAAAATATCTGAAGCTGATGAACGAGCACGTTTTGTGGCTCCAAATGTACGCTCTTTAGCTGACGCATGGCTCTACCGGGAAAATGAAGATGTGTTTCCGAGGGCAATCTATTGGGATAAGCAAGTGGTTGGCTTTCTCCTGCTGGAAATAGACAAGGATGAAGCAGAATACTTTATCTGGCGGATAATGATTGGTCAGCAGTACCAAGGAAGAGGTTATGGTCGAAAAGCCTTGGAAGTTCTAATCAAAGAGGCTCAGATGGATAGCACTTGCAATCATATTATCGCAGATTATGTGGTTGGAAATGAAAAAATGAAGCACCTGTTGACTAGTTTGGGTTTTCAGGAAACAGGATTTATAGAAGAAAATAACGAAGTCGCTATGCGCTTGGACTTAAAGAAAGAGGAATAGAATGACGAAAAAAGCCTTAATCAGCGTCTCAGACAAAGTGGGCATTGTTGAATTTGCCCAAGAACTTAAAAAACTTGGTTGGGATATTATCTCGACAGGTGGGACCAAGGTTGCCCTTGATAATGCTGGGGTGGACACCATTGCCATCGATGATGTGACTGGTTTTCCAGAGATGATGGACGGTCGTGTCAAGACCCTTCATCCAAATATCCATGGTGGGCTCCTTGCTCGTCGTGATTTGGATAGTCATTTGGAAGCAGCTAAGGATAATAAAATCGAGCTTATTGACCTTGTAGTGGTCAATCTCTATCCCTTTAAAGAAACGATTCTCAAACCAGATGTGACTTATGCTGATGCGGTTGAGAACATCGATATCGGTGGGCCATCTATGCTTCGCTCGGCAGCGAAGAATCACGCCAGCGTGACAGTTGTGGTGGATCCTGCGGATTATGCTGTGGTTCTTGACGAATTGGCAGCAAATGGAGAAACAAGTTACGAAACGCGTCAACGTTTGGCAGCCAAGGTTTTCCGTCACACAGCAGCTTATGATGCCTTGATTGCAGAGTATTTTACAACTCAAGTGGGTGAAAGTAAGCCTGAAAAGTTGACTTTGACCTATGTTCTCAAACAAGCTATGCGTTACGGTGAGAACCCTCAACAAGACGCGGATTTCTACCAAAAAGCTTTGCCAACAGACTACTCAATTGCATCCGCTAAACAGCTCAACGGTAAGGAATTGTCCTTCAACAATATCCGTGATGCGGATGCTGCTATCCGTATCATCCGTGACTTCAAAGACCGTCCAACCGTTGTGGCTCTCAAACACATGAACCCATGTGGAATCGGTCAGGCTGATGACATCGAGACTGCTTGGGACTACGCTTATGAGTCTGACCCAGTTTCTATCTTTGGTGGTATCGTTGTTCTTAACCGTGAGGTAGATGCTGCGACAGCCGAGAAGATGCATGGTGTTTTCCTTGAAATCATCATCGCACCAAGCTATACGGATGAGGCGCTAGCTATTTTGACCAACAAAAAGAAAAACTTGCGTATCCTTGCCTTGCCATTTGACGCTCAAGAGGCTAGCGAAGTGGAAGCAGAATACACAGGTCTAGTCGGTGGACTTCTCGTGCAAAATCAAGACGTGGTCAAGGAAAGCCCAGCTGACTGGCAAGTGGTGACCAAACGCCAACCAACTGAGACAGAAGCGACAGCTCTTGAGTTTGCTTGGAAAGCTATCAAGTACGTCAAATCAAACGGAATCATCGTAACCAATGACCACATGACACTTGGTGTCGGTCCGGGTCAAACCAACCGTGTGGCTTCCGTTCGTATTGCCATTGACCAAGCCAAAGACCGCCTTGACGGTGCTGTTCTTGCTTCGGATGCCTTCTTCCCATTTGCGGATAATGTGGAAGAAATCGCCAAAGCAGGAATCAAGGCCATCATCCAGCCAGGTGGGTCCGTCCGTGACCAAGAATCTATCGAGGCTGCGGATAAATATGGCTTGACCATGGTCTTCACAGGCGTGAGACATTTTAGACATTAAGAACACTAAAGGGAAGAAAACAGTTTCTTTCCTTTTTTGCTTTAAAAATGCTTAATAAAACAAGATTAAAACGAACGTTTGTGTTATAATGTTAGTAAATAATTCGCAAAAGAGGTTGTGAGATGAAACTACTTGTTGTCGGTTCGGGTGGTCGTGAACATGCGATTGCTAAAAAGTTGCTTGAATCAAAAGACGTTGAAAAAGTATTTGTAGCTCCTGGAAATGACGGTATGACTCTGGATGGTCTGGAATTGGTAAATATCTCTATTTCCGAACATTCTAAATTGATTGAGTTTGCAAAAGCCAACGATATTGCTTGGACCTTTATAGGGCCAGATGACGCCCTTGCAGCTGGTATCGTGGATGATTTTAACCAAGCTGGTCTCAAAGCCTTTGGTCCGACAAGATTGGCGGCAGAGTTGGAGTGGTCCAAGGATTTTGCTAAGGAAATCATGGTCAAATACGGCGTTCCGACAGCAACCTATGGCACATTCTCAGATTTCGAGGAAGCCAAGGCCTATATCGAAAAGCAGGGTGCGCCTATCGTAGTCAAGGCGGATGGCCTGGCGCTTGGGAAGGGTGTCGTCGTTGCGGAGAGGGTTGAGCAAGCGGTCGAAGCAGCTCACGAGATGCTTTTGGACAATAAATTTGGTGACTCAGGTGCGCGTGTGGTTATTGAGGAATTCCTTGAAGGAGAGGAATTTTCACTCTTTGCCTTTGTCAATGGGGACAAGTTCTACATCATGCCAACAGCGCAAGACCACAAACGTGCCTATGATGGCGATAAGGGGCCTAACACTGGTGGGATGGGTGCCTATGCGCCAGTTCCACACTTACCACAGAGTGTAGTTGATACAGCGGTTGAGACTATTGTCAAGCCAATCCTTGAAGGGATGATCAAAGAAGGCCGTCCGTATCTTGGCATCCTCTATGCAGGGCTTATCCTGACAGCAGAAGATCCTAAAGTCATCGAGTTCAATGCTCGCTTTGGAGATCCTGAAACACAGATTATCTTGCCTCGTTTGACATCTGACTTTGCACAAAATATTACAGATATTCTGGATAGCAAGGAGCCAAACATCACCTGGACGGATAAGGGTGTGACTCTGGGTGTGGTTGTCGCATCCAAGGGCTACCCGCTAGACTATGAAAGGGGCGTTGAGTTGCCAGCCAAGACAGAAGGCGATGTCATCACCTACTATGCAGGGGCTAAGTTTGCGGAAAATAGCAGAGCACTGATCTCAAACGGCGGACGAGTTTATATGCTCGTTACCACAGCAGCCACCGTCAAAGAAGCCCAAGCCAGCATCTACCAAGAACTATCCCAACAAAAAATAGAAGGACTCTTCTACCGAACAGATATCGGAAGCAAGGCAATTAAGTAAAGATATAAGAATAACGCGCCGTAGTCGCCAAACACGATAATGGTCGTCGTGGTGAAAAGACCAGAACAGTGAATGTTCTGGTCAGGGGGAAACTTTGAGACCTTAGGCTCAAAGTTTAGGAATGAAACCGAAGGTTTGCTTCCGTCCCCACCACCTAAGACCATTATCAAAAAAGAAGAAAAAAGGAAAAATTATGACTAAACCAATTATTTCCATCATCATGGGCTCAAAATCCGACTGGGCAACCATGCAAAAAACAGCAGAAGTCCTAGACCGCTTCGGTGTAGCCTACGAGAAGAAGGTTGTCTCTGCCCACCGCACACCAGACCTCATGTTCAGACATGCCGAAGAAGCTCGTAGCCGTGGCATCAAGGTCATTATCGCAGGTGCAGGTGGCGCAGCCCACTTGCCAGGAATGGTAGCTGCCAAAACAACCCTTCCAGTCATTGGCGTGCCAGTCAAATCTCGTGCCCTTAGTGGCGTGGATTCACTCTATTCTATCGTTCAGATGCCGGGTGGGGTGCCTGTTGCGACAATGGCTATCGGTGAAGCTGGTGCGACAAATGCGGCTCTCTTCGCCCTCCGTCTTCTTTCAGTAGAGGATCAAGCTATCGCGACGGCTTTGGCAGATTTTGCAGAAGAACAAGGAAAAATCGCAGAGGAGTCTACCAATGAGCTCATCTAAAACAATCGGAATTATCGGTGGCGGTCAACTGGGTCAGATGATGGCCATTTCTGCTATCTACATGGGGCACAAGGTTATCGCGCTGGATCCTGCGGCGGATTGCCCGGCCTCTCGCGTGGCGGAAATCATTGTGGCACCTTATAACGATGTGGACGCCCTCCGTCAGTTGGCAGACCGTTGCGATGTCCTCACTTACGAGTTTGAAAATGTCGACGCTGACGGTTTGGATGCCGTTATCAAGGATGGACAACTCCCTCAAGGAACAGATCTGCTCCGCATTTCGCAAAATCGTATTTTTGAAAAGGACTTTTTGTCAAACAAGGCTCAAGTCACTGTGGCACCCTACAAGGTCGTGACTTCTAGCCTAGACTTGGCAGATATCGACTTGTCGAAAAACTATGTCCTCAAGACTGCGACTGGTGGCTACGATGGTCATGGACAAAAGGTTATTCGTTCAGAAGCAGACTTGGAAGCAGCCTATGCGCTAGCAGACTCAGCAGACTGCGTCTTGGAAGAATTTATCAACTTTGACCTTGAGATTTCTGTCATCGTGTCAGGAAATGGCAAGGAGGTGACGTTTTTCCCAGTTCAGGAAAATATCCACCGCAACAATATCCTGTCTAAGACCATCGTACCAGCCCGCATTTCTGAAAGTCTAGTAGACAAGGCTAAAGCTATGGCAGTGCGAATCGCAGAACAACTCAACTTGTCTGGAACTCTCTGTGTGGAAATGTTTGCGACTGATGATGACGTTATTGTCAATGAAATCGCCCCACGACCACATAACTCTGGGCACTATTCTATTGAAGCCTGTGATTTCTCTCAGTTTGACACCCATATTCTCGGTGTTCTCGGAGCACCATTACCAGTCATCAAACTCCATGCGCCAGCCGTTATGCTTAATGTCCTCGGTCAGCATGTCGAGGCTGCTGAGCAATATGTGACAGAAAATTCAAGCGCCCACCTCCACATGTATGGTAAAATAGAAGCGAAGCACAACCGCAAGATGGGACATGTGACCTTGTTTAGTGATGTACCGGATAGTGTGGATGAGCTTGGGGAAGGGATTGATTTTTAGGACAAGTCTATGATACAAATTATCGTTAATACATTTATTGAAAAGGATAAGACTGGAGCAGTTGTTGAAGTGTTGTATGCCAGTGCTGACCAAGATAAGGTACAAGCTAAATATGAAGAACTAGCTGCACAATACCCCGAAAATTATTTAGCTATCTATGATGTACCGCTGGATACGGATTTGAATACACTAGATCATTACCCGTCTGTGTTTATTGAAAAAGAGGAGTTTGAGTAGAAATCTTGGTTTACCTAGATAGCTTATTCCCAACAGCTTAAGAAGAAAGGAAAAATTAACACATGATCAACCGTTACTCTCGCCCTGAGATGGCGAATATTTGGAGTGAAGAAAATAAATACCGTGCTTGGCTTGAGGTGGAAATCCTCTCTGACGAGGCATGGGCTGAGTTGGGGGAAATCCCTAAGGAAGATGTGGCTTTGATTCGCAAGAAGGCGGACTTTGACATCGACCGTATTTTGGAAATTGAGCAGGAGACGCGCCACGATGTGGTGGCTTTCACGCGTGCGGTTTCTGAGACTCTTGGTGAAGAGCGCAAGTGGGTTCACTATGGGTTAACTTCTACCGACGTGGTGGATACTGCTTATGGTTACCTCTACAAGCAGGCCAACGACATCATCCGTCGTGACCTTGAAAACTTCACTAATATCATCGCTGACAAGGCCAAGGAGCACAAGTTCACCATCATGATGGGGCGTACTCATGGTGTGCACGCTGAGCCGACAACCTTTGGTCTTAAATTGGCAACTTGGTACAGCGAAATGAAACGCAATATCGAGCGTTTCGAGCATGCAGCTGCTGGTGTAGAAGCTGGTAAGATTTCTGGTGCGGTTGGGAACTTTGCCAATATCCCACCATTTGTAGAGGAGTATGTCTGCGATAAACTTGGCATCCGTGCCCAAGAAATCTCTACACAAGTCCTTCCTCGTGACCTTCACGCTGAGTACTTTGCGGTTCTTGCCAGCATTGCGACTTCAATCGAACGTATGGCGACTGAGATTCGTGGTCTACAAAAATCTGAGCAACGCGAAGTAGAAGAGTTCTTTGCTAAAGGGCAAAAAGGGTCTTCAGCAATGCCTCACAAACGCAACCCAATCGGTTCTGAAAATATGACTGGTCTGGCGCGTGTCATTCGTGGTCACATGATTACGGCTTATGAAAACGTCGCTCTCTGGCACGAACGCGATATTTCTCACTCATCAGCTGAGCGTATCATCACACCAGATACGACCATTTTGATTGACTACATGCTCAACCGTTTTGGAAATATCGTCAAGAACTTGACAGTCTTCCCAGAAAATATGATCCGAAACATGAACTCGACTTTTGGTCTTATCTTTAGCCAACGGGCTATGTTGACATTGATTGAAAAAGGCATGACCCGTGAGCAAGCCTATGACTTGGTGCAACCAAAAACAGCCTACTCTTGGGACAACCAAGTAGACTTTAAACCACTTCTTGAGGCAGATTCAGAAGTAACATCACGTCTCACTCAAGAAGAAATCGATGAAATCTTCAACCCAGTTTATTACACCAAACGAGTGGATGATATCTTTGAACGTCTTGGACTAGGTGATTAATTAAAAAATAAACAGCGAGCTTCAATCTCGCTGTTTATTTTTTATCGAAAAGACTTAGTCTTCTTTTCTTTTAGTGAGTCCATAGGCTGCTAGTGTGGACATGAGTCCTGCGACTACTAGTCCTGCAGAATCGTGAGTTCCTGTTTCAGGAAGTTTTTTCTCTGTTACCACAGGAGCTGGATCTTGAGGAAGAGCTTTGCTTTCCTCAGCAGGAGCAGTTGATGGAGCTGGTTGGCTTGGGATTTCTAGTTTTGGTTTTTCTTCAGCAATAGCGGCTTGTCCGTTTTCATCGCCTACATGTGTTACCATAGTTCCGACTTCGACTATTTGAGTAACGGCTTCCTGTGCTACGACACTATTTACAAGTGTTTTCACTTCCTTACCATCGGCAGAAGTGCTCACAGAGTAGAAGTTGCTACGATGTCCATTGACGCCCTTAGTAATGACTTGTGTTTTTCCTTTGAGTAAGAGTGGATTTTCACGAGTCACTGTGGTAAATGGAATTTCTTCTTTTTGGATATCCAGTCTAGGTTTTACCTCAGTAGTTGGTGCAAGACCACTTTCATCACCCTTGTGAGTTACAGGAGCGCCAACTTCAACCACTTGGTTTATAACTTCTTTGGTTACCTGGCTATCAAGGACTGTTTCTGTTGTTTTTCCATTTTCAGTGAGTACAGAGATGTAATGAGTTCGTTCACCTTTGACTCCTGCTGTGATAATATTTTCCTGACCAGCTGGGAGGTTAGGATTTTCTTTCTTGATAACTTCAAATGGAATTTCTTCAGTTCTTGTGATGAGTTCTGGTCTGGTTTCAACATTGGCAGCCACTTCATTTTCATCTAGGCTTCCTGAATGAGTTGCAGCTGGTTTGAGGCCTTGAAGAGCGGCTTTTAGGTTGGCTACAAGTGTGTCAAGCTCAGCTTGTTTATTACGGTTGAGGTTGTAATTTAGAGCTGTTTTAGCTGCGTCAAGGGCCTCAAGACTTTCTTTACTATATCCTTCTAAGTTTGTAGGAATTTTAGCTAATTCTTCGCGGAGAGCATTATAATTAGCACGGAAGTAGTCTTTGTTGTGGTCTGCAAAGGCAGTCATGAGTTCAAAGATTTCCTCTTCCTTGTATTCAGCGCTTGGTCTATCTGCCCAGATTGAAAGCATACTTCCGACTGTTGGAAGATCTACTTCAGGATATTTGGTAGAAGCTAGTTGATTGAATGGTGTTTTTCCAGAATTTTCAATTGCCTTTGAAAGAGGATAAGCTTCATCTTGTTTGTGATTTCCTAAAACATAGTACCAGTCACCGTTGGTATTCAAGAACTTATAACCTTTGTTTGCCAGATACTGAGGTGACGCAAGGTTGTAGCCCCACCAGCCTTTAGACCAGTAAGAAATCAAGACATCTTTATCGAATTCAGCATCATCCTTGTCTTCGTAATAGAAGCCATCGTTGAAGGCCATTGGTTGTAGCCCTCTTTCCTTAGCCATAGCAGCTAGACTGTTAGAATAGTCTGCAAACTTGTTATAGAGTCCATACCATTTGAGGTAGTACCAACCTTGGGCGTTGGTCGCATCATTGGCATATTCATCTGTACCATAGTTGAATATCTTTGATTTATCAGCAAAGTAATCCATATACTTACCGATAAGGGCTTTGGTAAAGTTAAGGGCTTCTTGATTTTCAAGGTCCATGGTTGTTTTTGAAACTTTATCAAAGTTTGCTTGAGGATTTTTAGTACCTAATTTTTCCATGGCAACCAGCATAGCATCCATGTGACCTGGACTGTTAATAGCTGGGATGAGACCGATGTCCTTAGATTTAGCGTATTCAATTAGCTCTGTCACTTCTGCCTGTGTTAGTGCAGTACCGTTTGGATCGTCGTAGTAAGCTTTAGTTCCTTCGATAATAGCTTTTTTAACGTCATCACTAGCATAGGTTTTTCCGTTGGCAGTAATGGTCATATCATCGAGTAGAAAGCGAAGTCCGTCATTTCCTAGAAGGAGATGAACATCAGAATATCCGAGCTCACTGGCCTTGTCTACGATGCGTTTGAGCTGGTTCAGAGTAAAGTATTTGCGACCTGCATCGATGGAAATGACTTTATTCTTATTCAGTTTTTCAAGTTCGCGTTTAGCATCCTCTTCTTTTTGTGCTTCTGGAGTTAAAGCCAAGTTTTTAATAGCATCTTGAAGGCTTGCGATTGCTTGATCAATCGTATCCTGTTGAGCACGGCTGAGGTTGCTATCGAGTGAACGGATGGCTTTTTCAGCTTCTTTGACAGCAGCAAAACTTTCAGCAGTATAACGGTTAGAGTCTTTTGGAATAGTTTCTAGTGCTTTTTCTGCAGGTTGATAGTTGGCTGCGAAGTATTCAGCGTTGGCATTTGCAAAATGACGCATGAGTTTGAAGAGGCGAGATGGAGAATAACGTGCAGATGGGGTATCGGCCCAAGCAGCTACCATACCACCGATGATTGGGACATCAGCTCCTTCTGTTTTTGGTACAGAAGTGATTGGTGTGTTTTTAATACCATTGAGCCCCTGATCGAGATTGTACCAACCTTGGTCATCAGCGTTTCGTCCAAGAACGTAGTACCAAGCATCATTGGTATTAAGGATTTGGTGACCTTTTTCAGCTAGTAGTTTAGAAGAAGCGACATCGTAGCCTCCCCAACCACCAGTCCACATAGAAACGATGATGTCTTTGTCAAAACTACCAAAGCTTGTGTCGCTATTGTAGTAGATACCGTCGTTAAAGGCCATTGGTTTGAGACCGTGCGATTTTACAATACGAGCGAGGTCATTGGCGTAGGCAATAAATTTTTCATAGCCTTTTACAGGGTAGCCTTCGTTTGGATAGTATTTATCAGCTTGAAGCACACTCCAACCTTTAGCATCTGTCGCATCATTGGCATATTCATCAAGTCCGATGTTGAAGATTTCAGTTTTTTTCGCGAAATAAGCAGCATACTTGTCGATAAGGGCTTTTGTAAAAGCGACAGCTTGTTCGTTGTCAAGATCGACAGTACGGGCTGATTCCTTCCCAAAATAGCTAAAGTTAGGGTTTTGGATTCCCAATTCTTTCATGGCATTGAGAATCGCATCCATGTGACCAGGACTATTTACTGTCGGAATGAGACCGATACCTTTATCTTTTGCATAGTTAATCAGATCTGTCATTTGACTTTCTGTTAAGTGATTGCCGTTTGGATCGTTGTAATAATCATTTGTACCTTTTTCAATGGCGCGTTTGACATCGTCACTGGCATAGGTCTTGCCGTTAGCTGTGATGCTCATATCGTCCAACATGAAACGAAGTCCATCATTTCCGACTAATAGGTGTAAATCAGTGTAGCCATAATGTTTCGCTTTATCGATGATTTCCTTGAGCTGTTCTGGTGAGAAATATTTACGTCCAGCATCAATAGAAACAATTTTCTTTTTCGCTAGTTTTTCACTTACAGTTGCAGCACGTTCCTTTCCTGCCTCTGTTGCCGGTTTGTCAGCCTCTGCTTTCGCTTCATTTTTTTTAGCATCTTTTTCAGCTGGTTTATCCTTGTCAGTCTTGTCTGTATTTGACTCTTTAGAATCAATCTCTTTAGCTTCTTCTGCCTTTTTATTAGCAGTTTCTTTTTCAGCAGAAGTTGGAGTTACCACCTCTGCTTTATCACTAGGAGTTGAACTAACTTCCTCTTGTGGTTTTTCTTCTGTTTTTGGAAGACTAGCTACCTTATCAGTAGCTGGAGTTTCTGTTTCTACAGTTTTTGGAGCTTCTGGTTGAAGCTCTGCTTTAGGTGTTTCCTCAGTCCGATTTTCGGATGATTGAGGGGAATCAGAAACCGTATGGATGGTCGGTTGGTTTTCTGTAGTAGTAGGAGTAACTCCATCGGCTGCAACAGTCTGTGCTTGGAAGGCAAATCCAATTAGAACAGAAGCTGCTCCTACAGCGTATTTACGAATAGAAAAACGCTGTTGTTTTTCATGTTTCATTGCAAAACCTCCTGATTGCATTGTTATATTGATAGCGATTATATAAATCAACGCCTTTATTTTATTTCTTATATTAACGAGAGTCAAGAGGAGATGACAAAAAACTATAATAAGTATAAAAAAATATAAAATTTAAGCTTAAGATTTCAGATTAGTCGGAAAAAATACGTATATATATCTAGTATAATTTTTGGTTCTATTTCTATAAAATATTCCACAAATTATAGAATCTTCCAAAAATAGGTAAGCGCTACCTTTTTGGTGTGGTATAATAAGCATAGAAAAAGCCCGAGCGATTAGGCTCAGGCTTTCTTCTTAGTGATCACGGTCACATGAGATGAATTTAATCTTGTAGTAATCAGATCGTTTGTAAGTTTCACTGTATTCTAAAACTTGGCCAGTTGATTCGAGTTTGGTGATTTTAGTTTGTAGGACAGTAGGGAATTGTTCATCGACTCCGAGGACTGAAGCCGCATGTTCTGGAGTTGGAAAGACTATTTCGTTGATTTCTTCAAAGTGTTCATCATTCATGTGAATGTGGTAGTCTAACTTGAAACGATTATAGATAGAACTATAGTATTCAAGGTTTGGATAATTTGCGTTGATATATTGTTCTGGGATGTAGGATGTATGGTAGATATAAACGACACCGTTTGATTCGCGGATACGTTCAATCTTGTAGTAGAATTGATCGCCGCGTAGACCCAATTTTTCCAAGTAAACAAGCTTGTTTCCGCGTTCAATTGAAAGAACAGTTACCTTATCATCTTTAGCATTGAAGAGTTCAATATCTGAAAACTCTACAAACTTGTGTTTGCGTGCACGTGAAACGAAGGTTCCTTTTCCTTGTTGGCGGACAATATAGCCATCTTTGGCAAGGTCGTTTAAGGCGCGAACAACTGTGATAGAGCTGACATCGTACATTGAAATGAGTTCTGCTTCAGTGTAAAATTTATCTCCACTGCTAAACTGCCCAGAGATGATTTTATTTTTTAATTCGTCTTTTATGTATTGATATTTGGGAATTGCCATATTTTTACCTCTATTTTCCTTCTCCATAGAAAATTTTACCATAAAAGCGAAAAAAATAGTAGTCTTTTGAATAAAAAATTAGATAACAGATTAAAAAATTAAGTTACATAGGCATTGCTCATATTTTATAAATGTATTTTATACAAAATTATTTTAGGTTCTCTATTCCGAATGTAAAGAGCGTTTGAAATGGGTCTGAAAATGTTTGAAACTAATTGAACGTGTGTATAATAGTAAAATTACAGTAAATATTCCGACAATTTCTATTGACAATTCAAACAGATTGGTTTATAATTACTATAACAACGAGTGAAAGCGCAAACTTTGCAATCAAAAGGTAGTTTTATGACACGATTTGAGATACGAGACGATTTCTATTTAGATGGGAAACCGTTCAAGATTTTGTCCGGCGCCATTCATTATTTTAGGATTCCTCCAGAGGATTGGTATCATTCGCTCTATAACTTGAAGGCTCTTGGTTTTAATACGGTAGAGACTTATGTGGCTTGGAATTTACACGAGCCTCGTGAGGGTGAGTTTCATTTTGAAGGAGCTCTGGATTTGGAGCGATTTCTACAGACAGCGCAAGACTTGGGTCTCTACGCTATCGTTCGTCCGTCACCCTTCATCTGTGCGGAGTGGGAATTCGGTGGTTTACCAGCCTGGCTCTTAACCAAAGACATGAGGATTCGTTCTTCAGATCCTGCCTATATTGAGGCTGTCGGTCGCTATTATGATCAGCTCTTGCCACGACTGGTTCCACATCTGTTGGACAATGGTGGCAATATCCTCATGATGCAGGTTGAAAATGAGTATGGTTCTTATGGAGAAGATAAGGCTTACCTGAGAGCCATTCGACAGCTGATGGAAGAGCGTGGCGTAACCTGTCCTCTCTTTACATCAGATGGTCCTTGGAGAGCTACTCTGAAAGCGGGAACCTTAATCGAAGATGACCTCTTTGTAACAGGGAACTTTGGTTCTAAGGCACCTTACAACTTTTCACAGATGCAGGAATTCTTTGATGAGCATGGCAAGAAATGGCCGCTCATGTGTATGGAGTTCTGGGATGGCTGGTTCAATCGTTGGAAAGAACCGATTATCACACGGGATCCTAAGGAATTGGCAGATGCAGTTCGAGAGGTTTTGGAACAAGGCTCCATCAATCTTTACATGTTCCACGGTGGTACAAACTTTGGCTTCATGAATGGTTGCTCAGCTCGAGGGACTTTGGACCTGCCACAAGTTACATCTTATGATTACGATGCTCTTCTGGATGAAGAAGGAAATCCAACTGCCAAATACTTGGCAGTCAAGAAGATGATGGCAACACATTTCCCAGAGTATCCGCAGTTAGAACCACTCTACAAAGAGAGTATGGAGTTGGATGCTATACCAATAGTAGAAAAAGTTTCCTTGTTTGAAACCTTGGATAGCTTGTCAAGTCCAGTAGAAAGCCTCTATCCTAAAAAGATGGAGGAGCTGGGACAAAGCTATGGTTACTTACTCTATCGAACAGAAACAAACTGGGATGCAGAAGAAGAAAGACTTCGTATCATTGACGGTCGAGATAGGGCCCAGCTGTATGTCGATGGTCAGTGGATTAAAACCCAATATCAGACAGAGATTGGGGAAGATATTTTTTATCAAGGTGAAAAGAAAGCGTTATCTAGGATTGACATATTGATAGAAAATATGGGGCGTGTCAACTATGGGCATAAGTTCTTAGCAGATACGCAACGTAAGGGAATTCGGACAGGGGTTTGTAAGGATTTGCATTTCTTACTGAACTGGAAACACTATCCACTCCCACTAGACAATCCTAAGAAAATTGATTTTTCAAAAGGATGGACTCAAGGACAACCAGCCTTTTACGCTTATGACTTTACAGTCCAAGAGCCAAAAGATACTTACCTAGACTTGTCTGAGTTTGGTAAGGGAGTTGCCTTTGTCAATGGGCAGAATCTAGGACGTTTTTGGAACGTCGGCCCAACCCTCTCACTTTATATCCCTCATAGCTATCTCAAGGAAGGTGCCAACCGCATCATCATCTTTGAAACAGAGGGCCAATATAAAGAAGAGATTCATTTAACTCGTAAACCTACACTAAAACACATAAAGGGGGAAAACTTATGACAATTGTAGGATGCCGTATCGATGGACGTTTGATCCACGGACAAGTAGCCAATCTTTGGGCTGGAAAACTAAATGTTTCACGTATTATGGTTGTAGATGACGAAGTTGTCAACAACGATGTTGAAAAGAGTGGTTTGAAACTTGCGACACCACCAGGTGTAAAATTGAGTATTTTGCCAATTGAGAAAGCGGCAGCCAATATTCTTGCTGGTAAATACGATAGCCAACGTCTCTTTATCGTTGCTCGTAAACCAGACCGCTTCCTTGGTTTGGTAGAAGCAGGTGTACCACTTGAAACCCTTAATGTTGGGAATATGTCTCAAACACCAGAAACTCGCCCTATCACACGTTCTATCAACGTAGTAGACAAGGATGTGGAAGATTTCCACAAATTGGCAGAAAAAGGTGTTAAACTTACTGCTCAAATGGTTCCAAATGATCCAATTTCAGACTTTTTGAGCTTATTAAAATAGGAAAAAATTTTTTAGGAGGTCATTGTTATGATACAATGGTGGCAAATTTTACTTCTCACTTTGTACTCAGCTTATCAAATCTGTGATGAGTTGACGATCGTTTCATCTGCAGGTTCCCCTGTATTTGCTGGTTTCATTACTGGTTTAATCATGGGAGATGTGACTACTGGTTTGCTTATCGGTGGTAACTTGCAACTGTTCGTTCTTGGGGTTGGTACCTTCGGTGGTGCTTCTCGTATCGACGCAACTTCTGGTGCGGTTCTTGCGACAGCCTTCTCTGTTTCACAAGGAATTGATGCACCGCTTGCCATTACTACAATCGCTGTACCAGTAGCAACTCTCTTGACTTACTTCGACGTTCTTGGTCGTATGACTACTACCTTCTTCGCTCACCGTGTGGATGCTGCCATCGAACGCTTTGACTATAAAGGTATTGAACGCAACTACTTGCTTGGTGCGATTCCTTGGGCTTTATCTCGTGCCCTTCCAGTCTTCTTTGCCCTTGCTTTTGGTGGTGAATTTGTACAAGGCGTAGTAGACTTCGTTACAAAATACCAATGGATTGCAGATGGTTTGACACTCGCAGGACGTATGCTTCCAGGTCTTGGATTTGCAATCTTGCTTCGTTACCTTCCAGTTAAACGTAACCTTCATTACCTTGCTATGGGATTTGGTTTGACAGCTATGTTGACTGTTCTTTACTCATATGTAACAGGTCTTGGTGGCGCTGTTGCTGGTATCGTAGGTACTCTTCCTGCTGAAGTTGCTGAAAAAATTGGTTTCGTGAACAACTTCAAAGGATTGTCTATGATTGGTATCTCTATCGTAGGTATTTTCCTTGCAGTGCTTCACTTCAAAAATAGCCAAAAAGTAGCTGTAGCAGCACCTTCTACACCATCAGAAAGTGGGGAAATCGAAGATGACGAATTCTAATTACAAACTAACAAAAGAAGATTTTAATCAAATCAACAAACGTAGCTTGTTTACTTTCCAATTAGGTTGGAACTACGAACGTATGCAAGCTTCTGGTTACCTTTACATGATCTTGCCTCAGTTGCGTAAAATGTATGGGGATGGAACTCCTGAATTGAAAGAAATGATGAAAGTTCATACTCAATTCTTCAATACTTCACCATTCTTCCATACTATTATCGCTGGTTTTGACCTTGCCATGGAAGAAAAAGATGGTGTAGGTTCAAAAGACGCCGTTAACGGTATCAAGACAGGTTTGATGGGACCATTCGCTCCTCTTGGGGATACAATCTTTGGTTCACTTGTACCTGCTATCATGGGGTCAGTCGCAGCAACTATGGCTATCGCTGGCCAACCTTGGGGGATCTTCCTTTGGATTGCAGTTGCAGTAGCGTATGACATCTTCCGTTGGAAACAGTTGGAATTTGCTTACAAAGAAGGGGTTAACCTTATCAACAACATGCAAAGTACCTTGACAGCTTTGATTGACGCTGCATCTGTACTTGGTGTCTTCATGATGGGTGCTCTTGTAGCAACAGTGATTAACTTTGAAATTTCTTACAAGTTGCCAATCGGTGAAAAGATGATTGATTTCCAAGACATCTTGAACCAAATCTTCCCACGTTTGCTTCCAGCAATCTTTACTGCCTTTATCTTCTGGTTGCTTGGTAAGAAAGGTATGAACTCTACTAAAGCTATCGGTATTATTATCGTACTTGCTTTGACTCTTTCTGCCCTTGGTCACTTTGCACTTGGAATGTAATTCCTTATGACTAAATCATTAATTTTGGTGAGCCATGGTCGCTTCTGTGAGGAGCTTAGAGGTAGCACAGAAATGATTATGGGCCCACAAGACAACATTTACACAGTAGCTCTTCTTCCAGAAGATGGCCCAGAAGAATTTACTGCTAAATTTGAAGCTGTTATTGAAGGGGTGGATGATTTCCTAGTCTTTGCGGATCTTCTCGGTGGGACACCTTGTAATGTGGTGAGTCGCTTGATCATGGAAGGTCGTGATATTGACCTTTACGCAGGGATGAATCTTCCAATGGTGATTGAATTTATCAATGCGAGCCTTACAGGCGCAGATGCGGACTACAAGAGCCGTGCTGCAGAAAGTATTGTGAAAGTTAATGACCTGTTAGCGGGCTTCGATGATGACGAAGATGAATAATACTCTTCGAAAATCTCTTCAAACTACGTCAACGTCGCCTTGCCGTAGGTATATGTTACTGACTTCGTCAGTCTTATCCGGCAACCTCAAAGCAGTGCTTTGAGCAGCCTGCGGCTAGTTTCCTACAGATTTTAGTTGGAACTCGATTCAATTCATGTGACAACGTGAAAATCGTTAGAGCATTTTATATAAAATATACATGGGAATGGAGCTTACTCCCATTCCCATATTTAATAGAAAAAGAGGAACTCAATGCTACATTATACAAAAGAAGACTTGCTCGAATTGGGTGCAGAAATCACTACGCGTGAAATCTACCAACAGCCTGATGTATGGAGAGAAGCTTTTGAATTTTACCAAGCAAAACGTGAAGAAATTGCAGCCTTCCTACAAGAAATCGCTGATAAACATGACTATATTAAGGTTATCTTGACAGGTGCTGGGACTTCTGCTTATGTGGGAGATACCTTGCTACCTTACTTTAAGGAAGTCTATGACGAACGCAAATGGAATTTCAATGCTATTGCGACAACAGATATCGTTGCCAATCCAGCAACCTATTTGAAAAAAGATGTGGCAACTGTCCTTGTGTCTTTTGCTCGTAGTGGGAACTCGCCTGAAAGTGTGGCGACTGTTGATTTGGCCAAATCCTTGGTGGATGAGCTTTATCAAGTGACGATTACTTGTGCAGCAGATGGTAAATTGGCTCTTCAAGCTCACGGTGATGACCGTAATCTCTTGCTCTTGCAACCAGCTGTCTCTAATGATGCTGGATTTGCCATGACTTCTAGCTTTACGTCTATGATGTTGACAGCTCTCTTGGTCTTTGATCCTACAGAATTTGCTGTTAAGTCTGAACGTTTTGAAGTTGTATCTAGTCTTGCCCGTAAAGTTTTAGACAAGGCAGAAGATGTCAAAGAGCTCGTTGATTTAGACTTTAACCGTGTCATCTATCTAGGCGCTGGTCCTTTCTTTGGACTTGCTCATGAAGCTCAGCTCAAGATTTTGGAATTAACTGCTGGTCAAGTTGCGACCATGTATGAAAGTCCAGTTGGCTTCCGTCACGGTCCAAAATCTCTTATCAACGAAAATACAGTTGTTTTGGTCTTTGGTACAACGACAGACTACACTCGTAAGTACGACTTGGACTTGGTTCGTGAAGTTGCTGGTGACCAGATTGCTCGTCGTGTTGTGCTTTTGAGTGATCAAGCTTTTGGTCTTGAAAATGTCAAAGAAGTGGCCCTTGGTTGTGGCGGTGTCTTGAATGATATTTACCGTGTCTTCCCTTACATCGTTTATGCCCAACTCTTTGCCCTATTGACTTCACTCAAGGTAGAAAATAAACCAGATACACCGTCTCCTACAGGTACAGTAAACCGTGTAGTACAAGGTGTCATAATTCACGAATATCAAAAGTAAGACAGTGTTTATGAATTCTTGACAAGAGGATTTGTAAATTATCAGATAAACCATAGATTGTCAGTACGCTTTCTATGGTTTGTTTGCTTGAGAGAAATAGTAAAAGGAGAACAGAATGAAAGCATACACAGAGCGTGTATTTGGAAATGTTGAGGGCGAGGATGTCTTGGCCTATCGATTTGAGACAGACGGTGGCTACCAACTTGAGGTTATGACTTATGGTGCGACCATCTTGCGCTATGTCGCACCTGACAAGGCTGGAAATTTTGCCAATGTTATCTTGGGATTTGATGACTTTGATAGTTATGTAGGCAATAGTCCCAAGCATGGAGCAAGTGTAGGTCCTGTAGCGGGTCGTATTGCAGGTGCGACCTTTGAGCTCAATGGTAAGACCTATGACCTTGAGGTTAATAATGCTAGCAACTGTAATCACAGTGGTTCAACTGGTTGGGATTCCAGCTTGTTTGAAGTTGAAGAAGTAAGCGATCATGGCTTGACTCTCTACACAGAGCGTACAGATGGGACAGGAGGGTTCCCTGGAAATCTCAAGATTTGGATCAGTTATCACTTGGAAGAAACTGGTGCCTATAAAATCAGCTACAAGGTGACGACCGATCAGGATACGCTGGTCAATCCAACCAACCACAGCTATTTCAACTTGTCTGGTGATTTCACGCAGACGATTGACCGTCATGTCTTCCAACTAAATACAGAGGGTATTTACCCAATCGCTCCCGATGGTGTTCCTGCCAAAACTCCAGAAGCCAACCGTGATGTGGTCAAACACATCTACAATGGTGCCTTGTTGAAGGATATCTTTGCAGAAGAAGATGAGCAAATCCAGCTGGCATCAGGTTTGGATCACCCATTTGCCCTTCCTGTAGGCCATGACAATGCTGGATTCCTTTATGACCAAAATTCAGGTCGCTTCCTGCTTTTCAAGACAGAAACTCCTTGCTTTGTGGTCTACACAGCAAACTTTGTGGATGAGAGTGTACTTGTGGCTGGTCAGCCAATGGTGCAGCACAATGGGATTGCCCTTGAAGCGCAAGCTTTACCAGATGCCATTCACAGCGACCTCAAAGACCAAGTCATTCTTAAAGCTGGTCAAACCTTCACCAGTAAGACACGTTATGAACTTGTTGTGAAATAAAAAAGCTGGTCAAAAAGTCTTTAAAATTAAAATAACGCATATTGTCAGGTGATGAAAAGTTTGATAATATGCGTTTTATTATGAAATGATTTACTTTATATTATCCTGAAATGGTGTTATTTTTGAGTTATCTGGCTTGACTTTCTTGATGGAAATTATACAATAGTTGTAATAATTACAACGAGAAAAGAGGACCATTTATGACCTATGAATACAAGAGTCACATTTATTTGGCAGAGACAGTTTTAAATGTAAAGGATTTGGCCAGTCAAACAGCCTTTTATCAGCAAGTTATTGGTTTAGAAATCTTATCTCAAACTGAGACAGAGTCCATTCTAGGCCTTGGTGGAAAAGTCTTGGTACAGCTGATTCAAGCACAAGAGAGCGGAGAAGTGAGGGAACATTGTGGTCTTTACCATTTGGCCATTCTCTTGCCCACACGCAAGGCTTTGGCTGATGTCTTGAAACACCTGACAGATTTACAGATTCCTCTTGTCGGCGGTGCAGACCATGGTTACAGTGAAGCTATTTACTTGGAAGATTTGGAGGGAAATGGCATTGAACTCTATCGAGATAAGCCGGTTTCCACATGGGATATTCGAGAAGATGGACGCATTATCGGAGTGACGGAGGCTCTTGCGGCGCAGGACATTTATGAGTTGGGGGAAAGAGTAGAGCCCTTTATCTTGACAGAAGGTACGAGAATGGGGCATATTCATCTTTCCGTCAAGGATAGTCGAAAGTCCAGCCAGTTTTATCAAAAGGTGTTAGGGCTAGAGGATAAATTCAGTGTGCCTAGCGCTAGTTGGATTGCGGCTGGAGATTACCATCATCATTTAGCAGTTAACGAATGGGGAGGAAAAGGTCTGGATTCGCGTAAGCAAGGCTTACCAGGTTTAGCCTACTATGTCATCGAAGTCGCACATAAAGAAGAACTGTTAACGATTGCCCAACGAGCACAAGAAGTTGACGCACCAATCAAATGGATGACATCGAGCCAATTGGAAATCACAGACTCAGATGGAATTGTGACTCGTATTTGCTTAGCTCGATAGACAGGATGTGATGAAAATCAGAGCATCAATTGTAGAAAGTGGTTTTTATTCTAGTATTAGCTTTTCCTCAGTTCATCAGCTTCCTCCTTGACACTTTGTCAGTTTTTGATACAATAGTACAAAATTAGAGGAGGTGGGTTATGATTCAGAAACATGCGATTCCCATTTTAGAGTTTGATGATAATCCTCAGGCGGTTATCATGCCCAATCACGAGGGGCTGGACTTGCACTTGCCCAAGAAATGTGTCTATGCATTTTTAGGTGAAGAGATTGACCGCTATGCGAGGGAAGTAGGGGCGGACTGTGTCGGCGAATTCGTTTCAGCCACCAAGACCTATCCAGTCTATGTCGTGAACTACAAAGGCGAGGAGATTTGTCTGGCTCAGGCTCCTGTTGGTTCAGCTCCAGCAGCCCAGTTTATGGATTGGTTGATTGGCTATGGTGTGGAGCAGATTATTTCCACAGGTACCTGTGGTGTGCTAGCCGATATAGAGGAAAATGCCTTTCTAGTCCCTGTTCGCGCTCTGCGAGATGAAGGAGCCAGTTACCACTATGTGGCACCTTCTCGTTATATGGAAATGCAGCCAGAGGCTATTGCTGCCATTGAGCAAGTTTTGGAAGTCAGAGGGATTCCCTATGAAGAAGTCCTGACCTGGACGACAGACGGTTTTTACCGAGAAACGGCTGAAAAGGTGGCTTATCGTAAGGAAGAGGGCTGTGCTGTTGTGGAGATGGAGTGTTCTGCGCTTGTGGCAGTAGCCCAACTGCGAGGGGTTCTCTGGGGAGAATTGTTGTTCACAGCTGATTCCTTAGCAGACTTGGACCAGTACGATAGTCGTGACTGGGGATCGGAAGCTTTTGAGAAGGCGTTAGAACTGAGTTTAGCAAGTGTTGTGCAACTTTAGTCGCTTTTCTCGGCAGTTTCTTATCTTAGTGAAGGAGAACTTTAAAAGCTTGATTGATGATTATTTTTTGCCGAATAAAATAGGAAGTCGGTAGTTTTTAGACGTTTCTAGAAATGGACGAGTTTGGATAACCTCTTTTTTAGGATAAGCGTACGCGATGTTTTGTCCATTCCTATTTGAGATATTTCTTTTGTTTTATGGTACAATGGAAACATGTTATTCAAATTATCTAAGGAAAAAATAGAGCTAGGCTTATCTCGTTTATCGCCAGCCCGTCGTATTTTTTTGAGTTTTGCCTTGGTCATTTTACTAGGCTCTCTTCTTTTGAGCTTGCCCTTTGTCCAAGTTGAAAGCTCACGAGCGACTTATTTTGATCATCTTTTCACTGCTGTCTCTGCAGTCTGTGTGACAGGTCTTTCAACCCTTCCAGTAGCTCACACATATAATATCTGGGGTCAAATAATCTGTTTGCTCTTGATTCAGATCGGTGGTCTAGGACTCATGACTTTTATTGGAGTTTTCTATATCCAGAGCAAGCAAAAGCTTAGTCTTCGTAGCCGTGCAACTATTCAGGATAGTTTTAGTTATGGAGAAACTCGATCTTTGAGAAAGTTTGTCCATTCTATTTTTCTCACAACTTTTCTAGTTGAGGGTTTGGGAGCTCTATTCCTCAGTTTTCGTTTTGTTCCACAACTTGGCTGGGGGCGCGGTCTTTTTAGTTCCATTTTTCTAGCTATATCCGCCTTCTGTAATGCAGGTTTTGATAATTTGGGGAGCACCAGTTTATTTGCTTTTCAGACCGATTTACTGGTCAATCTGGTGATTGCAGGCTTAATTATTACAGGTGGTTTTGGCTTTATGGTCTGGTTTGATTTGGCTGGTCATGTAGGAAGAAAGAAAAAAGGGCGCCTGCACTTTCATACGAAGCTTGTACTATTATTGACTCTAGGTTTGTTGTTATTTGGAACGGCAACTACTCTCTTTCTTGAGTGGAACAATGCTGGAACGATTGGCAATCTCCCTGTTGCCGATAAGGTTTTAGTTAGCTTTTTTCAAACAGTGACGATGCGAACAGCAGGCTTTTCTACGATAGATTATACTCAGGCTCATCCTGTGACTCTTTTGATTTATATCTTACAGATGTTTCTAGGTGGGGCACCTGGGGGAACGGCTGGGGGGCTCAAGATTACGACATTTTTTGTCCTCTTGGTCTTTGCGCGAAGTGAGCTTTTGGGCTTGCCTCATGCCAATGTTGCGAGACGAACGATTGCGCCGCGAACGGTTCAAAAATCCTTTAGTGTCTTTATTATCTTTTTGATGAGCTTCTTGGTAGGATTGATTCTGCTAGGGATGACAGCCAAAGGCAATCCTCCCTTTATCCACCTCATATTTGAAACCATTTCAGCTCTTAGTACAGTTGGTGTAACGGCAAATTTGACTTCTGATCTTGGGAAATTGGCTCTCAGTGTTATCATGCCACTTATGTTTATGGGACGAATTGGTCCCTTGACCTTGTTTGTTAGCTTGGCAGATTACCATCCAGAAAAGAAAGATATGATTCACTATATGAAAGCAGATATTAGTATTGGTTAAGAAAGGAAAGAGAATGTCAGATCGTACGATTGGAATTTTAGGATTGGGAATTTTTGGGAGCAGTGTCCTAGCTGCCCTAGCCAAGCAGGATATGAATATTATCGCTATTGATGACCACGCAGAGCGCATCAATCAGTTTGAGCCAGTTTTGGCGCGTGGAGTGATTGGTGACATCACAGATGAAGAATTATTGAGATCAGCAGGGATTGATACCTGCGATACCGTTGTCGTCGCGACAGGTGGAAATCTGGAGTCGAGTGTGCTTGCGGTTATGCACTGTAAGAGTTTGGGGGTACCGACTGTTATTGCTAAGGTCAAAAGTCAGACTGCTAAGAAAGTGCTAGAAAAGATTGGAGCTGACTCGGTTGTCTCGCCAGAGTATGAAATGGGGCAGTCTCTAGCACATACCATTCTTTTCCATAATAGTGTTGGTGTCTTTCAGTTGGATAAAAATGTCTCTATTGTGGAGATGAAAATTCCTCAGTCTTGGGCAGGTCAAAGTCTGAGTAAATTAGACCTCCGTGACAAATATAATCTGAATATTTTGGGCTTCCGAGAGCAGGAAAATTCCCCATTGGATGTTGAATTTGGACCAGATGACCTCTTGAAGGCAGATACCTATATTTTGGCGGTCATCAACAACCAGTATTTGGATACCCTAGCAGCATTGAATTTGTAAAAGAGGGAGCTTCCCTCTTTTTTGATGCTTAAGATGGTAAATAGAGACAGAAGCCTTGTATTCTAGTAAAAGTTCTTCAAAGGCTGGACTTTATGGTAGAATAGAAAGCAGTGACAAGAGAGAGTAATACTCTTCGAAAGTCAAATTTAAACCACGTCAACGTCACCTTGCCGTAGGTATAGGTAACTGACTTCGTCAGTCTTATCTACAACCTCAAAACAGTGTTTTGAGCTGACTTCGTCAGTCTTATCTGCAACCTCAAAACAGTGTTTTGAGCAACCTGCGGCTAGTTTCCTAGTTTGCTCTTTGATTTTCATTGAGTAAGAAAAATCAGTCCCCTAAAGGAGTAGATTATGAAGTTATTGTCTATCGCCATTCCTAGCTATAATGCTGCAGCCTATCTTCATTACTGTGTGGAGTCGCTAGTGATTGGTGGTGAGCAAGTTGAGATTTTGATTATCAATGATGGGTCTCAGGACCAGACTCAGGAAATCGCTGAGCGTTTAGCCGACAAGTATCCTAACATCGTTAGAGCCATTTATCAGGAAAATAAGGGCCATGGCGGTGCGGTCAATCGTGGCTTGGTAGAGGCTTCTGGGCGCTATTTTAAAGTAGTTGACAGTGATGACTGGGTGGATCCTCGTGCCTACTTGAAAACTCTTGAAACCTTGCAGGAACTTGAGAGTAAGGGTCAAGAGGTTGACGCCTTTGTGACTAATTTTGTTTACGAAAAGGAAGGTCAGTCTCGTAAGAAGAGTATGAGCTACGAGTCAGTCTTGCCTGTTCGGCAGATTTTTGGCTGGGACCAGGTCGGAAATTTCTCCAAAGGCCAGTATATCATGATGCACTCGCTGATTTATCGGACAGATTTGTTGCGTGCTAGCCAGTTCCAACTGCCTGAGCATACTTTTTATGTCGATAATCTCTTTGTCTTTACCCCTCTTCAGCAGGTCAAGACCATGTACTATCTGCCTGTCGATTTCTATCGTTATTTGATTGGGCGTGAGGACCAGTCTGTCAATGAGCAAGTGATGATTAAGCGCATTGACCAGCAACTTAAAGTCAATCGACTCTTGGTAGACCAGCTTGATTTATCCCAAGTGAGCCACCCCAAAATGCGAGAATATCTGCTGAATCATATCGAGATTACGACGGTGATTTCCAGTGCCCTGCTCAATCGAGCAGGTACAGCAGAGCATTTGGCAAAAAAACGGGAGCTGTGGACCTATATTCAGCAGGAAAATCCAGAGGTTTTTCAGGCTATCCGTAAGACCATGCTTAGCCGTTTGACCAAACATTCAGTCTTGCCAGCTCGCAAACTGTCCAATGTCGTCTATCAAATCACCAAATCTGTTTATGGATTTAATTGATATAAGTATTTTATAAGAGGGATTTAAGAAAAATTTTAACTTTTTCTTAGTCCTTTTTAATTTTAGGATATTATACTAGAGTCATCAAATAAAGAAAAACTCTAAGGAGAACCCTATGAAATTCAATCCAAATCAAAGATATACTCGTTGGTCTATTCGCCGTCTCAGTGTCGGTGTTGCCTCAGTTGTTGTGGCTAGTGGCTTCTTTGTCCTAGTTGGTCAGCCAAGTTCTGTACGTGCCGATGGGGTCAATCCGACCCCTGCTCAAGTTGTACCTGAAGAGACATCGGGAACGAAAGAGGGTGACTTAGCAGAAACTCAGGGAGATACTGTTCTTGCTCAAGCGAAACCTGAGGTCGTTGCTGGAAATACGAACTCACTTTCTACACCTACAGAAGTAACTGAAGTGAGCGAGGAGACAAGCCCTTCTCGTCTGGATACACTTTTTGAAAAAGGTGAAGAAGCTCAAGAAAATTCAGAGCTAGCAGATGTCTTAAAAGAAGCTGTAGATACAGCTGATGTGGATGGGAAACAAGCAAGTCCAGAAGATATTAAAAAAGCTGTCGATGAGGATGTTAAAGACAGTATCGATGTCCCAGCGGGCTATCTAGAACAAGCCAAAGCTTCCGGTCCTTTCTTGGCTGGTGTAAACAAACCGCTTAAATATGAACTTTTCGCAGGAGATGGTATGTTGACTCGTCTCTTGCTCAAAGCATCTGACAAGGCTCCATGGTCAGATAATGGTAAGGATAAAAATGAAAAAATTCCACCAGTGAAAAATTTACCTGATGGCAAGTATTACTATCAAGTATCTTTGAATGGTAACACTACAGGTAAGCAAGATCAGGATTTATTAGATACACTTCGTACTAATGGTACAAATACCTATGAAGCTACCCTGACTGTCTATGAAGCAGCCGGTGATAAACCAAATTTGAATAAGGTTGTCAAGGAACGTAAAGTCAATATTACCTTGAACGGTCTTGTAACAAGAAGCGATGTCAAATCTGCAGTTAAAAACAACATCAAAGACAGTATCGATGTTCCAGCAGCCTACCTAGAAAAAGCCAAGGGTGACGGTCCATTCACAGCTGGTGTTAACCATGTGATTCCATACGAACTATTCGCAGGTGATGGCATGTTGACTCGTCTCTTGCTTAAGGCATCTGACAAGGCTCCATGGTCAGATAACGGCGACGCTAAAAACCCAGCCCTATCTCCACTAGGCGAAAACGTGAAGACCAAAGGTCAATACTTCTATCAAGTAGC